>CAXXCK010000003.1:0-350694 GCA_963678045.2 Erysipelotrichaceae bacterium | reverse complement strand
GCTGGGTTTCGAGGGCGGCCAGGCGCGCTTCGTCCACGCTCTGGGTGCCGGTCTGGCGTTCCACCTTCTTCTGGTTGCTCTTTTCGTGGGTGGCCTGTTTGACTTTCTTCTTGTTGACCAGGCCGGCTTTCAAAAATTGTTCCTGCAGGGAGGCCATGTGCGCCGCTCCGTGTATGGGCTCCGCCGGCCGGGATGGTGGGGCCGACGGCGAAAAAGCGGCAGCATAGCAAAATTGGCCGGGGCTGGCCCAGCCGCCGGGATCGACCGCGCTAGTGGCCGTGCCCGTGCTTCTTGCGCGGTGGGGGCGGCGGGGCCTCGGGCTCGGGGGGCGGATGGCGAATCACCACCACGGATTCCTCCGCCTCGTACCAGAATTCCCCGTGGGGCTGGTCGAGCCGGCCGGTGATCAGCTGGATCAGGCCGTCCACGCAATTGACCTGGGTGATCGGTTCCCAGGTGTCCGTGGGGTGTTTGCTGGTGCCTAGGCCGTTGTAGATGAGATCGCCCACCCGGATGTCGCCTGCCGCGACGGTGATTCTGGTCGTCATGCCTTGTCTCCTCCCAAACGCGAGTGATTGAGCCAATTCCTCGGCGGCATCATGCGCCGTTCCGGGGATCCCCGCCATGCCGATTGGGGTGAAAAATGGGCGATAGCGCCGCCGGATGGCATGGCGCGCTCCCGTCGGCCGCCGAATTTTGCCGACCGATCCTGGTCCATCCCTGGTCAGCCTTCTGGCAGCGGCCTTTCGGCGGTATGGCTGGGTCCTTGAAAGCGGGAAAAGTGACTTGCCAGTTGCCGTGCTTGCACCGCATAGTTGGTGCCGGAACGCAGGCGTTGAATTCTTGGGTATTGTCGAATCGGTCATTCGAGGGAAAGGCGATCAATGGATAGGAGTTCAGGCCCGGGGCTAAGCCGGCAGGTGGCGAGCGGACTGCTGGCGCTGCTTTGCCTGGCGACGGCAGCCCATGGGGAGACGGCGAAGGAAGCCAAGGTCGATGCCGTTCCCGTCGACCTGATTTACCCGCCCCTCCAGCCCCGGGGCACGGCGGACCAGGCCCTGGCCAGTGGCCGCGTGGTCGCCGGGCGTTATGTCCTGACCGAGCGGGCGAGCAAACCCTGGCGCATCGCCTACCTTTTTCCCCACCTGAAGGATCCCTACTGGGTCGGCTGCAACTACGGCGTCATCAGCGAGGCCAAGCGCCTGGGCATCGCCGTCGATATCTTTCCCGCCGACGGTTACGACGATCTGGTCGGCCAGTTGCACAAGACCGACGAGGTGGCGGCCGCCCGCTACGACGCCATCGTGCTTTCTCCCCTCAGCCTGAACGGCAACAATTCCTCCATTGCCCGAGTCCGGGCCCTGGGCATTCCCGTCTTCGAGCTGGCCAACGACAGCACCAGCGACGATCTGACCGTCAAGGTGACCACCTCCCTGAACAGCATGGGCAAGGACGCGACCCGGTGGGTGATCGCCGATGCCCAGCGGCGCGGCCTGAAAAGCGTCAATATCGGCCTGCTGCCTGGCCCCGAGGACGCCGGCTGGGTCAAGGGCGAGGTCGACGGCACCCGCGAAGCGGCGCGCCAGGCCCACCTCAAAGTCAATATCGTGGACATCAAGTACGGCGACAGCGACCGCATCGGCCAGTCCCGCCTGGCCGCCGAAATGCTCGCCCAGCATGGCCGGAAGCTGGATTACCTCATCGGCTGCTCGGGCTGCGCCCCGGCGGCGATCCTGCCGATCGCCCAGGCGGGCTTGCAGGGCAAGGTCCGCCTCGTCGCCTACGACCTCACCCGGGAAATCGCCACCCTGGTCCAGAAGGGGGAAATTGCCGCGGCGGCGGACACCAAGGGGGTGAGCCAGGCCCGGGTGGTGACCAATGCGGCGGTGAGTTTCCTCGAAGGCCGTAGCAGGAAGCCGCCCCACACCATTCTGATCCGCCTCGGTCTCCTCGACCAGAAAAACTACGCTGCCTATCCCCTGGACACCTCCATCGCCCCGGAAGGATATGCCCCCGTGCTGTCCTACGCCCCGGGGTCGGTGCAATGAGCGGGGTGACGGCATGAAGATCACCCGCCTGCGCAACCGCATCCTGCTGGGCGCCCTGGCCATCTGCACGGTCCTGGCCCTGGCCTACATGCTGACCGTGTCCTGGGTCATCCGCCACCAGTACCAGGACGAGTCGCGGGCCTTCCTGCTCAATGCCGCCAAGCTCATCCAGGACGACCTGGGGGACCGCCAGGAGGCGCTGCTGGCGGCCTCCCGGGAACTGGCCAACCAGAAGAACCTGGGCTCGACCCTCTGGTACCTGAGTCAATACGCCCGCTCCGATGTGGATCGCCAGACCCTGGCCAACACCTACCAGCAACTGGTGCGGGAAACCTACAAGCTGGGCCGGGTCACCAAGGCCTCCCGGATCGCCATCTACAACGCCGCGGGCAATTTGATCAGCTTCGCCCTGCTCGACCCCCAGGGCGGTCAGGCGGGCTTCGTCGAGCGCCGGCCGGTGCCCCTATTCCTGGTGGCTCGCCTGAATGCGGACGAAGAGTTCAGTAGCGGCAACCTGCTCCGGCGCAGCGCCGTGGAAAAGCTGGAGCCCGACTTCAGCGGGCCCCTGCCCAGGGCGGAAAGCGTGCGCTATTCGGTCATCGGCGGCTTGCTGGCCATCGAGGCCAACGTTCCCGTTATGGGCGAGGTATTCGATCAGGCCAGCGGCAAGCCGCAGGCGACCCAGCTCGGGCTGGTCCAGATGGTGAGCTTCCTCGATCAATCCTTCGCCGAAAAGATCGCCGGGACCACCGCTGCCGCGGTCAATGTGTTCACCCGGCAGGGCTTCGGCAGCGGCACCCTGGCTGCCTACCGCGCCCCGACCTGGTCGGGGGCGTTGCCCGCCACGGCCTCCGCCGCCGTGCCGCCTGTCCTCAACGAGGTGGAGGTCGACGGCCAGGGCTACTACCAGTGCCTGCTGTTCTTCCACCGCGATGGGCAACCCATCGGCGCCATTGCCACGCTCCACTCCAAGGCCTTTGTCGAAACCACGGTCTGGCAGGTGATGCGCATCCTGTGGCTGATCGCCGGGGCCATCTTCCTGCTGATCATTCCCTTTGCCTGGTTCTTCGCCAATTCGATTTCCCGCCCCCTCAAGGTCCTCAGCCGCGTTTTCCGTTCCGCCGCCAGCGAGGAGGAAGCCGGCCACCTGACCAAGGCCTTCGCCGAGATCCGGGCCCAGGACCTGCGCCACGACGAGCTGGGGGACCTCGCCCGCAATTTCATGGCCATGGCCGAGGCGGTGGTCGCCCGCGACAAGCGCCTGGCCGAGCGGGCCAAGGAACTGGCCGACGCCCGGGACGCGGCGGAAGCCGCCAGCCGCGCCAAGAGCATGTTCCTGGCCAATATGAGCCACGAACTGCGGACGCCCATGAACGCCATCATGGGCATGACCGGCCTGGCCCTGCGCAAGGCCCAGGACCCCGGGCTGGTCAGCCGGCTCAAGACCATCGACACCGCCTCCCAGCACCTGCTCGCCGTCATCAACGACATCCTCGACATCTCCCGCATCGAGGCCGAGCGCCTGACCCTGGAGGACATCCACTTCAAGCTGGGCACCGTCCTGGAGGACATGGTCAGCCTGAACAACCACAAGATCGCGGAAAAACACCTGGGCTTCCATATCGAACAGGACCCGGCCCTGGCCCATCTCGTCTTCTCAGGCGACCCGCTGCGCCTGGGCCAGATCCTCATCAACCTGGTGGGCAACGCGGTCAAATTCACCGAGCGGGGCCAGATCACCCTGGCCATCCAGCTGGTTGAAAAATCCTCCGCCGACGTCCTTCTGCGCTTCGCGGTGACGGACACCGGCATCGGCATTTCCCCGGAGGACCAGGCCCGCCTGTTCAAGGCCTTCGAGCAGGCCGACGGTTCCATGACCCGCAAATACGGCGGCACCGGCCTGGGCCTGGCCATCAGCAAGCGCCTCGCCCTGCTCATGGGCGGGGATATCGGCGTGACCAGCCTGCCCGGTGCCGGCAGCACCTTCTGGTTCACCGTCCGCCTGGGCCTGGTGGCCGAAACCGCGCCGGCCCCGGCGATCTCCCGGGAGCGCACTTTCGAGGACCGCCTGGTGGCGGAATACACCGGCACCTACATCCTCCTGGCCGAGGACGAGCCGGTGAACCAGGAAGTCGCCCGCAGCATGCTCGAAGACGCCGGTCTGGCCGTCGACGTGGCCGAGGATGGGGAACAGGCCGTGACCATGGCGGAAAACACCCGCTACGACCTGATCTTGATGGACATGCAGATGCCGAAAATGAACGGGGTGGCGGCCGCCCAGGCCATCCGGGCGCTACCGGGCTACGCCGCGACGCCCATTCTGGCGATGACCGCCAACGCCTTCGACGAGGACCGCCGGATCTGCCTCGACGCCGGGATGAACGACCACATCGGCAAGCCGGTTCAACCGGAAAAGCTCTTCGAACTGCTGCTGAAATGGCTGGCCCAAGCGAAAATCCCACCCGCGCCGCTGAGTCCCGAAGCGGCGGCATCGGTGGATTGGGAGCAGTAGGGGGCGGTGGGGAGATGAACCAGGCCTGGCGGGTGCCAGGCCCTTTTTGACGGGTGATCGGCCATTGCTGCCTTTCAGCCGCTACAAACTGAGCGACTGGTTGTGGAGACTAAACAGACTCCACAGGGACTACGAAACCCGGGGGCCATTCACCTCTCTCCCGTGCAGAGATTGCTCAGTATGAGCATACGGCAGCCATGATTTCATTTGTACTCGAGCATTCTGAAAAAAGATAAAAAAATTAGTGCAGTCGCTATACCTGTAGAAGACCGGAGATATACCAATATATGATATTGTTCTTGTGATTATCTAACCACTCTCAACTATAGTGAAGTGCGATTAAGCGGTGTGAGGCGAAGACAAAATCTGGGCGGAAATGCTTAAACAATGCTGTCGACGGTGACCACTGCGCTACTCACCGTAATTGTGTTTCATCAGGGGGGCTCATCGCCGCGGGTGTTGGTGCAGCCATTGGGCATTCGATATTGCCTGGTGTGGGAATGCTGATCGGACTCGTCGCGGGACCAGCTTCAAAAACGTTGCTAAAGGGGGAAAAATTGGCAAAAAACCGAGTTTTTGTGAGCTTTGACTATGACAACGATCGGGTCTTAAAAGACTTCATCATTGGTCAGTCAAAGAATGACGACTCGCCATTTGAAATTATCGACCACTCGCTTAAGGAAGCTGCACCTGAGCGAGACTGGGAGAAGAAGGCGGCGGCCGCAATCTCTCGTGCAGAGATTGTTCTCGTGATGGTTGGGGCCAAGACCCATCGGGCTCAGGGTGTACTCAAAGAGGTTGCAATGGCTCGCAAAGCTGGTGTGAAGACCGTTCAAATCATCGGTTACAAGGACGGTGATTACACGCCCGTACCGAATGCCGGCCGCCTATATGCCTGGAACTGGGACAACCTCAAAAAATTGCTCTCTTAACTGGACCGCCCTGCGCCGCAGTTGATGGCTACCTCATCCTCTCCTCTTATTTAGGAAAAGCGTCATGTCAGGCACGCTTAACGGAGTACGAATCTGGCTTTCGGGGGCATTGCCTCCCGATGCGAACGATGCCCAGCGCAATTCCATTTTGACGTTCGTTAGCCAATTTGCCGAGACGGTTTTCCGTAATGGTGGCCATATCGTTCATGGCAGTCACCCAAGCTTTACCCCGGTACTGCTTGATCAAGCGAAGAAGCATATCGAGTCGGGTGGTCGAAAGGATTGTTTGACCCTGGTTGTCTCTAGGTACTGGTCTAAGAATCCTGACGCAGTTCCTTTGGTTAATTGGAGAGAACAGTGTGCGGTGTATGAAACCCCTGAAGCAACTGGCGAAAACGCCAGAGACGACAGTCTTGCGATACTTAGGAAGTGGATATCCGAACGCTGTGACGCATTTGTAGCGGTCGGGGGTCGGTGGTGGTTGGAGGTGAATGGGCGTGCTGGTGTGCCAATTGAAGCGGGTCTCGCAATTCACCGGGGACTTGCCTGCTTCCTATTAGGCGGGCTCGGTGGGGCAGCACAAGGCGTCGTTCGAGACCATCCTGAATTGATCCATTCATTGAAGAATGGCCTCGATTACGCCACAAATGCAGCAATTGCTGTTCAGGAAGATGTGGCCGGACTTGTAGAGGTCGTTTCCAACCAACTATCGCGGCTACCTTTGGTGCATGGGCGAGTTACTGATGGAATGTCGTTCCGTATTTTGGCTTTGGACGGTGGTGGCATTAGAGGGGCATACACGGCATCGGTGTTGGCTACGTTGGAAAAGGAAATCGGAGAGCCAATAACGCGACACTTTGATTTGATCGCCGGTACTTCAACAGGGGGAATTCTTGCTGTCGGTCTCGGTATGGGACTATCCCCTTTAGAAATGCTCGAGTTCTATCGAACTCGCGGTCCAGTTATCTTCCCCGTCACCCGGTTTTTTGGAAAGTGGAGGCAAGGCCTTCGTCATTTGGTACGTCCCAAGCACTCTCAACAGGTTTTGTTTGAGGAACTTGAAACAGCGTACTTTCTCAATGGGACGAAGAAATCTCTGCAGGATTCTTCCTGTCGTCTAGTTATTCCTGCGTATGACGCGATTTCTGGCGCATGTCATACCTTTACGACCCCACATCACCCGCTTCGATCTGGCGATAAAGAAACAAGCGCAAGCGAGGTGGCATTGGCAACTGCAGCAGCACCGACCTATTTTTCAGCTGCCAAAGTCAAAAACATGATTGCAAAGGCCAGCTATTTCGACGGTGGCGTTTGGGCTAATTGTCCGGTTATGGCGGGAATTGTCGAAGCAGTTTGCTACCTCGATGTTCCTCTCGATCGAATCGATGTCCTCAGTATTGGAACAACTGATGAGCCGTTTACCGTAACTTCGTTTAAGAACAGCGGAATTATGGGCTGGGGACGGACACTCATCAGCCTATTGATGAATGCTCAGGTCGACGCCTCTGTTGAGCATGCCAAGCGCCTTATTGGCGATCCTCGATTTCTCCGAATAAATGCAATTACGGCGGCTGGTCTTTATACGCTCGATAACGCTAAAGAAATCGAAAGCCTCATCGCATTAGGAAATAGGTGCGGACGGGATCCATCCGTTCTCTACCAAGTAAAATCGCGATTCCTCAATGGCATTCATGCCATGAGCTGGAAGTAAAACCTTTAAGGGAGGAAATACATCATGGCAAGGCAAACGTTTTTTAGTTTTAGGTATAAAAAAGACAATTGGCGCGCGGGGATTGTCCGGAACAGCTGGGTGACCCAGGAGCGAAAGGCTGCCGGTTTCTTCGACTCTGCGGAATGGGAGGAGGTAAAGAAAAAGAACGATTCTGCCATTGGAGAATGGATCGACGGCCAGCTCAAAGGGACATCAGTTACCGTTGTGCTGATTGGTGCCGATACCGCTGGCAAGAAATGGATCGAGTACGAGATCGAGAGCAGTCACAGACGTGGCAATGGGATGCTTGGCATTCGCGTGCACAATCTCAAGGACAGCCAAGGTAACACCACCTCGAAAGGTGACAACCCATTTGACGCCTATACCTTCAAGAGAAACGACCAGATTGTTACCTACCCGGTGTATGACTGGGTTGCGGATGATGGATATACCAATATGGGCAACTGGATCGAGAAGGCAGCGAAGGCAGCAGGCAAGTAATACTGTGATGGGGAATTAGCTCAGAGATGCCGAAGTACTTTACCAAAAGTGAAGCCAGGAATGCTGCGGGGGGGCTGGCGAAATCACACGTTAAAAAAGCTTCCGCTCAAATCCTTAACGAGTCGCGTAGTGCCGCGAGGGAATCCGACACCTTCGATGTATTTCTATCGCATTCAATCTCTGATGCCGACCTTGTCCTTGGGATCAAGAACCTCCTTGAGGAGCGGGGATTGAAGGTCTATGTGGATTGGGAAACAGATAGTCAGCTAGATCGAAGTAAGGTAAATCCTGACACGGCAGATCTGTTGCGGCGAAGGATGAAACAATCGACCTCTCTGCTGTATTTGGCAACCGAATCTGCCTCATCGTCAAAATGGATGCCGTGGGAACTAGGCTACTTTGATGGACTCCGTGGCGGCCAAGTGGCGGTAATGCCTTTACTGGACAATGAAACGGACTCGTTTAAGGGGCAGGAATATCTCGGTCTGTACCCAACCGTTACCAAAGACACTTACAGAGGTACAAGCCATACAGATGTTTTTGTAGAGGGCAGCGGTAAGTGGACGACGCTTCAAGAGTTTAATAAAGGGAAGCCTGCGTGGCGCGCATACAGTCTATGATGCACTTTTGTTTCTGCATGAATTGTGATGGCTTGCGCTAATTGGTTATTGGCGTAAGGTGAATCGCCACGGCTTTAGAAGATACTCTTTAACCAGCAGAAACGTGGCGGTTCGATACACCTAGTCATCCAATGACGGGTAACCGACGCGTTGCCGCCTGATCGAGCGCGCCCGACCAACGACCGTAATGGCCGAATTACGGAAGTTCAAATAAGAGAGGCCCAGCGATTGCCGGGCCTCTCTTGCATCGACTGTCTGACAGACTTTATGGTTTCCCATCAACGCCTCCCATGGCGGCATCGCCAGGTCGTTGGGTCAAGTCGGGATAGCCGGGTACTATCCTCCTTTGCCTATAAAAAGCCGTCAGAAATGCAGATAGAGATCAACGAAAAGCCCCTTTATGCGGTTGTGGCGGCGGTACAGCTCCCGACCGTGAGCGATATCGAGTTCGAGGCCTCCCTGGCCGAACTGCGCGAGTTGGCAAAAACCCTGGGCTACGTGGTGGTGCATACCTTTGTCCAGAAGCGCGCCGCCTTCGATACCACGGGCTACCTGGGCATCGGCAAGCGCCAGGAAATTCAGCAATACATCGCTTACGACGCTGAATTGGAGGATCTGGACGGGATCGCCCCAGTGGTCGCCAATGTGGGCGCCTACGATATCGAGGCTGTTCTCGTCGATCACGAAATCTCGCCCTCCCAGGCGCGCAACCTGGAGATCGACACCGGTTGCGAGGTGATGGACCGCACCATGGTCATCCTCGAGATCTTCCATCGCAATGCGCGTTCGCGTGCCGCCAAGGCGCAGGTTGAAATCGCCCGTCTCGGCTACATGGCGCCGCGTTTGCGCGAGGCGGCCAAGCTGGCCGGTCCCCAGGGTCGGCAGCGCAGCGGGGTGGGCGGGCGCGGGGCGGGCGAATCGGCCACGGAGATGGATCGCCGCAAGATCCGCGATCGCATCGCCGAGCTGCAACTGGAAATTCTCGCCCTGGAAGCCGAACGCAAGACCCAGCGCGCCCGGCGCCAGGAACGCCAGGGCCTGAGCAGCGTGGCCCTGGTCGGCTATACCAATGCCGGCAAATCGACCCTGATGCGGGCGCTGACGGGGAGCGAGGTGCTGGTCGCCAACAAGCTGTTTGCCACCCTCGATACCACCGTGCGCACGCTTTACCCGGAGAGCGTGCCCCGCGTGCTGGTCAGCGATACGGTCGGCTTCATCAAGAATCTGCCGCACGGCCTGGTGGCCTCGTTCAAATCGACCCTGGACGAAGCGCTGGATGCGGCCCTGCTGCTCCACGTCATCGATGCCAGCGACCCTGGATTCGAGCGCCAACTGGAGGTGACCGACAAGGTGCTGGGCGAAATCAGTGCCGACACCGTGCCGCGCATTCGCGTCTTCAACAAGATCGATCACGTCGGCGACGCCACGGCCCAGGCAGAACGCGAAGCGGCCTTGCGGGCGCAGTACCCCGGATTGCGTCGTGATGAGCGCCCGGCGCCCGGAGGACGTGGCGGCGCTACGCCTGAAGATCATTGCCTTCTTCCAGCAGGGCCTGGTCGAGACCGAGCTCTTCCTGCCCTGGTCGGCCCAGCAACTACGCAAGGATATTTACGCCAGTTGCGTCGTGCTCGCCGAACGGTCGGAAGAGGAAGGCGCCTATTTTCAGTTGCGCGGCGAACCGGCGACGCTGGACAGGCTGCGCGAGCAATTCGCCCAATTGAGTTCGCCCGACTAGGGCATTCCGGGCATTTTTCCGGCTGCCCGGCAAATCGCCGGAAATCCTGCGGGCCGGCCTTTCGCCAGCGCCCCAAAAGAGCGGGGGCCCGCAAAGGGCCCCCTGTCTTGCCGGTTGCGCCAACCGGCCCGTCGAATGGCCGTAAGGACCGGCGCTCAGCCCTGGCGGTGCTTTTCCTGCACCATCTCGTCCAGGGCGTAGATGACGCCGTCGCTGCCGGCTTCCACGGCTTCGAAGGCGGCGAATAGCTTGTCCTGCACCACGTAGTCGGTTTCCCAGCCTTGGCCCATGTGGTCGAGGGCGACGTGCATGTTCTGGTGCACTTCCCGGTGCGGGGCGGCGACGCGGTTGAAGGCGCCGACCTTGCCGAAGCGTTCCCGGGTGTCGTCGGTGACCAGCCACTTGCCCAGGCGGCAGCCGGTCTCGCTGACCTTGATGGCCTGGGCGTTGTCCGAGGCGACCCCCCGATTGATGGCCATGTAGCCGTTCTGCTTGTAGATGAAGTGGTCCACCTTGGCCAGGGAGGCGAAGCTGACGTCGTGGATGTAGCGGATCTGGCCCAGGGCGGCGGCGGAGGAGTCCGCCACGGCAGCGAAGCGCTGGGCGAAGTCGCCGATCATGCCCTGGGAGTCCCGGGCGATGTCGGCCATCTCGGCGGAATTGGCCAGCATCGTCTCGGCGTCCGTCTGCAGGATGTCCATGGTGCCGGTGATGTCGGCGGAGGCGGTCTTGGAGTTTTCCGCCAGCTTGCGCACCTCGTCGGCCACCACGGCGAAGCCCCGGCCATGCTCCCCGGCCCGGGCGGCTTCGATGGCGGCGTTCAGGGCGAGCAGGTTGGTCTGGTCGGCGATGGTGGCGATGAGGCTGACCGAGCGGGCGATTTCTTCCCGGTGGCCGTTGAATTCGGCGATGGCCCGGCCGGTTTCCTGGATGGTTGCCCCCAGGCGGTCCATGGCGGCCACCACGTGGGCGATGGAGGCGCTGCTGGCCTCGGCGGCTTCCACGTTGTTGGAGGACAGGCGGGCCAGTTCGTCGGCAGCGGCGACGATGCCGAGCATGTCCTGCTGGCTCGTCTTCATGTTCTTCAAGAGGTTTTCCGCGTTGAGCTGGCCCAGGCGGGAGAGCAGGTTGTTGCGCATTTCCCGGTGGTAGTTGTCCATCAGGATCTGCAGGGAGCGGTTGCCCTGTTCCACGGCCTCGCGGAAGACGCCGGAGAGGGTGTCGCCCTCCATCTTGCGGTGGAACTCGTTGGCGCTGGCGGCAGCCAGGGCTTCCCGCTGTTCCCGGAAACAGGTTTCCAGCTGGTTGAGCATGGCGTTGACGTCGGTGCAGGCGGCATCCAGATCACCGTTGCGGGTGTGGCGCTCGGGGATGCGGGTGCCGATGACGCCGCTGGCCACTTCCTTGGCGACCCGGGTGATTTCCCGCAGGGGGTCAAGGGCAACCTTCAATTTATGCAGGTAGAAGAAACTGCTGCCCAGGCCGAAGGCCTGGAGCATGGCGTACCACAGCCAGTCCAGGGGCTGCCAGCCGTGGGTGGCAATGCCGATGATGCCGGCGATGGCGAGCAGGATATTGAGAAAGATGACTTCGACCAGGGCGCTGGTCAGGAAGGGACGCGAATGCATGGTGGGTGGGACGAATCGGTTCGGAGAAAGGGGCGAATTGTGACGCAAAAATGTTGCAGAGCGGTTGATTCGGCCCGATTCCTTTTTTTTCCAGGAAGCGGGCCGTCCGGCGCCCAAGGGCCCTAGATCTGTTTCACCTCGATGTTCAGGGTCTGGATGCGGTAGGCGATCTGGCGTGGCGTCATGCCCAGGAGGCGGGCGGCCTTGGCCTGGACCCAGCCGGCCTGTTCCAGGGCGGCGATGACCCGTTCCCGCTCCGACAGGTTGGGATCCGCCGGGTCGGCCTGGGCCTCCAGCACCGGGGCGGGGCCGGGGGTTGGGCGCGGTAGGGGCGGACGTTCCCGGGAGGAGGGGAAGCGGATCAGGTCGGCGTCGATGCGGCCGTCTTCCGACAGCACCGCCGCCCGCTCCAGGCAGTTTTCCATCTCACGCACGTTGCCCGGCCAGGCGTGGCCGGCCAGGCGGCGCAGGGCCATGTCGGTGAGGCTGAGCTTGCGTTTCTGGGCGTTGCCGATCTTGGTCAGCAGGTGGCGGGCGATATCCGGGATGTCCTCGATGCGCTCGCGCAGGGGCGGCAGGAAGAGGGGCATGACGTTGAGCCGGTAGAACAGATCCTCCCGGAAATCGCCGACATCGACGGCGGTTTCCAGGTCCCGGTGGGTGGCGGCGATGATGCGCACGTCCACCTTGATGGTGTGGCTGCCGCCGACCCGCTCGAATTCCCCTTCCTGCAGGACGCGCAGGAGCTTGGCCTGAAAGGCCGGGGAAATTTCGCCGATTTCGTCGAGGAAGATGGTGCCGCCGTTGGCCTGCTCGAAGCGGCCCTTGCGGTTTTCCACGGCGCCGGTGAAGGCGCCCCGCTCGTGGCCGAAGAGTTCGGTCTCCAGCAGGTTCTCGGGGAGCGCCGCGCAGTTCAGTTTGACGAAGGCGTTGCGGGCCCGGGGCGAGTTGTAGTGGATGGCGTTGGCGATCAGTTCCTTGCCGGTGCCGGTTTCCCCCCGGATGAGGACGGTGGTGTTCCACTTGGCCACCAGGCGGGCCTGGTCGAAGACCCGGCGCATGACCGCCGAGCGGCCGACCACGCTGTCGAAGCCGAACTGGTGGCGGACGGTGCGGCGCAGCAGGTCCCGTTCGGCCAGCAGGTCGTTCTTTTCCTCGGCCACTTCCATGGACAGGCGCACGCTCTGGCCGATCAGGTTGGCCACCATCTCGACGAACTGGGCCCGGTCCTCCAGCAGTTCGTCGTTGGGGGCGTCCGGCTGGACGGCGAGGACGCCGCGCACGGTGCCGCCGACCTTGATCGGCACGGCGATGAAGGGCAGGTCGGGGATGTAGATACCGAGCCGGTTGAGGAAGCGCGGATCGTCGCCGACCCGCTGCAGGACGATGCTCCGGGGTTTTTCCAGGATCACCCCGATGATGCCCTCGCCGGGCCGGTAGGTGATGTCGTCGCTGCTGCCGCTGGGCATGGCGTGGGCGGCGTGCACCATGAGGTTGCCCGATTCCGGGTCCACCACGCTGACCATGCCGTGCCCCAGGTTGGCCTCGTCGTGGAGGACGCGCAGCACTTCGCGCAGGGTTTCCCGGTAATCCAGGGAACGGCTGAGGATCTGGCTCACGGCGTAGAGGGCCGCGAAATGCATGAGGTGCAGCTCGTGGGTGCGGCAATAGGTGGTTTCCCCGCCGGCGGCGATGCCGTGGGCCGGGGCGTGGGTCAGAGGCGTGGGACAGGAACTCACAAGGGATCTCCATCGACGCGAAATTCGACGGTCACGGTGCAGCCGCCACTGGCGCTTTCCGACAGGTCGATGAAGCCACCGTGGTCGGCCACCACCTGCTGGGCCCGGGACAGCCCGGTGCCCAGGTGGCGACCGCCGCCGCTCTTGGTGGTGAAGAAGGGCTCGAAGGCGCGCAGGCGCCATTCGGGGGGCATGCCGGGGCCGCTGTCGGTGACCCGGACGATGAGGCAATCGTCCTCGACGGTGGTGGCGATGCGCAGCTCCCGCCGGTTCCAACCCTTGACGCTCATGGCCTCGACGGCGTTGTCCACCAGGGCCTTGAACAGCACCCGCAGTTGCAGGGGGCGGCCGGGGATGGAGGGCAGGGTGGGGGCCGGCTGCCAATCGACCACTACCCCGTTGCGCAGGAACTTGGGGGTGCCGATCTCCAGCACGTCGCGCAGGATTTCGTTCACGTTGATGCTGACCAGCATCTCCGGGCCGCTCTGGGGAATGACCTGGCGCAGGGCGTCGATGTGTTCCCGGCTGGCGTCCAGGGCATCCTGCAGCAGGTTGGCGCAGGTCGGGTCGCGGCGCTGCAGGAGATTCACCGCCGAGACCATCATGTTCATCGGCTCCTCCAGGCGGAAGAGGGCGGCGGACAGGCTTTCGCGGATGGAGGCGACGCGCTCCTCGTCGGCCAGCATGGCCTGGAGGGCGGCGGTGCGGGCCCGTTCCTGCTCGGCGCGCAGGGCGGTGATGTCGGCCAGGACCAGGAGCAGGCCGGTGGCGCTGCTGGCGCAGAAGAAGTTGTCGGCGGATTCCTCGTGCAGGTTGATCAGGGCGGCGGAGCAGGAGTACCAGCGGGGCTGCCCGCGAGAGCGGTCGATGCGGGCCTCCCGGGCGGAGAACTGGCAGGCCTGGGGCTTGATCGGCAGGAGTTCGCGCCAGCCCGGACACAGGGTGTCGAGGACGGTATGGGCCGGCTCGGCCAGGCCCGTGTCGGTGACCATCTTCTTGTATTCGTGGTTGTCCAGCACCACCCGGCCGTTGATGTCGATGAGGGCGAAGACCACCGGGGCGGTATCGACCACCGATTCGATCAGGTGCTTCTGGTTGCTCACCTGGCATTCCAGTTGGTGCAGCGCGGTGATGTCCCGGTGCATGCCCAGGTAGTGGCTGATGCTGCCGTCGGCAGCGTGGACCGGCGTGATGTTGAGGTCGGCCAGGTAGAGGTCGCCGCTCTTCTTCCGGTTGAGCAGGCGGCCGGCCCAGCCCTGGCCATTGGCCAGGTGCTGCCACATTTCCTCGTACACCTCCCGGGGGGTGGTGTGGTTGGAGAGCATGGATTCGTTGTGGCCCACCACCTCGCCGTCGGCGTAGCCGGTGACCCGGGAGAAGGCGGCGTTGGCGTAGAGGATGTTGGCGTGGGTGTCGGTGATGGAAATCGCCAGATCCGCCTGGTCCACTGCCTGGCGATAGACCTCCGGCGGCAGGGCCGGCACGGTGTCCGCGATCTGGTTGGCCTGGGTGGCTGCCCGCATGTCGATTTTCTCCTGGTCAATCGTTTGTCGATAGACCAGCAGGAACCATGCCGGTCATCGATGGCTCTCCGCCGGAGCCCTGGCGATGGGGTTTCGGGGGAAATGCGACGAAATGCTTGTCGTGTTTGCGACATCCCTTGGCTGAAAATTGCACCGCGTTGGTGCGTTTTCGCGGAAACGCGCCCTGGAGAGGGGTTTCCATCGGGATTTCATCCCTGATCGGAACTTGGCACAGCTTGTGCAACAGGTCAGCCATCGCTTTACGTGCGGCTAGCCTCGCGCTCCTCCGGGGCTGCTTGGGCGGCCGAAGAAGAATGCATTCGTTACTGGCCGGCAAATGCCGGCTCGATGCCCGGCGCAAGGCCGCGGCCAACGTTTCCGCAGTCCCGGCGACTGCCTGAAAGGAGTGCTTGCCATGCAAGTTGGAATTGCCTACTCGGAGCCCGGCCAGCAGGTCTGGCTGAACATCGAGGTGCCCGAGGAAACCCGGGTCCAGGACGCCATCGAGCGTTCCGGCATCCTCAAGCAGTTTCCCCACATCGACCTGGGCGCCCAGAAGGTCGGCGTTTTCGGCCGGCTGGTCAAGCTGGATGCGGCCTTGAAGCCGGGGGATCGGGTGGAAATTTACCGTGGCATAATCGCCGATCCTGCCACGGTCCCGCGCCGTGACATGGACGAGGAGGAATGACGCGCCTCCCCGATTTCAGACAACCGAATAAAACCGGAGCCGGGCGCCCATGAGCGCCTGGCCTGGAAAAAAATAAAATCACTTAGGAGTAACAGCCCATGTCCCTCACCATCGCGGTGGGTCGTGAGCGCTCGTCTGGTGAGCGTCGCGTCGCCCTCGTGCCGGAAACGGCCAAGAAATACGCCGGTCTCGGCGCCGCCCTTCGTTTCGAAGCCGGCGCCGGACTGGAAAGCCATTTTGTCGATGCCGATTATGTCGGTGCCGACCTCAAAACCGCCCTGGCCGATACCTACGCCGGGGCCGACGTCATCCTGCGGGTGACGCCCCCCAGCCCGGAGGAAATCGCCCTAATGCCCGAGGGGGCCATCCTCCTCGGCCTGATGCAGCCCTGGGCGAGCAAGGAGCGGCTGGCCGCCCTCAACGCCCGCAAGCTCACCGTCTTCGCCCTGGAACTGCTGCCCCGCATCTCCCGGGCCCAGAGCATGGACGTGCTCTCTTCCCAGGCTTCCTGCGCCGGCTACCAGTGCGGCCTCATCGGGGCCGCCCGCAGCACCCGCTTCTTCCCCATGCTGACCACCGCCGCCGGCACCGTCCGGCCGGCCCGGGTCCTGGTCATCGGGGCCGGGGTGGCGGGGCTCCAGGCCATCGCCACCTGCAAGCGCCTGGGAGCGGCGGTCGAAGCCTATGACGTGCGCGCCGCCGCCAGGGAGCAGATCGAGTCCCTGGGGGCCAAGTTCGTCGATACCGGCGTCTCCGCCGACGGCGCCGGCGGCTATGCCCGGGAACTCTCCGCCGAGGAGAAGGCCCAGCAGGCCGAGCGCCTGACCAAGGCCCTGGCCTTGGCCGACGTGGTGATCTCCACCGCCGCCATTCCGGGCAAGAAAGCCCCGGTGATCATCACCGAGGCCATGGTCCAGCGCATGAAATACGGCGCGGTGATCGTGGACATGGCCGCCGAAACCGGGGGCAACTGCGCCCTGACGGTGGCCGGCGAGCACGTCATCGCCAACGACGTGAATATCCACGGCCCGGTGAATCTGGCCTCGCGCATGCCGACCCATGCCTCGGAGCTGTACGCCAAGAACCTCTACAACTTCCTCTCGCCCTGGATCAAGGAGGGCCAGCTGGCCATCGACTGGAGCGACGAGGTCGTGGCCGGGACCGTGCTCTGCCGGGATGGCGCCACGGTCCACGCCGGAATCAAACAAGCCCTGGGAGAAGCCTGATGGACGGACTAACCGCGCTTTACGTCTTCATGCTCGCGGCCTTCACCGGCTACGAGATCATTGCCCGGGTGCCGGTGATCCTGCACACCCCCCTGATGTCGGGCTCCAATTTCATCCACGGCGTGGTCGTGGTCGGCGCCATGCTCGCCCTGGGCGAGGCCGACACGCCGCTCACCCAGGCCATCGGCTTCTTCGCCGTGGCCCTCGGTGCGGCCAACGCGGCCGGCGGTTACGTGGTGACCGAGCGCATGCTCGGCATGTTCAAGAAGAAGGAGGGCGCATGATGGCGCTGCCGATCTACGTCCAGGCCGCCTATTTCACCGGCGCCCTGTTGTTCATCCTCGGTCTCAAGGGCATGAGTGCCCCCGCTTCGGCCCGGACCGGCATCGTCTGGGCCGGCGTCGGCATGGTGCTGGCCATCCTCGCCACCCTCATCGTGCCGGGCCTCAAGAACCTGGCCCTGATGGTCGTGGCCCTGGGCCTGGGCACCGTCCTGGCCTGGGTTTCCGGCAAGAAGGTGCAGATGACCGACATGCCCCAGATGGTGGCCATCTATAACGGCATGGGGGGCGGCGCGGCTGCCGCCATCCGCCGCCATCGAGTTCGCCCGGGGCGACAACCACGGCCTGGTGGCCGGCATCCTGGCGGTCATCGGGGCCCTCATCGGCTCGGTCTCCTTCGCCGGGTCCTGCATCGCTTACGCCAAGCTCCAGGGCTTGATGAAGAAGGCCTACCGCCTGCCCGCCCAGAACGTGGTCAATGTGGTGCTGGCCCTGGCGGCCATCGGCCTGGCCGGGGCGGTGGCCAGCGGCACGGCGGCGCCCGAGATGATCGGCGCCTTCTTTGCCGTGGCCCTGATCCTCGGCGTGGTGGTGACCGTGCCCATCGGCGGTGCCGACATGCCGGTGGTGATCTCCCTGTTCAACGCCTTCACCGGCCTGGCCGTGGGCTTCGAAGGCTACGTCCTGGGCAATCCGGCCCTGATCATCGCCGGTATCGTGGTGGGGGCCGCCGGTACGCTGCTTACCCAGTTGATGGCCAAGGCCATGAACCGGCCCATCAGCAATATCCTGTTTACCCCGATTTCCGGGGCGGCCCAGGGCGGCCAGGCCATCGAGGGCAGTATGAAGGAACTGGGGGCCATGGACGCCGCCGCCATGATGCGCTACGCCAGCAAGGTGGTGATCGTGCCGGGCTACGGCATGGCCGTGGCCCACGCCCAGCACAAGGTGTGGGAAATGACCGAACTGCTGGAGGAGGCCGGGGTCGAGGTGAAGTTCGCTATCCACCCGGTGGCCGGGCGTATGCCGGGGCACATGAACGTGCTGCTGGCCGAGGCCGGGGTGCCCTACGACAAGATCTTCGACCTGGACGAAATCAACGGCGAGTTCCCCCAGGCCGACGTGGCCCTGATCATCGGCGCCAACGACGTGGTGAACCCGGTGGCCCGCACCGACAAGTCCAGCCCCATCTACGGTATGCCCATCCTGGATGCCGACAAGGCCCAGAACGTCATCGTGATCAAGCGGGGCAAGGGTACGGGTTATTCCGGGGTGGAGAACGCACTTTTCTTCGAGGAGAATTGCCGCATGCTCTACGGCGACGCCCAGCCCATGGTGGCCGAGGTGATTCAGCACCTGAAAGGGATGGGTTAGTCGGCTAGAATCTCGCCTCTCTTGTCTTGGGGATCTGCCGGTATGAATCGTTTGCTGCCTTTTTTCCTGCTCTTCGCCGCGCCGGCCGCCTTCGCCGCCGGTGATCTGCCGATGGTGGCGGGCCTGCCGGTGGATTTCATCCTGTTTGCCTTGACCCTCCTGGGGGTGGCGCTTTTCCATAACGCCACCCTCTACGTGGCCCTGGGGGGGCTGACCACCATCAGCCTGTACAAGATCCTGTTCACCGGTTTCAAGACCGGGGTGGGGGTGGCCGGTTTCTTCGGCCACCTGGGCCACGAGTGGGTCACCCTGTCCAACCTGTTCTGCCTGCTCACCGGCTTCGCCATCCTGGCCCGGCATTTCGAGAAGAGCCACGTGCCGGTGGTGCTGCCCAAGTTCCTACCCGATGACTGGAAGGGGGGCTTCGTGCTGCTGGTGATGGTGTTCGTCATTTCCAGTTTCCTCGACAACATCGCCGCCGCCCTCATAGGCGGCGCCATGGCCCACCAGTTGTTCAAGTCCCGGGTCCATGTCGGCTTCCTGGCCGCTATCGTCGCCGCCTCCAACGCCGGGGGCTCCGGCTCCGTGGTGGGGGATACCACTACCACCATGATGTGGATCGACGGGGTTAGTCCCCTGACCGTGCTGGATGCTTACGTCGCTTCCGGCGTCGCCCTGTGCATCATCGGCTACTTCGGCGCCAAGCAGCAGCACGCCTACTCCCCGATCATCAAGCACAGCCACGAGCACACCCATGTCGATTGGGGGCGGATCTTCATTGTCTTCATGATGCTGACCTTCGCCATCATCACCAACGTTACCGTCAATGTGAAATATCCGGCCCTGGCCGACAGCTTCCCCTTCATCGGCGTTGCCGTGTGGGCCGCCATCCTGCTGACCATTCCCATCCGTCGCCATGACTGGGAGGTGCTGCCGGATACCATCAAGGGCTCGGTGTTCCTGCTCTCCCTGGTGACCTGCGCCTCCATGATGCCGGTGGAAGAGTTGCCCCGCCGCCTCCTGGCCGACGGCCCTGGTCCTGGGCTTTGTCTCCGCCGTCTTCGACAACATTCCCCTCACAGCCCTGGCCCTGCGCCAGGGGGGCTACGACTGGGGCTTCCTGGCCTACGCCGTGGGCTTCGGGGGGTCCATGCTGTGGTTCGGTTCCTCCGCTGGGGTGGCCCTGGCCAGCATGTATCCGGAGGCGAAATCGGCCGCCCAGTGGCTGAAGCACGGCTGGCACGTGACCGTGGCCTACGTGGTGGGCTTCTTCGTGCTGCTGGCCGTGCTGGGCTGGCAACCGGATGCGGCCCACAAGGAGGCCGTCATCCCTGCGCCGCCAGCGATGGTCGCCCCGGCGACGGAATAATCCGACACCTTGTAGGGCCCGCTCAGGGAGTGCGGGTCAGCACCCCGTAGATCAGGACGTGGCGGCCCATGAGGTCGTCGAAATAAGCCGGCACCACGGCCAGGGGAATTTCCCGGCCGTCCGGCTGCCAGGAGTTCTTGAGCCAGGCCTTGGCGGCATCCCGAGCCTCGGCAAAGCTGTCGAACAGGGCTTCCAGGGCGGGATCGCGCACCCCCAGGAAACGCCGCTGCGGCGGTCGAGCAGGGTGTCGGTGTCGAGCATCTGGACGGCGTAGCCGGTCCCCGGGCGGGGCAGGGGTAGCTCGTCCACGGCGAAAGGATCGCCGAAGGCATCGTCTCCCAGGGCCAGATGGGGCAGGCGGGTCCGGTTGTTCGAGGCTGCCCGGGCGGCCGGTGATCAGGGCCGCCAAATGGGCCCGCACTTGGCGGCGCAGGGGGGCCGCCGAGGCGTCGGTGATTTCCGGCAGGATTTCAGCAGGCGATCAATGGCCCGCTGGGCGGCCTCGTCCAGGGCTTGGCGAAGTTCGGGATCGTCGATGAAAAGGGGGGGCGTCATGGCCGGGAATTAAACCACAGCCCTTGGGCTTTCCTGAGGCCCTCTGGCGAACGTGATAGAATGCGCGCCTGTAACATTACAGATACAGGATCGTCATGTTTGGACGTCTGATGCCCAGGGAGGGCAAGTATTTCGATCTGTTCAACGCTCACGCGGAACAGATCGTTTTGGGAGGACAGGCCTTGGTGGAGTTGATCGAGGCCTTGATCAACAAGCCGGAACTGGCCGGCAAGGCAGCCGACGATATCGACCGCTTCGAAGTGGAGGCGGATCGCCTGACCCACGAGACCATGCAGCTCTGCATACCTCGTTCATCACCCCGTTCGACCGGGACGAAATTCACCAACTGATCAGCGGCATGGACGACATTCTGGATCTGATCCAGGACGTGGCCGAGTGCATGGCCCTCTACGACATCCAGCGCGCCACACCGGAATGCCAGCAACTGGCCGACCTCGGCCTGCGCTGCTGCCAGCATGTCCAGTCGGCCGTGCGCCAGCTCCATTCCATGGACAACGGTCCGGCCATCCTGGCCGATTGCCACGCCATCGATCATCTGGAATCCGACGCCGACCGCATCATGCGCGAGGCCATGTCCAAGCTCTTCCGCGAGGAGCAGGACGTGCGGGAACTGATCAAGCTCAAAGCCATCTACGAACTGCTGGAGACGGTCACCGACCGCTGTGAGGACGTAGCCAATACCATCGAAGGCATCGTCTCGAAAACTCCTGACCGGGATCGAGTTTCACACTATGGAAACCGTCCATATCAGCTTCACCGTGATCGCGGTGTTGGTCGCGGTGGCCCTGGCCTTCGATTTCATGAATGGCTTTCATGACGCCGCCAATTCCATCGCCACCATCGTTTCCACCCGGGTCCTGAAGCCCCATCAGGCGGTGTTGTGGGGCTTCTGGTCTTCAATTCATCGCCTTCTTCATCTTCCAGCTCAAGGTGGCGTCCACCATCGGCTAAGGGCACCATCGATCTGGCCATCGTCGACCACGTCATCGTCTTCGGTGCCCTGATCGGGGCCATCGTCTGGAATATCGTCACTTGGTATTACGGCATTCCGTCTTCGTCCTCCCATGCCCTGATCGGCGGCCTGGTGGGCGCGGCCATGGCCAAGGTGGGGCCGGCTGGCCTGATCCTGGGGGGCATCTGGAAGATCGTCGCCTTCATTTTCGTGGCGCCGGTACTCGGTTTCTTCATCGGGGGGCTGCTCATGGTCGGCGTCTCCTGGCTTTGCCGAAAAACTCCGCCGCGCCGGGTGGACAAGACTTTCCGCCGCCTCCAGTTGTTGTCGGCTGCGGCCTACAGCCTGGGCCACGGCGGTAAGTCGATTCTTCCAACAGGATGTCTTGGACGATGACATCGAATTTGTTACGAATGTCCAAAGTCAAGTTGTATTCATCTTTCATCATGTTCAAAGCCGATTCTTGGACCGTGCCCAACTGGGTCGAACCGATCTTATTCTTGAGATCCGCAATCGATGTCAAACCTTTGGAAGCCAAAGTGTATACCGTAAAGGCGGAACCGGATTCTGCATCTTTTTTGTAAGCGATGGACATGTCGGTGGCTGCTTCTCTTTCGGCTGAAATGTGGAAACCACTGATGGCCATATCGGCTGTATTGCCTTGGATGGCGCCTAAGATGCCATCAAAGGAGGTATCGACCCAATTGAATTTGACGCCCAGCTTCGCAGCCAAAGCATCTCCGAATTCAATGTCGAAACCGACGAGTTTTCCGTTGACGTCATACGATTCATAAGGCGGATAATCGGCGGAGACCAAAACCTTCAAGGTCGTGGTTTCTTTGGGCTGAGCGCAAGCGGTCAGAAGTGTGGTCAGCATGAGTGCGACGAGTAGTATTTTTTTCATGAGTGCTCCTTTTTTAGATCATGTTGGACAGAAATTCAACTGCCCTTTGAGATTTTGGGTTTGTGAAGAAAGTGTGAGTCGGAGAAACTTCTAAGATTTCAGCGTTATCCATGAAGATGATGTAGTCGGCCACTTCCTGGGCAAACTTGATTTCATGGGTGACGATGATGTTGGTCATTCCGATATGATTGAGTTTTTTGATGACTTTCAGGACTTCCTGGGTCATTTCCGGATCCAGGGCGGAGGTCGGTTCATCAAAGAGCATGGCGACCGGTTTCATGGCCAGGGCTCTGGCGATGGCGACCCGCTGTTTCTCACCGCCGGACAGTTGGTGAGGGTAGTTGTTGAGGCGATGCTTTAATCCGACTTCCGTCAGATACTTGGTGGCTTCTTCTTTGGCTTGCGCTTCATTCATCTTTTTGACTTTGATCAACGCGAAGGTGACGTTTTTCAGGGCCGTCATATGCGCAAAGAGATTGAAGTTCTGGAAGACCATCCCGATCTTTTCACGGACCTGGGGCAGTTTCGCCTTGTCCTTGATCAGATCGACCCCGTCAACGATGACGGAACCGGTCGTAGGGACTTCCAACAGATTGATGCATCTCAGCAAGGTGCTTTTTCCGGCACCGCTGCTTCCGATGATCGCGTAGGTCTTTTCGGGTTCAAATTCGATCGAAACGTTTTTCAGGACGACCGTTTTTTGAAACTGTTTGGAGACATCAACGAGCTTGATCATAGCTGAGTGCCCTTTCCAGTTTCTTTCCGATGAAACTTAAGAGGATATTGAGGACCAGGTAGATCATCATCGTGATCAGATAGGGCTCAAAGTAGCGGTAAGTCGAAGCCGAAATCAATTGCGTCTTACGCATCAGATCAGATAATCCGATGACCGAGACGACCGAGGTTTCCTTGACCAGCGTGATGAACTCATTCATGATTGCCGGTAGGACGTTGCGGATCGCCTGAGGCAAGATGATGCTGAACGTGATGTCCGTGTTCTTGACGCCCAAGGCATGAGCCGCTTCGATCTGGCCTTTGTCGATGCTTTCGATGCCGGCTCTGAGAATCTCTGAGAGATAAGCACCCGAATTCAACGAGAAGACGATCAGGGCGGAAACAAACAGCGTTGGGATCCATCCAGTGATCTGCGGTAAACCAATATGGAAGAAGGTCAATTGGATCAGCAGAGGCGTCCCTCTGAAGAAATCAACGATACCTTTAACCAATAAACGGACAGGAGAACCTTTACGGCCTCCCATACTGAGCCCAAAGCCCAGTACGGTGCCGCCGATCGCAGCCATCGCTGCAACCTGCAAGGTCACCAGAACCCCTTTGAACAACTGGGGCAAGTAAGGCCAAACTGCGGTGAAATTAATGTTCATGGACCCTCCTTTAACAAAAAAATCGTCCTTTGTATTACACAAAGGACGATTGATCGCGGTACCACCTTAATTCCGGAGACAACTCCGGCAACTCAAATCCTTAACGCAGAATTACGGACCTTCTTAATTTGAAGATCAGCTCCAAAGCACGTTCCTTAAGTCACGCATCTTGCCTTCCATCTAACGCAAGTCGCTGGTTGCAGAATCTTAAGTACTACTCTTTTTCATCGCTTATGGGACCTATTATAAGACAGTTTTTTAGAAATGCAAGACTTATTTTACAATTTTTTCAACAATTTACATTTTTACAATTTTTTCAAAACTTTACGGGCGTCGAGTTCATCCAGCTTTAACTGAGTAATCAGGCCATCCAGAGAGGTAAACTTCATTTCCGGACGAAGATAGGCCATAAAGGTGAAATCCAGTTCGCGGCCGTACAGATTATTGGCATAATCAAACAAATGGGCTTCGATCGAGACCGAATCATCATCTTTGACGGTCGGGTTATACCCCACAGAAATCATTGAAGGATGTCTGATCCCATCGACATTTACGTAGCCGGCATACACGCCGATCTTAGGCACGACATATTCCTGATCGGCTTTCAGATTGGCGGTCGGGAATCCGATCTGGGTCCCGATGCGTTTGCCATGGACGATGATGCCGGTAATTTTGTCAGGGTTTGCCCATCAATTTATGAACTAGGCGCATATCCCCTTCTTTGACGGCTTCGATGATTCGAGTCGTCGATACTTTTTGATCCAGATAATCGAATTCTTCCAAGATGCTGACCGGGATCAAATTCTGTTTTTCTTTTAGGTAATGGACATCCCCGCTGCCTTTGTCTGCGAATCTGAAATCATATCCGCATACCAAATGGGCAATATGGTTGGCATTCAGTAAATTCATAAACTCGTCCGGTTTTTGTTTGGCCATGGTCATGTCAAATTGTAAGGTGATCCAGCAATCAAATCCCTTTTCTTTGGCGTATTGTTTACGGTCGCGCAAGGTCGTGATATGTTGAATATTGTGGAGTCCTTTTAAAACGACCCAGGGATCCGGATCAAAGGTGATCAAAGCGCTTTTTAAATTTTTATGTTTCGCCAAAGCCAAGGTTTTATTGAACAAAGTCTGATGTCCGATATGGAAACCATCAAAATAGCCGATACAGGCAACGACCGGTTCCGTAATCTTGGCGTTGATTTCAGTGGTGACAACGTATTCTTCCATTTACCATAGACCTCTCACGCAGGCATAAGCGTTCTTTTTCTCATTCCAGCCATACACGGCCAGGACTTGATCCTGATCCATGACGGTGATCATCGGTTCGCCGTATTCCAATGCTAATAGTTTACCATTTTTGATATCGATGACGCTTTCAGCTTGCACTTTTTTATACGGCAAGCCCTCACTGATCGGGATCAGTTTAAAATCACCGGCTACGATCTGATCGTATTTGACCGCATCTTTCAGGTTGAATTGGCCCACTTTGGTTCGAGTCAATGAAGCCATTGCTCCGATCGTTCCCAATTGAACCGCGATATCCTCACATAAGGATCGGATGTAAGTCCCGCTTTGACAAACCACTCTGAAATGGATATCCTGATCGATCTTTAAAAGTTCAAGCTCGAAGATTTCGATTTCTCGGATCGGTTGAACCACGTCAACGCCTTCACGATGATATTCATGAAGCCGTTTCCCATTGACTCTGACTGCGGAAACCATCGGTACTTCCTGTTGCTGAGTGCCTAAAAAAGTCTGAAAGGCGGCCAGAATCTGGTCTTGTGTCGGCATCTCATAAGCTTGTTCTTCAAGGAGCGTGCCCCAGATATCCTTGGTATCGGTTTTGATGCCCAAGCGCAAAGAAGCGATGTATTCTTTGGTATCATGAACTAAAAATTGATTGGCTTTGGTAGAATTGTTGAAAAGGACCAGCATCAGACCTTCCGCGTTGGGATCCAGGGTTCCTGTATGGCCGATTTTATCCAGTTTCAGACTGCGTTTTATGCGATTGACAAGGTCGAAGGAAGTTAAGCCTTTTTCCTTGTTGACCAGTAAGATTCCTTCTTGTGACATGCTCCTAATTATACACGATTCTATGATAAGATTATAGATGCTATGAAACTACTGTTAAGAAAAATATCCCATGCGGATTATGATTATGACTTGATTCAGGATGGAGATGTCATCGCTGTGGGCATCAGCGGCGGTAAGGATTCCACCCTTTTGCTTTATGCGCTCAACAAATACAAACAGAAATCCGGGAAAGATTTCAAAGTCATCGGGATCCATATCCAATTGGGTTTTGAGGGTGATCCTTTTGAACCGGTTCAAACCTATTTTAATGAGTTGGGCATCGACTTGTATCAATCCCCTTCCAATGTCGCCAAGATCCTGGAACTCAATAAAACGCCTGATGGACGAATCCGTTGTTCTTTATGTTCCAAATTCAAAAAGGCAGCAGTCATTGCTGAAGCCAAGAAACACGGCTGCAACAAAGTGGCTTTTGCCCATCATGCTGATGATGCAGTAGAAACGATGATGCTCAATGCCATATATGGGGGGAAATTAAACACGTTTGACCCCAAGATGCTCCTTTCGGTATCCCAGATGACCTTTATCCGTCCATTTATTTATGTAAGAGAATCCGAAATCATCGCTCAAGGCAAACAGATCGGGATCCCCATCATCAAATCCGGATGCCCGATGGACGGGGTCACAAAACGTCAGGATATGAAGGAATTGCTGGCTGAAATTTATGAAAGATTTCCGCAAAGTAAAGATAATTTTCTGAAAATGTTACACAACCCAGATCAACTCGGTTTATGGGATCCAAAAAAAAGATGAATAAAAAGTGTTGACAAACGTTTTGATAGGGTTTATTCTAAGTCACATACAAAAGATTATAGAGGTAGCGGTGCAGAAAAGTACCTGATGGAGCCGACGGGCGATGAAATCAGAGAAAGGCAATCACCGCCGAACATGGTCAGTGGTAACTGAACTATGTGGGATAACGGATAAGATCCGTTGTACTCCTGCAGCGATGCAGAGGCGCTATGACACATCACTTTGAACAAAAGGGACCGTGGATAGCATGGTCTTTTGTTTTAAAGGGAGAAAAGAAATGAGAAAGATTACTGTAAGTTTAACACTGGCCCTGCTGCTTCTGTCAGCCTGTGCACCAAAGCAAAATGCAGTGAAGACGATCACCGTCGGTTTGGAATGCAATTATACCCCGTTTAACTGGACGACTGTCACAGCTGCTTCTGACTTTTCAGTCAAAATCGATGAAGAAGGTGCCGGTTATTGTGACGGCTACGACATCCAAGTCGCTCAGGCGATCGCCGATGGATTGAATATGACCTTAGTCGTCAAAAAAGTAGCGTGGGATGGATTGATTACCGCATTGGAAGAAGGCGACATCGACATGATCGTTGCCGGGATGACCGATACCGCTGAACGCCGCCAGAAAGTGGCCTTCACCACCCCGTATTATGCGTCAGACCTGGTCATGGTTGTCAAAGCGAACTCCACTTATGCCAACGCAACGGCCCTGAGTGCCTTTACCGGTGCTTCCGTCATAGCCCAATTTGAAACTTTCCATGATGGTTTGATCGATCAGATCCCTTCCGTCAATCACTTAACACCGCTCGGATCCGCTTCCTTGCTGGTCAATGCCGTACAATCCAATGAAGCCGATGCCATGGTCACTGAATATCCGGTTGCCCTGAGCATCGTCGCCACCAACCCTGACTTGGCCATTGTCCAGTTTGCCGCTGGTCAAGGCTTCACCACTTCGTTTGAAGAAACCACCGTATCTGTCGCCTTGCGTTTGACCGATACAAAATTACTGACCGACATCAATGCGATCTTAGCCACCATCAGTGAAGATACCCGCAACACCTGGATGGCTGATGCGATTGATCGCAAGCCGGAATAATGACTACGCTCGTCAGTAAAATACCAAACGACTTATTCGGAGCGGCGTTTTATCTCGCAGATAAATACGCCTCTCTTTTCCTTTTTGGTATTCGAAACACGCTGATCATCGCGTTGACCTCCACGGTCATCGGGATCTTTCTGGGTTTGGGTGTGGGTATCCTCAAATCGATTCCGATCGTCAACGATGATCCCTTTTGGAAAAGAGGCTTGATTCGATTCGTGAAGATCCTGACCGGAACCTATGTTGAGGTGTTCAGAGGCACGCCGATGATGGTTCAAGCTGTCTTCATCTATTATTCATTTCTAGGCTTTTTCAAATTGTTTCCTCTTTTGGGAAGCTATAAACTGACAGCCGGCATCGTGATCGTATCCATCAATACCGGCGCTTATATGGCTGAAATCGTTCGTGCAGGCATCCAATCCCTCGACAAAGGCCAAAATGAAGCAGCCAGATCAATCGGGATGAATAATTTTCAGACCATGATCTATATCATCTTGCCTCAAGCGATTAAGAATGCGTTTCCGGCCATCGGCAACGAATTTGTCGTCAACATCAAAGATACTTCTGTTCTAAACGTCGTCGGCATCACGGAGTTGTTCTTCCAAAGCATGACCGTCGCCGGAACAACCTATGCTTTCAGAGAAACGTTCTTTATCTCCGCGCTCATCTACTTGTTCTTAACTTACACAACCACGTCGATTTTAAAAGTCGTTGAGAAAAAAATGAATATGCCGGTATCCGGGGGACCTTCCAGTTCATCCATGCCCATCATGGTAACGCATTACAAAGGGGGAAAGATTTAACATGCTGATCCAAATCAATAACCTTAAAAAACTCTTTGATAAGACCACTGTCTTAAAAGACATCAGCATGAACGTCAATGAAGGCGAAGTCGTCAGCATCATCGGATCCTCCGGCAGCGGTAAAAGCACCTTGTTGCGCTGTATCAATCTTCTTGAACATTATCAAGGCGGCGAAATCTTGTTTGAAGGGCATAACATCCTGTCCTATCCGGGCGGTTTAAACCGTTATCGGACTCATGTAGGCATGATCTTTCAATCTTTCAACCTCTTCAACAACCTTTCTGTTTTGGATAACTGTGTCATCGGACAAGTCAAAGTCTTAAAGAAAAGCAAAGCTGAAGCTGAAAAGCTGGCCTTGTATTATCTGGATAAAGTCGGGCTCAACAACTTCGTCAAAGCCTCGGTCTCTACCCTCTCCGGCGGTCAGAAGCAACGTGTCGCCATCGCCAGGACTCTGTGCATGGAACCCAAAGTCATGTTGTTTGATGAACCTACAAGCGCTTTGGATCCTGAAATGGTCGGCGAAGTCTTGGCCGTTATCCAAGGATTGGCCAAAGAGCACCGCACCATGATCATCGTGACCCACGAAATGTCGTTTGCCAAGGAAGTCTCTGACCGGGTCATCTTCATGGATCAAGGTGTCATCTGTGAAGAAGGCAAACCTGAAATCATCTTCAACAATCCGACTCAACCCAGAACCAAAGAATTCCTCAGCCGTTTCATCCAATAACACCGCAAGGTGTTATTTTTTATGTGATACAATACTTTCATGACTTACCAGCGCCTCTACATCGAAATCACCAATGTCTGTAACCTGTCCTGCCCCTTTTGTCTCAATACGACCCGTAAACCGGGCTTTATGAGCGTGACCGATTTTGAAAGAATACTGATTGAAATCAAGGATCATACAGATCATCTTTATCTTCACCTTAAAGGCGAGCCGACTTTGCATCCTCAGCTTAAGGAAATCATGGATCTGGCAGCCCACCATCAAAAGAAAATCCATTTGGTGACCAACGGAACACGGCTGGATCAGCTTGACTTTGATTTGGGTTCACATCCTGCTTTGGTCCAACTCTCCATATCGTTGCACAGTATCCAGACCTTGGATGAAGCAACCAAACAAAAGTACCTCACTACGCTGCGAAAATGGATTATGCGAAGCGAAACTGGATCTTTCAGCTTGTTTTTACGCGTCTGGAATCAAAACAATGAGGAATTACTGACGTGGCTGAGATCCATCTTGGGTACCGACTTTGTCTATCAGCCCAACAAACATCGCATTCAGCTTAAAAAGAATCTCGCTTTGGACTTTGATCGAGAGTTTACCTGGCCCAGCCTGAATCACCCCTTCGTCTCAGAGAACGGCCATTGTTATGGTGGAACCAAGATGATGGGGATACTGACCGATGGGTCTGTGACCCCGTGCTGTTTGGACAATGAGGGCGATATGGTCTTAGGCAACATCCTGCTTACCCCATTTGAAACGATCCTAAAGTCAGACCGCTATCAAGCCTTCATGACCGCAATGGCTCGTCGTCACTTCACTGAACCATTGTGTCAGCACTGTACTTATCATCTCAAACATAAAAAAATAAACTCGTGAGAGTTTATTTTTTGATATCGCGCAGGATGTCGTCGATGCGTTTGCCCTTTTCATAGGTGGCATCAATGACGAAGACGATTTCAGGGATCTTGCGGATCATGATTCGTCTTCCCAATTCCATTCTGAAATACTTAGAGTGCTTGCTGAGGGCTTCCAGTCGTTCCTCATTGTTGCCGGAACCCAGGAAAGTCACAAACACCTTCGCATAGGAATAATCGTTGGTGACTTCACAGTCCAGGATGGTGACGAATCCGACTTTGGGGTCGTCCATCTCCGTCTGGATCATCTGTGATATCTCTTTGACGATCAGCGAACCGATTCTCTGGTGTTTGATGCCCATATTATTCCTCTACGACGATCTTGTCGTCATACGCTTCGATCAGGTCGTTTTCCTTCAAATCATTGAAGTTGTCGATCGTGATGCCGCATTCATACCCGGCAGTCACTTCTTTCGCATCGTTTTGGAAACGTTTGAGTGAACTGATGGCGCTGGTATAAACAACTTTGCCGTCTCGGATGACACGGACTTTGGCATTACGGGTGATCTTACCGTCAGTGACCATACAGCCGGCAATCGTACCGACTTTGGAGACCTTGAAGGTCTGTCTGACGGTAGCTTGGCCCAAGACTTCTTCTTTGTAGACCGGAGCCAACATGCCTTTCATGGCGGATTCGAGTTCTTCGATGACTTTATAGATGATGTTATGCAGACGGATTTCAATGCCTTCTTCTTCCGCTTTTTTACGGATGTCGGCATTAGGACGGACATTGAACCCGATGATGATGGCGTGTGAAGCAGAAGCCAGCATGACGTCGGATTCGGTGATGGCCCCGACGGTGGAACGGATTACGTTGATTTTGACGTTACCAATCTCCATTCTTTCCAAAGCCTGTCTGACGGCTTCGGCAGATCCTTGAACGTCCGCTTTGACGATGACCTGGATTTCCTGGACCAAACCGTCTTCGACGCGCTTGGAGAGTTCCTCCAAAGAAACGGCAGATGAACTTCTGCGTTCGGATTCGATCTTGATCTGTGAGCGATGGTCAGCCACTTCACGGGCTTTCTTTTCATTGTCGAAAGCCTTGAAGATGTCTCCGGCGACCGGAACTTCGCTTAAGCCGATGATTTCGACCGGAGTCGAAGGCAAGGCTTCTTTGATTTCGCGGCCTTTGTCATCCGACATGCGTCTGACTTTACCGAAACTGGCTCCGGCAACCAAGATGTCACCGGTCCTTAAGGTCCCGTTTTGAACCAAAACAGTCGTTACCGGTCCTCTACCCTTGTCCAATTTGGCTTCAATGACCGTTCCGGAGGCTAAGCGCTTCGGATTGGCTTTGAGTTCATTGACATCAGCGACAATCAGAATCGTCTCCAAAAGGGTCGTAATGCCTTCACCGGTCTTGGCTGAACATTTGACGAAGATCGTTTCTCCGCCCCATTCTTCAGGAGTCAAGCCCAGATCGGCCAATTGGTTATAGATGCGCTCGAAATTAGCGCCTGGTTTATCGATTTTATTGATGGCGACGATGATCGGACAGCCGGCTGCTTTCGCATGATCCACGGCTTCCTTGGTTTGAGGCATGACCCCGTCATCCGCCGCCACGACGATGATCGAGATATCGGTGACTTTGGCACCGCGGGCACGCATTGACGTAAACGCTTCGTGACCCGGGGTATCCAGGAAAGTGACTTTGCGTCCGTTGACGATGACTTGATAGGCCCCGATATGCTGGGTGATCCCGCCGAATTCGCCTTCAACGACTTTGGTTTTACGAATGGTATCGAGCAAGGTGGTTTTCCCGTGATCGACATGGCCCATGATGGTCACGACCGGTGCGCGTTCGACCAAGACTTCGTTTTCCAAAACATCTTCTTCCAAAGAGTCTTTATCGACGATGACTTCTTTCTTGGCTTCGATGTTGTATTCCATACATACCAACTGAATGGTTTCTTCGTCTAAGCTGGTGTTGATCGTGACGATCTTGCCTAAAAGAAACAAGAGTTTGATGATGTCACTGGACTGCTTATTGATCTTATCGGCCAAATGATGGACAGTGATCCCCTCTTCGTAAACGATTGAGGTCACTGCTTCTTGTTTGACACGTAGGGGTGCCTTGGTGTTGGCTGAACTCTTAAAATTTCTTCTCTGTGGTCTGTTTGCCATATTCTTTACCTCTTTTCATCGCGCACAATTTTACTTGCCATTTTCTGATTGTCGATGCCAAACGCAGCGATCGTCTTACCTTTGATGTCGGTAAAGACGGCTTCCGGAATGTCTTCAAACAACCTGATCTGATAGAAAGCACACTTGTCTTTGATCTGCTTTTTGGTTCGTTCTGAGGCGCGTTCGCTCAAAATGACCAGATATACGCTTTTGGTGCGGATGGCCTCCATGAGGGCATCGCCGTATACGATGGCGCCGGCTTTTTTGACCAGGCCTAAAAACTGAAGACTGCTGCTATTCACTGATGATCCTTTCGATCTCGTCGTAGACGCTCAACGGAATCTCGCACTCTAAAGCACGAGCCAAAGCGCCTTTCTTTTTGGCGAGTTCCAATGCTTCTTTGGTTTTAGCCAGATAAGCACCCCGACCGTTGGCTCTGCCGCTGAGATCGACATGAACGACCCCCTCAGGGCTTCGCACGATCCGCAGTAGTTCCTTTTTAGGCACTTGGACTTGGGTAGCCACACAGCGCCGCATGGGAATCTTTTTCACACGCCACCTTCTTTCGTTTATTCTTCGTCTTCGTAGAATTCATCGTACTGATCGTAATCGATGTCCTCTTCAAATACCGGTTCTGCCTGAGCATTCTGCTTTTCGATTTCAGCCAGTTCTTCAGCCGTGTATTCAATCTTGATTTCGTAATCTTTGTCTTTACGGATATCGGCAGAACGCAGTTTACGTTCTTCCTCTTCTTTCTTGGAAGGTCTGCGCTTGACGATGACTTCTTTCTTCTCGACCGGTTTGGCCGCATCGGCTAAAGTTTCAAACTTAGACACATATTCGGTCTTGCGTTCCAGCGGTTTCTTGACTTTTCTGACTTTGACCGGCTGAGGTGCTTCGACGATTTCGTCTTTGACTTCAACAGGGGCTTCAACCACTTCTTCGATCGGAGCTAGAGCCGCTCTTTCGGCAGCCGCCGCTTCAGCTTCTGCGCGTTGTTTGGCGCGTTCTTCTTCGGCTTTCTTCGCTGCTTTTTCAAGGATGGCAGCCTGTACTTCAAAGGAGTAATCTTGGATGGCGGCTTTCCAGTCGTAATCCAGTTTATCCATTTCAGTACGGGATTTGATGTCGATCCGCTGTCCGGTCAATCTGACCGCCAAACGGGCATTCTTGCCTTTTTTACCGATGGCCAAAGACAATTGATTGTCTTCAACGACGACCAAGAGGCCTTTCTTTTCACGAGTTTGCAGGACGCCGATGATTTGAGCCGGACTCAATGAGTTCTTGATCAGTTCAACGGTGTTTTCAGACCATTCAAAAATATCGATTTTTTCTGTGCCGAGTTCGCCAATGACGACCTGAACGCGGGAACCGCGCGGACCGATACAGGCCCCGATCGCATCGACATCAGGACGCTTGGAGTGAACGGCCATTTTGGTGCGTTCTCCGGCTTCACGGGCAATGGCTTTGATTTCTACGATGCCCTGATAGATTTCAGGCACTTCTTTTTCAAACAGGCGTTTGACCAGTTTGGCATCCGCTCTGGAGACCAAGACTTGCGCGCCTTTGGTTTCTTTGGTGACTTCGGTGATGACCAAACGGATCTTTTGGCCTTCTTTGTAGTTTTCGCCCGGAATCTGAGCGGCCTTAGGCATCATGGCCAAGGTCTTGCCCAAATTGACGACGACGAATTTTTCTTCGACGGATTCAATGATCCCGATGACCATTTCATCCTTCTTGTCGATGTATTCATCATAAACGGATTGTTTTTCCGCTTCTCTGATTTTTTGTTTAAGGACGTTCTTGGCTAAAATGGCAGCGGCACGGCCCAGATCATCGATGGATTTCTTGACATCGTACAACTCGCCCAATTGAATGTCGGGATTGCGCTTTTGGGCATCGGCCAGTGAGATTTCCAATTCATCATCATCGACTTCTTCGACCACGGTGTATTGTTGGTAGACATTCAGTTCACCCGTCTTTTCGTCGATGTCGACTTTGACCAAGGCATCCGGAATTTCGATGTGTTTTTTGTAAGCTTTGCTGAGGGCTTCTTTCAAAGCATCAACAACGACTTCTTTGGGTAATTTTCTGTTTTCGATACCGGCTAAGGCTTCGATAAATTCTTTAACGTTCATGGGTGCTCCTCATAATTTTACGGCCAAGCGTATTTTAAGCAGATTGTCTGCGGTAAACTCGATGATTTTTTTACGGGTCTTATGGGTGATTTCCAGATGTCCGAGTGTTCCGTCATAATCCAGCAAGATGCCTTCATGTTCAAGGCTCTTTTCGATCGGATGGATCACGGTCAGATGGACATTGCCGCCGATGGCCAGTTGTATGTCTTGGGTGCCTTTCAGTTGCCTTTCGGCGCCCGGAGAGCAGACTTCCAAGTAGTACTCGGTGTCACTGAGTTCAGTCGTATCGAGTAGATCTGAGATCTTTGCGGATACTTCTGAGCACGTCTCAAGATCCATGGATCCGTCCGGATGCATGATCGCGATCTGTAAGATGCGTGTCTTTTGGTCAGTCAGCCATTTCAGTTCGACTAAACGGACTTTGGCTTCAAGCAGCAGTGGTGAAATCAGATTTTCGATGGTTCGAAGTTCCATAAACCTCCTTAAACAATAATGAAGGAGTGGCAAGAACCACTCCCTAATTAAGATACGCCATAACTATACTCGATTTATTCAAAATAATCAAGTTAAAACAGACTCATTTGATTTTTGTCATCCAAGCCGTCCAATAAGCCCAGATCCTCAAAACGGTTGATTTGAGTGTTGTTGATGAGGGTGCGTTTCTGTAAGTCTTCCTTGGAGATGAAGGCTTTGATCTGACGGGCTTCGATGATCGATTTGGCGACATTTTCACCTAAGCCATCCAGAATGACAAAAGGCGGGATCAAGGCGGTGGGATCCTCGGGATGAAGGATGAACTCGGTCGCATGGGAACGCAGAAGATCCAACGGGGCGATCTTGTAGCCGCGGCTGTTCATTTCATAGACGGCTTCAAGGGTAGAAATGAGATCGACTTCTTTGGAGGAGACATCTTTCTTCAGGTTCATGTCATTGAGGCGCTGTTGGATGTTGAGCAAGCGAGCCCGTACTACCCGGGTCGGTTTCACCATCGTCTCGTATTCATACGATGAGCATCGTAAAGTGAAATACACGGCATAATAATGAAGCGGATAATGGACTTTGAACCAAGCCACCCGCACTGCCATCAAAACATAGGCAACCGCATGGGCTTTGGGGAACAGGTATTTGATGCGCTGACAGGAATCAACGTACCACTGCGGTACTTTAAAGTTGGCCAGCATGGTTTTCTGTTCATCTTTGAGGCCCTTCCCTTTTCGGACGGCTTCCATGATGTCGAAAGCCGCTTTGGATGGGAGTCCTTTATGGATCAGATACAGCATGATGTCGTCTCGGCAACCGATGACATCTTCAAACGTGGTGACTCTGGACTCGATCAGATTTTTGGCGTTGTTGAGCCAAACATCGGTTCCGTGAGATAAGCCGGAAATCTTGACCAGATCGGAAAATTTGGCAGGCTGAGTCGAATTCAGGATCTGTCTGACAAAAGAGGTGCCAAATTCAGGCAATCCGACAGCGCCTGTTTTTTCATCATAACTTTCGTCGGCATTGAGGGCTTTGTTGGATTTAAACAAAGAGATGGTCTCTTCATCATTCATCGGGATCGAATCGACCGGGATCTTGGTGATCCGTTCCAGCATTTTCATCGCTGAGGGATCGACATGGCCCAGGATATCCAGTTTCAGGACATTATCATGGATGTCTCCGAATTCAAAATGGGTCGTCAGCCAATCGGCATTGAGCTTATTGGCAGGATAATTGACCGGGGTAAAGTCATGGACATCCATATCCTGCGGAATGACGATGATTCCGCCGGGATGCTGACCTGAGGTCCGTTTGACCCCTTCGCAGCCTTTGGCCAAATACGCTTTATAAGCGTTTTTGAACGGGGTGGTGATGTTCTTCTCTTCCATGTAGCCTTTGACATAGCCATAGGCTGTCTTTTCGGCGACGGTGGAAATCGTACCGGCACGATAGACGTGTTTGTCTCCAAAGAGTACCTTGGTGTAGGCATGGGCATACTCTTGATATTCAGACGAGAAATTCAGATCGATATCCGGAACTTTATCGCCTTCAAAACCCAAGAAGGTTTCAAACGGGATGTCTTGTCCGTCGTGACGCATGACTTCGTTGCATTTTGGACACAGTTTATCGGGCAAATCATAGCCGCTGTCGACGGAACCGTCCGTGAAGAATTCATTGTGATGACAACTGGGGCACACATAGTGCGGCGGTAAAGGATTGACTTCGGTGATCTTACTGAGGGTCGCTACCAGCGATGATCCGACGGATCCGCGGGATCCGACAATGTAGCCGTCATCCAGCGATTTCTTGACCAAGAGATGGGCAATGTAGTAAATGACCGCAAACCCGTGCGTGTTGATGGAGTTCAGTTCTTTTTCTACTCGATCCTTGACAATTTTAGGTAAGGGATCGCCATACATGGCCTTGGCGGTAGAATATACGACTTCTTGCAGGTTTTCCTGAGCATGTTCAATGCTGGGTGTATACAGTTCATTTTTGATCGGATAAATCGGTTCCAGGCGGTTGGCAATCAGGTTGGTGTTCAAGACGACCAGTTCAAATGCTTTGGATGCGCCTAAAAAGGAGAATTGATCCAGCATGTCGTCCGTCGACCGGAAATGCTGGTTGGGTGACGATGATTTCTGCCGTCTTTCCGCATTGTAAAGATACAAAGGATGACGCGATTTACCGGTACCTTTGGAGTTGATGTAGATGTCTCTGAAGATTTTATCGGCCGGATTGAGATAATGCGCATCCCCTGTCGCTACGACTGGGATATTCAACTTTTCCGACGTTTCGATGATTTTCAGCAAAATAGCCTTTAAGCGTTCCACTGACGGAACAACCCCGTTATCGACCAAAGGCTGATAGTTGCCTAAGGGTTGGACTTCGACGTAATCATAAAAAGTCAGGGCGTCTTCCAATTCTTCCTGATTGCGGTTCATGGCGATTTCGAAAATCTCGCCGTTATAACACGCTGAGCCGACCAAAATATCATGACGGTACTGATTGATGTCAGAGCGGATCAGACGCGGTTCAACCGTGGATTCTTCGTTTTTGGCGTCCTCGCTCATGCGTTGGGTATGGGCAATGGTCACCAGTTGAAACAAATCTTTTAAGCCATCCGGGTTTTTGGCCAGCAAGATGACGTGTTTTCCCATGGATTTGGTGTAACTGCTGAGGCGATTGAGTCCGTTGAGGTCATCTGTGATCAAGCAGCTTCTGCTGATGGCATCTTCCAAGAGCTTTGCAAAAACATCCTTCAGGATCTCAGCATCATAGTCGGCGCGATGTGCCGTAACATCATCATACGTGATCTTATAGTGTTTGGCGATGTTGCCCAAACGATACGTCCGTTTGTCATCGATCAGCAATTTAGACAAAGCCAAGGTATCGATGACTGTATTGGTCAGATCGGGCAACCCGGCTCTTTTTAAGGCTGCATTGATGAAACCGATGTCAAAATTGGCATTATGCGCCACCAAAATGGCATCCTTGAAGAACGCCAGCCAAGTCTGCAGATGGGTCTCCTCGGGTTGAGCATGGTCGACATCGCTTTGTTTGATGTTGGTCTTTTCAAGGATGAACGGGCTCAGTTTGACCGGGGCTTTGACAAACATCTGCATCCGTTCCAGGATCAGACCTTGTTTGACTTTGACGGCTCCGAATTCAATGATGCGGTCGTATTCATTGGAAAGACCGGTGGTCTCCAGATCAAACAAGACATATTCACCATCCATCAGGTTTTGTTGTTTCGGATTCGTAACGGCGGTCAGCATATCCTCAGACATGCTCATTTCACAGCCATAGATCATTTTAAATTTACGGTTGGGATAATTCTTCAGTAAGGCTTTGACTTTACGTTGGGCTTTCGGGAAAGACTGAACGGTAAAATGATCGGTTACCGCAAAGGCTTCATGGCCCCATTTAAAGGCTTTATCCAGGTATGCTTCAATGTCGGCAACCCCGTCCATTTCAGACATCTTGGTATGGGCATGGAGTTCGACCCGCTTCTGTTCGGAGAAATCATCGATGAACATCCAGTCTTCGATTTCTTCAAACTGTCTGACAGAAAAAATCAATTCGCTTTTGGAATCTGATTTCACATCCCCAAACAGCAAGAGATGATTGCCGATATTGAGTTTGGCATATTTGAGACGATCTTCATCCTTCTCGTTAAACACAGTAAAGGTGATCGCATCGCTTTCGTCATGAACGTAAACACTCATGCGCTGAACCGTATTGCCTTTGATCATTTGGCTTTCGATGTTGAAGATACGGCCTCTGATCCTGACTTCACGCTGGCCTTCATACAGATCGGCGATCGCTACGATCGGCGCTTCCTGCATCGATTTGCGTTTATAGGCCGTTTGAACGGGTTCTTTTCTCTTTTCAATGACGACCTGAACTTCATCAGCACTCTGTGCCTGACTCTTTTCTCTTTGTTTGACCAGGCTCTTTAAGCGTAGTCCACAACGGGACAATTCCGATTGAAAGGCTTGGATCACGTTCAACAGCGTATCCTGAACCTCATCGTTTTCTACCAAGAAAATGACCGCATCATTTTCGACGGTGATCAGGATCTGTTTGATCTTGTCTTCGCTGAGATGCATGGCCAAGACATGACGAATGTAGGCGATGTTATCTTTGGTTTCCAGATCTGGTTCTTCAACTTCGATGTGCATCGACACTTTGGCGTTGAGTTTCTCTGCCATTTTTTCATTTAAGCGGGTATACAAAGAAAAAGGCAACGCTCTTTTCAATTTCACTTTGATGACCAGGGTGTTGCTGGTGAGATCAAGGACCGGTGCCTCATAACTCGAATCAATAAAGAATTCACGTTCAAAGGTCGTGAAATTCAGTTTGTCGATGATTGAAATGAAGGGGGTGCTACTCATGAGACAAAGCAGCAATGATCGCTTTCGCTGCACGTTTTCCTGAAGACAAGGCATGGACAACCGTCTTAGGACCGGTGACCGCATCCCCTGCCGCAAAAACAAAAGGCACGGAGGTTTCTTGCTTGTCATTGACCAGGATCTTGTTGGACTCATCCATCGATAAGCCCAAAACGGCCTGAGCCTGATTGCCGGATCCGATGGCTAACACAAAAAGATCGGTCGAGAAGGTTTCAAAACCTTCATCATCGACGATGATGCCTCTTGGGTTCTCTTCAGAGATTTCCAGTTTGGTTTTTTTGCACACCACGTCCAACTGGTTTCCGTTGGCACTGACTCTGATCGGATCACGCAGCTCGTGGATCACGACTTTGTGTTCCAAAATATCATCGATTTCGATTTTTCGAGCCGGCATCATCGGGATGGTTCTGCGATAAATCAGATCGACCTTGCGGTTCATCAAGGCTGCACTCTTGGCAACATCCATAGCCACGTTTCCGCCGCCGATGACCAAGATGTTTTTTACATCATTGTAGTTTGCTTCAAAAGCTTGAGCGCCGGCATTGACGGTCTTTAAGAAGGTATCCCAACCGATGACCAAAGGATGATCTGAGCCTTCTGCTTTGATCGTGTTGATTTCGGGTGAGCCCACCGCAATCAGCAAAGCATCATATTTAAACAAAAGGTTTTCATAGCGCTTCGCATCATTGATGCTTTCGCTGAGGTGAAACTGTACTCCGAGTTTCGTCAGTTCTTTGATGCGTCTGTCCAGGATCTTCTTAGGCAAACGATAGGCCGGAATCCCATAACGCAAGACACCGCCGATTTCATCATTTTTATCGTATACGGAAACCTTGAGACCGGCTTTGGCACAGTCAAAAGCACAGGCCAATCCGGCCGGACCACTGCCGATGATGGCGATGTGGCCCTGGGCTTTCGCTTCGGGTTTTAACGGTAATTCATAGGTATCTGAAATGAAACGTTCCAGTTTGCCGATTTGGATGGGCTTGCCCAGTTTATTGTAGACACAGCTGCCCTGACATTGGATCTCTTGATAACAGACCCTTCCGCAGATTTCGGAAAAATCATTAAAAGAAGAAGAAATGCCTTTGGCTTCTTCGCCTTCACCGCGTAAAAAGGCTTGAATCATGCCTGGGATATTCATATGGGCCACACAGCCATCCACACAAGGCTGGTGTTTACAGTTCAAACAACGGCGGGCTTCAAGGACAGCTTCCTCGTAAGTATAACCATTTTGTTCATGGAATAAAGCATCGTTCATTAACGTACCAACTTTTCTAAGGCTTCTTTCGCGGCAGCCTGTTCCGCTTTTTTCTTCGAGTTTCCGCTGCCCTTGCCAAAGATCATTTTGTCAATGGCCACGGCCATTTCAAAGCGACGATCATGAGAAGGTCCGCTTTCGGAAACCAGGATGTATTCAATCGATCGCTTGTCATCGGCTTGGACAAACTCCTGCAAGCGGGTCTTATAGTCATCGTTTTGATGTTTCTCAGAAAGTTCCATACTGTCGATGATGCTTCTTAACAAGGCATCGATCGGTTCAAAACCCAGTTCAAGATAGAGTGCGCCTAAGAACGATTCAAACATATCGGCCACGATCGAGGGTTTTTCAATGCCGTTTTCACGGATCTCGCCTTGGCCCAGTTTCAAATAATCGTTGAGTCCCAATAAGATCGCCATTTTGGATAAGCTGGTTTCGTTGACCAAGGACGCGCGCATCTTGGTCATCTGCCCTTCTGACAAAACAGGACGGCGGTCATAAAGATAATGGGCACTCCACAATTGAAGGACTGCGTCGCCCATGAATTCAAGGCGCTGATTGTCCTCACTGTCGACTTCGGGGTGTTCATTGAGATAAGAACTGTGGATAAAAGCCCGTTCGATCAAGGCTGAATCCTGCAGAGGGATGTGATGGGCAATAAGCCATTCCTGTAAGTTTTTCATGTCTTTAATTATACCATCTTAATCCAGCAGTTGGGTGCTGTGTTCAAGCAGACAGTCTTCGATCCAAGCCTGATAGAGCGGATCTTTCTGCTTGGTGATCATCATTTTCGCATCGCCTAAAGCCGTCATAAGGATGTTTTGGTCCAGTACGACATTGGCGATCAGAAAACTGGGAATCCCGCTTTGTTTCAAACCGAAAATTTCTCCAGGGCCTCTGAGTTCAAGATCTTTTTCAGCGATGATGAAGCCGTCCGAGCTTTGAAGCAGGACGTTCATTCTTTCCAGAGTCGTTTCCTCTTCGCTTTCAGTCAGCAGGAAACAATGGCCTTCATCAGTCCCTCGTCCTACCCTGCCACGCAGCTGATGAAGCTGACTGAGACCGAATCGATCCGCATCATAAATGACCATGATGTTGGCGGTAGGCACGTTGACCCCGACTTCGATGACAGTCGTCGTCACTAAAATCTGAGTTTGCGCGGCATAGAAACGGGTCAATACCGCTTCTTTTTGTTCGGTGCTGAGTTTACCGTGGAGGATATCGATGGTGATGTCTTTAGGCAACAGTTTCTGCAGTTTTTTTGTAACCGAAGTGACGTCATTGAGTTCCAATTCACTGTCGGATTCAATAGCCGGACAGACCACGTAGATTTGTTGGTTTTGGGCGATGAATGCTTTGAGGTTCGGAATCAGCATATTCAAATCCAGATCCTGAATCAGGGTCGTATGAACCTTTTGTTTGGAGGCATGGTAATTGTCGATCGTTGAGATCTCCAGATCGCCAAACAAAACGTTGGCCATCGTTCTGGGGATCGGGGTCGCCGTCATCAGCAGAAAATCGACCTTCTCCCCTTTGGCGCTCAACAAACGGCGCTGATTGACCCCAAAACGATGCTGCTCATCCGCCACGACCAGTCCGCAATTGTCAAAAATCACTTCTTCCGATATCAAGGCATGGGTCCCTACCAAAACATCGATCTCATGGTTGGCCACCCTTTCTAGGATCTCTTTTTTGACTTTGGCAGGCAAGGAAGCATACAGGACTTCGATTTTGATAGACGCAGGCAAATAGGATTTCAAAGTCGTATAGTGCTGCTTGGCCAGGATTTCAGTAGGAACAAGCACGGCACTTTGAAAATGGGCCAGATGGGTCGCGTAAACCGCCAAGCCGGCGATGACGGTCTTGCCGCTGCCGACATCCCCCTGCAACAAGCGATACATGCGTTTGGTCGACTGTAAGTCATCCAGGACTTCATTCAGGACTTTCTTTTGAGCCGTTGTCAAGGTAAAAGGCAGATGCGGCATCCAGGCTTCGATGACCCTGCGGTCAAACAGTTTCATCTTGCCGGTTTGGACTTCGATGTTTTCATAGCGGTCAAACTGCAGTTTCGTCTGAAAGCGCAAGAATTCTTCATACTTTAGGGTTCTGACGGCTTGTTTGAGTTCTTCCGCTTGGCTGGGATGATGGATCCATTTGAGGGCTTGCCGGATCGGCAACAGGCGATATTTCTCTTTCAAATCAGCAGGAAATTCCTTGATGAGCGCCAGTTCGCGTAAACTCAGGGCTTTGTCGATGGCTTTTTGAAGCTCGATCTGAGTCAGATCACGCGAGACCCGATAGACAGGATGGATCCCCACCATGGCTTTTAAAGGAGCACCTTTGTATTGTAAGACCGTGATTGAATGTTCACCTTCATACTTGCCGATCAAGGTCATGATGCCAGTGATGTTGGATATCCAGGGACGATTGAAAATGCTGACGGTGAAAAGCCCTTGGCTGCTTTGAAACATGAAGCGGGTCACGGTCAGTTTTCCGCGGATGCGGGTCGTTTTGACCGGCTGAATGATTTGGCCTTCTAAAGCGATGCGGTCTCCCTTTTTCCAATTCGAAAACGGGATCTCTTCTATGGTCTCATAACGGCTGGGATAATGACGTAGCAAAGATTCCAAACTGTCCAGTTGGCTTTGATGGAGTTTCTCGATGAGTTTAGGGCCAAGCCCCAGTACGTTCAGATTTCCCATAAAAGAAAAGGGCCGAAGCCCTTTATTCAACACCGATAATATACGAATAAACCGGTTGATGTCCTTTATGGACTTCCAATTCGCAAGCATCGAAATGCTCAGTGATGTAGGCAACCAATTCATCCTGTTCTTCGTCATTGACGTCTTCGCCAACGATCAAGGTGATCAAACCATCTTCAGAGGTGACCAGTTGATCCATCAAGCGTTTGGCCGCTTCTGATTTGGAAGGGACAGACACGACGATGGCTTTATCCAGGATGCCCATGAAGTCATTGGCATTGATGGTGACCCCATCCATGCTGCTGTCTTTGATGGCATAAGTGACCAAGCCGGTCTTGACATGCTTGAAGGCCTCGGTCATTTCAGCGATGTTTTCATTGACATCGACCTGAGGATTGAACATGACGCAGGCGGATAGGCCTTGCGGAATGCTCTTGGTCGGGATGACATGAACATCGAGATCATCCATCAAGGATTCTGCCTGTTGGGCAGCCAAGATGATGTTGGAGTTGTTGGGTAAGATGAAGATGTGTTCAGCATTGAGCGATTTGATGGCTTCAACGAAGTCTTCCGTGGCCGGATTCATCGTCTGTCCGCCGCTGATGACCAGATCGACACGGTAATCCTGTTTGAACAAACGGGATAAGCCTTCGCCAGAAGCGACCGCGATCAGGGCATATTTCTTTTTGGGCTTGGGCATTTCGACCAAAGTCGAGGCATGTTCATGCTGTAACTGCATGTTGTCGGATTTGATTTTCAAGAGTTCGCCATAGGCTTGACCCAAATTCAATACATCGCCTGGGCTTAAGGTATGGACATGGACCTTGACGATTTCTTCGTCTTGAACGACGACGATCGAATTACCGAGGTCTTCCAGTTGTTCGCGCAGATGATTTTCCGAGAAGTCGTTGATGACTTCGGAATTCAAACGGATGATGATTTCTGTACAATACCCGAATTCATCATTTTCCAGTTTGGATTGAACCCCTTCGATCTCTCCGGTATCTTCGCTCAGTTCAATCGGCAAGCCGCTGAGTTCTGAGAAGAAGCCTTCAAGGACGACCACATAACCGGCCCCGCCGCTGTCAACGACACCGACTTCCTTCAGGACAGGCAAGAGATTCGGGGTATTTTCAAGGGAGATCTTGGCCCGCTTGATCATGTAATCCAAAACATCGATGATGTTTTTGGATTGATTGGCTTCAACATAGGCCACGGTTTCATTGGCACTTTCACGCAAGACCGTCAGGATGGTTCCTTCGACCGGTCGCATAACCGCTTTATACGCAATTTCCGTGCCTCTGACAAAGGCATGGGCAAAATCAGACGCTTCGAGTTCCGTCTTGCCTTCGACGCTTTGGTAAAAGCCTCTGAAGATCTGAGACAGGATGACCCCGGAGTTGCCTCTGGCCCCCATCAGCAAGCCTTTGGATAAGGTTTTGGCGATTTCACCGACAGAAGTGCTTGGATGAGACTGCGCTTCTTTGACCCCGGCCGAAAAGGTCAGGTTCATGTTGGTGCCGGTATCTCCGTCCGGAACCGGGAAAACATTTAAAGCATCGATTTCTCGATGATGATTACTAAGATTGTTGGCCCCGCTGACCAACATGGCTTTGAATTTGTTACCGTTGAGTTTTTCCATGAGCTTTACGAGATGACCCTGACTCCCTGGACGTAGACATTCACGGCTTTGAATTTCACTTCAAGCGTTTTTTCCAAGACATACTTAACTTTTTTCTGGACTTCATAAACGACTTCGGTGATTTTGACTCCGTAGCCGACGATGATGAAAAGATCCAGTTCTAATTGTTTGTCTGTTTCTCTGACGACAATGCCCTTTGTATAGTTCTCTTTGCCCAACAGTTCAGCTAACCCGTCTTTCAGCAATTTTTGTGAAGCCATACCGACGACACCATAACTTTCCGTAACGACTCCGCCCGCTAATGTGGCAATGGCATCTTCGGAAATCTTTATACTTCCCAAGTCTGTTTCTTTTTGAATGGACATAATAACGCTCCTTAGCCTTATGTATAATATAGCATAAACCCCTTCTTGTAAATATTAATACGTCGGACAGGCTTGTTTAACCAAACTGAAACTGATGTCGGCGATCGTGAAACAACTGTTCTTCTCGTTGGTCATTTTAACCACTTGCAGATACTTATCCAAGGCCGTTAATGCCGAAAGCGGGGCAAAAACCGTGTTTTTATCTTGCATCATGAGCCGTAACTGAACTTCATTATAAGCGACCCGTTCTTTGTGTATTTCTGAAATATTCACCAAAATTTCATCATTTAGGGTACCCAAAACCAAGGCGAGCGCTTCCAGATCCGCTGTTTCTTCCATATTGATGATCAAAGGAAGATTCATGTTCATCAATAGACGGCCAGGCGTCATCGTAATAAACTCCGCCTTTTCCGTCAGCATGATCGTGCCTTGAGCCGTTAAGATGAAAGCCACCCCTCTTTTTTCTGTCAGTTCGATCTTGATCGTGTTGTGAGCTTGTAAACTGACTTGGCCTGTTTCGACCAGATCGATCTTGCGAAGCGCACTGTTGAGTGTCATGAGATCCAGTTGATATAAAGGACTCTTGAGATTGACCTGCAAGCTTTCCAGCAGTTCCTGTTTGCTCAACAGATGGTTCCCGCTGATTTCGATCCGGTTGACCGTGCTCATCGGGGTCACGATGTAGGCATAAGATAAAAAAGCCAAGGCACAAGTCAGCAGAAAAAAAGCCAGCCGTTTAAGCCATCGGTTTCGATTGACCAGCTTGTTGAACGCTTTCCGTTTGGCAATCATCGCATCGACCGACTGGACTTGTGGATTAAAAGGGTCTTGATCAAGCGATTCAAACGGAGTCAAGCGTTGTTTATTCATGGACCAGTTCCTTGATCCATGCGATCATGGCTTCAGCCGCATCGGCTTTGGCTAAGGTCTTGGCTTGTTTTTTCATGTGGTCACGGGCGATCGGATCGTTGACTAAGGCGCTCACGCGCTCAAACAGGACCTCAGCATTGAGATCCTTCTCTTCGATCAAAGCACTAGCCTGGACATCAAAAAGGGCTTTGGCATTGTGATACTGGTGATTGTTGGGGACATAGGGACTGGGAATGATGATGGAAGGCGTCTGTAAGACCGTCAGTTCGGCTGCCGTGGTGGCCCCTCCCCTGCATACCATCACATCGATCTGCGGCATCAGGGCCACTTGATCGACATAAGGCGTGATCACGATGTGTTTCATGTCAGGGACTTTGGATAAGAAACCGTCATAATGGCGCTTTCCGGTCACCATGATGACTTGGATCTGTGCTTCACTGAATTTTCTAAGGGCTTCAGGCAGGAAAAGGTTGACCGATTCTGAACCCAAGGAACCCATGACGATCAACACCGTCGGTAGTTTTGGGTCAAGATGATAAGTTTTATGAAGATTCACCACAGTATGATGGTGTTTGATTTCATAGGTGCGCGGATTGCCTAAAAGCCGAGTCTTGTTTTTCGGAAAGACCGAAAGATTGGCTTCATAGGCACACACGATCGCATCGACTTTGCCCATCAGGACCCGATTGGCTTTACCAACGATCGAATTCTGTTCATGAAGCATCGTTTTGATGTGTAGTGAAAACGCCGCTTGTAAGACCGGTACGCAGACATAGCCGCCAAACCCGATGACGATGTCGGGCTTTCTTTGTTTGAGTATCCGGATCGCCATGGTTTTGCTTTTAAACAAGGCACTTAAGGCTGACGCCTTCGCAAAGACAGAGCCGTTGAAGCCTTTGGCCGGTAAACCGACAAAGTCAAACCCCATCGCGGGCAATTCGACGGCTTCCATACGGTCGCTGTTCCCGATAAAAAAGATCTCATGCGTCGGATCTTGATCCTTCAAGGCATGAGCCAAAGACACTGCCGGATAAATATGGCCTCCGGTTCCCCCGGTTACGATACAGATTTTCATAGTGGACTCCTAGTTGGATTATATCAAAAGTGGCTTAAGTTTTCGAGTGCTTAATGATACAATAGAGCCATGATTAACTACAAGTGCTTGATCCTGGATCACGATGATACGATCGTGGACTCCACCAAAACGATCCATTACCCTGCGTTTCTTGAAACGCTGTCGACTTTAAGACCCGCTCAGAAAGATCTGAGTTTTGATGATTTTATTACGATGTGTCATACATTGGGCTTTGAAAAGATCTGTGATGAGGTCTATCATTTTGACCAAGATGAAATGAAAATCGAATATGCGATCTGGAAAGATCATGTCCAGCGACAATCCCCCATTCCTTTTGACGGGATCACCGAGATCCTGCAGACCTATGTGAAACAAGGCGGTTTGATTGCCGTGGTCTCGCATTCTGAAAGTACGGAGATCAAACGGGATTATCGGACTCACTTCGGTTTTGAACCAAATCTTGTCTACGGCTGGGAACTGGGCCCTCAGCAACGAAAACCCAACCCCTATCCGTTGATTCAGATTCTGGATAAACTCTCCCTGAAGCCTCAGGAATGTCTGGTACTGGATGATATGCGCTTAGGCAAAGAGATGGCGCGGGCGCTTAAGGTCGATTTTGCGTATGCCGGCTGGTCCAATCAAAATGCGACCATTAAGGCGGACATGTTTGATTCCGATTATTTTCTGGAAACCGTCGATGATTTAAAGCAAGTCATTTTCAAATAAAAACCTCCGCAAGGAGGTTTTAATGTTCAAACAGAGAGTCCTGATGATGAATGCCCAGATGTTTGTAGGCTTTTTCGGTGACGACACGGCCTCTGGGAGTCCGGTTGATGAAACCGATCTGAAGCAGGTAGGGTTCATAGACGTCTTCCAAAGTCATGGTTTCTTCCTGGATCGAACTGGCCAGTGCTTCTAAACCGACCGGTCCGCCTTTGAAGCGTTCGATGATGCCTCTTAAATAACGCAGATCCACTTCATCCAATCCCAAGGCATCGACTTTCAGTTTATCCAAAGAGTCTTTACAGATCTCCAAGGTGATGCTGCCCTGATGGTGGACCTGGGCAAAATCACGGACTCTTCTAAAGAGCCGATTGGCAACGCGCGGGGTTCCGCGGCTGCGCTGAGCGAGTTCGGTAACGGCCAAGGGCTCGATCGGACAACCCATGACGCGAGAGGTCCGTTTGATGATCTGAGAGAGTTCTTCGATGGTGTAATAATCCAGTTTGGAGACGATCCCGAAACGATCCCGTAAAGGAGCACTGAGATCGCCGGCGCGGGTGGTGGCGCCAACCAAGGTAAAAGGCGGCAGATCCAGACGGATCGAGCGGACCGAGGCTTCTTTACCGACGATGATGTCGATGACATAATCTTCCATGGCCGGATACAAAACTTCTTCGACGATTTTGGGCAAACGGTGGATCTCATCGATAAACAAGACATCGCCGGCTTCCAAAGTGCTTAGTATGGCAGCCAAGTCGCCGCTGCGTTCGATCGAAGGACCGCTGGTCACTTTGATGTGGGTGTTCATTTCATGGGCCAGGATGTGGGCCAAGGTGGTCTTGCCTAAGCCCGGCGGCCCATACAAAAGGACATGGTCCAAGGCTTCCTGACGTTTGCTGGCAGCCTGAATGAAGACCTTCAGGTTTTCTTTGATGTGGGTTTGACCCACGTATTCCTCCAAAGTCGTCGGACGTAAACTCAGTTCCTCTTCTTCGGATTCGATTTCGGCGGAGATGATTCTTTCCATTTATTTCCCTTTACGCGAGGCCAACAGCTGTAAGGCTTGACGCATGTAGTCTTCGGTTTGCAAATCCTGATGGCTGTTGAGTTCTTTTAAAATGCCTTGCAGTTCAGCATTTTTATAACCTAATGCTTTGAGTCCTTCAACCGCATCTTTGATCTTGTCATTGACGACTATTTCCTTATTGGCAATGGAAACCAGTTTTCCTTTGAGATCCAAGACGATCTGGGAGGCCGTTTTGGCTCCGATGCCCGGCAATTGTCTCAAGGATGCCACATCGGATTGTTCAATGGCCATGACCAGACGGTCATAGGTGCTGTGGGTCATCATGGCGTTGGCTGTTTTACAGCCCAAGCCTTTGACGCTGATCAGTTTTTCAAACAATTCTAGCTCTTTGGATTGAAGAAACCCGTACAGACTTTGATCATCTTCACGGATGTAGTGATAGGTATACAAAAAAACCGGTTCATTGAGATGAACTTGTTCAGGATGATTAAAATAGACCCTGTATCCGATCCCATGGGCGTCGATGGTGATGTAGTCCGGATTGATGCTGAAGATGACGCCTTTGATGAATGCAATCATGGCTTTATTATATCACAATAAAAAACTCAGATTTTACTCTGAGTTAGTCCATATAAACAAATTGTAAGTCTTTGATGTAGACCAGATCGCCTTCTTTGGCTCCGGCTTTACGCAAGGCCAAGTCGACGCCCAAGAGCTTGAGCCGTCTGGCAAAACGGACCGAACCGGCATCCGTACTGACATCCGCCATGGCGAAGGCCCGTTCAAGGTCATCTCCTTGTAAGATCCAGGTATGATCATCCATTTTCTGAATGGTAAACGGAACCTGTTCGACGAACTTATACACCATTTCATCGCGTTGGGTTTCATTGAGAATGAATTCCGGAGTTTCCTTCAGCAGTTTGGCCACTTCATACAAGACGGGTTGGACCCCTTCCTGAATCAAGGTGATGGTCTCATAGATCTTAACCTTGGGAAACTTTTTCTTAAAGCGTTTCAGATTGTCCTGGGCGGCGGGCAGATCCATTTTATTGGCGACCACGACTTGAGGACGTTCGGTCAAACGCAACTGATATTGTTTCAGTTCATCATTGATGATCTGATAATCACTGATCGGATCACGTCCGTCTTCAGCGCCCATGTCGATGATGTGGATCAAGACACGGCAGCGTTCGATGTGACGCAAGAATTCATGGCCTAAGCCTTTGCCTTGATGGGCCCCTTCGATGAGTCCGGGCAGATCGGCGATGACGAAAGACTCAGCCCCGACGACCTGAACGACACCCAAGTTGGGCACCAAGGTCGTAAACGGATACGCTGCGATTTCCGGGGTCGCTTTGGAGACAACGGACAAGAAGGTCGACTTGCCGACGGAAGGAAAACCAACCAGACCGGCATCGGCCAACAGTTTCAATTCTAAGGCCAATTCTTTTTCTTCTCCGGGTTCCCCTTTTTCACTGAAATCGGGAGCCGGATTACGGCTGGTCTTGAAGTGGAAATTGCCTCTTCCGCCACGGCCGCCTTGGGCAACGACGACGCGCTGATCGATTCTCACCAGATCGGCGATGATGACGTCGTTTTTAATGTCTTTGATGATGGTTCCCAACGGGACCTTAACGATGTAGTCTTGGCCTGAAGCCCCATGGAATTTCTTATTGGAGCCGTTTCCGCCTCCTGCCGCTTCAATCAATTTATTGAAACGCAAGTCTAAAAGAGTCGACTTGTTGGTATCGACTTCGAACACGATGCTGCCACCGTCTCCGCCGTCTCCGCCGTAAGGTCCACCTAAAGGCTCGTATTTTTCACGTCGGAAGGAGGTCATCCCATTTCCGCCCGTGCCTGCTCTGACTTTAATCTTTACGCGATCTATAAACATTTTTTTCCTTTAAAAAAATCCCGTAAGGGATTTTTATGCTTGTGGGTAGACGGAAACTTTGGTTCTGACTTTTCCTAAGCGTTCAAATTTGACCACGCCGGAAACAGTGGCGAACAAGGTGTCATCCTTGCCTCTGCCAACGTTTGTACCCGGATGGATTTTTGTCCCTCTTTGACGGTAAATGATAGAACCGGCGCTTGCATATTCGCCATCTGCTTTTTTCGCACCGAGACGTTTGGATTCCGAGTCGCGGCCGTTACGGGTAGAACCTACCCCTTTTTTGGAAGCAAATAACTGAATATTTAAGATGAATTTCATAATTGCACCTCCTGTATGTGTACGTATTGACCTTGAGTTTCTTCAAGGGTTTTCAACTGGATTAAAACTGCTTTGAGGATGTGCTGGACATCCCGATTGTGTCCTTCTTTGACAAGAATGTCAATGATCGGATCTTTTCCCTTCGTTAAGCGCAGTTCACAAGCATCGTGGACCAAAATGTCCAGGGCGTTTAGAGCGCCGGTGGTGATGCTGCTGACGGAAGCACACACAAGATCCTCTCCCTTACGAGCGGACTGCGCATGACCGGTTACAGTCATTCTGACGATGTGTTCATCTTTAAGCGAAACGGAGATGTTGATCATGATTAACCTTCGATGGTTTCGATGATCAGTTTGGTATACGGTTGACGGTGACCTTGTTTACGACGGGTCGAGCCTTTTTTAGACTTGTACTTGAAGATGATGATCTTCTTGGCTTTGCCTTGCTTTTCGACTTTAGCGGTGACCACGGCGTCTTTGACGTAAGGGGTACCTACTTTGGTGGTCTTGTTGGAAACAACGAGAACCTTGTCGAAAGTAACGACATCGCCTGCGGCGACTTCCAGTTTCTCAACGAAAATGGGCATGCCGACTTCAACTTTAAGTTGTTTTCCGCCGGTTTCGATAACTGCGTACATGAATTTTCCTCCTTTTCTTGGTGTGAGACTCGCTGAATCGGGTGGCTTTTGAGGGCACTTGAACCTTGATCATGCGGTTGCATCCCAAAAAAGGGATAACAACGTAGTTAGTTTATCATAATCGTTCCCATCCGTCAAACAATTCGGTGGGTCGGATTCAGCTTAAAACACAAAGTAAACAAAGCAGCGGATCAAGATGGGAATCAAGAGTCCGGGAAGCAGATTGGCGACTTTGAATTTGGTCGATCCGATCATGTTGAAACCCAGTGCCATGATGCAGATCGAGCCGACTGCCGACAGATCCGGGATCAAGGCCGGGATCTGAATCAGGACCGGCTGGACAAAGACGGACAAGACCGTCAGCGTCCCTTGATACAAGACGACTGGAATGGCAGAGAAGATCACCCCTACTCCGAAGGTTGAGGCAAAGACAATCGACGAAATGAAGTCCAGTAAGGATTTGGCGTATAAGGTGCTCTCGTTGTGATTGAGGCCGGATTCCATGGATCCGATGATGGCCATGGCGCCTACCGCAAACAACAGACTGGCTGAAATCAAGCCTTGCGCAAACTGACCGTTAGAGCCTTTGGCAAAGCGCCGTTCGATCGACAACCCGAAACGGTTGATGATGCCATCCAGATCCCACAGTTCACCCAAAAAGGTGCCTAAAGCAACCGACACGATCAGGATCATGATGTCCATCGAATCGGTACTGCCGTAATTGATGACGCCTTTGAGGCCCAAAACGAGGATGATCAAGCCGATCGCGCTTAAAATCTTATCACTGATGGTTTTAAAGATGCTTTTTTGTAAAAACAGACCGATGAAACCGCCTAAGGCGATCGCCAGTCCGTTAACGAGTGTTCCGTTCATAGTTCATCGATTGAAGATGGGTGCGTCCACCTTCATTGTCCCCTTCCCGTTTTTGACGGCTTCAACCAGAACGGTCTTGGCCTGATGGTCTTGGCTGTGGTGAATAAACGCACAGCGCTTGACCGTCAAACGGTGTTCATGGGCCAAAATGAGCCAATCATGAAAACGTTCAACAGGTATGATTATAACCAATCGGCCCTTATCCTTCAAGAGCCTGAAGGCATGAATCGCCAGATCATTCAAAGTCAGATCCAGATCGAATCGGGCTTGAGCCTGAACTTGGCTGAGCGTTAGCGTTTGTTTATAGTAAGGCGGATTACATACGATCAGATCAAAAGGGTCATGGTCAAACGATTGAAACGGGCTGCAAATGAAATCAAGCTGAGTCAACGCATTGAGTAAGGCATTGGATTTGGCCAATTCGATCGCGGACGGATTGATGTCGATCCCGATAACTTCCTTATTTGTTTTGGTGGCTGCTACCAAACTTAAGACACCGCTGTTGCAGCCGACATCCAAAACGGTATCACTGGGACGGATCTTCATGAAGTCTGCCAGATGGACACTGTCTGAGGTCATTTTGAAGGCATCATCGTCCTGGATCAGTTTCAAGCTTGTGTGGGGAATGTAATCGGTCATGCACTTTTGTTTTTCTTGGCATAAGGCAAGATGAACCAGAAAGTCGACCCCTCAGTCAGTTTACTGAGCACGCCGTATTCGGCACCGTGGCCTTTGAGGATCGCACTGGCAATCGACAAGCCAAGACCGGTTCCGCTGATGTTGCGGGCATGATGTTTGTCGATCTTGTAATAACGGTCCCAAATGTGGTTGAGGTCTTCTTCTTTGATGCCGACCCCGTGATCCGTGACTTCAAAGCGGGCACCTTCATCTTCCAGCAAGATCTGAAGGATCAGTTTCTTATCTTCCCCGATGAATTTGACCGCGTTGGAAATATAGTTGAAAATGACCTGTTGGATCTTGATCTTGTCTCCGTAAACCATGACTTCATCGGGTGTGAGGAATTCGACTTCGATGCCATTGGAGATGATCAAGGCATCCATCAGTTTGACGATGTGGTTGGTCAAGGCCACCAAATCGAAATCCGAAAAATTCATACTGAGGACATTGGACTGCAGCTGAGACAGCTGGGTCATGTCTTTGACCAAGGCATCCAGATGATCGACTTCTTCCAGGATGATGGTGAGATTTTCTTCCCGTTTCTGCGGATTGTTGCCGGTCAGATCGCGGATCATCTCTGCATAGGCCTTGATCATGGTCAAGGGGGTCTTGATGTCATGGGAAACATTGGCAATCAGATCGCGCCTGAGTTCATCCATCTTCTTCAGTTCTGCCCGGGTATGATTCAAAGTATTAGCCAACTCTGTGATTTCTTCGAACTCGGAGGATTCAAAATGTACGTCATAATTGCCTTTGGATAAGCTCAAAGCCCCTTTTTGCATCTGAACGATCGGGCTTGATAGGCGCCTTGCGATATAGAAAGCCAGCACTGTGGCCAATAAGAATACAAAGAAGGTGACATAGACAAACTGATTGGTCAGGATCGAAATGGTGGAATCGATGGGATCCAAAGGTGTATTCAGGAAAACATAATAATTTCCGAAATCACCGTCGACTTCCCTGCCGTACAGCAGCATGTTCTGATCACTGACGGTATTTTGAAGCTTGATGATCATTTCGCCGTTGGCGGCGTTTTTCAAATCATCGATGTAGGTGGTGATTTGGGTCTTGGAAGCCAGAGCTTTCTCATTGAGCACACAGCCTAAGCCCAAAGAATCGACCTGATACAGTAAAACGCCTTTACTGTTGTAGACCAAACCGCAAACGTTCTTCTTGACGGCTTCGATTTGGATGGTCATGGTGAAATTATCGCCCAGGATGCCGCTTTCAACTTTATCGGCGACTTCCTTGACCTGATTGACTTTCATGTCCTGATAGGTCGCGCTCAGTAAAACAACTTCAAATACCCAAAGCATGCCTAAAATACCCAAAGTCAGGGTTATGAAATAAAACCAGGTTCGAGTACGGATGTTGTGGGAATTAAATTTCAAACTTATATCCAACCCCTCTCACGGTTTTGACGTAGTCACGATAGTCTTTGAGACTGTGTCTGAGCATTTTGATGTGGGTATCCACGGTACGGTCATCGCCGAAAAAGGTATAGTTCCACACTTTTTCAAGCAGGACTTCCCTGGATAAGGCAATGTTTTTGTTTTTGATGAGATAGATCAACAGATCGAACTCTTTGGGCGTCATGTTGATTCTGATTGTATCGATGTAGACGTTTCTGGCGGCTTCATCGATGGAGAGCCCATTAAAGGACATGATCTGATTTGTGTTGGTGGCGTGACGGCTGATGACCACATGGATCCTGGCCATCAGTTCTTTGGGACTGAAAGGCTTGATCACATAGTCATCGACCCCCAGATCAAAGCCCAAGAGCTTGTCATATTCTTCCTGACGAGCCGACAAGATGATGATGGGAACATCCTTGATCCTTTTGATCTCCCGGCAGGCGCTGAAACCATCCACCTTGGGCATCATGATGTCCAAGATGACGACGTCATAATCATTGTCTGTGATCAAAGCGATGGCCTCTGCTCCATTTTCTGCTTCTTCAACTTCATGGTTGTTGGCCAATGCGTATTCTTTGACGACTTTACGGATGTTGATTTCGTCGTCGACGATGAGTAATTTTGCCATGGTTCACCTCTTTTTAAGTGTATACAAGAATTGTGTCATGAATTTGTGTTATTCGACTTTGTCCAGGATTTCGATCTTTTTGATGAAGATACTGCCTTCTTCTTCACAATGCCCCTCTATCATAACAAAGTTTCCCTTGATTAGGCGCTCATTGATGCCACTGTACAGATTGGGCATCAATACCCCGCTGCATTCACTGGATTCATCACTGAGGGTCAGAAAGGCCATCATGTCCCCTTTTTTGGTTCGATGCGGCTTGATGGCTTTGATCATCGCAATCAACTTTACAGAGCGTTTGTTGGGTTCTAGGGATAGGATGTTTCCGGTGACCTGGTAACGCGCTTTGATGTGAAAGAGCGGATGATCGCTGAGATAAAAGCCCAAGACGACTTTTTCCCGTTCGGCTTTTTCTAAAGGCAGTTCTTTGACCCGGATGATGTCGGGTGTATTGACCAAACCCAGATCGATGCGGATCTGATCCTTGCCTTCGATCTTGACCAGATCGGCATATTGATAGGCTTCATCCAAGGAAGCCAAAAGCGATTTGCGGTTATAACCGAATTCATCGAAAGCCCCGGCATCGATCAAAGCTTCCACCGATGACCGAGAGAAGCGGCGGGTGTTGATGCGGGCGATGAAATCATGGAAATTCTTGAAAGGCCCCAAAGTGCGTTCATTGAGGATCTCGCGGCAAGCTGCGCCTCCGACGCTTCTGACCAAGAGTAAAGGCAGTCGGATCCCTTGGGCTGAGAGTTCATACACATCGGTCGATTCGTTGATCGAGGGCGGCAGGATCACAACCCCATGGCTCTTGGCTTCTTCCAGATACTGGCTGGTTTTTTGTTCTCCCCCGATGACGGAACTTAAGAGTGCCGCATAAAACATCGTCGGATAGTTGGCTTTCAGATAGGCCATCTGATAGGAGATCATCGCATAAGCGACAGAATGAGATTTGTTGAATCCGTAATTGGCGAATTTAAAGACCAGTTCATAGAGTTCATCGGCCAAAGCTTGGGTGTAGCCTTTTTTAAGACAGCCCTGAATGAATTCCTGTTTCAGGCCCATCAGTTTCTCAGGATCCTTTTTGCCCATGGCTTTACGCAAGAGATCAGCTCTTCCCAAAGTAAAACCGGCCATTTTCTGAGCCACCTGCATGATCTGTTCCTGATAGATCAAGATCCCGTACGTATCCTCTACGATGGGTTTTAGATCAGGATGAAGATAATGGATCGACGCGGCGTTTTCTTTGGCTTTGATGTAGGTCGGGATGTTTTCCATCGGACCGGGTCTAAACAGAGCGATCGTGGCGACGATGTCATCGAATTGGGTGGCTTTCATCTGTCTCAGCAGGTTTTTCATCCCATCGGACTCCAGTTGAAAGATCCCAACCGTATCGACTTTTCTGACCAGTTCCAAGGTTTTGGGATCATCCAGAGGGATCTTGAGGATCTCCAGATCGACATTGAGCTGTTTTTTGATCATGTGTACGACTTGGTCGATGATGGTCAGATTGCGTAAGCCTAAAAAGTCCATTTTGATCAGACCTAAGGCTTCAAGGTATTCCATGGTGTATTGAGTGGAAACCATGTCTTCTTCCACTTTGATCAAAGGCACGATGTCATTGAGATCGATACCGGACAAAACGACCCCTGCGGCATGGGTGGAAATGTGACGTGGCAAGCCTTCTAGTCCCAAAGCCAGCTGATAGAGTTTGGTATAACGCAGATCGGAATCGATCAGATTCTTAAATCGGGCACTGTTTGCATAGGCCTCATTCAAGGTGATCTTGAGCATCGGCGGAATGGCCTTGGATAACCCATCGATCTCACGGACACTGATGTCCATGACCCGTCCGACATCCCTTAAAACCTGCTTGGCTGCCAAAGTCCCAAAAGTCGAAATATGAGCGACATGATTCTGGCCGTATTTCTGGGTCACATAGCGGATGACTTCATCGCGGCGGTCATCCGGAAAATCAGTATCGATATCGGGCATCGAAATGCGTTCCGGATTCAAGAAACGTTCAAACAAGAGATTGAATTTCAAAGGATCGACGTGGGTGATCCCCAGACAATAGGCCACCAAGGATCCGGCGGCACTGCCTCGTCCCGGTCCGACATAAATGTCGTTTTTCTTGGCATACAGAATAAAATCCCAGACGATCAGGAAATAGTCTTCATAATGCATCGACACGATGACATCCAGTTCTTCTTTCAAGCGGGTTCTGTAGGCAACCGGTATCATGCTGCCCAAGCGTTTGTTGAGGCCTTGAAGACACAACTGAGTCAGATATTGTGAAGCGGAAATACCCAGAGGCGTTTCAAATCGCGGTAAGGTCGTTTTGCCCTGATTGATGGAAACCTGACAGGATCTCGCGATCACATCGCTTTGTTCAAGATCCTTTTGATCATAGAGGGATTTCATTTCATCCTGATCCAGCAGATAACGATAAGGGGCTTTGATCAACCGTTCATCTTTCAGCATCATCTGCTGATCGATGGCACGCAGGACCTGATAAAGTTCTTCATCCGTTCCCTGTCCATAATAGACCTGATGCAGAGCCACGCTTTTCAGTATTCCCTTTTGAAGGATCGTTTTGATCCAGGCATTGGTTTTTTGATAGAACGCACTTTCCTGTTTGGTGATGCCGATCCATAAGAAAGGCAATTGCTCGCTAAGGCCAACTATTTTCTTAGAGAGCTCTGTGGAATCCGGTTTCATAAAATCGGATTCAAAATAGGGGTTGACTGAAGGCAGGATAAAATGAACTCCGTCTTTTCCTTCTGTCAGATCACGTAGGCTTAAGGGTGTTTTGAGGGTGTTTTGAATGCTGGATTGACGAATCAGCCAATGGTAGCCTTCTTGGTTAATGGCCAAGCAGATCAAAGGACACACCGTGTCTTCATAGTGAAAATCGAGTTCAGCCCCGATGATGGGATGAAGTCCTTCCTTGACACAGACCGTGATGAATTCCGGGACACCGGTCATCGTCAGACGATCGGTCAAAGCGACCGAAGTATAGCCTAAGGCTTTCGCCTGAAGAACCAAACGCTCGATGCTCATGGTTCCTTGAAGCAGTGAGTAGGCACTGCGTACCATTAAATGGGTGCTCATAAACGTACTTTCATTATACCCTAGTCAGTATAAAAAAGAACAGATGAACTGTTCTTAGTAATCATAGGAGGCATTGTCGAACGCCGTGGCGTCGATGGTTTTACCGGTCGTTTCGGTATAGGATATGGTGACGACGTCGCCTACCTGGGTCAAAACGGTTTCAGGACTCAGTCCCAAACCAACCACAAAGAGCCGGCTGTCCCCTTCCAAGGTCATGTAGAATTGGGTATTGCCATTCACGATGGCGGAGAAAACCTGTTTCACCGGACCGGTAATGGTCTTTTCAAGATCCCCGGCAGAATCCAGGATCCCGGCTTCGATCAGTTTCTTGACGTAATCGGCTTTGGTTTCAAGCAAAGTCGATCCGGTCCCGACAATGGAATAATCGGTGACGGAGACCAGCGCAAACATTTTGACCAGGCCTTCCTGATCTTTCAAAGACATGAAATAACTGGGTTCCCCTTCGATGTTGAGTAAGACCGGGAAAGTCGAGACATAACCCAAATGCTGAACTGCCCCTTGGGCTGAACTCATCGCTGAGGTTTCATCGGCTCCGCCGACACTGAAGAAAAGCGCTTCTTTGGTTTTCAGATTGATCAGGGTGAAACCCACGATCGATTGATCGGCACCGGCTGAGGTCATGCCTGAGAACACATAGGTCTGTCCTTTGATTGATAAGTAATTGAAACCATCGGTGGTTTGGATCACATCTTTTCTTCCGAAAACGGTGTTGAACCAGCCGTGGACATAATAACCCCAATTGTCGACCTGATACCAGGCCAAATCAACCGGTTGGACGCGATCGACCCAAGACGGAACCGTCTCGATCGTATACTTGTTCATGGCACCGCTGACCGCATCGACGATGATGACGCCGCTGGCATCCCAACCGCTGAAGAAACCGACCTTAGGCTCTATGACTGAGATGACGTAATACGGATGGCCTGCATCATCGATCTCAAAGGAGAAGTCATCCAATATTTCAGTCCGATAAGCAAAACGGACATGTCTCAAAAGATCCTGATCTAAAAACGCAGAGGGAGAATAGATGATCCCTTCTGTTAAAGTGACCAAACTGACGTCACTGGCGTCACGGACATTGACTTCCACATAGCCCGGGATCCCGGTGGCTTTGTTTTCCAGCCATTTGAAGAGATCCTGATATTCCAGCGGAGCCACGCGGACGATCTTATCGCCCATGCTGATGAGGGTATAATCGATGTTGATGTTGTATTGGGAGCCCAAGCCTTGAACTTTGCCCATTTGCTTGTCACCCAGCTGTCTGGCCGTTTCGTAATCCACGATCGGAACGCTGCCATAACTGACCAGATCGAAGTCTTCGGAGAAATTGCCCGATTGGGTGATCTTGATCTGATTTCTGAAGGCGTCCGCGTTGAGGATCTCAGAGCCCAGAATCGACATGACCACGACAAAGGCCACGATCACGACGGCAACAGAGACGCTTGCCAATGCGATTTTGGTGAATTTGCCGGTCATAAAGACACTGATGAAGGCAAACAGGCCAAAATAGAAGGCAAACAGAAACAAGGTCTCCATCGAATGGATGTTGTAAGCAGGCAAAGATAAATAGTCAGTGATGATCGCAAAGACAATCGTCACCCCCAAAGCACTCAAGAGTCCTTTGGTGGTCGTTGTCCGTTTGCGGCTCATGTTGATGTTAACTGTTCTTCTGGTCATGGAGTCTTCCTTTAAGGTCAGTGATGACGTTTTGTATGTCGTCGATCGTTAGATTTTTGACAGCCGCAGCAAGCCGATGACCGCCGCCGTTGTATTTGAAGGCAATATCGTTGACGGTGGCGCTTCGTGAGCGGATCGAACCGTTGTATAAATGATCATTTGGGGCATCCTGCTGAACAAACATGATCCAGATGCCGTATTCTCTGACCGATCCAAGATCGTTCACGTGTTCCTTGGCCATGTTGGGGGTGATCCCGCATTCATCGGTCATGGCTTTGGTGACGATCGAGTAAATGACCCCGTCATCGACGATGGCGGATCCTCTCAATCGATTGACAAACTTGAACTCCCGTTCATCGATCATGTAGAGATCTTGATTGATCTGAGGCAGATCCAAGCCGCTTTCCGCCAGATACGCAGCCATGGCCAGCGTGTTGTGGGTGACATTGGCCGTAGAGAAATTCAGACTGTCGGTCAAGATGCCCATGTATAAATATCGGGCCGCTTTCAGGCAGATGGGCTCTTCCAGCATGACCTGCCGGATCAAACCGGCGACGATCTCAGAGGTACTGGACGCCGTTTCGATGACGATCTGATGGGTCGCATACGATTCACCTAAGGGATGATGATCGATCTTCAAACTCATCTTGGCGGTTTTATAGCGCTGGTCATCGATCCTGGCGGCATTGGCCGTATCCAAAATTATGGCCAAAGAAGAAGCAACGGTGTCGTCATCGAGCTGATCATAAGGCTCAAAAAGAGCCGGTTTGATTCCAACATGATGGCCCAAGGCATAGATTTGCTTGTTGGGAAAAGTCGATTTCAGCCAGCTGACCAGACCCCATTGGGATCCTAAAGCATCGGGATCCGGGTTTTGGTGTCTGAAGACGGTGATCAGGTCATAGTGCTGGATCAGCTCGTAAAACGACGTCATTTTATAGTCCTAAAATCCTTTGGGTATCTTGGGCAATGACCAGTTCTTCGTTGGTCGGAACGATCCAGACCGCTGTTTTGCTGGAAGCATCGCTTAAGCATGTTTCTTTACCGCGGGTGCTCAGGTTCAGTTCACGGTTATAGTGAATGCCCATGGCTTCAGTCACGCGATCGATGATGGCTTCTCTGACTTTGACGTCATTTTCACCCAATCCGCCGGTGAAGACCATCGCATCGACATGGCCGAGCTGAACAAAATAACTACCGATGGTCTGTGCAACCCGGTTGGCATACAGATTACGGGTCAAAATGGCTCTCGGATTGCCGGCTTGAATGCCGGTTTCGATGTCTCGGGCATCACTGGAGAGTCCGCTGACCCCCAACATCCCTGACTTTTTATTGAGGATATCGATGATTTCTTCAGCGCTCTTTTTGAGTTTGGTCATTAAGAAAGTGATGATGGCCGGATCGATGTCTCCGGAACGGGTTCCCATCATGATGCCTGCCAAGGGGGTAAAACCCATGGAGGTATTGACGGATTTTCCGCCTTGAACTGCCGCGATCGAAGCCCCGTTGCCCAAGTGACAAGTGATGATGTTGATGTCTTCAAGTTTCTTGTTCATCAGCGCCGCAACACGGTGCGAGACGAAATAATGGGAGGTTCCGTGGAAACCGTAACGGCGTATCTTATAGGATTCATAATATTCATAAGGAATCGGATAGAGATAGATGTCATCTTCCATGGTCTGATGGAAAGCCGTATCAAACACGGCAACGTGTCTGGCTTGAGGCAGTTCTTTTTTAAAGGCTCTGAACCCGATCAGATTGGCCGGGTTGTGTAACGGAGCCAATTCGGATAACGCTTCGATGGTCTTTTCGACATCGTCGTTGAGTTCGACCGAGGCCGCATAAGCTTCCCCGCCGTGAACGACGCGGTGGCCGACGCCTTTGATCTCATCGAGTGAGTCAACGATCTTGTGTTTGATCAAGGCTTCCAAGACCAGTTCAACCGCGACCTTATGGTCCGGGATCGGTTGGGTCAAGGTGACCTTATCCCCGTTGAATTTGATCGTGAAAACGCCGTCGGTCAAGCCGATACGCTCGATGATGCCGCTGGTCAAGACCTTTTCTTCCGGCATGACGAAGAGTTGAAATTTTAATGAACTGCTGCCTGCGTTTACTGAGATGATTTTTGTCATTGGGGCTCCTTTTGATCCAGATCGTCCAAGGCATTGGCGATCAGGGTGACTTTTTCGTTGTTGAGGGCGCGTAAGGCATCATAGTGACCTTTACGCTGCAGATACTTTTCGACCAGATGCAGTTTGGATTCATACTCTTCCAACAGGGTTTCGACGCGTTTGAGCGTTTCATGAACCGCTGCGCGGCTGTTTTGAGTATGATCCGTGATTTCGGATAAGGAGAGATCTTCGAAGAAATGCAGTTCGGCGATCGTCTTTTGATGGTCAGTCAAGAGGTCCTTATAGAAATTCAAGAGATAATTCATGCGGTCAGTCTTGATCATGAGAGTTCCTGAGTGATGCCGTAGATGAAGGCATCGGGATCAAAGGGAACCAAATCCGCTGGCTGTTCGCCCAACCCGATGAACGGAATGGGGACGTTTAGGATACGGCTGATGGCGATCAGGATCCCGCCCTTGGCTGTTCCGTCCAGTTTGGTACAGATGATGCCGTTGATGTTGATCAAGGATTTAAAACTTTCGGCTTGTTTTAAGGCATGCTGACCGGTAGAACCGTCTAAGACCATCCAGGTGAATTCCGGAGGCGAACCGTGGACCTTGGTGATGACACGGTTGATCTTGGCCAATTCTTCCATGAGATTGACTTTGTTTTGCAGTCTTCCGGCCGTATCGATCAAGACGACATCGGCCTGATGTTCATGGGCAAAACGCAGGCCTTCGACGACGACACTGGCAGGATCCGCATTGTCTTTCCCGGCAATGCAGGGTATATCCAAACGGTCGCTCCAGGTTTGAAGCTGTTGGACGGCAGCGGCCCGAAAGGTATCCGCGGCGATCGTCACGACCGATTTATCAAGGGCTTTGAAAGCATAGGCCAGTTTCGCGATGCTGGTGGTCTTACCGGCGCCATTGACGCCGACGATCAGAAACACGTTGAGGCCTTCTTTCAAGGTGAGCTCATAATCCGTAAACGATGCACGCATCAATTGACCCAAGACTTCGATCAGGGCTGACGCATCGGAAAGCGACTCTTGCTTGGCTCTTTTCTTAAGAGCCAAGATCAGAGCGGATGCGGTTTCCACACCGACATCGCTTTTCAGCAGGACATCGTTGATTTCAGCATAGAATTTCTCATCGATGACCGGCGTGTGGGAAATCAGTTGTTTCAGTTTAGACCCGAAGGAGGCCTGCGTTTTTTCGAAGCCGCTGACATACTGCTGAGACACTTTGGGTTTCAGCTTGTTTTTAAGCGCTGAGAAGAAACTCATGAGACTTTCTCCGTTTCGATCAGCTTGACTGCTTCAGTCAGTTTAACTTTCAGCATTTGAGATACCCCGGCATTGCCCATCGTGACCCCGTATAAAAGGTCGCATTGAGCCATGGTTCCGGGGCGGTGAGTTACGACCAGGAATTGAGTTTCTTGACTGAAGGTTTTGAGATATCGCGCAAAGCGGTCGACATTGGCCTGATCCAGCGCTGCTTCGATCTCATCAAAGATGCACATCGGGACATGGCGGGCTTTCAGGATCGCAAACAGCACGGAGATCGCGATCAGGCTCTTTTCGCCCCCTGAGAACAAGCGGATGTTTTTTATGGCTTTGCCGGGAGGCTGGACGTGGATGTCGATGCCGGAATTGAGCAGATCATTGGGATCTTCCAGGGATAAGGAAGCGGTCCCTCCCCCAAACATGGTGGAGAAAACACCGGGCAGTTCCTTGTTGATCTTGTCCATCATGGCACTGAATTGGGTCACCATGACTTCATCGAGCTCGCCGATCAGTTTCAGGATCTTATCGCGGCTTTCAGACAGTTCATCGTATTGTTTCTTGATGAATTCATAGCGCGTGTTCACTTCTTCATATTCAGCCGGGGCATCCATATTGACGTTGCCGAGGTTTTCGATGTCTTGTCTTAAAGTCTTGACTTCTTCCTTGGCCAGTTCGATGTCGCTTTCCTTATGGGTCTGTAAGGCAAACTCATAGGTCAGCTGGTATTCCTGGCTCAGTCGCACCATCAGGTTTTCGATGTTGGTGGAATTTCGGGCCAGTTCGAGTTCGATGTCGCGCTTTTGGATTTGTAAAGTGTTGAGCTCACGGCGTTGCTGACGCATCTGCTGGTCCTTGCGTTCGCTTTCGGTTCCGACTTTCAGTCTGGATTCACGATGGGTACGCAGTTGAAGGTTGATGGTGTCTCGGGCTGAATAGGCCTTATTCAATAAGGTGATCAGATCATCTTCAGGTGACTCCTGGGTGCTGCCATGGGGAGTTAAGGTTGAAAGATCGTTTTTCAGTCGTTCATATTTGGCGCGCTTCGCATCCAGGACCGGCTCTAAAGAAGCCATGGCGATGCGTTTATCGACCAGTTGGATCTCATTGTCGGTTTTCTTGATGAGCATTTCCTGCTGGAGCTGAGAACGGGATTGTAAGAGCTGGGTACTGGAAGCGACTTGGGTACTGAGTTCGTTGAACTCCTTGATCAAAGTCAGCGGTGACCCGTTGTCTTTTTGCTTGCCTCCGGTCATGGAGCCGCCTTTATGAATGACGTCGCCTTCCAAAGTGACCAGTTTATAGTTATAGTTGAGCAGCGAAGCCAGATGATTACCGACTTCCAGGTTCTCGACTACCAATACATTATTGAGTAAGGCTTGACTGACCGGCTTGAATTTATCCTGGCATTGGATAAAAGCGCTGGCAACGCCCAGATACCCTTTGGTATTTTGACAAATGACATCGTCTTCCCGACGAATAGACCGGGCCTGTAGGACGGTCATCGGCAAGAAGGTCGCTCTGCCGGATTCATTTTTCTTCAAGAAACCGATCGCATGACGGGCTGAACTTTCGTCTTGGGTGATGATGTTGTACATGGCACCGCCCAAAGCGACGCTGATGGCTTCTTCATACCCGTTCATCGGGGTCAGCAGTTGCGATACGACACCGTATACACCAGCCAAGCTCTGTTGGGCATTGAGGATGGCCTGCACGCCCTGCTGGGTCATAAACGGTCTGGCTTGAAGGTTCTTGACAACTTCCAGTCTGTTTTTAAGACGTTGGGTCACGACAGTGCTTTCATCGACCAGGGCATTCTGGTCAATCAGTTGGCGATTGAGTTCCAGGTTGTGCTTGTTGAGGGCTTCCATGTCTAAAACCAAAGCATCATAGCGATGTTGACGGTCTTCATATTCTTGCTTGGCTTCCCGAAGCAATTGTTTGAGTTCGATGGCTTTTTGTTCAGAATTGCCGACTTCGACTGTATACTTGCGTTTTTCGTCGATCTCGATCTTACGGGTTTCCAAAGTCTGGATCTCGTTGATCAGTTTAAGCAGTTCTTCCTGCGCGGTGTGGATCTGATGATCGAGTTGGTGAAGTTCGGTTCTAGCCAGCATCGTGCTGTTTTCATTGATCTGGATCGAGGCTTCCAAAACGGCTTCTTTGGATTGCAGATCAAAAAGCGCTTTGTTGGCATCATCGTCAGATTTCTTGAAACGAGAGATCATCGTGGTCAAGACGGCAATTTCAATTTCCTGCAGGCGCTGTTTCTTTTCGGCATAGATGGCCGCTTTTTGAGCAGCCCGCTTTAAAGGCATGACTTGTTTCTGCAGTTCCAGAAAGATGTCGTTCATGCGCTCCAGGTTGCTTTGGGTATGTTCGAGTTTATTGAGGGCTTCTTTTTTTCTCTTTTTATATTTGGAGACCCCGGCGGCTTCTTCAAAAGTAGAGCGCAGTTCTTCCGGCTTGGCCTCGGCAAACTCCGTGATGGACCCTTGAGAGATGATGCTCAACGAATCCCGGCCGATACCGCTGTCCATGGTCAGATCCAAAATATCCTTCAAGCGGCACGGGGCCTTGTTGATGAGGTATTCCCCTTCCGCATTTTCCCGATGAAGACGTCTGGTGATTTCGATCTCATCATAGGGAAGCTCAAAAATTCGTTCAGTATTGTCAAAAACCAGTGTCACTTCGGCAAAGTTGACTTTGCGTCTGGATTCACTGCCGTTGAAAATGACATCGGTCATACTGGACCCGCGCAAGGACTTGACGCTTTGTTCGCCCAAGACCCAACGGATCGCATCGGTGATGTTGCTTTTGCCGCATCCGTTAGGACCGACGATACCGCAGATGTTGCTGTCAAACGAGATCGACACTTTATCCGCAAATGATTTGAATCCTTGGATTTCAATACGCTTTAAAAACACGGCGGTCCTCCATTAACATTAGATAATTATAACTTATTGAAGGGTAAAAAAGAAGTGCCTTGACGCACTTAGAGTTTTATTTTACAGTGAATGACTTTGCCCAGGATCCGGATCGGTTTGCTTTCGATGTCTTGTTGGGTATAGATCATCTCCTGGTATTTCGGATTTTCAGGTTTCAGGATCAAAGCATCTTCCTTGAAATAGACACGTTTGATCGTGGCTTCATCCCCCACCAAAACGACCCCGATGGCTCCGTTTTCAAGAGTGCTCTGGCGATGGACATACACCAGATCCTGCGGATGGATGCGGGCATCGATCATGGAATCCCCAACGACTTCCAAGTAAAAGTACTCTTCAGAAGACCCTTCTCTTTCATCAACATACTCCATGCCTTTGAATTCCTGAGAAGCATAGCGCAGCGGACCGCCTCTGACCGTACCCAGGATCGGGATGGCCACGCGCCGCTGAGTGCTCATCAGTTCTTCGACCGAGATGTGGTAAAACTCAGCCAATTGATTGAGGATCTTTGTAGGCGGCAAAGATGAACCGTCTTCCCATTTTTGAATGGTCGTAAACGATTTGTAACCAAAATGAAAAGCCAGATCTTGTTGGGAAAGACCCCGTTCTTTTCGAAGCTGCTTCAGTTTTTCGTGCAGGCTGTTCATGTCTGAGTTCAGTATAAACCAGACTTGAATTATTTTCAAGTAAGACTTGATACTTGAATTATTTTCAAGTAAAATAGAGGTACAAGGAGAACCCCATGGACAGAGTCATTTTACATTGCGACCTGAATAGTTTCTATGCCTCGGTGGAATGTCTGCATCATCCCGAATACCGCAACATCCCCATGGCGGTCGGCGGTGATGTCGAAAAACGTCACGGCATCATCCTGGCCAAAAATCAATTGGCTAAAAAAGACGGCGTCACCACCGGAGAGGCCTTGTGGCAAGCCTTACAGAAATGTCCGAACTTGATCCTGGTCAAACCAAACTTTACTCAATACCTCCGTTTTTCAAGAATGGTCAGACAGATCTACGCCGAGTACAGCGACAAGATCGAATCTTTCGGCATCGATGAAGTCTGGATCGACGTGACCGAAAGCCTGCATCTTTTCGGAACGCCACAGGAATTGGCCGATGCCATCCGCGAACGCGTCAAACTTGAATTGGGTGTGACGGTCTCGATCGGGGTCAGTTTCAACAAGATCTTTGCAAAACTTGGCTCTGATTATAAAAAACCCGATGCGACCACACTCATCACCCGCGATAACATGCAAGACATCGTCTGGCCTTTGCCGATCGAGGATCTGCTTTATGTCGGACGGGCCACCGCACAGAAGCTGCATCTTTTGGGCATCTATACCATCGGAGACTGTGCCAACACGGATGTGGCGACACTCAAACGACGGCTGGGCAAATGGGGCGAGTACCTGTGGCGCTTTGCCAACGGCATGGACAACAGCCCCGTCAACGTTCAGTACTATGAACCCATGGTCAAATCCATTGGAAACAGCACGACCTGTCCCAGGGATCTGCGTAACCTTCAAGATGTCAAAATCGTCACGTATATCCTGTGCGAAAGCGTGGCTGCCCGTTTGAAAGAAGCCCATCTGGTGGCTCAGGTCATCAGCATCGGAGTCAGAGACATCAATCTGAAGGGCTTTACCCGGCAGATCAAATTGAACCAAGCCACTCATCTCAGTGACGACATCGCCCAGGCTGCGATGGCTTTGTTTGATAAAAATGTTGATTTCTCCATCCCGCTGCGCAGCATCGGGGTCAAAGCCAGTGATTTGAGCGTCATGGAGATGCCGGTGCAACTTGACCTCTTCACTGACCAGCGCGCCCATCAAAAAAGTCTGGATCTGGAAAACACCCTCGGAGCGATCCGCGAACGTTACGGTTTCAACAGCGTTCAGCGGCTCATGATGAAAGAAGACCCGCTGCTCTCCCAATTCAACCCCAAGCAAGATCATGTCATCTTTCCTGAATCTTACTTCAAAGGATAAACCCTATGGCAAAGAAAATTTACGTTGACGTCATCCTTCATCACAATAGAGAAGGTCAGATCAGACCCTTGGCCATCGTCTGGTCAAATGGTGTAAAATACACTATAGACAAGGTGACCCAAATCACCCGTGCGGCCTCAACCATCGCTGGCGGGACCGGGATTCGCTATACCTGCTGGATCCAAGGCCAAGCCCGATATCTGTTTTTGGAAGAAGACCGCTGGTTTATCGAAAGCAAGGGTCAAGGAGCTTAACATGTGCGGAAGATACCTATTCAAACAAAATGATGACGAAGAACTCAATGACTGGATTCAACAACTCAATCTGGAGAATCCGTCCGAGCTCTCTTTAAGAGAGGTATTCCCCTCTCAGAAAACCATCGTGCTGACCGCCCCAAATTCTCCGGTCGTCATGCGCTGGGGACTCAAGAAGTGGGATGATAAAGGGCTCATCATCAATGCCCGCAGCGAAAGCGTGAAAGAGTCACCTTTTTTCAAGGAACATTTGGCCAATCGGCGCTGCCTGATCAAAGCCGATGCCTTTTTTGAATGGAACAAAGATAAACAGAAAAACATCGTACAGGGTCCCCAGCAAAAAGCCTTTTATATGGCTGGATTGTATGATGACAGTACTGAAGTCCCGACTTTTGCGATTCTGACCGATGAAGCCGAAGGTGACTTCAGAAAACTACACAATCGTGTTCCTTTGTTTATTCCTGAAGCCTATCTTCAACGCTATATCGAAGATGGCGCCTCTTTGCTTGACGACTTCAGAAACCTGAAACAAATCGACTTGAACTGGACAAACCAGGAGGCCCAACTTTCCCTCTTTGAGTAAAAAACGCGCGACTTTTTGTGAGTATGGTAAAATAATAACGATGAAAAAGAAAACGCTCAAGAAAACGAATGCTTTACAACTGGGTATCATTGTCATTTTGGTACTTGCTTTATTAAGTCTGGGATTTTATGTCCGCAGCATGCTGGAACAGATCAAAAAAGACCCCGGCAATGACCCGAAACCACAGCAAGTTTATAATGTTACCCTCAATGACTATAAAGTCTATCAATTCACGGACATCCGCTATGACTTCATCATGGCCAGTGTCACCATCACCAGCAATCAGGCTTTCACCCTGAAAGAAGACCCTTTTACGACCTCTGAAAACACCAATCTCGTAGATACGAAAGAGTACACGGATCCTTTGATCGCCGCGGGTTACAAACTGCAGTGTCCCCTTCCGACTTCTGATACTGAACTCAGTAAAACCCTGTGTCTTTTTATCCCGGTAATCAACCGTTCCACCAATGAACTCATCTTAAAAGTGTCCATCGACCGTATCTATAATTTGTCTTTCAACATGAATGATTTGACCCACGCCGGAACGCGTGCCATGCTGGGCGTCGAAGAACCGGTGGCTGATTTTACTGCCTCCATCACTGCAAAATCTCTGATCAGTACCAAAGCATTTTACACGATCAGCAATGGGGATCATGTTGAAGCCCCTTTCAGTTCAAATTCTCAAGTATTCGGGTTCCAGGTGGCCATCACCAACAACACAAGTACCGCCTTCAAAATCGAAAGCGCCTATTTGACGATCGATGGAAAAGGCACTTTTCAAACAGTTGATTCCACGTTCTTGAACGATGATCAAACCCCCCTATTGGGCGTTGACATACAAACTTCAAGTTCCGGTTATCTTTATATCGAGGTCACCGACAGTGCGATCGATTTGTACAGTTTACAAAACACGGCCATCCATCTGCTCGTTAAACTGAGCAATAAAAGCGGTTATATTGAAATCTTATTTACGGGAAACAACTGATGAAAAAAATACTTATCTCTTTAGTTTTAATGCTTTCACTGCTTGGCGGGTTGCCCGTCCTCAACATTAAAGCGATCACCTGTTCAGGTGACCGTTTCAGCGTGGACCAAATCATCGACCAGACCACGCTTTCACCCCTGGGCTGTTTTGCATTGACGGATTATGCTGGAGCCAAGGCTTTATTTGATCAAAAAACCAAAACAGACGGTTTAAAAAACGTCACGATTACCTACTTCGGCGATGATCCCAACACAGTAGCCGTTGAAACCACCTACAGTAAAATCATCGTTGCGGACCGAGCCATGGCGTATGCGCAAGGTGTCGTTTACACCAATGCCTCGACCATGAACATTTATGGGGATCCGAATCTGACCGTCTCCTATACCTATATGGATGACCGTAATCAGCTTTTCTTTTATGGAACCATACTGAGGGGAGCCCCCGCCAGTGTTACGCCAGCCAACTTGACTGCCGAGATTTCAGTCAATGGCGCTCACGGCTTTGTCAAATTGAATCAGATCCAATTGATTCCCCTGATTTACGCCGATAACGGTTGGAATTACGGGATCGATGTCTCTGGAGGCGTTACAACGATTCCGGTCAAACAAGCCTATTATCTGGTGGAAAGTAATGAAGTTTCTACCGTCAACGGCAAAGTAACGCTTAGACAACTGAAACTGGTCACGAATTACATCAGTAAAAGCAGTAACACCTACACCATCAATTTGGCTCCGGATTGGTTACCCAACGGCATTTATTACAGTCCTGACGGCATTTATTTCTATACCGACGTGGATCTTAAAAACCCCGTCTATAACGGAACAAGCATCGGGAAGTTTTACAATTACTATTCTTTCACTAACTTACGCTCGAAAACAAATTATACCGGTCCTGAACTGGATCGATATCTGGTTGAGATGTCAGGCAGAAACCCGTCATTGAGCACCATGACCAATGCCGGGAATAACTTCATAAGTGCTCAAAACACCTATGGGATGAACGCCCTGATGATCTACAGTATGGCTGCCCAGGAAAGCGGATTCGGGACGAGTACTTATGCTCAGAATCCGGCTAACTTGAACGGTTTGATCGTCAAGGATCCGGTCAGTTTAGCCTTGTTGCCTTACACGGTGGCCCAGTACTGCCTTGCTTATCCAAGTTTAAAATACGCCGATGAAAATAATGTCATCCACCACTGTAACGGCAGATATAACCTGTTTGGCTGGGGTGCTTATGACAGTAACCCGGATAATGCCAATGCCTACCCTTCCATAGAAGCCTGTATCAACCAACATATGGGAACCAATCTGAGAAGAAGTTATATGAATTACGACAGTTACATTTTCTATGGCAGCGACATTGGAAACAAAGGTGCCGGATTCAATACGAAATACGCTTCTGACCCTTGGTGGAGCATTGGTATCTCAGCCATCGCCTATCAAATTGACCGCTATCTTGGTTTTAAAGATTTAAATTCACTTCAACTTGGGATACTCAACCCTGTGGTTTCGAATTATGTTTATAAGAACACAGCACTCACTCAGCTCTTCTATCCGATTCCCTCAAGAGCGTCCAATTATTCACTCATCATTCTGGAAGGATTGATGGTCAACGGCAATTTGGTCTATAAAGTTCAGACCACCAATCCGATCAATCCTGATGGCACGATCAACATGAACCCAGACCCCGTTTTGGTTGCTTATGATTATGCCGGTTCAGTCGGTTATGTCGATGCTGATCAGATTGGGACTTATGTGTCCAAATTCGTCACCGGCGTCACTCACAATGGACTTTACAATACAGACAAACAGATCTATTTCACCAATGGAACAGCAGCACTAGACGGCGTTTCTATCTCTTCTGGAACCAGCGTTACCACTGAAGGTCCTCATACCGTCATTGCGACCAGTGATACCGGTATCGTTCAAACCCTAACCTTCACGATCGATAAAACACCGCCCGTTATTTCATTTAACCCCTATTTAACCACCCCAACCAATCAAAACATCACCGTGTCCGTTTCACTCAGTGATGGGCAACCGGTTGACAGTGCCGGGCAACCCGTCGCAAATACCTGGACTTTCACTGAAAACGGATCTCATACGTTCTACGCCAAAGATCTTGCCGGGAACATTTCAGAGAAAACAGTCGAGATTACCAACATTGACAAAGTGCCGCCCGTCATCACCATCGCCGATTTTGACAGTACCACCATCATTTCCACGGATTTGATCGTGTCTGCTTCTACCAACGAAGGATCCTTGAATCAAACATCCTATACCTTTACTCACAACAGTTCCTTTGATTTTGTGGCGACAGACCTTGCCGGCAACATCACCACCAAGACCGTTACGATCTCAAACATCATCAAATCTGTCATCGTATCATACCCATCGACCTTGACCGGAGGTTCGCTGAGCGCCAGCATCAACGCTACCCCACTGGTTTCCGGATCGGCCGTCAGTTCAACGGACCAAGTGGTCTTCAGTGTCGTCTTATTACCGAAGTATCACGTTTATAAATGGCTTTTCAATGATACGTTCACCAAGACCAGAGCAGCCACGCTGAATCTTGAATTCCCTTATCTTGATACCAATGTGAGTGTCGAACTCTATATGGAGGGCGATATGAACTCCGACCAAACGATGAGCACTACGGACCTTGTTCAATTGAGACGATACCTTGCCGGTCTTGATGCCTCCAATGAAAAAGCCGTACTGGCTGCTGACATCACTGGCGATGGGCAGGTCACTACGACCGATTTAGTCAGAATTAGACGAATGCTGGCGGGATTAGAGTAATTTACCCAGATCTTGCCACGTTGCGAAAACCATCAAAAGCAACAAGAGTGCTGCACTGATGTACATCAAACCCAATTCCAATCGCTTGTCGATTGGTTTTTTTATGATCATTTCAATGGCGATGATGAAGACCCTTCCCCCGTCCAGGATCGGAAGAGGCAAGATGTTGAACACCCCCACATTGAGCGACAAAATCGCGGTCAAATAGATCAGGTTCAGAAAACCATAACTGGCTTGAGTTTGAGTAACCTCAATGATCCCTAGCGGGCCGCTGACCGCTTGAAACCCAACGCCGGTAATAAGTTTGCCTATCAGAAGAAACATCGCGTAGATCGTCTGTATCATGGTCATAAAGGCATATCCAACGGCTTCAATCGGATTAATGCTGACTTTTTCAGCCGGCGGAAGCTGGACGCCTAAAAAATAGCGATCGTTTTCACTGTCGTAAACCGGCGTGACGGATATGGTCACTTCTTCACTTCCCCGCTGAAGCGTAAAGGTAATGGTGTTGTGATAAAGCTGTGTATAGGTGATGACGTCATCAAAATTCTTAGGGATGATCGACGTCCCATCGACAAAGGTCATTTTCAGGATCTTGTCATTGGCTTGAAGTCCGGCCGTTTCAGCCGGTGAATCGGCAATGATCCCTGCAATCACGGCTTTGGGAGATTGAACGACATAGCCCAAATACCAATTGACGCCGACAAACAAAACAAAAGCCAAAACAAAATTCATGAAAATACCGGAAAGCATGATGATGATCCGCTTGTATTTTGCGATACCCAATAAAGAACGTTCCGGCGCCACTTCAGCCTCAACCGATTCTTCACCGGCCATGGCCACATAACCGCCAAATGGAAGCATACGTAAATTGTAGGTGGTTTCTTTTCCCTTAAAACCCCACAGTTTGGGTCCCATTCCCATGGAGAATTCTTTACAGTACACTCCAAAATATTTAGCACTGAGCAAATGGCCAACTTCGTGTACCACGATGATGACGCTTAAAATGATTAAGGTGTAAATTATCGACATTGCATAACTCCTTGTTTGGAAAACAATACCAGTTCATTATAGTATTTTGTTTAGTAAGTTAACATTAAGATGATTATTTGAATCCGGATCTGACTACACTGAGTCTTTGACTCATCCGATCAGCGTTACAAGGATATAGAAAAACATCAGGTTGAAAACCAGACTGTCGATCCGGTCAAGCACCCCGCCATGGGCCGGAAAAATACTTCCGAAATCCTTGATCTTGAAGTGACGTTTGATGTCACTGAAGGCAAGATCACCGATTTGACCAATGATGGGAAAGACGATCGACATTGTGATGAGCATCAACAAATCAAACCCTTTGACCATGAAGAAGGCAAAAATGAAGCTACCGACGGCTCCGATCAGCCAGCCGCCTACGGCTCCTTCGATCGTTTTCTTAGGAGAAATACGTTCATTCAGTTTGTTTTTACCAAAGAAATAACCGCTGAAATAGGCCCCTGAGTCTGTAAAATAAGTAGAAATCAATAAGTAAACCATCATCCAGACCCCAAACCGGTCAAATACCATCAAAATGGATTTTAAAGTACCGGCAAAAAGCAAAATCATCGTGATGATGTATCCCAGATCGGTCGGAGAAAACCAAACATTGAGAATGGAGATCAGATAGAAAAACATGATGATGCCTAAAATCGACGCGAGAAGATAAGCATCGGGAACATAGAAAGTCAGTCCCAACACCAATCCGATCATGATCAGATAAAGCCATTGCGGCCACTCTTTTTCTTTGATGGCATAGGTCTCATAAACGCCTACCAAAATAAAGGCCGAGATCACGGAAAGTCTAAACACGCCGCCCGCAATGAACGTTGTCAACACGACGAAGGCAATCAATAACCCTGTGATAATGCGCTGTTTCATACTATACCGCCAAAGCGACGATCCCGGTTAGCCCCAACAGACAAGAGTCCTTTAAACTCTTCGACCGTGAGTTCAGGCCAAGCCGTTTCCGTAAAAATCAATTCAGCATAAGCCAATTGCCACAAAAGGAAATTCGACAGGCGCTGTTCACCTGAAGTACGGATACACAAATCAACGGCAGGATACTCACGGGTCATCAGAAATTGTTCGAAATTCGATTCAGTCAAAGATTCGGTCATGGCCCCGGAGTTCACTGCATCATGGTATTTCTTGGCTGCTTCTACGATTTCGGTTCTGCCCCCGTAATTCATGGCAAACACCAGGATCATCCCTGTATTATGCGAAGTCTCACGGATGGCATTCAACAAAACCTTTTTCGTATTATCAGGAAATGGCGTTAAATCACCGATGGTTTCGATCTTGATGTTCTTTTCCATCAGTTCCTTTAAATAGCGTGAAAAAAACAAGGAAGGCAACTGCATCAGGTATTCAACTTCCTGTAGTGGTCTCTTCCAGTTTTCAGTTGAAAAAGCGTACAGCGTCAACACTTTGATACCTTCATCATTGGCAGCCATCGCGATTTCACGCACTTTTTCTACCCCATGAAAATGGCCGAAAGTACGTTCCTTATTTTGTTTTTTTGCCCAACGGCCGTTACCATCCATAATGATGGCAACATGGTTTAATTCAGCTGTCATGGTTCTCCTTAAGAAAGAAGCTCACTTGCAGTGAGCTATACAGTCATGATTTCTTTTTCTTTCTCTTTGACGATGCCTTCAATTTTCTTGATGTGTTCATCCGTCAATTTCTGCACTTTATCCAGTGCTTCTTTTTCCCTGTCTTCAGTCAAAGTGTCATCTTTTTTGATGGCTTCATTGATGTCGCGTCTGACATTACGAATTGAAACCTTGGCTTCTTCCGCATGTTTATCGACAGTTTTCGTAATTTCTTTACGGGTTTGTTCCGTTAGAGCCGGCACATTGATGCGTACGACACTGCCATCATTCATCGGATTTAAACCGATGTTGGCGGCTTGAATCGCATGTTCGATCAATTTCAGCAAACTTGGATCATAGGGTTTAATGACCAATTGCTTCCCTTCTACGACATTGATGCTGCCGACTTGACTCAATGGGGTCGGTGATCCGTAATAATCGACATGGATGTCTTCAAGCTGTTTTGGATTGGCACGTCCGGTACGGACCGTGCTTAAATGGTGTTCGAATCTTTCGATCACTTTTTTCATTTCTAAAGTTGCTTTGTCTAAATGTTGTTTCATACATTCTCCTCCTTGCAAACGATCGTGCCGATCTTTTCCCCAAGCACCGCTTTCTTGATGTTGCCCTTTTCATTCATAGAAAAGACAATTAAATCCAGGCCGTTGTCTTTACACATGGCAATGGCGGTTTGATCCATGACACTTAGGTTGTCTCTGATAATATCATTATAACTCAATCGGTCGTATTTAATGGCGTTTTTATTCTTATTTGGGTCATCATTGTAAACCCCGTCAGTGCCATTTTTAGCCATCAAAATCACATCCGCTTTGATTTCGGAAGCTCTTAAAGCAGCCGTCGTATCTGTTGAGAAATAAGGACTGCCGGTTCCTGCCGCAAAAATCACGACACGGCCTTTTTCAAGATGTCTGATGGCCCTTCTGACAATGAAAGGTTCAGCAATCTTGCTCATTTCGATGGCAGTCTGGATACGGGTTTCTATGCCGTTCTTTTCGAATACGCCTTGGATGGCGATCGCATTGATGACGGTACCCAGCATACCCATATAATCGGCCTGGATACGATCGATTCCCATCTGTTCAGCAAACTTGCCGCGGATGAAATTTCCACCGCCTACGACAATGGCCACTTGAACACCCAAAGCGGTAATCTCCTTGACATCTTCGGCAATGCTGAGCAATACTGCGGGATTAAGGCCGTTTTGTTGACCGGCCAGGGCTTCTCCGCTTAGTTTTAGCAAGACTCTTTTGTACATGGTGTTCTCCTTATAAAAGGACACGAAATGTGCCCTTAAATTTTCTTATTTGCCAAACGTCTGATTCATGACTTCTTCAGCAAAATTATCTTCTTTTTTCTCAATGCCTTCTCCGACTTGATAACGAACAAAACTTAATACTTCAGTTTTGGCAGCGTCGAGTACTTTTTGTACTTTGATGTCTTGGTCTTTGAAGAACAACTGATCGACGAGACTGGTTTCCTGAAGCACTTTGCTCAGTCTGCCTTCCAGAATGCCGTTGAGGACATTTTCCGGTTTTGTCGACATCGTCGGGTCGTTTTTGATGATTTCTTTTTGTATGTTGCGTTCGTGATCCACGAAATCAACCGGCATGTGTTTGCGTGAGATGTAACCCGGATTCATTGAAGCCACCTGCATGGCCATGTCTTTGCCGACTTCGGCATTGTCCGTGGCTTTCAGTTTGACGACAACGGAGATCTTGCCACCCATGTGGATGTAAGAACCGAAGATTTCATCATCAGCTTTGTTGACGATTTCGAAACGTCTCAGCGTCAGCTTTTCACCGATGGTGAAAGTGGCTTCAGCGATATGTTCAGAGATTGCCTTACCTTCAACGATCAACGCATTGGCTTCTTCCAAGGTTTTCACGTCTGTGTCAACCAAGGCAGTGGCAATGTTGCCCAATAAAGCCAGGAACTGTTCGTTTTTAGCGACAAAGTCTGTTTCGGAATTGAGTTCGATGACAACGGCTTTGTTGCCTTTGACAAGCGCTTTGGTCAATCCTTCAGCCGCAATGCGGTCTGCTTTTTTGGCTGCTTTCGCAATGCCTTTTTCTCTGAGCCAATCGATGGCTTTGTTCAATTCGCCGTTGGTTTCTTCGAGGGCTTTTTTGCAATCCATCATCCCTGCGCCGGTTTTATCGCGCAGTTCTTTTACTTGACTAGCTGTAATGGCCATAGTTTATTCGCCTTCTTTCACTTCAGTCTTTTTTGCTCTTGGCTTCTTTGCGACAGCTTCCTGTGCAGTTTCAGGAGCAGCAGCGACGACTACTTTTACTGCTTCGACCGGTTTAGCGGCTTCAACAGGCTTGACTGCTTCAACCGGCTTAGCGGCTTCGACAGGTTTGGATGCTTCAATGATTTTTGCCGGTTCAGACTTTACAAACGGTCTGGATTCGGATGAACGGCCTTGGTAGGTATCGTTGGTACGAGGACGACGATCGAAAGGTCTGTGACCAGAACGTTCTTCACGTTGTCTTCTTTCTTCCATCTTCGCTCTTCTGCGACGTTCGTTTTCTTCATTGACTTGATCGACATTGATGATGACATCGCTCATGGAGATGTCTTTGACGAGATCTTGTTCCTGGAATGCATAAGACAAGATGCCGCCTTTGGTTTCAACGATCGCATCAGCCATGATGCTGACGATCAATTTGATGGAACGGATGGCGTCATCGTTGGCTGGGATACCGAAATCAACAGCTTCCGGATCACAGTTGGTATCGGTGAAACCGAATACCGGGATGCCCAATTTCTTGGCTTCTGCAACAGCATTGTAGTCTTCAGTCGGATCGACCACGAAAATGGCATCCGGCAGTTTTTTCATTTCTTTGATTCCGCCGAAGAAATTCTCCAAACGAGCCGCTTCTTTGCGGATGTTGGCAACTTCCTTCTTCGGATAAACATTGATCGTTCCGCTGGCTTCCATATCTTCGATTTCCTGCAAGCGTTTGATACGTTTCTGCATGGTTCTGAAATTGGTCAGCAGTCCACCCAACCAGCGTTGGTTGATGTAGAATGATCCGCTTCTTAAGGCTTCTTCCATAACGATGGCTTGGGCTTGCTTCTTGGTTCCAACAAACAAGATCTTACCGTTCTTTTCGGCTAAGGCCTTCATGGCCGCATAAGCGTCATCCAACTTACCCAGCGTTTTCTCTAAGTTGATGATGTATACGCCATTCTTCGCCGCGTAAATAAACGGCTTCATTTTCGGATTCCATTTCTTGGTCTGATGACCGTAATGGGATCCATGTTCTAATAACTTCTTCATCGATACGACAGACATGGTATTCCTCGCTTTCCGTTTGTCCTCCATCAGTTCTGGTCACGATTACTCATTGCTGAGACGGAATCGTGAATCCCTGATGTGTGATGTGCATCTCTAAGATGCCATTAAACAGTATACCAAACGCCAACCGCCGTTTCAAGTTATTTTACAGGCAGTTTCGCCCTGGGATGGGCTTTGAGATAGGTATCTTTTAAGCGATCCAAAGTAACATGGGTATAAATCTGGGTGGTCGAAATATTCTCATGACCCAAAAGCTCTTGGACAAGCCTCAAATCAGCGCCGTTATCCAACAGATGCGTTGCAAAGGAATGCCGCAGCATATGCGGATGAACCGTCCGGTTGATCCCCGCTTTTTTGGAACACTGATCCAACAGAAACTCTATACCTCTGCCTCGCAAAGAAAACCCGTCACCGGATTGGTTGACGAAGACGCGGTTATGCGTCTTCCCTTTCATCAGGATCGGTCGGACTTCTTCAATATAGTGACGCAGCAAATCGGCCGCATCAGTATAAAACGGGACCATCCGTTCTTTGGATCCTTTACCCATGAAACGCAGGGTCCTTTGATTCAGATCGACATCTTGTAACGTTAAACTGGCAGCTTCGCTGACGCGCAGACCGCTGGCATAAATCAATTCAAACATGGCCCTGTTTCTGACCTGGATCGGATCGGACAAGTCAAAGGATTCCAGCAACTGATTGAGTTCTTCAAAAAGCAGGAAATCAGGCAATTTCTTTTGTTTGGTCGGATTGTGGATGGAGCTGAGCGGATTATGCGTTACTTTGTTTTGTTTAGCCAGATAGGAAAAGAACGAACGCAGGCTGGATATCTTTCTGGACAGGGTGCTGTTTTGCAGACCGCCTGTTGAATGCTTGTTGAGATGTTCGAGATACCGCATGATTGTCTTAGAATCGACGCCTTGCCAAAATGTAATGCCCTGATTGATCATGAAAACGTGAAATTCTTCAAGATCACGCCGATAAGCATCCCGGGTATGGATGGATTTGGTGTTGACGGTGTCGATATAATTCAGAAAATCAAGGATGTCCTGTGTCATAGTTGTGTTTTGAACAGTCGGATTTGATTCAGTGCTTCTTCAGCAATTCTTTCTTTGCGGTCCTTTAAGCGGGTACTCAACTCAGAATGGATCAAACCGAAGTTTGCATTCATGGGTTGGAAATGATCAGGATCCGCATGGGTAATGTAGTAAGCCATGGAACCCAGGACGGTTTCTCTCGGACATTCAATCAAGGGTTGACCCAGTGCCAGATGGGCGGCATTGACCCCCGCCAAATAACCGCTGGCAGTCGATTCGACATAGCCTTCAACACCGGTCATCTGTCCCGCAAAGAACCAGTTTGGGTTGACTTTGCATTGATAAGTCGGCTCCAGCAATTTAGGCGACTTGATATAGGTATTGCGATGCATGACGCCGTAACGGGCAATTTCCGCATTTTGAAGTCCGGGGATCAGACGGATGATCCGTTTCTGTTCAGACCAAGTCAAATGGGTTTGAAAACCGACAATGTTGTATAAACTGTCTGCTGCATTGTCTCTTCTCAATTGTACCACTGCCGCCGAACGTTTGTGTTCTCTGGAAATTTCAAGGCCTACCGGTTTCATCGGACCATACTGCAAGGTTTGTTTACCGCGCTTGGCCATGACTTCAAAAGGCATACAGCCTTCGAAATAGATTTCTTTTTCGAAAGCTTTGGGAACCACAACTTCGGCTTTGATCAGTTCATCATAAAAGCGGTCAAATTCTTCAGGGGTCATCGGGCAATTGATGTAGTCTTTGCCGTCACCCTTATCATAGCGCGATTTGTAATAAGCGATCGAAAAATCGATGCTGTCTTTGACGATGATCGGTGCTGCCGCATCGTAGAAATACAACGAGTTCTCATTGAAAACCGATTTGAAATATTCCGCCAAGGCAGAATCAGTCAAAGGGCCGGTCGCAAAAACCGTAATGCCCTCTTTGGGCGCTTCTACGATTTCATCATGGATTTCGATTAAGGGATGAGATCTGACTTTTTCGCTGATCAAACCTGAAAAGGCTTCCCGATCAACCGCCAAGGCACCGCCTGCAGGAACACTGGTCGCATCCGCACTGGCGATGATCAAAGAGTCAAGGATCCTTAATTCTTCTTTTAAGACCCCTACGGCATTGCTTAATCCGTTGCTTCTTAAGGAGTTCGAACAGACCAGTTCAGCAAAATCATCACTGTGATGTGCTTCTGATCGTTTTAAGGGTTTCATTTCATACAGATGCACTTTGACACCGCGCTGGGCTATTTGCCACGCAGCTTCACAACCGGCCAAACCGGCCCCAATCACATTGACTTCCCCTCTACTCATTGGTCTTTTCAACCGCTTCTTTTTTTTCTTTGGGTTTGATGTATTTGCACTTCGGGTAATTGCCGCAAGACACAAAGGGTCCGAAACGGCCTTTTCTTACCACCAGATCCCCGCCGCAGACCGGGCACTTCTCGCCAGTCAATTCAGGTTCGCTTTTAGCCTTATTTTCACGATGAATGTATTTACAGGTCGGATAATCGCTGCAGGACACAAAAGGTCCGTAACGGCCGATTCGTTTGACCAGCGGTTTTCCGCAGGTCGGGCAATCTCCGCCGGCCAGTTCAGGTTCCTTCTTTTCAGCATCCGATTTCTCGATGTATTTACAGGTCGGATAGTCACTGCAGGCTGTAAAGTCTCCGAAACGGCCCTTGCGGATCACCAACTCATGACCACACTGCGGACAGATCTTGCCTGTTTTTACCGGCTGGATCTTTTCCATGTTTTCATTGGCTTGTTTCATCAAGGCATCAAAGGCGTCATAAAATGAACTCAATGCCTCGAGCTGATTGAGCTTGCCGTCAGCAATCTGATCCAGTTCTTCTTCCATTTTGGCGGTATATTCGACATTGATCAGGGAAGAAAAATGTTCTCCCAGTTTCGTATCGGTCAGTAAACCCTGTTCCGTCGGAAAGAAATATTTCACTTTGGAGGTCTCTGTTTTTTCAAGGGTCACGTATTCACGGGCAACGATCGTATCGACGATGGTCGCATACGTCGAAGGTCTTCCAATGCCGTTTTCTTCCATGGCTTCGATCAGTTTGGCTTCGGTGTAACGAGACGGCGGATTGGTGAAGGATTGTTTTCCTTCTGTGGTCAGACTCATCAGCACTTCATCGATCGCCAACTTCGGCAACATCTTGTCTTGGCGTTGTTCATACTTGCCCAAGACTTTATAGAAGCCGTCAAAATCGACCTTAGAGCCTTTGGCAATGAAATCATACCCGCTTTGACTCAGCAAGACCGTCATGTTTTTGATCTTGGGAGGGCTCATCAACGAAGCCAGCGCTCTGGCATAAATCAATGAATACAGTTTATAGGCATCTTCAGGTAAGGAATCTTTCAAGGATTCAGGGGTAAACTCGATGTGAGTCGGTCGGATCGCTTCATGCGCATCCTGAGAACTGTCTTCATTTTTGACTTTATAGGATCCCAGGTAAGCTTTACCGTAGGCGGTTTCAATGTGTTCCCGGGCCGAATGAATGAATTGTTCGCTCAAACGGGTCGAATCGGTTCTCATATAGGTGATGAGCCCTTCCTGTCCGTCTTTTTGCGCACTGCCGTCATAGAGCTTCTGAGCCACGTTCATGGTTTTCTTGGCTGAAAAATACAGTTTATTGGCCGCATCCTGCTGTAACGTGGAGGTGATGTAAGGATAACGGTGTTCGCTCTTGCCGTCTTTTTCTTCGATCGAGGTGACCGTGAACTGAGGGGTCAGTTTGCCCATGACCTCATCGGTCTCGGCTTTGGTGCTGACCTTAAAAGACTTCCCGTTGAATTTGGAGAGTTCGGCATCGAATTCGATCCCGTCTTTGACGAATTTGGCTAAAATGGCCCATTTTTCGACCGGGATAAATTTCTTAATTTCATTTTCGCGTTCTACGATGAGTTTCAAAGCGACCGATTGAACACGGCCGGCTGAACGGCTCTTGATCTTGGCCTGTAAGAGTTTGGACAGTTTAAAGCCCAAGATACGATCCAGGATGCGTCGCGCTTCCTGAGATTTCACCATATCCATATCGACGTGACGCGGATGATTAAACGCTTCCAGCACCGCCGGTTTGGTGATTTCATTAAAAACAACGCGCTGAGTCTTATCCAGATCCAAGCCCAATTCATCCGCCAGATGCCAGGAGATGGCTTCCCCTTCGCGGTCAGGGTCAGTGGCCAGATAGACGACATCCGCCGACTTTACTTTGGATTTGAGCGATTTGACGACGTCTGCTTTGTCTTCACTGACGACATAGGTCGGTTTGAAACCGCCGGCAATGTCGACACCCAGGCCGCCTTTACCGGTGGTTGCCAGATCGCGGATATGGCCCTTCGATGAGACCACATCAAAGTCCGGCCCCAGATATTTCATGATCGTTTTTGATTTTGATGGGGATTCTACAATAACCAGATTTTTCATAAGAACTCCTTTTCCTATTTAGAATGAGACAAAAACACGCGCTTGTCAATTGATTTAAACAAACGGCAGATCATCTTCGGACAGAATCATCATCGCTCCCTGCTGGATCAAGAGGTTACAGCCCCTGCCTTCAGGATGAGTCAGATCATAGGGAATCGTATAGACATCCTTCCCCAAATTCAAGGCTTGCGTGACGGTGATCATGGATCCGCTTTTCAAATCTGCCTGCATGACCACCAACGCTTTGCCCAGTGCCGCCACGATGCGGTTGCGCCAGGGAAAATGATGTTTCAAAGGTGAGACCTGTCCCGGATATTCGGACAGGATCAGTCCTTTTTGGGAGATCCGTTTATAAAGATCCTTGTTTTCATCAGGATAAACGCGATCGATGCCACAGCCCAACACTGCGATCGTCGAAAGACCCAAGAGCCCTGCTTCATGAGCACAGGCATCGATGCCTTTGGCCAAACCGCTGATGATGACAGCCTGTTTGCTCAAAGCCCCGACCAAGGTTTCAGTCATGGTTTTAGCATAAGGAATAATGGCACGACTGCCCACGACTGAGACTCCATCGCGTTTGAGTAAAGACAGATCACCCTTATAGTAAAGGACAAAGGGCGGTTCTGTGAGGTTTTTCAAACCCTCAGGATAAGCGTCATCCAAGATCGTAATCGCGTTAAAAACGCCTGAAACAGGCTGATAGGGCTCTTGGTGCGCCACAGCTTTGGCAATCAGCGTGCTTTCACCGTCATACTTCAAACTATAGGCAATCAGCTGCTCAGAGGTCATACTGTCCTATATGCAGCGATTTAGGCGTTTCCGTCAAATAAACTTGTCCTTAAAACAGCGGCCACCGGTTCATAACTCAAACGGTGGATCGGCGTGATCCCGTGTTGTTTCAACGCTTCAAGGTGCGCTTTGGTGGGATATCCTTTGTGTTGTTTGAATCCATAGAGCGGATACAGTTCATCATACATCCTCATCATCGCATCCCGGCAAACCTTGGCGATGATGCTGGCGGCGGCGATCGAAATGCTTCTGGAATCCCCTTTAATAAAATCATAGACCGGCATCTTTTGATTGGAAACGGGCATGGCATCCGTCAGACACAGATCGGCTGTGGCCAACTGGATCAGCTGGATGTTGGCATCTTTGGTCGCTTGATAAATATTGCGCCTGTCGATGGTTTTGGGCAACACACTGATGACCCCGATCCATTGGGCTTCCAAGACGATATCTTTAAAACAGCGTTCCCGCTGTTTTTCACTTAATTTTTTTGAGTCATTGATCAAAGGGTGGGTATAGCCTTTAGGCAAGATGACGCCTGCGACGACACAAGGCCCCGCTAAAGGACCTCTTCCGGCTTCATCGATCCCTAGAATACGCTGGGCTTGCGGGTAATCTTCTTCGAGCCAAGGCATCATTCCAGACTCATCAGGCCCAGATCGCCCTGTCTGAATTCTCTTAAAAAGGTGACCATCGACTCATTGAGTTTCAGTTCTCCGTTTTGAATGTAACCTCTGTTTTTAGCCAATGTGCTCAAGAATTCTGTATAATCCGTTCCGGCATAGTTATAGCGTGTTTTCAGTGCTTCAGGGTAAGAATCGATGATAAAGGCAAAAGCTGCCTCGCACAGTTCTTCGGTCGGTAAGACTTTTTCGGCGATTGAACCGCTGAGCGCCAATTTGGTGGCGACGTCATGGTCTTCGATACGGCCCCACAACAGTCCCGGGGTGTCTAAAATATCGAGTTGCGGATGGACCTTGGCCCATTTCAAGGCCATGGTGACACCGGGCTTGTTGGCGACGGTCATCAGTTTCTTCTTGGCCAATTGATTGATCAGGGTCGATTTGCCGACATTGGGAATGCCCAGCACCATGGCTTTGACGGCTCTGGGCTGAATGCCTCTGGCTTTCCAGCGGGCAAACTTGGGCTCCATGACTTTTAAGACGCCTTCGACGATGAGTTTTCTGGTATCGTCTTTCAACAGATTCAAAGCGATCACGATGGTGTTGTCGACCGATAAGGTCTTGACCCATTGGGCTGTTTTGATGGGATCAGACATGTCTTTTTTCGTTAAGACGATGAGTCTGGGTTTGTCTTTGGACAACTCATCGATGAGCGGATTGCGCGATGAAAGCGGCAATCGGCTGTCGCGTAATTCGATGATGCAGTCGACCATGCTCAAACGGGCTTCGATTTCCCGTTTGGCTCGGGTCATGTGACCCGGGAACCAATGGATGCTCATCTATTTGCCCATGATCCATCTGAAATGATTCAGCGGCCAAAAAATATAGACATCCTTGGATTTGACGTTGGTGAGTTTTAAAGGACCAAAGGTACGGGAATCCGTCGATCCGCCAGGCAGACGATTGTCGCCCATCACGAAAACCTCATCTGCTTTGATCAGGATGGGACCGAAATCACCGGTATAAGGGGCTCCGGTCGCTTTGAACTGCTGGGCATACAAGGTATTGAGATAACTTTCATCGACGGGTTGGTTGTTGATCAGCAAGACATCATCTTTGTATTGGATGGTCTCGCCGGGCAGTCCGACGACGCGTTTGATCAGATATTCCCCCAGCGGGTCATAAAACACGATGACGACGTCAAAGCGCTGAAGGCCTTCGCTGCGGTAACTCAGCAGATTCGAAAAACCGTAGTCGGCATTGTGCAGGGTCGGATACATGCTGGTTCCGTCCACGTGGACCGGATACACGACAAAATTGGTCAAAACGATGACCAAGGCATAGGCAATGACGATGCTGCTGGCGAATTCATAAAAGAGGCCATATTTCTCTTTAAAGGCTTTAAACCGGTTTTTTAGGGTGCTCATAGTTGTTTCCACTTCCCATTATAGAATAAAAGTCGGAATACTCCGACTTTTATTAACGAATTTCTTTAAGACGTGATGCTTTGCCAGAACGACCGCGCATATAGTACAGTTTGCTTCTTCTGACTTTTCCGCGTTTGAGGATCGTGATCTTGTCGATGATGGGTGAATGGACCGGGAAGGTTCTTTCTACGCCAACCGAATTGGAGATCTTTCTGACCGTAAACGTTTCTGCGATACCACTGCCGCTGCGGGCAATGACAACCCCTTCGTAAGCCTGAATTCTGAATTTGTCGCCTTCTTGGATACGGACGTCAACTTTGACGGTGCAGCCAGGACCGAAATCAGGGAGATCAGGACGAAGTTGGGACTTGGTGATTTCTTCCACTAAGTTCAATTTCATGTTTCGTGCTCCTTTTTAAATCTCAGTTCATGTTCGTAAACAGCGGAACTGCTTAATAAAAATACCATAAAACGACGGATAAATCAATCTTTTTTTATGCTCTCCAAGAGCACTTCGCTCAAGAGCCTGGTTTCTTCTTCAGTCAGGGTTTTATCTTTAAACAGATCCGGCCGTTTGAGCCAGGTCTTACGCAGCGATTCTTTCAGGCGATACTTGCGGATGGCCTCATGATTGCCGTTCATTAAGACCGGGGGGACATCCCCTTCTTCAAGATGTTCCGGACGGGTATACTGAGGGTATTCCAAGAGATTTTGTTCATAGGATTCATCACGGTGTGATGCTTCTTTGATGACGCCTTCTTTAAGACGGATGATCGCATCACTGATGACCATAGAGGGCAATTCCCCGCCGGTCAGGACGTAATCTCCGATCGAGACCTCTTCATCGCACAACTGGACCAAGCGTTCATCAAAGCCTTCGTAATGGCCGCACAGAATGATCACGTGATCCTGCTGAGACAAGGTCCTTGCTTTGGCTTGATTAAAGGCGGTGCCGGCAGCTGAGGTCATGACGATGTAAGAGTGCTCTGTCTTGACGCTGTTGAGCGCATCTTTTACCGGCTGAACGGCCATGACCAAGCCTTGACCGCCGCCGAAAGGATAATCATCGACCCGACGGGTCTTGGATTTCGAGAAAGGACGGATGTCGATCAGTTCGACTTCGACGAGTTCTTTTAAGATAGCCTTCTTGATGATGGAGGTATTGAGAAAACCCTCATACATCTCCGGAAACAAAGTCAGGATCGTGATTTTCATAGTCCCTCCATCCATTGGACGGTGATTTTCTTGGTTTCCGTATCCACGTTTTTGATGAAGACCGGGACATAGGGAATCAAGACATCGCGGTCTTTGGTTTTGACCCTTAAGATGAGCTGAACGTTTTCGATGACCTCGATCACCGGTCCGATCAATTGATCTTCCTGATCATACACCGTGCACTCTTTGAGCTGATAGACATAAATGCCTTTGGGCAGACTGTCTGCGCTGACATAGAGTTTACCCCCAAACAAGGGTTCAATGGCGGTCAGATCGGGATAATCCTTGAATTTGATCAAAACGGCTTCCATATGCATACGGACCGCTTCGATGGTCAATTCTTTTTCGATGCCGTCCTTTTCAAAAAACAGCACGGCTTTCTTTTTAAAGCGTTTTTCAGGATCCGCGCTGAAAACGCGGACTTTTGCCTCGCCTTGTAAACCATGCCCTTTTGTAATCTCGCCGACCAGTATTTTTTTCATAGGGAAATAAAAGGATGCCAAGGCATCCTAATAGGATTCAAACTTAATCGAGATGCGCTTGTTCTCAAGGCGGGAAGCCACCGACATCATGTTACGGACGGCCGAAGCCATCGAACCTTGTTTGCCGATCAGTCTCGCAACGTCTTCGCTCTTGGCATATACGTGAAGCAGGATTTCGCCATCATCCAGAGATTGCATCTGTTTGACGCTTAAACTGTTCTTATCGTCCACCAAAGGCGTAATAAGATCTGTTAAAGCCTGTTCTAAACTCAACATGATTACTTCGCGTTCTTTTCTTGATGAAACTTGGTCATGATCCCGGCTTGGGATAACAGATTTCTGACGGTATCAGAAGGTTGCGCACCGTTGTTGAGCCATTTGAGAGCCAATTCTTCATTGATTTTAATCGCTACCGGGTTGGCGGTCGGATCATAATAGCCCAAGGCTTCAATGAAACGTCCATCACGAGGAAAGCGGGAATCTGCTGCTACAATACGGTAGAACGGATCCTTTTTAGCACCCATTCTTTTTAAACGAAGTTTTACGGCCATAGTTAAGTCCTCCTTAAATCGGGTTTAGTATATCACATTATAAATGCCTGTCAAGGTTTTTTACTTGACACTACTTCAAGCCTTTGGCATTTTTAGCCAAACGGGCCATCATCCGCATTTGTTCTTTGGTTTTTTCATACTGACTGATCAGTTTGTTGACGTCGTGGACACTGACTCCGCTGCCTTTGGCGATACGGGCTTTGCGTGACGCTCTTAAGAGCGAGGCATCCTGGCGTTCTTCGGTCGTCATCGATAAGATGATCGCTTTGTTTTTGACCATCATTTTACTGGCATCCGAATCATTGATCTGTTGAGCCAATTGACCCATGCCCGGCAACATCCCCAACATGGCTTTCATGGAACCCATCTTGGCCATCTGATTGATGTTGTCCAACAAATCATCGAAGGTGAACTGCCCTTCCATCATCCGAGAAGCACTGCGCTCCAGCTGAGCGGTATCGAGTTTGGATTGGGCTTGTTCGACCAAACCCATCAGATCGCCCATCCCGATCAAACGGTTGGCCATGCGATCCGGATAAAAGACATCGTATTCATCGACCTTTTCACCGGTGCCCACCAGTTTGACGTTGACCTTGGCCACCGTCTTGGCGGATAAGACCGCACCACCTTTGGCGTCCCCGTCGAATTTGGAGACGATGAGTCCCGTCACTTGCAGGGTCTGATTGAAGGACTTGGCGACGTTGAGGGCATCCTGTCCGCTCAAGGCATCCACGGTCAGCAAAATCTCAGTGGGTTTGACAAAAGCTTTGATATCGATGAGTTCAGTCATGAGGGCCTCATCGATGTGTAAACGGCCGGCCGTATCGATGATGATGGTGTCGACATTCTCATTCTTGGCGGCTCTTAAGCCGTCTTTAACGACTTGCAGGGCGCTTTTGGTGTTTCTGTCGGCGTAGACTTTGACATTCAGCGACAACCCTAAAATCTCCAGCTGATCGATGGCCGCCGGACGCATCAGATCGGCAGCGATCAGATAAGGTTTACGGCCTTTTGATTTAAACAGATGGGCCAGTTTGGCCGCAGAGGTCGTTTTACCGGAACCTTGCAGACCCACCAGCATCAAAGTGACCTGCTGTGACGCCGGATACACAAAGCTTTCCGCGGAAGACCCTAAAAGTTCGACCAATTGATCATAGACGATCTTCATCAAGGCTTCGCTGGGTTTTAAGGAACCAAAGATCTTTTGACCCAAGGCTTCTGTTTTGATCTGGTTTAAGAAAGCATCGACGGCCGTCGTATGGACATCGGCTTCCAACAAGGCGACTTTGACTTCTTTCAGTAAGGCGTCTAAATGGCCTTCATTGATTTTATCGGTTTTGGTGAGCTTTTTAAACGCTTCACTCAAAGCATTAGACAAACGTTCCAGTGCCATAATTTCTCCTAGAGATAAGACTCTTTTTCCGGTTCCTGAATCAACAGGGTTTCCGTATCAGCGAGTGTTTTTTCAAGCATCAGCGTGAAGTCGCATTTGGCTTCTTCTTTCAAAACATCGGCAAGACGGGGTTTGGTGACGGGATTGGTCACGGTAAAAATGGTGCAACAATCTTCATAAGGCAAGATCGAGATCTCAAAGGTCTTTATTTTCTCTGCGAGCTCGATGATTTCAAGTTTATCATACGTAATCAAAGGCCGCAGGAAATTCATGGTCGTGGCTTCGGAAATCACCGCCATCGATTCCATGGTTTGACTGGCGACCTGGCCCAAAGATTCGCCGGTGACCAAAGCCAAGGCTCTGTTTTTTTCAGCGATGTTTTGAGCGAGTCTGACCATTTGACGGCGCATCAGGGTGATGGCGTAATTGGGATTGGCTTTGGCATAGATCTCAAGCTGGATCGCGGTAAAGGGCACGACATGCAATTTGATCTTGGGCTGATACTGACACAAGATTTCAAGCAGTTTCTTGACTTTTTCAAGGGCTTGGGCGGAAGTATACGGCGGAGCCGCAAAATGAACGCATTCGATTTCGACCCCTCGTTTCATGGCCAGATAGGCAGCCACCGGCGAATCGATCCCGCCTGAGATGAGGACCATCGCTTTGTTTTGAACGCCCACCGGAAAGCCGTTGAGGCCTTTGAAGATCTTGACGGAAACATAAGCTTCATGACTGGCCACTTCGATACGGACCCGTTTTTGCGGGTGTTTGATGTCGACTTTATGAGGGGTCGCTTCTAAAATAAAATGACCGACTTTCGCGTTGAGTTCCATCGAATCAAAAGGCAGATGCTTGTCTTTGCGATGGGTCTCGACTTTAAACGTCGAGGGTTCTTCGGCTTTCATCAGTTCAACGGCGGTGGCGATGATGTCTTCCATGTCACTGGAACATTTGTGGGCAATCGAAAAAGTGGATATCCCAAAAACCTGAGACAAGCCCTTGGTGATCGGTTCATCCGGGGACCCATTGAGTTTGATCACAATGTGATCAAACTTGGAAGCGATCGTGATCAGCGGATACGGCTTCAGTTTGGCTTTGATGTTGTTGGTGAGGGCTCGGATAAAATATCGGCGATTATGTCCCTTAATGGAAAGTTCGCCGAAGCGAACGATGATTAATTCAGCGGCGTGGTGAGCCATAAGTTGTTAACCCTTCCTTGAGTGCCAGTATGAAACGCTGGACTTCTTCGACCGTGTTGGTCGCCCCGATGCCCAAACGAATCGACCCGTTGAGCCGTTTTTCATCCAGATGCATGGCACTTAAGGTCACAGAGGCATGTTTCTGTTTACTGTTGCAGGTGCTTTGTGCCGAGACATAGATGCCTTGGCTGTTGAACCAGTTGAGCATCACTTCGGAGGTCAAAGTCAAAACGGAGAAATTCAGGATAAACGGAGAAACTTCCTTTTCAGGGGAGTTAATGACGATTTCAGGCAACTCAGACAGCGCTGAGCGCAAGAGTGCATTCAAGGTTTGAACGTGCTTTAAATGCGCGTCGTAGCCTTCCAGAGCCAGACGCAAGGTCTTGGCGAACAAGATGTTGTTGATGGCATTGGCGGTACCGCCGCGTTTGCCGTGTTCTTGCTGACCGCCGGTGATCAAAGACAAGATCCGGACACCCGGTTTGATGATCATCAACCCCGATCCTTTGACCCCGTTGATCTTATGGGCAGACAAACTGACCGCATCGATGCCGTTGAAATCGAAAGGAACCTTACCGATTGCTTGGACTTCATCCACGTGGAAGTAGGCAGTGGAGTTCTGTTTGATGATCTGAGCACACTGAGCGATCGGCATGATCGTCCCGATTTCGTTGTTGACATGCATGATCGACACCAGTGTCGTATCCGGTCTTAATGAGGCTTTCAAAGTTTCAGGTGAGATACGCCCTTCCTGATCGACGTCAAGATAAGTCACTTCAAATCCGAAATCCGTTTCAAGCTGTTTGAAACTTTCAAGGACGCTGGAGTGTTCGACGGCCGTGGTGATCAAATGTTTGCCTTTGTCCATATTGGCAAAAGCAATGCCCTTGATGATGGCATTGTTGGATTCTGTGGCACCCGAGGTAAAGGTGATCATGTCGGCTTTGACATGCAGCAGTGAGGCGATGCTTTCTCGGCTCTTCTCGACCATGTCCGCAATACGATGCCCCGCATCATGCAGGGCTTCGGAGTTGGCATAGTGGATGGGATACAAGTCGCTCTGTGTTTTTAAGACTTCAGGATGGACCGGTGTACTGGATACATGGTCAAGATAAATGGGGTTAAGATTGGGCACTCTTTGAATTCTCCTTAATCAATTCATCAAAACTGGACGGCTGTATCTTTTCTGCAGCATTGAGCGCCACTTTGATGGCTTGGGTATAATCGCCATTGCGAAACAGCAGTTCAGCGCGTGTCAGCTGAGCATCCATTTCGGGACTGAAAGGCCGGTACTTGTTGGCAAAGACGATCGTGTTCTCGATCATTTCGACCGTTCCGACCAGATTATTGACGTTATTATAGAGACGGTAGACAAGATCGATGGCTTCGTTGACCGTGATGTTGAGGGCTTCGATGTTGATGGGCACCTCATCCAACAAACGATCAAGGGTCGAAATGAGCCCATATGCCCGTTTGATGTCCCCTTCATAGGTCGAGGAAATGTTGGGCAGTTTATACTTACGGATCTTGACTTGAACTTCATTCATGATCAGATAGAGTTTCAATTGTTGTTTTTTGGCCCTCACTTCATCGTTCTTAGCAAGGGTCAAGGCTTCTTTTTGTTTGTTGAGTTCATCACTGAGCTGACCTAAATCCTGCAAGACTTCCTTACAGGAAACCAAGATCGCGCTTTCCGGTACGGCGTGTTCTTCATACATTCTGACAACTCTGAGTTTGTCTTCTTCGCAACGGCTTAAATGGACTTCATGGGTCGTCAGAGCATCCAGCAAAGCGGTCACGCCCAGACGTTTGGCTTCTTTTCTGGATAATACCAAAAGTGACTCATACAGACTCTGGGTCGATTTCAGTTTTTCATTCAGGCTCGTAAAGGCAAGCTGCAGATCGATATGGGATTGTTGTTCTTTTTTGAGCTGGTCGATCAGTTGAGAAAGACGGACATTGTTTTCTCTGAGATGATCTGCGACATCCTTGATGACGCCGCGGGTCAGACTGATCAGATCTTCCTGAGTGGTCTCGGTGACCATGTCGAGGTTCTTTTTGACTTCCAGATGAACCAGATAGATCTTTTCGTTTTTCAGTTCACCGTAACGTTGGGTGATTTCTTCGATTTGTTTGGGGATGATGCCTTTGGCCAACGCAATCAGATCCGGCAATTCGTGCAACAAGATCGTCAGTTCTTTAAGACCGGCTTCGATTTCACCGACTTTTTCTTTGGCTTTGGTGAATTCGGAGGCAAGCAGCCATTCTTCAAACATCACGAAAACATGTTCAAGATCATCGATCTTCTCCTGCAGGACCGGTAAACTGACCGAAAGCTGAGGGCTTTTGAGCGCCAAGGTATTTTTTACATTACGGAATTGTTCTTTCAGCTCCGTGATTTGAGAACGTTGTTGGTTTTCTTCTTTGAGGATCTCGTCGAGTTTGGCATCCAGAGCATTGGCATCGTTTTCCAAAGCGTTGAGCGCCTCTTCCAAGTAAATCAGATCCAAACGGCAATCTTTGAGATGGTTGGTCAGCAGTTCGTCTTCACATTCACCCAAGACGGCAGCCATATTCTTAAAGCGTTCCTGGATGGCATCGAAGTCATTCTTAAAGTCATTGGCCAAGACAAAAACTTCATCTCTGACCTTAGCTAAAGCCAGTGCTTTATTGACTTTGAACGGCAAAGGCAAGCTTTTGATGAAGCCATAGCGGTGTTCGACTTTTTGGAGCCTTTTTTTAAGACTCTGTTTCCGATAAACCATGGCGATAATAAAAAGGACCAAAACCAGGCCAAGACCCAGTAGTGTCAGTTGCGCTTCTTTGGTACTTATAATGTCCATAAAGGATTGCCAGTTCATCGGTTACCTCACGGTAATATTGTAACATAAATGGGTTTTGCTTAGGGAGCTTTTTACATTTGACACAGGGGGGTCATCGTGCTAAACTTTATAAGCGTCAAACGCGGCAGACAAAGTCGAGAAGAACAGCGTTCATCACAGTTGGAAGAAAGTAAGCTTGCTGCAAAGCCGAAATCTCTAGGATGAACACCCCGATCGAAGATTTGTCCCTGATGATTTGAGCATACCATTAGGAGGTAAAAACATTATGTCGAATATTAACGGACCAGTCTATCGCCTGTCCAGAAGACTTCAATTCTCCGTATTAGAAACGGGCATTGAATTCTCAACCAAAGGCGGAAAAAGAAAAGGCAGAACGACCGCTCCCGGTAAAGCACCGGATACCCGCGCTCCGAAACTGACCAACTACGGTCAACAGCAACGTGAAAAACAGAGAATCCGTTTCATCTACGGAATCAATGAAAGACAATTCTACAATACGTTCGTAAAAGCGCAGCACATCAAGGGCAATACCGCCCATAACTTCTTATTCTTGTTGGAAAGCCGTTTGGACAATGTCGTCTACCGTATGAATTTTGCCCTCACCCGTCGTGGTGCCCGTCAATTGGTCAACCACGGACATGTCCTGTTGGATGGCAAAAAGGCTGACATTCCGTCAATCACCGTCAAACCGGGTCAAGTCATCTCGATCAAGGAATCCAGCAAAGGCATCGCCAGCATCAAAGAAGCCTTGGATGCGACAGTCTCAACCAAAGCTTTCGTCGAAGTTGACAAAGAAAACAAAAAAGGCAAGTATGTCAGATTGCCTGAACGTAAAGAACTCAACGAAGAAATCAACGAAGCCCTCGTTGTCGAATTCTACAACCGTTAATCGATTAGACCACTTCATCACGAAGTGGTTTTTTTATGCCCAAAAGAAAACCGCTGTCATCAGCGGTTTGAGTCAGGCGATCATTCAAGGGTTAAAGCAAGATATTCTTTGTAGTTGACGTTGAGCGCATCCTTCCACAGGATGACCATCTTAAGTCGGATCGGACGCGAGGCAGAAACGCCGTTGAGACCGAAGCCTTCCACAAAACCGTCTTCTTTGTTGATTTGGTTGGGAATCATCGTATACGTCTCATTTTCGAAGATCCCAATGCTGGGCATCATTTTATCACTGATGACCAATGAGCCGTCATCCTGGATCAATAAAATGTGAATGTCATACATGGCAACTTTGGCTTGATCGATGACCAGATCATATCGAAAGTCAGTGTCGCTCAATGGGGTCACAGAAGGCGTGGTCGAGAAATAAATCGAACTCGACTTGAAAGCGGTCGAGTTGAGAATATCGACATACATCGTTTTATAGGTTTCGATCTTGTTTTTGTCTTGGGCAGACGTGCTTGAACAGCCCGCCAGCAAGACCAAGACCATGATTAAGGCGCTCAGTTTTTTCATGATATTATTATAACACAAGCTATTTTGCCTTACGGGCTTTCTGAAGACTCTGAAGCTTCTCGCCGACATCGCCCGGGACCAAGGCACTGGTTCCATCCAACATCGCCACATTGACGTTGCGCTTGCCTGAAGCGGACAGTGACCGGATGCTTTTGATCCGGATCTCAAAGATCCCATAGATGAGCGTTCTTTCAAAGATACTCACGTTTTCGACCGTTTTGACGTTGATCCATTCGGTTACGGCCAAAAGGATAAAGACGCCGATGTAGGCCATGCTTTGCAGCGGCTGGGGGGTAAAGAAAGCCAAGACGCCAAACAAAACCGTCGCAAAAACAAAGAGATAAAACGAGAGTCGTTGACCCTTACGTTTCATGGTCTCTACCAACTTATCCTTCTCACCGACCTGTTTAACAAGTTTGACGTGTTTTCTGTAGTCATTGAAGCGGATGTATGCTAAGAACAGTGTGATCGCAAAGGTCGCTGCGATAATAAGCCATGTATAATCCATTGTTTACCCCTCAAACTTCAGTACGAAGTAGTGTTTCTTCCCTTTTCGAAGCACATGAAGGTGCTGATGAAGGGCATTCTCTTTAGACAGGATCGTGTCCAATGTGTTTATTTTATCACCATTCACACTGATCGAACCATTTAATATCAATTCTCTGGCTTCCCGGTTGCTGACCGCCAGTTTGCCTTGCGTCAAGACATCGATCAGCGCCATCGGATGATCGGTGCTCACACTGGGCGCTTCACTCAGGGCATCCAGGATATCGTTCAAATTCAAAGCGCGCCACTGTCCGCTGAAAAAGACATCCGTCACGGTTTGGGCTTTGGTGAGACCGTCTTGGCCATGAACCAAGGCCGTCAGTTCTTCAGCCAAGGCTTTTTGCGCTTTGCGCAAATGCCCTTCTGATTTGACGCCTTCTTCAAAACTCATGATCTCTTGAGGGGACTTCAAGGATAAGCGTTTCATAAAGTCAATGACATCCGCATCGGAGACATTGAGCCAGTATTGGTAAAAGGCATAAGGCGAGGTCCGTTCTTCGCTCAGCCAGATGTTTTTGCCTTCCGATTTGCCAAACTTGGATCCGTCCGAGTTGGTGATCAGCGGTGAAGTGACCCCAAAGACTTTGGCATCATTCATCGAACGGCGGATCAATTCGGTTCCGCTGGTCAGGTTGCCCCATTGATCAGAGCCCCCGATCTGAGCTTCACACTGATAGGTCTGATACAGATGCATGAAGTCCACGGCCTGCAGGATCGTATAGGTGAACTCGGTAAAGCTGATCCCGCTGGACAGACGGGATGAAATGGTATCTTTGTTGATCATGTAGGCAATGTTGAAATGCTTGCCGTAGTCTCTCAAAAAGGTCAGGATGTCGATTTTGGAGAGCCAGTCGTAGTTGTTGACGGCAATGAAATTGTTGGCACCGGGATGATCCAGAAAACGCGCCAGCTGGGCTTTGATCTTGACGCCGTTTTGACGGACTTCATCGATGGTCAGCAGTTTTCTTTCAGTGGTCGGACGCGGATCGCCGATCATACCGGTCGCATCCCCGATCAGCGCGATCGGCGTATGCCCGCACAGCTGATACCGTCTCAGCAGTAAGATCTGTTGAAGCGACCCGATGTGCAGCGAATCTGCCGTCGGATCGAAACCGCAATACAAACGGATCGGGCTTTTCAGCCTTTCGATGAAGGCGGCTTCATCGGTGACGTCTTTGATCAAACCACGCCATTTTAGTTCTTCGAATAAATTCATGTTTTTCCTCCAATAGAAAAGCACCCTCCAAGGGTGCTTGTGTGCACGGTACCACCTTAGTTACGCTTTCGCTGATCACTTTGACCCTTAACGCGGGGACACGGCTTTAGTTTCATAAAGCAGCTCCGAGTTGTATTCTTTGACCCTCTGGGATGATTTTCACCAGCCATCATCTCTCTAAGACCGTGGGATCAAGTACTCTGACTCATCGTCGCTGTGATTCTATTCTACTTCGTAGACTGTCTTGGTGTAAACAAATAACTGAGTTCGATTTCTTTTTCTTCGACCGGACTCTGATTGAGCATCTTGGTCATGACGCGCATGGCCACGGCACCCAAATCATAAGACGGGATCGCAAAGCTGGAAATCTGAGGACGGACCATCGAGTTGTATTTCGTATCGATGACACAGACCACTTCCATATCATTGGGGATCTTGATGTTGTTTTCGGCAGCCGCATTGATGACGGCCATGGCTTGGGAATCGCGGTGAGCGATGACCAGCTCATGTTTATGGGTCTTAAAGTAATCTTTCAGGTAGGTATAGGAACTGCGGTACTCACGCGGGATCTCAATGAAATTGGTGAAGACGAGCCCCTTCTTCTCAAAGGCTTGAGAAGCCCCAAGGATCAGCTGTTCGACCATGTATTTGTTTTTGCGGTCTTGAACGATCGCGATGTCGGTCTTGCCTTGTTCAAGGTAGGATGAAACCAGTTCATACATGGCTTTCTGTAAATTGACGTAGACAGAAGCGATGTTTTCGGAACTCATCTGATTGCCGACCAAGACGATCGGGAACTGATATTTCGTCAAGGCTGACAATTCATCGACCATGAGCTTATCATTGTAGATGATGACCCCGTCGACGCGGGACTTGATGATGTTTTCGATGATGTCGCCGATCTGCATGATGGCTTCAGAAGTCGTATGCAGGGTAATGTTGTATTTGTAGATCTTGGCCACATCCAGCAGCCCGTTGATGATTTGACCGGTGTAGGAAAAACTGGCTTCCGGCAGTAACAAGGCAATGGAAGTGGTTTTTTGTAAGGCTAAGCCCTGAGCGATCGCATTGGGTTTATAACCCAGTTTCTCTATGGCTTGGTTGACCCGGATTCGGGTATCTTCTCTGACGATTTCGAGCCCGTTGATGACGCGAGAAACCGTTGCCAAAGACACATTGGCCTCGTTGGCGACATCGTAGATTGTAACACGCTTCATAACTACTCCTTGCTCTTGAGGGCTTTCTTCAGGGCTTCAACGCCTTTTTCCGCAACCTCGATCGTTTTATCTTTGGCTTTTTCGATGTTCTGCTGAACATCGGGTCTTTCGAAAAATTCGGTGGTTTTGTCTCCGACGTATTTGGCACCTTTGACAGCCGTTTCTTTGACTGTGTTGGCACCGTCTTTGATCTTGCCTTTGAGTTCTTCATCATGAGCCAGTTCATCGATCTTCTTGCCGGTTTTTTCAGCCAGACTGATCAGATCATCTCTGAAGGATTCGAGGTTTTCTTTGACATGCATGTCATCGGCCATTTTATTGGCTTTCTCGAACAGCTTATCCAATTCGTCTTTAAAGTTATTGTCCATCATGTGCTCCTATAGACCGAGTTCTTCCTCGGTTGTTTCTTCCGGATCGTCTTCTTTCTTCTTTGCGAAGGTCTGCTTTATCCAACTTGAGATAAAGGTAAAATTCTTGGCTGCGGTGATGGCCAGGGTTTTGATGGCATTCTCAGCCGCGCTGTTGACGAAATCAACCGTTTTTGAAATGTTGACGACGGTCGTGATCGGACCATCGATTTTCTTGAGTGTTTCATCGACTTGATCAACGGTCTTGTCTACTTTTTTAAGCAGATCGAATACCCTTTTTAAAACGACCATAATGAAAACAAGGACAGCCACTCCCAAAATAGGTAAAAGTTGCGTTGAAACAGTGGATAATGAGTTTAATAGTGCGTCCATACTGTCACCTCATTCACAGTATAAACGAAAATGTAAATATTTTCAAGAATTCTGGTAGCGCTTTAAAGCATCTGACAGAATATAAATGTCTTTTGAGCTCATAAACAGGAAACAGGCCGGGGCATGCTTGGCCAAAATGGCGGCACCAGCCTCATCTTCAGTCACAATACGCGCATGTTGACAACGTTTTTGAAGGTAGGTGATGTCAATGTCGATCCCCGCTTCTTTGTCATCGATGGCGTTGAAATCGATCAAATAAGTCGCATCGGCCTTGTTGAGGGCTTGTGCGAAGTCATCGGCGAAATGATACAGTCTGGAGACGCGATGCGGTTTAAATATCGCAATCAGCGGTAAATTCGGATAACGCAACCGGGCCGCATCGATGGTGACGCTGACTTCCGTCGGATGGTGGGCATAATCATCGATGTACACACTGTCGCCGATTTCACTCACAACGAAACGGCGCGAAGCGCCTTTGAATTCGTTTAAACCTTTTTGGATCAGGGACAGCGGGATCTGCTCAAGCAAAGCCACAGTGATCGTTCCCAAGGCATTCCAGATCAAATGACGCCCTGAGAATGGAACATCAAATTCTCCAACGAACTGATCATGAAAAAACACATTGAAACGGGTATGATGGGTATCCTCATGAAGAATATCCGCATAGACATCATTACGATGATCAATGCCGTAGAAGAGATGTTTCTTGGTGAGTTTGAGCTGACGAACTTGCGGATCATCGCCAAACAGGATCAGCGTATCGCTGACATTATCGGCGAAATCTTCATACGCCTTTCGGTAATCGGCCTCATCTTTGTAGTAATCGACATGATCCAGATCGACATTGGTGATCACCCCGTATTTGGGGAAATAAGCATGGAAAAAACGTCGGTATTCATCGGCTTCGATGGCCAGATAATAAGAGTCTTTGCTCAAATGTCCGTGACCGTCTCCGATCAGATATGCCGTTTCTTTGGCTTGACGTAAAATAGCGGCCATCATGGTGGTCGTCGTGGTCTTGCCGTGCGATCCGGTCAAAGCGACCGTCACATAACGGCGGGTCAGTTGGCCAAGATACTCATGATATCGAAAAACCTGATAACTCGGGTTTTGTCTGACTCTTTTAACATCGTCGAAATCTTCCTTGAAGGCATTGCCGACAATGACTGTAGAACCGTCTTTGGGCAAAGTGCCGAAGGAATGGATTGGGATATGGAGTTCATGAAGCTGTTCTTCGGTAAAGAAATGTTTGTCCAGGTCAGACCCTTCAACGTCTTCGCCCATTTCTTTCAACATACAGGCGAGTGCGGCCATGCCTGAGCCTTTGATGCCAATAAAAAAAATCATGCTAATCTTCTCCAAACAAAGAAAACTGAGTGACATCTTCAGGCTTTTCTTCGGGGGTGCTGATTTCGGTTTGTTCTGCTTTGACCTCTAAAACGGGAGTCGGCGCAATCAGATCTTCCAAGGGAATATTTTCGATGATGGCCGGTTTGGCTTCTTCGACATATTCGGCAACCTTGGCTTTGACGGTATAGGTGGGTTCCATCACGAGCGGTGCCGGATGTTCAGGTCCGGTCTTCATGTCTTTGTGGATGGCCCCGTAATAGGGACTGATGACGGTTTGAAGATGACTGTCATTTTTGACTTCCGCGGTTTGGACAAAAGTCGGTCTGACATGTTCCTTCTCGCTTTCAGCAATGCCAAACATCGGACTGATCACGGGTTTGAATTCATACACTTCTTTGGTATAGACCGGTTTCCTGTCGGCAAAAGCCGGTTCAGAATGACGAACGGGTTCTTTTCTTTCTTCGTAAACGGGTTGTTTAAAATCCAGATCGGGTTCTGTTTTGGGTTCATCGACCACGATGTTTTCAAAACTGCTCTTGCGCGGTTTCTCAGTTTGTTCCGGTTCAAATCCAGCATGAAAATCCGGCTCGGTTTTGATCGGATCAGCGGGTTTTTTGACCCTTCTCAGATCGACCTTATCTTCTGCGGGTTCATCGATGATTTCTTCTTCTTCAAATAGCAATGAGGCTAGTTTTTTAAACATGGGTTCCCTCCCTGATTTTTATTGAGACTGACCTTCCGGTATTTCACCGGTTTGCCCGCCGGAGATCATATCCAGGATGGTTCCTGATTCCGGGGCGATCTGACTGAACATATCCAAGGTTTCTTTCTTATAATCGATGGATTCACGGGTCGAATAAGCCAGTAAGACGGCCGGTTTGTCGACGATGGCGGTCCGAGCGATCTTGACCATGTCATAGAGGATCTCTCCGCTGATGCTTAAAGGCGTAATGGCGGTAAAGTAGAAGTAGCCCCCTTCCAGGGTCAACAGGATCAAGTTCGTATTGACGGAAAGGATACTGATGCGATATCCGACCTCATTGCCTGCACTGTTGAGAAAAGTGCGATCGAGGGTCGTCACGTTGTTCGCAGAGGCCACCATGGACTTGAACGAACGGGTCTTGGAGGCTTCGACATAATAAGAATCACTGATGACGTCTATGATTTCCAGATTCATTAAAATGTTGATGTTGTTGCTGGTCAGGATGGTCGAGGTTGGGCTGGAGGTCTTGCGTCCGATGTTAGGAGGCAGATAATAAGCGTACAGGCCCTTTGAAATATTGGTCTGCATATTGATGACTTCACTTTCAGCCTGACTGGCTGCCTGGTTCAAGGCGGTCGAAAGGGTGTCCTTCGTAACCGCAGAACAGGCACTCAAACTCAAGATAACAAGCAAAAACAAGATGAGTTGTCTTTTCATGACTTTATTGTATCACTTTTTTAAGTTCCTCGATGGTGTTTGGCGTCAAGCTCCTGATCATCGCCAAGGCTGCTTTGAAAGCGTTGGTGTAATCACTGACGTCAATGATCGAAGAATTGGTGTGGATATTTCTGGCACAGATGCACATGGTCAAGGTCAATACCCCGTCTAGTGATTTGTGGATCGCGCCGGCATCGGTTCCGCCCAAGGACAAATAATACTGATACGGGATCGAATTGGCTTCCAAGACATCAGTATAGTGATTGATGAAACCGCGGTGCGGCAGATAATTCGCATCGATAAAACGCACCAAGGGTCCTTTGCCCAATTGACCAAAAGTTTCTTTGTCTCCGGAGGCATCATTGGCCGGAGAACAGTCAAAGACAAGGGCGACATCCGGTTTTATTTTATAGGTCGCCGTTTGAGCGCCTCGAAGTCCGACTTCTTCCTGAACGGTCGCTCCGACCACCAGGTTGACATCCAGGGCTTCGTCTTTAAACGCACGAAGCAACTCGACACCCATAATGCAGCCGTAACGATTGTCCCAGGCTTTCGCCAAAAGACGATTCCCGCCTTCCAAGACTTCGAAAGGTCCATCCAGGATGACCGGTGAACCCATGGCGATGCCTAAGGCTTCTGTCTCGGCTTTGGAGCTTTGACCGACATCCACCAGCATGTTTTTGATGTCCATGGGGGCATTTCTTTCTTTGTCGGTCAACAAATGAGGCGGGATCGAACCGATCGTCCCTTTGATTTTCTTACCGGATTTTGTTTTGATCAAAACACGCTGACCCAGCAGTGTCTGATTCCACCAGCCCCCTACTGGGCTTAAGCTCAAGGATCCGACCGAATTGATCTTATTGACGATGAAACCGACTTCATCCATGTGAGCGGCAATCATGATCGTCTTGGCTTTGGGATTTTTACTTTTCTTGATGGCGAAAATCGATCCCAAATTGTCATAGAGGATCTCGTCACACAGCGGTTCATAGTGTTTCTTCAGGATCTTGCTGACCTCTGCTTCATCGCCGGGGATCCCAAAAGCCTGAGTCAATTCTTCCATCAATGCCAGGGTTTCTTTATTGAGCGACATGTTTTCTCCAAAGGGCGCGATAGATCGGTTGATTGAGCGCATTGAATTTTTGTTCATATTCGGTATAGGCATCTTCTTCTTCATCGGAATGGATGTAGTTGACACTGAAAAAGATCATCTCTAAGGGATAGTGCTGCATCTGCAAGATCGTGTATTCAAACAGTTTCTGATTGTCCGTTTTGAATTTGATGATCCCGTCTTGGTTGAGCAGGTCCACAAACAAAGGCATGAAGGATTTGGAAGTCAATCTTCTTTTTTCATGGTGTTTCTTAGGCCAGGGATCACTGAAATTCAGATGGATCTCATCCAGTTCCCCTTTTGAAAACCATGTCTCAAGCTGTTCTGCGCCGTTGTTGACCCAAACCAGATTATGAAGGTCCAAGGCATCATGCGCTCTTAACGCCGTGGCAGAGACGTTTCTGTCCTTCTCCAAGGCGATATAGCGCACTTCGGGATGCAAAGCAGCAAGGCTGAAGATATAGGAGCCTTTGCCGCTGCCGATCTCCAGGATAACTTTCTGATAATCGCCCTTCCAGTTTCCTTTAAGGGCCTTCGGATCTGACAGAGCCAGCGGATGGTTCGCCAAAAAATCAGGCGCCCAGGGTTTATTGCGCATCCGCATGCTTATTCGCTCGTCAAATCGTAAATGGCTTGGGCATAAATCGCGGTGGCCAAGACCATTTGTTGGATCGCATAACCTTCATCCGCCTGATGAACGCTGCCAACCCAATCCGGTCTTGGCATCAGCGGGAATTCTGAACCGAAAGCCACAAAATTGTCAAAGGATCGGGCATAAGTTCCCCCGCCCATCGTCATCAGCTGACTTTGTTCGTCATTGGTGTAAGCGCGGTATATTTTTTCTAAAGTCGAAACCAGTTTTGATTTGGGATCCACAAACAAGGGACCTTTGTGTTCTCGGATCGAGACCTTGAGTTCAGGCAAACTTTGATCCAAAGCCTTTTGGATGTTGGAAACGATCGAGACCTCGTTGGTTTCCTGAGGATAACGGATATCCAGGACCAGGCTGATCTCATTGCGTTCAATGTTGACAATCCCTAAGTTGACGGTCAGGTAGCCCATGTGAGATCCGAAATAACGGACACTCAAAGCATCGCCGCGGTATTCTTTCAATAAGCGGGCCAATTCGGCAGCGACCTCATCCTGATAGGCTGCGGCAACGAAATTCAGGCAATGCCATGCGGCATTGACGCCTTCCTGAGGCATCGAACCGTGGGCATATTTGCCTTTGATAAAGTAAGAGACCCCTTGCGGTGTTTCTTCGATCTGACCTGTCAGCAGATTGGATTTCAGATAGAAATCAAACAGTTGGGCTTTGCCTTTGCCGCTCATCAGGACTGCGGCTTCCCCGATACAGATATTGGGACGTTCTCCGGCTTTCAAAGCCAGGATCTGCGTTTGTTTCTGACCTTGGATGGTGAGTTGTAAAATGCCCTTTTCACCGTAAACGACTGGAAAATCCGCATCCGGAACGAAACCGAAATTCGGGATTTCTCCATGTTTTTTGTAGTATTTCATACAGGCCATGCCGCTTTCTTCATCGGTGCCTAAAATCATCATGACGCGTTTCTTGGGTTTGAAACCGGAGTCTTTCAAAAGTTTCATCGCGGTGTACGCTGCGACGGTGGGTCCTTTATCATCCTGTGATCCGCGGCCGATGATGTAGCCGTTTTTCTCGGTGGCTGAAAACGGATCGACGCTCCAGCCGTTTCCGACCGGCACGACATCCAAATGACCCAGGATACCCATGATTTCGTCGCCTTCTCCAAATTCGATGGTGGCAGCATACCCTTCATAATCTTTGACTTTGAACCCATCTGCTTTGCCTAAACTCAGCATATGATCCAAGACGGCTCTTAAGCCTTTCCCAAAGGGCGCATTCGGGGCGATCGTGGCGGGGTCGTAGAGCGAAGGAATACGGACCAGATCCTGTAATGTCTTGATTAATGTTTCTTTTCTGTTGTTTGCTTCTTGAGTGAAATTCATGGTGTTTACCTCCGTATTATTTTAACACAGGTCCAAGCAGAAAAAAAAGTAAGCTGAACAGCTTACTTGATATCGATGATTTTATCCGGATTCAAGATCCCGTTAGGATCAAAAAGGGCTTTGATGGAGCGCATGAGTTCGATCTGGGTCGATCCCAGCGACGCTTTAAGATACTCTTTTTTCGCATGACCGATGCCATGTTCTCCGCTGACTGCGCCGTTTTCCTTAACAGCCCGCTCATACAACGCATCCATGACCTGAGGCAACAGTGACTTCCAGCGCTGATCCTCGATCGCATCCTTACAGACATAGACATGAAGGTTGCCGTCTCCGGCATGACCGAAGGTTCTAATCCGAACGTTGAACTGCTGAGCTAAGGTTTTGATGAACTGAAGATAGTCTGCGATTTTGGTGATCGGCATGACCACATCGGCTTCATCCATCAGACTCGTCGAATTCTTGATGGCTTCCAAGAAAGCCCCGCGCGTATTCCATAACGCGGCCTGCCTTTCCACCGTATCCGATAAAAAGACGTCTTTCGCATTTAAAGTCTTGAGTAAAACAGAAGCCTTCTCAACCATCGCATCCAACTGGACCTGAGAGGAAGCACTGTAGGTCAAAATCAGATAGGCAGGATATTGACGATCGGGAAAATCCTTACCTAGGTATTCCTTCGCATCGTCCAAGACTTCTTTCTCCATGAATTCCAAGGTCGTACAGACATCCGGCAACTGAACCACTTCAGGAACGGCTGACAAGGCTGACTGTATGTCGTCAAAAGGCACCAGAAGCGATACGTTCAAGGTCGGTTTCGGAATCAGTTTCAAGGTCAGCTTGGTGATGATGCCCAAAGTTCCTTCCGATCCGATCATCAGATCTTTCAGCGCATAACCGGAACTGTTTTTTGAGACCGCTTTGCCCAGGTTTAAAATCTCACCGTTGGCCATGACGATTTCCAAGGCTTTGATGTAGTCACGGGTCACCCCATACTTGATGGCACGCATCCCGCCCGCATTGGTGGCGGCATTGCCGCCTAAGGTAGCGCTTTTTTCTCCGGGATCCGGAGGATACATCACGTTGAGATTTTCAGCTTCAGCCGCCAGTTTCATCAACAAGACGCCTGGTTCGACCACGGCAGTCATGGTGCTCGGATCGATCGAATGGATCTTGTTCATTTTGGCTGTGGACAGGATGATCCCGCCATGAAGCGGGACGCAAGACCCCACCAAACCGGTTCCTGATCCGCGCGTCGTGATGTCAATATGATGCGTATTCGCATACCTTAAAATCTGCGAAACTTCCAAAGCCGACAACACATAGACGGCAACTTCACCGTTGCCTTCGCCGTAAATCGGCATTTCGTCTTTGTTGAAACCATCCGGCAGTGTCGTTAGAACACGCTCTTTTGTGCATACTGAAATCAGAAAATCGATATCCTTCTGATCGATGTGTTTATACATGGAAAGCTCCCTTCTTGAGCTGTGCGATCCATTGAGGCAAGATCTCATAAGCGTCTCCGACGACCCCCACATGCGCCACTTTCAGAATGTCCGCATTGGGATCGGTATTAATGGCGATGATGTGTTCGCTTTTTTCCATCCCAGAGATAAACTGGATGGCTCCGCTGACGCCGCAGGCGATCAGGAGTTCAGGCGATACGGTCCTGCCCGATAAGCCGATCTGATGGGTATAGGAGGCCACGCCTTTCTCGATCAAAGGACGGGTATACGCGACTGAGGCTTGAAGCAAGTCCGCCAGTTCATGGATGAGACTGAGTCCTTGCGGATCACTGACCCCGACTCCGGCAACGATGATGCGTTTGGCTTCGGTGATGGATTCCGAGACCGGCTGATATTTGACATCCAAAAGATTGATTCCCGACAGTAATTCTTCCGGAATCAAAGGCAGTTTGATGATCTTACCTTGAGGGTGTTTGATTTCTTCGATCGGATTGAAGACTTTATAGCGGACAGAAGCCATCTGAGGACGATGCCGTGTGGTCACGATGTCGGCCATGATGTTGCCTCCGAAAGCCGGACGGCGCTGGATCAGATCAGTATTTGGACTCATTTCAAGCTGGGTACAGTCGGCAGTCAGACCGGTCTTTAATGTCGCCGCGATGCGCGGAGCCAATGAGCGTCCGACGGTCGTCGCCCCGATCAGGACGACACAGGGTTTGAGATGAGACAGGCGCTTGCTGATGGCATTGGCCGCAATGTCGCTTCTGAAGTATTTCAGTTCACGATGATCCAGAAGATAAACGATATCGGCCCCATAAGCCAGACACAACTGGGCTTCCTCACACAGATTTTCGCCGTAAAGCAAACAGCTGACCGGATGATCGATGGTTTTGGCCAGGTCACGGGCTTTGCCCAAGAGTTCCATGGTGACCGGATGAAGCTCGTTTTGTTTGAGTTCTCCGATGACCATGATGCCTTTATAAAGTGATTTATCGACACTGAACAGCTGGTCTTCTTCTTTGGTGATGACTTTCTCGGGACAGGCTCTGACACAAAGCGAACAGACCTTACAATTGGCATTGATTTCAATCTTGGACTGGATGTTTTCCATGGCTCCAAACGGACAGGCATTGATGCACACTTCGCATAAGGTACAAGCTTCATGGTTGATGACGATCCTACTCATGAGTGATCCTTTCAATGAGGTGTTCCTCTTTTAGATAGTCGATCAGCTGATGGGCAACCTCATTGGGTTTTCCGCTGATCTGTTTGGTTTGGACTGAATGGGTCGGCGCGAAGATCTGCTTCACTGAGGTCGGTGAGCCGAGCTGACCGATGTGATTGCGGGTATCCGGGTCTTTCAGATCCAAAGCCGTGATGACTTTAATGAGCTTGTCTTTGTTTTCTTTCAAACGCCAGTAGGAGGGATAGCGTGCTTGGGCGTAATCCTTATCGATGGTCAATAAACACGGTTTTTTGACTTGAGCGAGGATATGATCATCATTGTTGATGCTTTCAACGGTCACGATGGTTGCCTGATTGGTCATAGATCTGACAAAACTGACATGAGGCAGATTCAATAAGGCAGCTATCGACGGTCCGACCTGGGCCGTATCGCCGTCGGTGGTCTGCTGACCGCACAAGACGAGGTCATAGGGTTGCTGAAGGCTTTCCAAGGCATAGGCCAAAGTATGGGAAGTTGCTAAGACATCCGCGCCGGCAAAAGCCCGGTCACTGATCAAATAGGCTTCATCCGCACCCATAGCCAAGGCTTCGATCAAAACCGATCTGGCTTGATCCGGACCCATAGTCAAGACGATCACTTTGGCCGACGACGTGTCTTTAAGACGCAGCGCGGCTTCCAGTGCCACCAGATCAAAGGGATTCATTTTGGTACTGGCTGCCCAACGCATCATCGAGCCGGTTTTGGGATCGATTTTGACATCCTGGGTCGATGGGACTTGTTTGATGAAGACGATGATGTTCATGGGATTTCCTCGATCATGTTGACGGTTTGGAGATGATGCTTCATGGCTTTGACGGCTTCTTCCTGATTCTTTTCTTTGATGGCAGTGGCGATGTTTTGATGCTGTCTTACCAGCAGCTCGCCATTGTCTTTGTTAGCAAGGATCTTATTTCGGTTATAGCTGACGGAATGCTTCAGAAGTTCTTCGATGAGCTCTGAGGTTTTGATGAGAAAGATGTTTTGACTTAAGCGGAAGATCTCTTGATGAAAGGCAATATCCAGCGCCATGGCAAGGGGCTCGCCTTTGAGCTGTTCCGCTTCCATTTGCCTGGTGATACTCAATAAGGCTCCGAGCTCGTCTTGCTGGCAAGCCAGGATGACCGCATCGACTTCCAGCGATTCTCGAAAATGAAGCAGATCCGGATCGAAACGGGGATTGTTTTGTAAAGAAAGTGCCATCAAGGTAGAAATGGGACGGTAACTGAAGGAAGAAACCACCCGTTTACCGCCATGGCGGACCTTGATCAAACCCAAAAGCTGTAAAGCGATCAAGGCTTCACGCAATAAAGCCCGCGAGACGCCAAACTCATCGCTCAGCAAGCGTTCTCCGGGCAAAAGATCCCCTTCTTTCCAAGATCCTTCGGCGATCTTGCGTATCATTACATCGATGATTTCATCACTTGTTTTTGTTGTTGTCATAACTGGTCAGACCACTTTGAAATCAGTATAGCATGACTTGTGAAAAAACCCAATAAAAAAATCCGATTTTCATCGGATTTTTAGTTTTATCGTTTATCGTAAGGTTTCTTAGTAAACGGTTTTCTTTCGGCAGCCGGTTTTTCGACATACCCTTCTGGTTTTGGCAACAGATCCTTGCGGGAAACGTTGACTCTGCCCTTTTCATCGATCTCGGTGACGATGACTTTGACCTTGTCGCCCATCTTGAAGACGTCGCTTGGTTTTTCAACACGGGTGTAGTCGATCTTGGATACATGCAGCAAGCCGTCTGTGCCCGGGAACAGTTCTACGAAGGCGCCGAAGGCTTCCAATCTGACGATCTTGCCTTCATAGACTTCTCCGACTTTAGCGGATCTGACCAAACTTTCAATGATGGTTCTGGCTTTATCCAGGGCATTTTGATCGTTATGGTAAATAAGCACTCTGCCGTCGTCTTCAATGTCGATCTTGACATTGTCGCAGTCAGCAATGATCTGATTGATGATCTTGCCGCCGGCGCCGATGACGTCGCGGATCTTATCGGCAGGAATCTTGAGCTGGACGATCTTAGGTGCATAGGTCCCAACGGTCGTTCTTGGCTCAGCGATGGTCGCCAACATGTTTTCCATGATTTCCAAACGGCCGATCCTGGCTTGTGCCAAGGCTTCTTTCAAGATCTCACGGTTGAGCCCGTCGATCTTGATGTCCATTTGTAAAGCGGTGATGCCGGTTTTGGTTCCGGCGACTTTGAAGTCCATATCGCCGAAATGATCTTCCATCCCTTGGATGTCAGTCAAAACCGCATAATGATCGCCATACGTAACCAAGCCCATGGCGATCCCGGCGACTGGCGCCTTGATCGGAACACCGGCAGCCATGAGTGACATGGTTCCGGCACAGATGGAAGCTTGGGAGGATGACCCGTTGGATTCCAAGGTTTCAGCAACCAAACGGATCGCATACGGGAATTGTTCTTCTGTCGGCAAGACTTGCAGCAAGGCTCTTTCGCCTAAGGCGCCGTGCCCGATTTCTCGGCGGCCCGGAGAACCCATACGACCGGTTTCCCCGACGGAATACGGCGGGAAGTTATAGTGGTGCATGAAGCGCTTGTATTCGACATCAGACAGATCATCGATGATCTGGTTGTCGCCCAAGGCGCCTAAGGTACACACAGACAAGACTTGGGTTTCACCGCGGGTAAACAGCGCTGAGCCGTGTACGCGAGGCAATAAATCGATTTGAGAATTCAAAGGACGCAGTTCGTTGATCTTGCGTCCGTCCGGTCTGATCTTATCGATCGAGATCAAACGGCGCACTTCATCGGCAACGATGCCGTGGGTGATTTCTTTGACTTGTTTTAAGGTCTTGGCTTTGATGGAATCCGTGTCATAGGTCTTCGCTTCAAATTCAGCGTAAGCCTTAGCTTCGATTTCATCGATGGTGCCGTAACGCACTAATTTTTCCTGGATGGAGACGGCTGCGCGCAATGCTGTTTCGCAGCTGGCTTTGACGGCCGCTTCGAGTTCAGGATCGACGGCATACAGTTTGACTTCCATTTTCGGTTTTCCGGCAGCCTTGACGATTTCGATTTGGAATTCGCAGAGCTGTTTGATGTATTCGTGTCCAAACATCATGGCTTCAAGCATGATGTCTTCGGAGACTTCTTTGGCCGCGGATTCGACCATGTTGATGGCGTCTTTGGTTCCGGCCACGATCAGATTGATCGATGACTTTTCCAGTTCAGCCAGCGTAGGATTGATGACATACGTTTCATCGATGTAGCCGACAACAACACCGGCGATCGGACCGTTGAACGGAACGTCACTGATGCACAGGGACAAGGATGCCCCAAACATGGCGGTCATATCCGGCGAACAATCGTTGTCTGCCGATAAGATCGTGTTGACGACTTGAACTTCGTTGCGGAAACCATCCGCAAACAAAGGACGTAAGGTACGATCGATCAAGCGTCCTGATAGGGTCGCATGTTCTGTCGGACGGCCTTCTCTGCGAAGGAACCCGCCTGGGATCTTACCTACTGAATACAACTTCTCTTCAAAGCCGACGGTGAGTGGGAAAAAGTCAATGTCCTTGGTCACTTTGGAAGCCGTGGCTGCTGACAGCACGACGGTATCCTCATAACGAACGACGACTGATCCACCAGCCTGTTTGGCAATTTCTCCCGTTTCGACTTGCAGATTTCTTCCACAGAAATCCAGCTTAAATACTTGTTTTGCCATTGTTTACCTCTTTAACTGATTTATTATACCACACAAGGCTCTTTTCACATAATAAAAACAGGCTTGTCGGCCTGTCTTCATGTCCTTATCGTCACTTGATTTTTTCTTTTAGAATCCGATTGGTTTCTTTGATCTGAAGTCCGATGAAATACAGGGTATAAGCGACTGCCAACAAACCAAGTGCGATAAAGAAACCGCCCATGGTAATGTAGTTTCCGAGATTTCCCATTTACTCTCCTTTCGATGACGAATCAATCTTGGTGAATCCAATTTTTTCGATGATCTTTGAGAATGAAAAGACGACATCTTCTTCACTACCCCAGTCAAAACTGAAGATGGCATCGTTACCGGCTCCTGATCCGATGGCAACCACCTCGGTCACACCTTCATAAGCGGTGATCATGATGCTCAAACTGACATAGTTTTTCACTCTCATGAAGTACTTTTCAAATACCAGAAGGTGAGTTTCATTAGTGTCCATTAATCTTTGGGCTTCATCCACCAGTTGAACACTGATCCCAGTGCCTGGGAATAATGTTTTGATATGTCTTACTGTTTCCTGAGGATCCACATGTCCTCTGAAAGTCATGATGGACATAATTTCTCCTTTTATCGCTGTGTTTCAGGCATGAATCCGTAATCAAGCAAGAGCGTATCGATTTTTTTCAACATTGATTTTTCAGATCCAAAAGTGAGTTGAAGCAAACCGGATGCTCCTCCGGAACTGACTGCTGTGATCCTGGTCATCGTTTCTTCTGGTACGATCAACAAACTGACACTGACATTGGATGAGATCCGCATGAGGTAAAAGTCCATGACCATCATCAAGACGCTCTTTCCGACGACAGTGGATTTGACAGACCCTTTTAGACTTCCGTCATTGAATTTGAGGCTTAACGCATCACTGATGCTTTCAGGGCTCATGCTTCCCAGATACGATTTTGTTGCCATAAATAACCTCTTCCTTTTATCTTAATGGATTGAGTATGCAGATACTACCCTCTATCGTGTGCATTTCATAAAAAAAACACCGATTGCTCGGTGTTTTAAGAACTTATTTACGTAAGCCTAAGCGGGAAACCAAAGTACGGTAACGGGCGAGATCTTCATTGCGAAGATAGTTCAGCAAACTGCGTCTTGTCCCTACCATCTTCATCAAACCGCGTGTTGAATGGAAATCCTTGACGTGGGTCTTGAGGTGGCCGGTGAGACGGTTGATTTGTGAAGTCAAAACTGCGACTTGAACTTCAACAGAACCGGTATCGCCTTCGAAGCGGGCATAATCTTTGATGATGGCCGTCTTTTCAGCTTTTGATAACATGTTTTCTTCCTCCTTGTGTTGTGACCTTCTAATCCGAGTAGGAGGACGAGGCATCCTTAAACCCAGAATAAAAGCGTAATCAATGTATCATACAGGCAAACAGAATGCAAGTTTATTCGTCCAGCAGTTCACCCAAAACCGTATTCAGTAAGGGATAACCCGTTTCAGTGGCTTTAAGGAAGCCATTTTCAAGGCTCAGCCAGCCCTTTTTGATCAGGGTGTTGATTTGAGTTTGATAATGAAGCATCATCGGTTCACCGAAACGAGCTTCATACCGAGAAAGTTCGATTCCCTCTTTCAGCCGTAAACCCATCATCATGAATTCATAGCGGCGATCCTCCAAAGAAAGTTCCGTGATCAACGCATGCCATTTCCCTTGCGCATAGTCCATCAGGTTCTTGGTGTTTTCGATGCGGGTGTTTTGATAAAGGGATACGGCTCCGGGGCCGATCCCCAGATAATCCTCATAATGCCAGTAGGTGCTGTTATGACGGGAGGGTTGGTCTTTGGTGAAGTTGCTGATTTCGTATTGATGGAAGCCGTAGCGATCGAAAAGCTCAAGCGCTTTGAAATACATCTGTTCTTCCATCTCATCAGAGACCTTCTTGACCATTAAACGGCCGAATTCAGAATAAGGCTCAATGGTCAGGCTATAGAGCGAAAGATGCGTCAAGGGCAGTTTAAAGGCTTCGTGGATGGATTTCTCGAAGCTTTCCAGAGTTTGTAAAGGCAAACCGTAGATCAGGTCGATGGAGATGTTGGTGATGCCCTGGCCGATCAGGTGGGCCAGTGCGTATCGGATGTCTTCAACACTGTGTCCGCGATGCAACAACATCAGTTCTTTTTCGTCAAAGGTCTGTACGCCCAAAGAAGCCCGATTGATTCCGTAGCGTTTCATGATCTTGGCTTTTTGAGCATTCAGGGATTCAGGATTGACTTCGATCGTATATTCGATCACCTTTTTGGAGACCGGTTTTAAGATCTCCAACAAGATGGTCAATTCTTTTTCATTCAAGGCGGTGGGGGTTCCCCCGCCGATGTAGATGGTTTCATACTGAGTGACGGGATAAGTGTCCAGTTCCGCTTTCAAAGCACCCAAATAGTCTGAAATCAGTTTGGGATGGGAAATGACCCTGACAAAATCGCAATAGGCGCAGATCTTATCGCAAAACGGGACATGAACATACAACGCTTTGGTCATGGTTGATCGGGATAACGCTGATGGATATCCTCAAACTTGCCCAAGACCACATCTGAAGGGTCCAATCCAAGGTCTCTGCACAGGGACAAGGCATACATCAACACATCGGCCAGTTCGCTTTGGACGGCATCGAGATCGACCGTGTCATTCATGTAGCACTCCAAGAGTTCGGCGGCTTCCACCACGATCGATTTGGCCAGGATCTCTGGGGTATCGGAACGGTCCCATCCTTTGGCGACTCTTAAGGCGTGGATCTTTTCAACAAGGTCATTCATTAATCTTCCATGGATAAAACAGCCATGAAGGCTTCCTGCGGGACATCGACTGAGCCCACGCGTTTCATGCGTTTCTTCCCTTCTTTTTGTTTTTCAAGCAGTTTCTTCTTACGGCTGACATCGCCGCCGTAACATTTGGCCAACACGTTTTTACGCAAGGCCTTGATGTCGGAGCGGGCAATGATTTTCTGATTGATGGCGGCTTGGACCGGGATCTCGAATTGTTGTCTGGGGATGAGCTGTTTGAGCTTCTCGACAATGACTTTACCGCGTCCGTAGGCAAAATCCTTGTGGACGATGATGGACAAGGCATCGACGGTTTCCGCATTGATCAGGATATCCATCTTGACCAGTCTGGATTCCTGATAACCGATCAGTTCATAATCGAAAGAGGCATAGCCTTTGGTGGCGGATTTGAGCTTATCAAAGAAATCATAGACGATTTCGCCTAAGGGCAAATGATAGATCAAGGTATTACGGGACTCATCGATGTAGGTCATTTCCTGATAGATTCCGCGTTTTTTCTGACAGAGTTCCATAATGGGCCCTACATATTCTTTAGGGGCCATGATGGTGGCTTTGATGAAGGGTTCTTCCATATGGTCGATGCGCTGAATATCAGGCAGTAAGGCTGGATTATCGATCAGCTGCATGGTCCCGTCGGTCAGATAGGCATGGTAAACGACCGAAGGCGCCGTGGCGATCAGAGTCAAATTGTATTCGCGTTCCAGTCTTTCCTGGATGACGTCCATGTGTAAGAGTCCCAAAAAGCCGCAGCGGAAACCAAAACCCAGCGCTTGCGACGCTTCAGGATCGTATTTCAAGGCCGCATCATTGAGCTGCAGTTTTTCTAAGGCATCGCGCAAATCGTTATAGCGGTTGGTGTCCACCGGATAAAGTCCGCAAAACACCATGGAATTCAAGGTACGGTAGCCCGGTAAGGCTTCTTTGGCCGGGTTGTCGCTTAAGGTGATGGTATCCCCGACATGAACATCCTTAACGGACTTCACCTGAGCAGCGATCCAGCCGACTTCCCCGCAATACAAACTGTCGGTCTTGACTTCTTTCGGGGTACGGATGCCGACTTCAGTGACCAGATATTTGGCTCCGGTGGCCATAAAGGTGATGCTGTCACCGACTTTGATCGAGCCTTCTTTGATACGGACATAACTGATGACGCCGCGATAAGAATCATAAATTGAATCAAAAACCAAAGCTTTTAAAGGCGCCTCAGGGTCACCATGGGGTGCCGGGACTTTCTCGACGATCTGTTCCAGAACTTCACGGATGTTGATGCCGTTTTTGGCTGAGATCAGCGGGGCTTCAGAGGCATCCAGACCGATCGTGTTTTCGATCTCATGGCGAACGACTTCGGGCTGAGCCGAAGGCAGATCGATTTTGTTGATGACCGGTAAGATTTCCAGGTTGTTGTCTAAGGCAAGATACACGTTGGCCAAGGTCTGGGCTTCAATGCCCTGGGCCGCATCCACGACCAAAATGGCGCCTTCACAGGCGGCCAAAGAGCGGGATACCTCATAGGTAAAGTCGACATGGCCCGGGGTGTCGATCAAATGAAAGACATATTCCTGACCATCGAGGGCCGTGTAATTGAGTTGGACCGCGTTGAGTTTGATGGTGATCCCGCGCTCTCTTTCAAGATCCAAGGTATCCAAGATCTGATCCATCATGTCGCGCTGGACGACGGTGTTGGTCAACTCTAAAATACGGTCAGCCAAAGTGGACTTACCGTGATCGATATGCGCGATGATTGAAAAATTCCGTATATGCTTTTGATCCATTTACTTCAACGTTCCTTGCTTTAATTTAAGTAGTATCGGGCTTAACAGAAAGGCCAAAGTGGCACTGACGATGCCCTGTATCGAATCCGGCAGGATATAGGTCAAGAAAGCGCCCCATTGTCCCCCTTCGGTAAAGACATAAGCGAAGCCATAAGCGAAAGCCATAAACAGACCACCCAATAAAAAGGCGAGAAAACGGAAATTCTTAGGCAGTCTGAAGTAAATCATAGCCACGATGAAGGCTTCCAAGCCTTTGATGATCAACGTAAACGGGGCAAACAAGCCATACCCTAAGGCATAATCCCCAATCATCGGACCGATCCCGGCCAACAGAGACAAGACGGGCGTAAACACGATCCCGAAACTCAGGACCAAAACATCCCCCAGATTGAAGTAGCCGACCGCATAAGGCACCATGAAGTAGATCGTCAATAAGGCGCTTCCGGCCGTTAAGACCCCCATAAGGGCAATCGTTCTGATTTTCATTCGAAGATCCTGTGGAGCAAGCTTTTGCCTAATCCGTTAAAGAAGGCCCCTGCGTCCATTTTTTCCTTTCCTTCATACTGACACTGCGTGATCACGACATAACCGCCCTCACAGGCGATCTTTAATCCTTTTTCAAAAGCCACGAATTCACCTAAAGGATGATCATGGGCTTCGATCAGCTTGAATGCTTTGATGAGTTTGAGTTTCTTTCCATTGATCACACCATAACCGATGGGCCAGGGTGACAAGCCGCGAAGGTGGTTATAGACCACGCTGACGTCTCTTTGGAATGAAACGAACTCTGCTTCAGGGGTGATGTTGTAGGCAAAACTGACTTTGGATTCATCCTGAGGCACAGATTTGACATCTGCTTTCAAAAGATCCGGCAGTTTCGATTTCAGCAAGGTGGCCCCTGCACTACTCAGTTTATCATGAAGTGACCCGACATCATCATTTTCATCGATGTTGACGACGATCGAGTCGATCATGGCTCCGGCATCCATTTGTTTCACCATCCGCATCAAGGTGACCCCGGTTTGAGTTTCGCCGTTGATGAGCGCTTTATGGATGGGTGCTCCGCCGCGATACTGCGGTAAAAGACTGGCATGAACGTTGACGGATCCAAAACGCGGAGCCTCAAGGATGGCCGTGGGGATAAACTGGCCATAAGCGCAGGTCACGATCAGATCCAGATCGAGTTCTTGTATGGTTTGAGTCAATTCTTTGATTTTTAAAGGTTGATAGACCGGGATATCGTGTTGTAAGGCACAGCTTTTGACGGGAGTCGGGGTTAGGATCTGTTTTCTTCCGACCGGTTTGTCGGGCTGTGACACCACCGCAACGAGCTCCACATCGCTTTCCAGCAAGGCCTCCAGGATCTTCACCGCAAAGGCCGGCGTACCCATAAAAAGCACTCTATTTTTCATTTGTGGCGTCTCCTTTTGAATACGGCTTAAATTATATCATGAACTGATATTTTTAATTCTTGATTTTAACAATTTGATTTGCTATAATTCGTAAGCACATAAAGGAGGTGCTCGCAATGCCACAAATTAAATCGCAAATGAAACGCGCCTTAACCAACTTGAAGCGTAGCACCGCTGTTACATCGGAAAAGTCAGCTTTGAAAACTGCAATCAAGAAAGTCTTGAAAGCTGTTGAAGCCAAAGACGCTGCAGCCGCCAAAGCTGCATACGATCAGGTCAACGCCAAATTGGATCAAGCCGTAAGCAGCGGTATTCATCATAAAAATTATGCCGCTCGTCAAAAAGCCAGATTAACCAAGTTAGTCAACGCTATCTAAAAAGAAAAACCAATCGATGATTGGTTTTATTTTTGTTTAGAATCGATTCGGAGTTCCGTAGCCAAACCGCCTAAGGCGGTTTCCCGGAGTTCAAGGACGATTTTCTTGCCGGTATAGTTCATGGTTCTAACGACCATGTCGAAGGAAACCTTGTTGTCTTTGATGGAACCCAGATGCTCAGCCATGAAGGCCGCATCCAAAGCGCGTAAGGCGGCTGCCCCGTTTCGTTCGATACAGGGAATGATCACATAGCCGCCGACCGGATCACAGGTCAGGCCTAAATGATGTTCCATGGCGATTTCGGCAGCGTATTCAATTTGCTTTAACGACAGATTGTTTAGATATGCCGTTGCCGCTGCAGCCATCGAACAGGCCGTTCCGATTTCAGCCTGACAGCCCCCGACTGCCCCGGAGATGGTGGCATTCATTTTGACGATGTTGCCAAACATGCCGCCGACCATCAAGGCTTGAACCAGCTTCTGTTTCGAATATCCCAAATCATGATAGAAATGCGCCATCAGCGCAGCCATGACCCCGCTGCTTCCGCAGGTCGGAGCCGTTACCACCATGCCTCCTGAGGCATTTTCTTCATTGTTGGCATAGGCATAAGACAATACTTTAAGTCGATTACGGGAGGGTTCGCTGTCCTGGTTTTCAGCTTGCAGGTGAAGCGACTTCGCGATCCGCTGGACTTCCAAAAGTCCCGGCAGATTTCCGGTACGGTCCAAGCCCCTTTTGACTGTTTTCAGCATCGTTTCCAAAATCATTTCCAGATAAGGTTCCAGATCAGGTTCATAGAACTTGATCAAATCCTGAAGGGTGAGATGCATGGATTTGCAGTCTCTGGCAACACTTTCAAAATCTTCATACGGATAGATCCGTCGCTGAAAATCGAAGTCTTGCTCCAACACTTTGATACTGCCCCCGCCCAGCGAAAAGATGGTCCACAGACCGATCAGGTTGTTTCTTTCATCATAAGCTTTATAAATTAAGCCGTTCTCATAGAGATGTTCCCAATGCAAACGAAAATAGACCTTGCACATCTTTGGTGCAAAGGTCTGCATGATGATCTGATCTGTATAATGGCCTTTTCCGGTCAAAGACAAGGATCCATAGAGTTCCGCATCATAAGAGACCGCATCAGGAAAAGCCTCTTTGAAAAGTATGGCTGCTTTCCACGGGGCGATCGTATGTGAACTGGAAGGTCCAGGTCCGACTTTGTAAAGTTCTTTTAGAGATTCCATATCAGCGTGTTGCCTCGATCAGAAATAACTCAAAACCAAAACGTTTATCAACCAAGCCTGTTTTGCTTTTCTGATCATATTCAGCCAAAGCATTGAGGACTTTTAACAGCCGTTTGGACGTCGTCAGTCGCGCCAGATTCAGTAACCTGGATACGCGATAGACGTTCATCTGTGCCGATCCGACGGATAATTCATTGATGATTTCTTCTCGGTGCTTGCCGGCGTCATTAAGACTGGAAACTTGATACAGGATCCGCAATTGACTGGCAATCAGACCGATAAAGGCCAAAGCATCCATATTCAATATGATCATGTCGTTCCAGATGCTTAAAGCTTCTGCCAAGCGTTTATCCAAGATCGCATTGACCAAATGAAAAGCCTCAGAATCCAAAGGACGGCTGACCAAAGCGACCACATCGTCATAGGTAATGTTTGAACTGTACAATTGCAGTTTGTCGCATTCATGGATGGCCACGTTCATGTTGTCATCCAGACGTTTGATGAGTTCATTGAAGGCTTCCGGGGTGACTCTTAGGTTCTTTTTTTGAATCAAATCTCTCAAAAAGACTTTGAATTCATCCGGACTGAGTTTATGGATGTGGATCACATCGCAGGTTTCTTTGATGCGCTTGTACGCCAGTTTAACCGTATCCATATTATCGTCGTCATACATCATGATGATTGTGGTCTGATCGTGAGGTTTAGCCAGATAATTGATCAGTTTCTGAATGTCACTGTCATTCTTGTCTTTTTTGGATTCTTTTTCTTTTTCCTTAAATGCACGGGTCAAAAAGACACAATTCTGAAGGACCATGACCTTGTGTTCACTGAAAAACGACATCGTGTCCGCTTCTTCCAAAAAAGAACTCATGGAAAAAGAAGGACTGGTGAAGTCATAATAAATCGTGTTCATTTGAGTGACTTCCCCTACCCGGTTTTTCAGCAGATCCTGAAGGGCTTTATTGAGTAGGAAGGGTTCGCTGCCATAGAGTAATACGTTCATAGATTGTCCGTGTTTATTATATCAAAAACCAAGCCTCAATGTCTTGAGATTCAGAGAACTTGTCTTAAGCCCGTTCCAAAAGGAGGACAGGATGATCGTGATGTCTCCCTCATCTCTCGTCGTCATGACCATGACACGATGGTCCTTTAAACGCTCAAGGGTCTGAAAAGACGGATGACCGTAAGCATTATAGCCGACACTGATCAAAGCCAACTTCGCTTGGATCTTGCTGAGAAACACATCGGAGGTTGAACTTGATGAACCATGATGGCCCACTTTCAGCACATCAGCTCTCAAGCTTGGATATTGCCGAATCAAATCAGCCTCAGTAAGCTCATCCGCATCTGCCATCATCAGAAACATAAGGTCCTTGATTTCAAACAGATAAACCAGTGAAGCCTGGTTGTCTGAGGGATTCTTGAGGGATGTTTTGAGCGATTTCAGGTGAAACCAGTTTAAATCCACATCTTTAGGCTGGATAACACTTCGCATAACGTTATAATCCGACTTCATCCTTTCGCTATTGGCACTGTGATCAGCATCGTCATGCGTTACGATCAAAGCGTCAAGTTTTGATATGCCTTGCGCATTCAGAAATGAACTGACTTGACCATAGGTGCTCTCTTTCCCGGTATCGATCAGGACCACCTCTTGATTGAACGGAGCCTGCAAAAGGATCGCATCCCCCTGTCCTACTGAGATCAGCGTCACTTGATAGGCCCAGGGTGAACTCAGTAGTGGAACACAAAACACCAATAGCCAAAGCAACAGTGCAGTTTTCTTTTTAAGGACCGGCGAGATCACTAGGATCAAAACTAGGCAAAGTACCAAAGGCATCGACAGCGATCCTTTGATGATCATCAGTTTTTCCAGATAGGACAGTAGGTTTTGGAAGTGGTCATGAATAAAAAAGATCAGCGGATTGAACCAAGGCACCCCATAACTCAGCCAAATCATCGCGATCAAAACGGTCAATACTTTTCTCATCAACGGATAAATGACGATCAAAATCAAAGCAGTCTGATGAAACAGGCCGATCTGAAACAAACTCAGCATGCCCCATTGAGTGATCTTCTTGGGTCTAAAGGCTGAAAACACCAGAAACATCAACGGATACAATACGGCGATCGATTTGAAAACGGTTTGATCATACAGCATAAAAAACAGGACATAGAGAATCACTCTGGTTTTAGCGTTTTTTATAAAGTGTCCCAACATGACAGTGAGGATGACCCTGATCAAACTGATCGGATAAGCGAAAACAAAACCCATCATCACCATCAACCCCGCCATAATGATCAAGGCCCAGGTTTCATTCATAATAAATGACAGGACAAAGCGACCCGCTTTCATCATGATCGAATAGATGAGTCCCAGTGAAACCAGCGTGATAAAGTCGGTCATCGGATCGGATTGAAACAACAGCGCACGGGCTATCAGTTTGAAAGCCGGATCGGTGTTGAATCCGCCAGTATTGAGAAAAGCCATCGCCCCTGTCGTTTTCGAGACGGTGATGTCTTCATCGGATACGGTCCCAATCAGATTATTGATCCGATAATACGCTTTTTGATCGAAACCGACCGTCGTCGGGCTGATTTCAAACGGTCTGATGGACTTGAGGGTTACTTCATCCAATAAACCATAATTTTCAATCGTCTTGGTGTAGACCAGGACCTTTCCTGCATTGGTGGAAACGATGAAACTTTTATCGTTGAGCTCTACGATCGGGGACCCGGGCGGAGGTGGCAAATACCGGGCTAAAGCTGGATTACAGAAAAGGCTTAAAGTAAGCACAATGAAGATCCAGGCGTTTTTCTTCAGGACCAGACAAGCAGCTAAGCCCATCAAGCCCCATATCGGTACCGGATCGTTGGTATTGAGTAAGATCGGGATGGCTAAAACAGCCCATAATACGGCTTTTTTCACAGGCTGAGATAAACCTTGATCTTATCGAACAGGCGCTCTTTGATCCCCTTTACCTTCATGATGTCTTCGATCCTTTGAAACAAACCCATCGAGTTGCGATACTCCAGAATGCGTTGAGCCAAACCCTCACCGATACCGGGAAGCATCATGAGCTCTTCCAAGTTAGCCTGATTGATCGAAACAAAGAAACCGGCAACTTCCTTAAGCACGATCCGGTCTCCGTCTTTGAGGATTGTTTTTGGATTCAATTGACTCAGATCACAGCGATCACAGTCAAGTTGTTCCCACAAGCGGCTTAAGGGACTGAAATTGGGCAAATGAAAAACCTTGTCAGTTTGATCGGGATAGGTGACTGTGACAGCAATGATCGCCGCAGCCGGATCGTCGATCGTAATGGGTCTGGATAAGACGGAACAGCCGCTTAGGGTCACTAAAAGCAAAAAAAAGAAGAGTTTCATACTCTTCTTTTTGAGTTATCTGGGTGAATTCCTAGTCGACAGACAGGATTTTTACCATTTCTTTACTGTTGACCAGATCGACTTCGACTTCGTCATCGACTTTATGATCCATCAGCGCAATCGCCAAAGGCGTAACGTTGCTCAGTTTGCCTGCCAAGGGATCCGCTTCAACGGAGGAAACGATCGTGTATTCTTCAGGGGCTTTGCCGCGAGTCTGGATCTTGACTTTGACGCCCAATTTAACGACTCTGGAACCGCCTTTGTGATCATCGATGATTTCGATGTTGTTGAAAATGTTTTCCAGTTCACGAATACGGGCTTCTACTTTAGCCTGACGGTCTCTGGCGACATCATAGTCGGCATTTTCAGACAAGTCGCCTTGGGCTCTGGCCGCTTGCAGATCTTCGATTACTTCTTTACGGACAACATGGATCAGATTATCCTGTTCTTTTTTTAACTCATCATAACCGGCTTGGGTTACTCTAATTTTTTCTTGGGCCATCGGTTTTCTCCTTTAGTGCGGCGTTATTATATCACATTAGTATGAATTATGCTATCGATCTTGGTGGTCAATAAGTCGACCGCCACTTCGTTTTTACCGCCTTCGGGAACGATCACGTCCGCATAGCGTTTTGAAGGTTCAATGAAGGTTTCATGCATGACTCTAACCGTGTTCATATACTGATCCATCACGTTTTCCATGGTTCTTCCGCGATCTCTGACGTCTCTTTTGAGGCGGCGGATAAAGCGGACATCCGCCGGGGTATCGACAAAGATCTTGATGTCGCATAAAGATCGGATCAGCGGGTCTTCCAAGACAAACAAGCCTTCGACGACGATGACATCGGTCGGCTCGATTCTTTCCACATCTTTGGCACGGGTGTATTGAGCGAAATCATAAGTCGGTTTCAAGATGACTATCCCTTGAGCCAGCTGACTGAGCTGTTGGGCCAATAAGTCATTGTCGAAAGCCAACGGATGGTCATAATTGACTTTGAGCCGCTGTTCCATCGTCATGTCGCATTGATCTTTATAGTAGTCATCCTGACGGATGATCAAGACGGAATTGGTGGCTGAGAAGGTGGTGACCAGGCGTTTGGCCAGGGATGTTTTTCCAGAGGCAGATCCTCCGGCAATCCCGATGATGACAGATTTTTTCATATTACTTCAGATATTTCTCCACATTTTTCTGATGCTGGGCATAGGTCTTCGCATAATAGACCGTTCCATCCCCGTAGACATCGGCTAAAAAATAATAATAATCATTGGGGGTCGGATTCAACGTCGCTTTGATTGCCTTTGCTGAAGGGTTATCGATGGGGCCAAGCGGCAAGCCGTCTACTTTATAGGTGTTGTACGGAGAATTGATTGTCGAATTACTTTCGCATTGACGCCAATCGGTATACTCATACAAGGCATAACAGACGGTCACGCTGGATTGCAGACGCATCGGCAGATCCAAGCGATTGTAAAAGACTTGCGCCACCATTTTCATATCAGCTTCTTTTGAGGCTTCAAACTGTACGATCGAAGACAAAATGAAAACTTGATGGACGGAGTATTTGCTGGAATCAAAAGCCGCTTTATTTTCAAGGTAGAAACTTTCGGTATGATCCAATATCCGTCGGGTAAATTGATCGATCGACCAGGTCGGATCGACAAAATAGGTTTCAGGCATCAGATAGCCTTCCAAGAGAACTCTGACCCCATTGATGTTGGCTTCAGGTGTCAGCACGGTATACTGTGCATCCAAGGTCTCAAAATAAGCCTTGTCGTTCCACTGGGCAAGGATCTCATCGACGGTAAAATCAGTCAATGCTGCAATGGTTTTGGCAACATCTTTCGCCCAATCGCCTGGGATGATCGTCATGGCCACATCGTTTTTCTCTGCATTGGACGCATCAGCAATGAATTTTAAAATCGTCAAGGCATCCCAGCCTCGGTCAATCTTATAAACACCGACTTTAAAGTCGGTGATTTTTACATATTTGGCATAGGTTTCAAAAATAAACGGCTCCCCGATCAGTCCTTGGGCTTTTAACGTGACAGCCACATCACTGAGCAGATCGCCGTCATTGACGCTGATCAAGACGATTTCGCCGGCAGTACCTTGCGCTTTTAAGTTCTTATCAACGGTGATATAAGCAAAAACAGATGCGACCGTGATCAACAGCGCACCGATTAAGACAAATTTTAAAGGACTATGCTTCCTCTTCATCGTCGTTTTCAAGTTGCCATTCTTCCAGGACCTTGTTCAACATGGCCCATTCCGCATCTTCTTCTATCGGGGTCAATTCTCCGGCATCGTTGTAACCGGAAACAAAGACTTCTCCGTCATCTTTCTTGTCATCATAATAGAAGACATACTTCTTTGAAGTATCTTCGTTGTCGTAGGTAAACAAGATCGTCATTTCGTATTCTTTGCCTTCATCGTCTACCACGATGATTTTGTTTTCTTCCATGTTAGCCTCTCTTTAGTCTCTGTTTATCGAGATAACCCTGCAGGATGAACGTGGCCGCCATCTGATCGATGGAGGTCTTGCGTTTCTGCCGGTTCATTTCAGCCATCAGCATGCTTTTCTGCGCTGCTACGGTGCTGAGCCGTTCATCTTCGAGCACGACTTCAATCGAAGTCCTGAGCTCTAATTCTTCTTTGAAATAAATCGACCGATCGGCGCTGGCGCCTAAGGATCCGTTCATGTGTTTGGGCAAACCCAAGACAATCACCGTGATTTTTTCTTTTTCCAGGATCGGCATCAATAGATCCAGTGCCTTTTGATACTCATCCGTTTCAAAGCGAAGCGTTGAATACGGACTCGCTAAAAATCCGCTGAGGTCACTGACCGCCAGTCCTAAGGTCTTACTGCCAAGATCACAGCCCAATGCCCTCATTGATTCTTTTCTTCCAAATAGGTACGAACCAGCTCTTCGATGATTTCGTAGCGTTCAACGGTTTGGATCAGGTTACGTGCGTTTTTATGGCTTGAAATATACGCCGGGTCATCACTGATCAAATATCCTGATAACTGATTGACCGCGTTGTAGCCTCGTTCAGCCAAAGCAGCCTGAACTTGTTTCAAGACTTGTTTGATGTTGTCTCGTCTCAGTTCATCCGTTTTGAAGGCGACGGTCTCTGTTGTATTTTTGTTACTCATGCACTAACCTCCTGTGTCTATTTTAACTTATCTTAACCCTAAATAAAAGAATAAGCGCGCTAATCCATAAAAATAGTAGTGACTTCAAGATAAAAATTCAGAAATCTCATTGACCGGACATTGTACATCCTTGTTTCAAACGGATGCAAAAAATACCCCATAAAATCAAAAGCGGCAACTTCGCCGCTATAAACTAGAGTTTTTGAGCCAATTCCTGAAGCAAATCATTGAGTTTGGAGGCATCTTTGCCGCCCGCTTGAGCAAAATCAGGCCGTCCGCCGCCGTTGCCGCCGGTTTGAGTTGCCATGGTCTTGACCAGATCGCCGGCCTTATACCCTTTGGCGAGGGCTTTGGATCCGCAGAACGCCACAAAATTGACTTTGTCGTCCGTGACCCCGGCCAACAGGATGAGGCCTTCATGGATCATCGGTTTCAGGTTTTCGATCATCAGTTTCAAATTGGCCGCATCATGATCGACGCGTTTGACCAAGACGTCGAAGTCTTTTCCGGACACGATCGAAGTTCCCAAGACTTTGGCTTCCATCGAGGCCAGTTGTTGTTTGGCTTGTCCCAGTTCCTGCTTCAAAGACGCATTTTCCTTCAGCGACAATTCGACCCGTTCGCCGATGTTGTAGAAAGAGTTGGCTTTGTAGAGCCGGGCGATGTCTTCCAGTTGATGCTGATAGCCGATAAAATCGAGATAAGCCGCATTTTGGGTCTTGGTGGTCAAACGGCGGATCCCGGAGCCGATCGATTCTTCGGAAACGATTTTAAAGACACCGATCTCGCCGGTATTGCTGACATGACAGCCGCCGCAAAGTTCTTTGGAGACAGAACCCATGGTCACGACACGCACGATCTTATCGTATTTCTCACTGAATAAGGCGGTGGCCCCTTCGGCTTTGGCTGTTTCGATGTCCATCAGATCAAACCGGACCGGATGTTTTTCAAAGATAAAGCGGTTGACCATCGCTTCGATGGCTTGCAGTTGAACATCGGTTACTTTTTCGAAATGGGTAAAGTCAAAGCGCATGTAGTCTTCAGCCACATAGGAGCCGGCTTGATGAATATGAGTGCCGACGATTTCCTTCAATGCGGTCTGAACCAGATGCGCAGAGGAGTGATTGGCCATGATGCGCTGACGGCGAGGCACATCGATGCTCAAGATCACGGTATCGCCTTCTTTGAGTTCCCCGTAGGCGATCTTGACGGTATGCAGGTGTTGTTTGTGCGGGGCTCTTTGGACGTCGGTGATGTCCGCTTCGCCGTTTTCAAAATCCAGTTTACCGATGTCAGCAACTTGGCCGCCCATTTCGGCATAAAACGGGGTCACATCGACGATGACTTCCCCTTCGTCATCCAGCGAAGGCACGCGCTTACCGCCTTTGAAACAGGCCAGCACGATCGATTCCGTTGAATAAATGTCATAACCGACAAATTCGGAGACCATCGTATAATTCATCAAATCTTCAGACTGTGAACTCATCGATTCCACGTCTTCACGGGCATTTCTGGCCCGATTGCGCTGGATTTCCATCTCAGCCTTGAATCCGTCCATATCGATGTCATAGCCCTTTTCAAGCGCGATCTCCTGGGTCAATTCAACCGGGAAACCAAAGGTATCATACAATTTGAAAACGGTCTTGCCGCTGAGTTTTTTATCGGTAGCGTTGCTGATCTCTTCCATCAAAAGCGTTTCGCCCGCATTGAGGGTCTTATGGAAACGTTCTTCTTCGGCCTTGACGAGTTTGCTGATCAAGCCGACTTTTTCTGTGACGTAGGGGTAATAATCTTTCATCATGTCGGCCACGACCGCAACCAATTCATTCATGAAGGCCCCGCTGATGCCCAGTTTGATGCCAAAACGGACCGCTCTGCGCAAGAGTCTTCTTAAGACATATCCGCGGCCTTCATTGGAAAACAAAGCCCCGTCAGCCAAAGCGAAGGTCACCGTACGAATGTGGTCGGCGATGACACGATAGGCCATTTTATTGTCTCCCGAGTAAGGGACTTTGGCGTACTTTTCGACCGCACGGATGACCGGCAGGAAAAGATCCGTATCAAAATTGGTTTCGCCGTTTTGAACGATACAGACCAACCGTTCCAGGCCCATCCCGGTATCGATGTTTTTCTGAGGCAATTCCTTGTATAGGGCACGATCAACGCCCTCTTTACCATCATATTGACTGAAAACGACGTTCCAGACTTCGATGTAGCGGTCATTGTTGAGTTCTTTCATGAACAATTCAACGCCGATGTTGTCAGGATCAAACGAAGGACCCCGATCATAATAGATCTCCGAGTTGGGACCGCAAGGTCCTTCACCGATCTGCCAGTAGTTTTCTTCCGACTTCAACAAATGAGAAGGATCGACCCCGATGACTTCTGTCCAAATGCGGTAGGCTTCGGTATCGGTGGGATGCATCGTGATGTACATGCGTTCGGGTTCCATCCCGATGTACTCGGGGCTGGTCAAAAACTCCCAGGCGAACTTGATGGCGTCTTCTTTGAAATAATCGCCGATGGAAAAATTCCCCAGCATTTCAAAAAAAGTGTGATGGCGGCTGGTTCTGCCGACATTGTCGATGTCGTTGGTCCGGATCGATTTCTGAGCGTTGGTGATGCGGTTGTTTTGCGGTTTCACGGAACCGTCAAAATAGCGCTTTAACGCAGCCACGCCGGAGTTGATCCACAACAAGGTCGGATCATTGACCGGCACCAAGGGGGCCCCCGGTTCGATCATGTGACCATTCGATTTGAAATAGTCCAAGAATAATTGTCTGACTTCACTGCCTGTGCGGTATTTCATAACTGCTCCTTTCAATAAAAAAACGTCCCTACAGGAACGTTTTGAACGCGGTACCATCCTGCTTCACTTGCGTGCAGCTTTTTCCCTTAACGCGGGCAACGGGACCTTGAGTCCTCTCTCAAACGGCTTCAGGCATACTGACAGGAATTTTCATCAACCATTCCCTTTCTACAGTTCAGCAGAACCTTACTCTTCTTGAGTACGATTTACGGATGTATTATAGCATAAGCCCCTAGGGTCTAGTCAATCTTAAGTCCGATTTTCGATTCGACCACTTTCAGTTTTGCTTCCGCCATGAGTCTGGCTTTCTGAGCCCCATCGGCCAAAACGGTTTCCAGGATATGCTGGTCCAGGATGTCATGGTATTTGGCTTGCAGATCTGTTAAGAGCGCCACGACGACGTCCGCCACCGCCTTTTTGAACGATCCGTACCCTTGGCCTTCGAACGCTTTGACCAGTTCAGGGATCGGGGTCCCGGACAAGGTCGAGTGGATCGTCAAGAGATTGGCGATACCGGGCTGATTGATCGGGTCATACTGAACGATGCCGATGAGATCGGTCACGGCGCTCATGATTTTCTTGCGGGCCGTTTCCGGCTTGTCCAAGAGATAGATACAGCCCTTATCCAGGGCATCCGATTTGGACATTTTCTTGGTGGGATCGCTCAATGACATGATGCGGGCCCCCACGCTGGGGATCAAGGGGGCCGGGACTTTAAACGTCTCGCCGTATTTGTTGTTGAAACGGATCGCCACATCACGGGTCAACTCGACATGCTGTTTCTGATCTTCTCCGACCGGTACGAAATCCGGATCATAGATCAGGATGTCTGCGGCCATCAGGGTCGGATATTCATAAAAGCCGGCCGTCATCGATTCTTCGCCTTTGGCCAGTTTGTCTTTATACTGAGTCATGCGGTTGAGTTCGCCCATGTAGGTGTTACAGGCCAGGATAAAACCCAGCTGGGCATGGGCCATCACATCTGACTGCATGAAAATGATGCTTCTTTGCGGATCCAGACCGCAAGCCAGATACAAAGCGATCGTATCTCTGAGATTGGTCGAGAGTTCCTTGGGGTCCTGATAGACCGTCAGGGTGTGCAGATTGGCAATGAAGACAATCATCTGATACTCATCCTGATGCTTGACGAACTCTCTTAAGGCCCCGATGTAGTTACCTAAGGTCAATTGACCGCTGGGTTTGATCCCGCTTAACATTCTTTTCATTGTTGTTCCTCCTGAAACGAAAAAAAGCATCCAAAGGACGCTTTCACGTGGTACCACCTAAGTTATCTTTTCAGATCACTTCAACATAACGGTGTTGCGCCGAAGAAGGACCCAAGCCCTTCCCGATTCATAAAGTCCACTTCATTACCTGTTTTTGTGTCTTTCTCACCAGCCAAGACATCTCTGCGTGTCAACTCAGGCAACTACTTTCCTTTACTCATCATCTTTAAAACGATTGTATCACTTTGATTCAAAAAAACAAGACTCACCTTGCGATGAGTCTTAAAATGATTCAGATTTCGGACGGACAAAGAGTCCGCCGATGATCACGATCAGGCAAATGATCAGATATGCGGCAACCATCTTATTGAGGAAACCGCCATAGATTGCCAAGGCAGCCCCGATGACAGCCAGCAGCGGAAACAGGAAGCCCTGGATCCAGTTGCCGATCTTTTTGACCAGGAAGTCTTTCATGACCCCGACATAGATCACGACCATGAAGATATAGATGAGCACGATGGACAGTTCATCGACGGACACTCCCGCAAAGAGCTTCCATCCGAAAACGATGACCCCGACTGTGGTCGCAAAATGCAGAAAGAGCCAAAACAGTGACATGATAAAGGTAAACATCGCTGAAAACATCGGAATGTCGGTCTTCGCATCGACCGAGGCAAACTTTGAACTCAGCGGCAGCTCGTTTCTTAAACCCAAGGCATAGGGCAAACGGATATAACCCAAGATGAGTCCGTTCAAAGTTCCCAACACAGAGATCACGACCGCAGTCAATACGACATTGAATCCGATCGGTCCAAAGATCTGTTGGGCGAAAACGCTGACCGCTTCATCCCCCAGTTCAAGAACCAGGGTGGGTCCCAAGACCGCGTTGATCCCAACGAAATAGGCGACATAGATCGCCATGATCAGTAGCGGCGCAAAAGTCAGGGCCAAAGGCAGGTTGCGTTTCGGATTTTTGATCTCATGCGCGACGGACGGGGCCACTTGCCAACCGTCATAGGCATACGCGATCGGAACCAGCGCTAAAAAGAAACCGCCTCCGATCAGACCGTAATCCGCAAATTCAACAGCCGAAGCCGGATTTCCGAAAACGATCCCGGAAAAACCAAGAATGATCAACGCAGCAACTTTGATAATCATGGCTGCACTTTGAAACTTACCGGCCAATTTGGTTTGAAACGCATTGAGCAAGAAAAAAAGTATCATCATGGTCAGTGCAATCACCCATACCCCTACTGTAAAAGGAAAAGGCCATACAGGCAAGGCCTCAAAGGTCATCCCAAAGACCACTTTCGGATCGGTCCATCCAAACAACATCGACCCATACATCGCTGAAACCCAAGCGATGACGGCCACCAAAGGCGGATAGTATACTGTGGTTTGAAACCAGCCTGCCAGATAACCCATGGTTTTGCCCCAAGTCATTTCGCAGTAAGTGATCAAACCACCGACATTTTCATCTCGACGGGCTAAGACCGCGATGGTCAGCCCTCCAAATACGATCCCGACGCCTCCGACGACAAAGGCCAAGACCCCTAAAGCGACCGATCCCCCGACCGCTTTGAGGATGTTGTCTGTCTTGAAGAAGATCCCGGAACCGATGACGATACCGACGATCATTGCCACGGTCGTCAGTAAACCAAACTTCCTTTTTTGTGTATTCTCCATGTTTCTCCTCTCACAGATAAACTTGTGTTTCAGTTTAGCACTTGCGAAAACATAGTCAAGTATTATCGTTTACATTCTAAGATAATCGGTTATAATTCAATAAAGGAGAAAACCCTTATGATCGTTGTATATACTTCGCCTGGCTGTGCTTCTTGCCGTAAAGTCAAACAATGGCTCAAAGAACGCGATTTAAAATTCGTGGAAAAGAACATCTTCTCTACGGTCTTAAATGAAAATGAAATAAAACATTTGCTTACCCGCTCAGAAAACGGAACCGAAGACATCATTTCCAAACGATCAAAAATCGTACAGGAACAAAAAATCGATTTCGATGATATGACCCTGAATGAATTGGTCCGTTTCATCCAACAGAATCCTTCCGTCTTGAAAAGACCGATCATCCTCAACGAAAAAAGCTTCTTGGTCGGTTATGATGAAGAAGAAATCGGAGCCTTCGTACCGGCTGAACTCAGACGCATCGCCAAAGCTGCCTGCGGTCCTGAATGCGGCAATTATCCGGTGTGCGGCAAATGCAGAGAAGAAGTCCCTGCTGACAAGCTTGCAGCACCCAGACTTAAAATCGTTTAAACACTAAAAGATGATGACCTTAGGTGAAGTAGTAAAGGAAAAGTAGACAATTTAAGAAAGCTAGAACCCCTGTTCAAATTTGTATTGAATAGGGGTTTTATACTGTAGTGAAAATGCAGGTCTGCAGTGGTTGAAATGATAAATATAGTCATTGATCGTTTGATAGATGTTTTCCGATTTATAACTATTGAAGTCATAATATAGTTCCTCTTTGACCCATCCATTAATGGCTTCTATGATTGGGTTATCAGTCGGGGTCCCGCTTCGACTCATTGAACGAATGATGTTATACTTTGAATGAGCCTGATTAAAGGCTCGGCTGGAGTAGACTGCCCCTTGGTCCGTGTGAAAGATTGTGGGGTAGGCTATTCCTTTTATTTGGTTTATAAGCTGATTTAAACAGTCAAAATAGGGTTTTCTGTCACCTCTTTTTGCTGAGAGTGATGATGCTATGATCTCATTGTTAAAGGTATCCAAGATATAAGTCCATTCGTATAAATTTCCTTTGTTTCTAATGATCGTCATATCCGATACTACGATCTCCAACGGCTTTAAAGCACTCCAGTTCCCTTGAACTAAGTTCTTGTATCTTAGATGCTCTTCGCCTGTATTCTTGTATTTGTAATGGTTTGCTTTTGATTTTATACCCAGGTATTTTGCGCACTTATGCACTAATAAATCTGAAACCATCCATCCCGTTTCTTCCCTGATCCGTGTTGAAATCCGATGATATCCATAAGTCCTGTGTCGCTTATGCTGCTGCTGGATAAGCAGGCTGAGATCTTGGCGATCCTGTTCGAATCGATTGATTTTATCTCTTCGTTTTAACCACTTGTAATATCCAGCTCGTTTCAGCCCCATTTCTTTCAAAATATGACTTATCCTGTATTTCCTTGTCAATGTGTAAGCTATTTGATACTCTTGCCGGATATGGTAACGTATTCCTTGTGTGAACCAACTCCTTTCACTTGGTATCCTTTTTTTAGGCGTTCAATCTCGATCTCTTTCTTCATCAGTTCGAGTTTTAATCGCTCAACCTCACTGAGATGCTTACTGATGTGTAAGGCTGCGAAGGGATTGCCTCGTTTCCTTGGTTTAAGTCCAATTTCACCCTCGCTAAGGTATCGTATGAGCCATTTCTCATACAAACTGGTACTTAAATTGTACTCTTCCATAACGTCTGCTTTTGTATACCCTCCTTCAAGATGTTCTTAACCACCATAACTTTAAACTCGATGCTGTGTTTTCTGTTTTTGCCACCTTTGGGTCTTCCCATATTTTTCCTCCTAAAGAAAAAGTAGACATTCTTTTTCTCAAATGTCTACTTTTACATTACTACTTCACCTTAGGCCATCATCTTTTTTATTTGTTGTTTTTGTGTTTCTTGTTGGCATACATTCGGATGTCTGCAGCCATCAACAGATCCTCAAGCGTTTTCCCGTCCGTCGGGAATTCCACGACCCCGTAGCTGAAACTCGGATACACCTTACGGTTGCCTGAGGTGATCGGAATGCTCATCATCTGATCCAAGACATCATCGTATTTTTCCGACAGATCCTTAGGTGTGGTCCCAAAAAAGACCCCGACGAATTCATCCCCGCCGTAACGGGCGATCATGTCGCTTTTTCGCGTGTTTCTTTTCAGTTGTAAAGTCACCTTGATGATGGCCTGATCTCCGATCGCATGACCGTAACGATCATTGATGATTTTCAGGTCATCGATGTCAAATAAGACAAATAGGAATTTTTCGGTATAGCGCAAGGCTTTATTTTTGAGCATCTCAAAGTGTTCATTGAAATAATGCCGGTTATACATGCCGGTCAGCTGATCAAACATGGCCAATTGAGACTTCTCGATGAACAGCAGTTGGTTGGCGATGGCGATCTGGATGTTGCTGCGTATGAATTCCATCGAGTCGATGTCTTTCTCGTCAAAGGCATCCGGAACCAAAGAATCAAGACAGATCATGCCGTAAAACTGGTCTTTGACAAAGATCGGTGCGGACAAGTGTGAGCGAATAAACACTTCATCTCCGGCAAAAGTCGTGATCGGATAGAACAAATCATCATTCTGAAGATCCGGGATGTTGGTGATGCGATCCATGGTCCCTTTGGTGGAGCGATATAAAAACGAATGGGCGATCGGTAGTTTGAACTGCATGATGTCATTTCCGAAACCGATATGAGACACCGTTTCAAAATGATCATCTTTGATGGTCATGATGGATCCCAGTGCGGCATTCTTGATGGCTTTAAGGGCATTGGTCAGGATCAGGTGAAACGTCCGTTGTATGTCTTCAACTTCCACCAGTGAATGGTTGATTTCCAGCATCAGTTCATGAAGCCGGGTGACTCTTTCAGCTTCCCGTTCCGATTTGCTGCTTTTAGTGATGTCGGTAATGAACCCCATGATCGCTAGCGTGTCGTTATACCATACCGGTTCGCCGATGACTTCGACCCAATGCTTTTCCAATTGAGGGTTCAACAGTACGATTTCTTTTTTAGTCGGACCCATGACATTTCTGAAAACGTGATAAAGATCCGGAACCGAGAAATTATACTGGGACCCCGACATCAATTCCTGGCACATGGTATTACAGGCCAAAAAATCCGATTTGTCGAAAAGTGCCATCGGGAACGGTACGTTTTCAAATAGAATTTTAATCATGGATTCATCGACGATTCTTAATTGTTTGAGGCTCATTGTATCCTTTTATGGTTTTCGCTTCAGGAAAACGGATTCAAATCACATAAAAGTATTATAGTCCAAACTTTAGAAAACTACAAAATCGATTTATTTTTTTTGATGAACAACGAATAAAATAAGGAAATGATCGGTTCTATTTGATCGTCGTTGTGTGGTTATGGCGTCAACCAAGGAATATTTTGGTATAATTTCATGGTGAAAATATTACTCGGATTATCCGGCGGCGTCGATTCAGCCGTTGCGGCATACTTACTCAAAGAACAAGGACACGATGTCGAGTGCGCTTTCATGCGCAATTGGGATTCCTTGACCAACAATGACATTTTAGGCAATCCCACCTTGGACGCGGCCATCTGCACACAGGAAGAAGACTACAACGATGCCTTGGCTGTCGCCACCAGTTTGGGTCTGAAATTGCATCGCGTTGATTTCATCAAAGAATATTGGGATGAGGTTTTCAGTATTTTTCTGAGCGAATATAAAAAAGGCAGAACCCCCAACCCTGATATTTTGTGCAACAAGCACATCAAATTTGACCATTTCTTCGATTTCGCCATGAAACACGGTTTTGACCGGGTTGCGACCGGACATTATGCGCGGGTCCAGCACACCCCTACCCACAGTATCTTGCTGAAAGGCTTGGACAAAAACAAAGACCAGTCTTATTTCCTTGCTCAGATTTCTCAGAAAGCCTTAGCGAGAACCTTGTTTCCCCTGGGTGATCTTGAAAAACCTGAAGTCAGAGCGATCGCGGATAAACTCAACTTAAGCGTGGCTAAGAAAAAGGATTCCACCGGAATCTGTTTCATCGGAGAACGCGATTTCAAAGCTTTTCTGGCCAATTATCTTCCGGCCAAAGACGGACCGATCATCGATCTCGAAACCAAAGCCGTCTTGGGAAACCATGTCGGCGTCTTATACTATACCTTGGGTCAGCGAAAAGGCCTGGACATCAGTGCCCATGAAGGCCCCTGGTTTGTGGCCGGCAAAGACATTGAACGCAATGAACTCTATGTGGTCAAAGGCGAAGACAATCCCTGGCTTTTTTCTCACAGTGCCTTAGTCAAGGAACTCAATTGGTTCAATCCCATCGACTTATCCAGTCCGCTGAACTGCACGGCAAAATTCAGATATCGTCAAAAAGATCAAAACGTCACGCTCACCGCCCTAGGTCAAGAAGCCATCTTGGTGACTTATCACGCTCCGATCGCGGCGGTCACACCGGGTCAGGAAGCCGTTTTCTATCTTGGGGAAGTGTGTTTGGGGGGCGGCGTCATCGAAGAGGTCTATGTCGACCAAGTGGGTCTGCAGGAAAGATTAAAGGCTAAACGATGAAGAATTTCATGACGATCCAGGATAAGAGTCCTCTTTCAAACAGAAAAGCGATCATGATTTTGATCACTTATTTTGTTTTCTATTTTTTCCTGATCCCGCTGGCCATGTGGTGGATCGATCAGACTTGGATCCCTGGTTTCAGCACCAATCCGACCAATGATGTCATTTTCCATACCCTGATGACGCTGCTGTTTCTTTATTTGGGGTCACAGCTGCTTCAGGAATCCAACAAACACTGGACCAAACTGGCCATCACGATACCGATCTTGGCCGGTGCCTTCATGATTTACGGTTCTGCCCTGTTGAGTACCCTGATCGACACCATAAGCGGTCAAAGTGATCCTTTGAATCAGGCATTGCTGCTTCAGCAATTTCAGATCAACCGTGTATCGATCATGGTACAGGCTATGGTTTTCGCCCCTGTCGTCGAAGAGATCGTCTTCAGAGGGGTCATTTACCGCCATTTCAAGAAGGCCGGACGTTATCTGATTCCCTTGATCATTTCTACCTTGCTCTTTTCCACGATGCACTCTCTGGCCGCCATCATTTCAGGTCAATGGTCGGATCTGTGGTACATTCCGGTCTATGCCTTCATGTCGCTGGTTTTGACTTTCACTTATGAAAAGACGCACAATCTGTATTCATCCATCTTTCTTCATTTCATCAACAATGCCATCTCCATCCTTGCCATGCTCTATTTGGTCAAATAATGGAAACCCTTGAGATAACCGGAAGACTGATCAAAACTATTTTCCATTCTGAAGAAAACCTATTTACCGTGGGTGTTTTTAAACTGTATGACCTCAATGAAAAAGATGTGACCGTGACGGGTTACTTCCCTAAATTCAACAAAGATCTGCTGATTGCCCTGAGCGGTAACTACATCGAGCATCCCCGTTTCGGGATGCAGTTTCAAGTTGCCCATTACCGCCGGATCTTGCCCACAGACAGAGATTCGATCATCAGTTATCTGAAGTCTCCCATATTCAAAGGGATCGGAAAAGGCTTCGCGGAAAAGCTGGTCGATCAGTTCGGAGAGCATGTCCTTGAACAACTCAAAGAAGACATCACCATTACCCGTAAAGTCAAAGGCTGGACCAAAGTCAAAGAAGAGGCTTTGTATGAAGGATTGATCCTGGCCAGCCAAAGTGAAGAAGCCATGAAGTTCTTTACGACCCATGGTTTAGGGATCCGCAACATCATGAGACTGGATCGCATTTACGGCACTAAAGTGCTCGAAGTCGTCATGGAGAACCCCTATCGTCTGGTTGAAGAGGTCGATGGAATCGGGTTTGTCACCGCAGACAAACTGGCTTTGTCGATGGGCTTTGAACCGGATGATCCGCGCCGCTTAAGAGCCGCCTTGATGACCATGGTCCTCAACGAATGCATGCGTACGGGTGACAGCTATATCGAATATCCTGCCCTGGAAAATCAATTCGCCAAAGAATTCATCGACCAGCAGCACAATTTCGACATGATCCTGGATGACTGCGTACGCCAACGCAAGATCATCCGCCAGGATTCCCGTTACTTCCACCCTTCCCAATACTATAATGAAAAATTCATCGCGACTTATTTTGAAACCTATCCGATCGAACGCTTGGACCCCATCCATGTCTCAGAACTGGAGGAAGCCCTGTCTCAGCGTGAAAAACGCTTGTCCATTCATTATGATCAGCTTCAAAACGACGCCATCCATACCTTCTTTCAACAACCCATCACCGTGTTGACCGGCGGACCCGGCACCGGTAAAACGACCGTAGTCGGCGCCATGATCGATCTGTTCAAGACGCTGTATTCAACCGCTTCAGTGGTCTGTTGTGCCCCTACCGGCAGAGCCGCCAAACGGCTCAATGAATTGACCGGAACCGAATCGACCACCATTCATGCCTTATTGAAATGGGACCTTGAAGCCAATACTTTCGGTAAAAATGAGGCCGATCCTTTAGCCTTGGACTGTTTGATCATCGATGAATTCTCGATGGTAGACACCTGGCTCTTTGGTAACCTGCTGAAAGCATGCCGTAACGTGAAAAAGATACTCATTGTCGGGGATGTCGACCAGTTGCCCTCCGTTGCCCCGGGTTCCGTTTTGCGCGATCTGATCGAATCCAGACGTTTCTCTGTCATTGCGCTGCAAACCATCTATCGTCAGAAAGAAGGTTCGGATGTCATAGAACTGGCCCATCAGATCCGTGAAAACAAGGTCGATATGACCCATTTGACCAAAGACATCCGTTGGATCGACTGCTCAGCCATCGAAGTCAAACAACTCATTTTAGAAATCGTCGCCCAAGGCCTTGAAAAAGGGTATTCCGTCAGTGACATTCAAGTACTGGCCCCCATGTATAACCGTCAGGCCGGGATCGATGCGCTCAACCACGCCGTTCAAAAAATGGTCAATCCTCCCACTGCACTGACTAAAGAGTTACAGGTCGGCTATGTTACATTCCGAGAAAAAGACAAGATCCTTCAGCTGAAGAATCAGCCCAATGATGACGTCTACAATGGGGACATCGGGATCCTGATCGAAGTCATCCATGCCAAAGACGACGAAAACAAACAAAACCGGCTCGTGGTCGATTTTGACGGCCGCATCGTCGAATACACGTCTGAAAACTTCCTCAACATCACCCTGGCTTACTGTATTTCCATCCACAAATCCCAGGGCAGCGAATACCCCATCGTCATTTTGCCTGTCCTCAATGAGCAGAAAATCATGCTGCAGAGACGGCTCTTGTATACCGCCATCACCAGGGCTTCCAAGAGTCTGATCCTGATCGGCGAAAAGAGCGCTTTTGACTACGGCTTGTCGCGAAAAGACGAAAACCCGAGAAAAACCTGTTTGTTAGAATATTTGTGCGAATAATCACAAAAGTGCTAAACTTATAAAGGAGACTTTTATGAACAAGCACAAAGCACAGCTCATCATCATCCTCAACGCCTTGATTTTTCCTCTGTTCGTTGTTTTTTTCTATTCGAAATTGCCTGAAACGATCCCCATGCAGTTTTCACTCTCAGGCAAAGTCAACTGGAGCCTGCCTTTGAACACGGCTCTGTTGGCCTTCAGCGGTTTTTTTATTCTGTATACCGCCATTGTCTTTTTCCGGAATCAAAAAGAATCCGTCTATCCCAACAAAGATTTTTGGTTGGCCATCTTGCTTCCGGAGCTTTATGTTGTCATTCTATCCATCGCCATGATCATTCAATAAGGAGCACACATGATTGAAATCACAGCCGTCAGTAAAACGTATTCAGGCAAGGTCAAAGCCGTCGACAACCTGTCGTTGACCATCCATCCGGGAGAAATCATCGGTTTCATCGGACCCAACGGCGCCGGAAAAACCACCACCATTAAAATGCTGACCGGGATCCTCAAACCCGACAGCGGCAAAATCAGCCTCAACGGGATCGACATCCACGAAAACCCTTTGGAAGCCAAACGTCAATTCGGTTATGTTTCAGACAATCCGGATCTGTTTTTACGTCTGAAAGGCATCGAATATCTCAATTTCATGGCTGACATCTATGATGTCAAGGTCGAAGACCGCCGCGAACGCATCGACCGTTATGCGCAGATGTTTGAAATGAAAACGGCGCTCAGCGATAAGATCCTGTCCTACTCTCACGGGATGAGACAGAAGATCATCCTGATGGGCGTCTTGATCCATGATCCTTCCATCTGGATCCTGGATGAACCCTTGACCGGATTGGATCCTCAATCCGCCTATTCACTGAAAGAAACCATGAGACTTCAAGCCGACTTGGGCAAGACCGTCTTCTTTTCGACCCATGTCCTGGAAGTCGCGGAAAAACTGTGTACCAAAGTCGCCATCATCAACAAAGGTCAAATCCTGTATTACGGCACCTTGGATGAATTGAAAAAGAACCATGAAGGGAAATCCCTCGAAGACATCTTCCTAGAGGTCACCAGCCATGCGTAGTTTTTGGGCATTGTTTGTCGTCACGCTTAAAAACACCTTAAGCCTGGTCGAATCCAAAAAGAAAAAATCCGTTGTATCCCGTTTGTTGCCGATTTTTCTGATCATCGCTTTTATCCCGACCCTGATCAGTTTTTATGCCTTGACTGAAGAAGCCTTAAAAGTCTTGATTCCCATGCAGCAGTCCGGGGTGATCCTCGGCCTGATGCTGAGTGCCATGTCGCTGATGATCTTCTTTCTGGCCATCTTTCTGATTCCGGCCGTTTTCTATTTCTCCAAAGACATTGAAATGCTTTTGGCCCTGCCCTTTAGAGCCCACACGATCGTCGCCGCAAAATTGGGCGTCAGCCTGATTTATGAATACCTGTCTGTTTTGATCATCGGTGTCCCTATCCTGGCCGCCTATTGTGTCAATGTCCAGCCTCAGCCTGAGTTTTACCTCATCACGCTGATCATTTTGATCTTTGTGCCCTTGATTCCTTTGATCATGGCCGGTCTGATCGTCATGGTCGTCATGGGGCTTTTCCCCAAAGCCCGTAACCGTGACCTCTTCAATTACCTGAGTGGTTTTGTGGCTTTGGCTTTTGCGATCGGGATCAACCTGTCTGTCAGTTCGATCGCCCAGATCGACGGTCAAAGCATGATCAACATGCTGATCAAAGGCAATAATTCATTGATCGGTATCTTTGGCTATCTGATCCCCAGCATTCCCTTTGCGATCAAAGCCATGGTTAAGCTGAGTTGGCTCGATCTGAGTTTGACTTTGGTGATCGCGGCTGTCTTTGTCTTTGTGTTTCTGGTGGTCTCGGATCTGGTCTATTTCATGACTGCCGTTGGGGTCAATGAGACCGGAGCATCCCGAAAAGCGCTCAAACAAAAAGCGTATGCGAAATCGACGCTCAGTTCCAATCCGATCCTCACTTACACGATCAAGGAACTGAAGCTGATGATCAGAACCCCCATCTACTTGCTCAACAACATCTCGACGGTCATCCTGATGCCGGTTATTTTGGTGGGCTCATTGATGACCGGGGTCGCTTCTCAAGATGAAGCCATCACCGCCATTGCCTCCATTCCATGGTCCAGCCCTGCAGTATTGACCTATCTGATCGCAGCCGGAGTCGCCATCGGGGTCTTCATGAGTTCACTCAATCTGATCACCGTCACGGCCATCTCCAGAGAAGGCAGCAATGTCTATTTCATGAAGTTCATCCCTCTGTCCTATTTCGATCAGATCCAGGCTAAAGTCTTCAGCGGTCTGATCATCAGCGTCATCGGGGTCATCTTTATGCTGGTGCCTTTTGGTTTTCTCTTCAAAATCCCGTTGTTTGGACTCTTTCTGGCTCTGATTGCGGCCCTCTTAAGCAGTGTCATGATCAACTATCTGGGCATCACGATCGACATGATCCATCCTAAACTGGTTTGGGAACAGGAAGCAGCGGCAGTCAAACAAAACATCAATGCGGCATTTACGATGTTGCCTGCTTTTGGGATCGGCGCTGGCATGTTCCTGATCATCGGTTGGTTCAAAGAACCGATGTGGTATGCCTTCTCGGTCTATCTGGTCCTGTTTATCCTGGATGTGTTCTTTATTGCCTTGGCTAAAAAGACCAGCAAAACAGCCTTTGATCAAATTTAACTTGAATCCTGTTTGTTAAGGTTTATAATACAATTATCAAAATAGTTCAATAACATGAACTATTTTTTAATGGAGAGCCTATGAAAGAACTGATCGAAGTCTTGCAGCAATTTATGTTTCTAAATCGACCCAGTAAAAATACCGGGGATTTAAGCGTGGGAGAGCGCATGGTCATGATGACCCTCAACAAACACAATGCCATCGAGCACAAAGGCCTCTTGCCTTCAGAACTGGGCCTTAAGATGGGCTTGTCACGCTCTGCCGTCACGCCTTTGCTCAACAGCCTTGAAGAAAAGCAGTATCTGACCAGAGCGGTCAATCCAACCGATCGCCGACAGATCCTGATCGTCCCCAATCCGTCCAAACCCAATCTTCATCAATACCGTCAGCTTCAGTTTGAACAGCTGATCGAAGTATTGACTTCACAGGAACAAACGCAGTTGCTGTGTCTGATCGAAAAACTCAATGAAGCCAGTTTGAATCCCAAAGGTCAAAGTCTATGATCAAAATGTATGGTTACCTGAAGCACACCTGGTGGCAAGCCCTGCTGGCCGTCACCGCTTTATTCCTGAGAGTCATGGCCGATCTGTCTTTGCCCGATTATATGATGCGCATCATCGACAAAGGCATCGTCGCCAAAGATCTCAGTTACGTCCTCTCTGAAGGCAAAGACATGCTGATGATTTCTTTTTTGGTCGTCATGCTTTTCTTTACCTCCAACTTTTTAGCCTCCTACATCGGTTCCCGTGCCGGGGATCGCATCCGCAAAGACATCTTCAAAAAAATCGAACGATTCTCCCTGGTCGAATTTGATCATTTCTCAACAGCCTCTTTGATTACCCGATCGACCAATGATGTCCAACAGGTCCAACAGATCCTGACGATGTCGTTTCGTATCCTTTTGGCTGCCCCGCTGACCGGAATCGCCGCCTTGATCAAAGCGGTCGAATTAACCCCGGGGCTCAGCTGGATCTTCATGATCATTTTCCCCATCATGTCGATCGCCATCATCTCGATCATGAGCGTCACTTCTCCCCGATTCGAAAAAGTACAGAAACTCACCGACAAACTGAATCTGATCGCTCGCGAAAGCCTCAGCGGGATCCGAGTCATCCGGGCTTTCAATGCCCAAGAGACCCAAGCCGGTAAATTCAAAACTGTCAATGATTCAGTCTATAAAAACAACGTCTCCTTGATGATAATCATGAGCATCATGGATCCGGTCATCATGATCTGTATGAGTTTTACGACCTTGCTGATCATTTGGACGGCCGCCGATAAAATCAACCAAGGGGCCATGCAGATCGGTCAGATGATGGCTTTCATGCAGTATACGGCCCAAGTCATGGCCTCCTTTGTCAACTTGACGATGATCTTTACGATGTTTCCCAAAGCGGTCGTCAGTGCGAGACGGATCCGTGAGATCCTGGATACGCAGCCGGTCATTCTCGATCCCCAGGACATTCAGGATTTTGAACCCGCCAAAAAAGGTGAAGTGGTCTTCGATCACGTTTCTTTCCGATACCCTAAGGCTCAGGAAGATGTGCTTCATGACATCTCATTTACTGCCAAAGCCGGGACTGTGACCGCGTTCATCGGGTCAACCGGAAGCGGAAAAAGCACCCTGATCAACCTGATTCCCAGACTGTATGATGTTTCTTCGGGAGCCATCACAATTGAAGGGGTCGACCTTCGAAATGTCGCTCAGAAAACCCTTCGGTCCAAAATCGGCTATGTCCCTCAAAAAGGCATGCTGTTATCCGGTACCATTCATGACAATCTGATCTTCGGGGCCAGAGATGCCCAGGAATCGGTCATTGAAAAGGCCATTGACACGGCCCAGGCAACCAACTTCATCCAAGAAAAGGAAGGCAAACAGCAATTCAAACTGGCTCAGAATGCGACCAATCTTTCCGGGGGCCAAAAACAGCGTTTGTCTATCGCTCGGGCTTTGGTCAAACAAGCCGATATCTATATTTTCGATGATTCTTTTTCAGCTTTGGATTTTAAGACCGATGCCGCACTGCGTAAGGCACTGCACCGTGAAGTCGGTAATGCGACCCTGTTTATCGTGGGTCAGCGTGTCGCGACCATCATGCACTCCGATCAGATCATCGTCTTGGAGCAAGGCCGTATCGCCGGGATCGGTAAACATACGGAGCTTTTGAAGACCTGTCCGGTCTATTATGAAATTGCCTCGTCTCAATTGACCCAGGAGGAATTAGCATGACCCGCGGCTCAGGACCCATGATGGCGATGAGGACGCAAGTCGTCAAACCCAAAGATTTCAACAAGACCCTCAAACGTCTCATCCGCTTTACCTCAGCCTATTTATGGCAAATGTTGTTGGTCATCCTGATGGCCATCATCGGGACCTTGTTTTCGATCATCTCGCCAAAACTGATCGGAAACATCACCTCCAAAATCGCATCCGGCCTGTATCAGATGCTTCAAGGCGTCCCCAATGCCGCCATCGATCTGGCTTATGTGAATTCCGTCTTACAGATCTTGGCCCTGCTTTACATCGGCAGTGCCCTGTTTAATTACCTGCAATCCTACATCATGGTCAAAGTAACGCAAAAAATCACGTTCAACCTGAGACTGCTGATCACCGAAAAGATCAATGCCTTACCGCTGAGGTACTTTGATACCGAGCCCATCGGGGATGTCTTATCCAGAATCACCTATGATGTCGATACGATCGCCCAGTCTTTTCAGCAATCCATCACTCAAGTGATCACTGCGATCACGACGGTCGTCGGGATCCTGATCATGATGCTTTCGATCTCATGGGAGATGACCATGATCGCCTTGGTTTCTTTACCGATCAGTTTGTTTTTGGTCACCCGCATCGTCAAACTGGGCCAGAAGTATTTCAGAGCCAGAACAAGAACACTGGGACAACTCAATGCCCACATCGAAGAATCTTTTGCGAATCATCCGATCATCAAGGTCTTCAACGGTGAGGATCATCAGACCAAGCTGTTTGAGAAACTCTCAACCGACTATTTCATGCAGTTTTGGAAGTCTGAAACCATCTCCGGCATGATGATGCCCATTATCTCATTGGTCTCCAACTTATCTTATATCGCCGTCAGCGTATTGGGAGCCGTCTTGGTCATCGACGGAAAACTGGAAGTCGGCAGCATCCAAGCCTTCATCCAGTACACGCGTAACTTCTCCCAACCCATCAACCAGGTTGCCAACATCGGGACCGTGTTGCAGTCGACCGTGGCTTCAGCTGAACGTGTCTTTGAATTCATTGATGAACCCAATGAAATCGAGGATCCGATTGATGCGGTTGAAGTTTCAGTCAAAGGCGCAGTCAGTTTCAATCATGTCGATTTCGGTTATTCCGATGACAACATTTTCATCAAAGATCTCAACATTCAAATTCAGCCGGGTCAACGGGTCGCCATCGTCGGACCGACCGGGGCCGGCAAGACCACGCTGATCAACCTGCTGATGCGTTTTTATGACGTCAAAGGCGGTGCCATCGAGATCGACGGGGCCGACATCCGTTCGATCACCCGGTATGACCTCAGAAACATCTTTGGCATGGTGCTTCAGGATACCTGGCTCTTCAACGGATCCATCCGAGAGAACATCGTGTTTTCCAATCCTTTGGCCACTGAAACCCAGATGCTGAAAGCGGCCGATTCCGCCAAGGTCGATCATTTCGTTCAAACCCTGCCGGAAGGTTATGAATTACTGATCAACGAAGAAGCCAACAACATCTCTTCGGGCCAAAAACAGCTGCTGACGATCGCCAGAGCCTTCTTGTCTGATCCTTCCATCCTGATCCTGGATGAAGCAACGTCCTCGGTCGATACCCGTACTGAAGTCCTGATCCAGAAAGCCATGGAAAAACTGATGGGCAACAAGACCTCGTTCATCATCGCCCACCGTTTGTCTACCATCCGGGATGCCGATCTGATCTTGGTCATGAACCATGGCGCCATCATTGAACAAGGCACGCATACCGTCTTGATGCAGCAAAACGGGTTCTATACCCAGTTATACCAAAGTCAGTTTGAACCCGAAGTTTAAGACCCAAAAACCGGGTCTTTTTTGTTATAATGTGATCGATGAAAAGCGCCCTTAAACCATCATTCAAAACGGGCTTAGCCATATTGATCCTAATCACGCTGACGGGTTGTCAAAACACCGTCTTTTCGCTGTACGGCGATGCCGCCATGACCCTTGAAGTCAATACCCCCTACCTCGAACCGGGAGCCGTGACTTCCGACGACAGTCCCATCTCGATCACCGGTTTTGTCGACATCACAAAACCGGGATCCTACACCATGACCTATACGGCCAAAGTGAATCACTCGATGAAAACCTTGACCCGTTTGGTGACCGTCATCGATACGACCGCACCCGAACTGACCCTCAAAGGCAGCAATCCTACCCTGCTTTGTCCCAACAAGACCTATCAGGAAGAAGGCTTCAGTGCTTTTGACACCGTAGACGGTGACCTGACTCAAAAAGTACTGGTCAGTTTGATCCCCGACGGATTCAAATACCGTGTCAGAGATCGTTCAAACAACCTCACTGAAATCACCCGTCTATACAGAACTGAAGATACCGAAAAGCCGGTATTGACCCTGAAGGGGTATGCCAAGATCCTTTTGCACATCAACTCCAAATACACAGAGTTTGGCGCTGACGCCACGGATAACTGCGATGAGGTCTCCAATAAGGTCGTCATCAACAATCCGGTCAATCCTAAGGTTGCCGGAGTGTATAAAATCACGTATGCCGTGACTGACAACAGCGGCAATATGAGTTCGATCACCCGCGAGGTCGAAGTCACCAACCAAGTTCAAAGTCTGGTTTATCTTACCTTCGATGATGGTCCCAGTGCCAGAACGAAAGAAATCTTGGACATCCTGAAGCGCTATGATATGAAAGCCACTTTTTTTGTCCTGAAAACCAATGATGTCTATGCACCACTGATGAAAAGAGCCGTTACTGAAGGACATGCCATGGCCATTCACGGATACAGCCACAACGGGCAAGTCATCTATGCTTCCCCTGAAGCCTTTTTCGAGAATCTCGCTTGGGCCCAGAGTTGGATTGAAGAGGTCACCGGAGTCGAAAGTTATATTTACCGGTTTCCGGGCGGATCATCCAATACCACCAGTAAATTCAACCCCGGCATCATGACGACATTGACTCAAATGGTGGTCGACAAGGGCTATCATTATTTTGACTGGAACGTGTCTTCCGGCGATGGAAGCAGTACCACGACTGCGGCCCAAATGGTCTCCAACGTCACCAAAAACCTCAAACTCGGGAATACCTCCATCGTCCTTATGCATGACAGCGGAGGTCATTACAACACTGTTGAGGCTTTGCCGAAGATCCTGGATTATCTGGTGTCGATCGATGCCAAAGTATTGCCCATCACCATGGCTACCCCGCAGTATCATCATCACATTTCAAACTGACACTTTATTGATGTAATCCATTGAAATTTGATTTATGTCATAAAAAAACCAGTTCATATAGAACTGGTTTTTGTTTATTCGTAACGTAGGGCTTCGACAGGTTCGAGCTTGCCGGCTTTGTTGGCCGGATAGATTCCAAAGATCAAACCGATCGAGATCGAAAACAACAAGGCCAAAATGACCGTACTCATACTGATCGTGACCGTGAAAGAACTTAGGGTCGAAATCAGGAAAGCGCCAAGATAAGCAATGGCCAAGCCGATCAGTCCGCCCAGTAAGGTGATGATGACGGCTTCGATCAGAAACTGAAACAGGATCTGCGAGCGTTTGGCGCCTAGGGCTTTGCGGATGCCGATCTCTCGGGTCCGTTCTCGGACCGTGACCAGCATGATGTTCATGATGCCGATGCCGCCTACCAATAAGGAGATAGAGGCAATGCCGGCCAGCAGTGAGGTCAACAAGCTCATCAGGGTATCCATGATACCCAGGATTTGAGACTGGCTGAACGCCCTGTAAAGCGAGCTGGAAGGCAAGACAGAATCCAGATAGGTCGATACTTTAGACAAGGTCGTATCCACGGTCGACTCAGTGGTCGACGTAATGTAGTAACTGGTCATGAATGCCCGGGTAGAAAACAGATTGAGGGCATAATCATAGGAGATGTACACCAGCATGTCGTTGTCACCGGAGAAGGTCTGTCCGCGTGCGGCAACCTCACCCACCACGCTGAAGGGTACCCCGTTGATGACCAGGGTCTGTCCGATCGGATCGGCACCCGCAAACAGACTGTCTGCGATCTTGGATCCGACGACGGCGACCGGATAATTGGTGCTGATGTCCATGGCACTTAAGAAACGGCCTTTGTTCATGGTCAGCGAAGACACATAATCATAATCCTGATTGACACCGCTGATCGTCACTTCCACATTGGTTCCGTTGATGTCATAGTTGACCGGATGCTGAACCATAGGACTGTAATACGAGATCTTGGCAGTATCTTTGATCTCATCCAGCCAGATCGACGGTAAGACCCCGATCGGATCGGAGACGGTCACATAGATCAGGTTTGATCCGATGCTGCGGATCTGCTTTTCGGCTTCAGCTTTGGCACTGTTGCCTAAAGATAATAAGAGAATGACGCTGCTGACTCCGATCACGACACCCAAAGTGGTCAGTAAAGCCCTGACTTTGTGTGACGTTACCGAACGCCAGGCGATGGAGAAATACTCATTGAACATCGGGATCCTCATTTAGGGTGTCACTTTCGATCAACCCGTCTTTCAAGCGGATGATCCGCTTTGCGTATTTGGCGATATTCATATCGTGGGTAATGATGATGATGGTCTTGCCTTGACGATTCAACTGGGTCAACAAGGACAAGACTTCCTGTCCGGTCTTGGAATCCAAGGCCCCGGTCGGTTCATCCGCCAAGATGATGTTGGGATCGTTGGCCAAAGCCCGTGCGATCGATACGCGCTGCTGCTGACCGCCTGACAGTTCAGTCGGTTTATGATAGAGCCGGTCACCCAAGCCGACTTGATTCAACAAGGCTTTGGCTTTGATTTCACGCTCTTTGCGATGGACATGGGCATAGGTCAATGGAATCATGACATTTTCAAGTGCCGAGAAACTGGGTAACAGATTGAACTGCTGAAAGACAAAACCGATCGAGGTATTGCGGATCTTAGCCAGATCGTCTTCATCATAATCCCGGATCATTTTCTGGTTCAGTTTATAAGTCCCGTCACTGACGACATCCAAGCAGCCTAAAATGTTCATCAAGGTTGATTTTCCGCTGCCGCTGGGACCGACGATGGCGACGAATTCCCCTTCCTGCATCTCAAAGGAAACCCCGTCCAAAGCTTTTACCAGGACATCGCCCATTAGATAGTGCTTGGTGACGTTTTGAAGACTGATCATTATCTGTTCAACCTGAAGAAGCCCATGCTTGCCGTATCCGCAGGCAAAATGACGACTTCTTTGTTTTCCAGATTATCGCCGATGACTTGGGCAAAACTGATGTCGGCCGCACCGACCGTCACTTCGATGTAGAAATTCGACTTCGGCAAAGACACATCGTCCAGCCAAGCCTTATCCAGTAAATAGGTCTTGCCGCTGACTTCGATCAAGGCTTCGACCGGAACCACCAAAACATCGCGGTTGGCACTGATTTCGATCTTGCCGCTGCCGGTCATGCCTAAGAAAATCGGATAGTCCGCTTTGTCAAACTGAACGGTGACCGTATAGGTCGTATAATCAGCCGTGGTGTTGCCCAGATAATTGATGTCGGTGACACTGCCTTCGACCGTGACCTTGAGGGCATCGATGTAGACAAAGGCTTGCTGATTCAGCGTGATCTTGGAAATGTCCTTTTCACTGATCTGAACACTCATTTCGAGTTTTTCAGCACTGGATATCACCCAGAGCGCGTTGAAGGAGGTCGGGATCTGAGTCACGATGCCGCTGACTTTGGATTCAACCAGTTTGGTTGTCCCAAAGGCATTAACGTATTTGCCCAAATCGGTTCCCTCGACAACGACATCGCCCAAGCCGACGAAATTGTCAGACAAGGATCCGACAAAGGAATACTCCGTTGTGTCGGCCGAAACGATCTTGCCTTTGGCGAAACTGTAAATGATGAGGTCTTTCTTTTCGACTTTGACGATCGTGGCTGAGTCCACGAGGTTCTTTTTGGCTGTATTGCGCAGGTTGTTGAAACCGACATAACCCAGAACCAAAAGCCCTGCGAGGATACCGATGATGATGAGTCTGCGTTTGGATTTCTTTTTCATTTTGTATATTCTTTCTCTAAATAGACCGAGGTCCTATTCAGTAATTCAATAAATGCTTTGGTGTCTTCCGTACCTAAATCTCTGATCAATCCGGCTAAGGCGAAACCGAAAACGGATTGGGTGCTTTCAACTTTGGCTTTGCCGGCTTCAGTCAATGAAATCATGACCATTCGGCGGTCTTGTTCATCGGCCTGACGGCTGACATAACCATAACTTTCCAGTTTTTTGATGAACTGAGTGGCAGCAGCCGCACTGACGCACATCGCGTCTTTCATGGCTGAAACGGGCACACTGCCTCCTTTGGAAACTTCAGCGAAATGCAGAAGCAGAAAAATGGGTTCTACTTCGGCATTGATTGCCTTTTTCATGATTTTCTCAGCACGGCGGATGTTGTCCATCGCCAGCGAGAGTTGTTGGACCAGTGATGATTCTTCCATAAAACTCCTTTCCCTTGCGGGGCTGATTCATTAAGCATGTTAAGTATATCACTGACTTTATCTGCTCACAAGAAAAAGGACCGAGACGGTCCTATTTGAGTTTCTTGATGACTTCCCAGGTGAAATCAGCGTCTTCGCGGCCGAAGTGGCCGAAGTTGCTGGTCTTGCGGTAAATGGGGCGCAAGAGTTTGAGTTCTTCGATGATGTTGCCGACGGTGAAATCGAAATTCCGGTCAACGATCTTTTCGATCGTTTCGATCGGTTGTTTTTCAGTCCCGAAAGTGTTGATGTAGACCGAGAGCGGTTTTTTCATCCCGATCGCATAGGAGACCTGGACTTCACAGCGCTCAGCCAAACCGTTGGCCACGACGTTTTTGGCGACATAACGGCAATAATACGCGGCGGAACGATCGACTTTGGATGGATCTTTGGAGCTGAAACAGCCTCCGCCGATGCGGCCCATCCCGCCGTAGGTATCGACGACGATCTTTCTGCCGGTCGTACCGGAGTCCCCTTCGGGACCGCCGATGATGAAATTACCACCCGGATTGATGATGGTTTCAAAATCGGTCGGATCGATCCATTTCGGATCGATCACTTTATCGATGACTTCTTTGCGGATCAGTTCACGCAACTGAGGCAACTGAAGTTCAGCGGCATGTTGGGTTGACACAACGACTTTGGTGATCCGGACCGGTTTATCCGCTTCATACAAGACGGTGACTTGGGTCTTGCCGTCAGGCTTGATACGGCTGTCTTCCCGTTTGAAGTCTGAGAGCCGTTTAGAGAGCTTGTGGGCCGTATCGATGGCCAGAGGCATATAGTTAGGGGTATCGTTACAAGCATAGCCAAACATGATGCCTTGGTCTCCGGCGGCAGTTTCATTGCCTAATACGACTTTATCGAAAATGTCTTTGGATTGAGAGCCGACCAATACAAAGACTTTGAACTCCGCGTCATAACCGATGTCTTTAAGAACTTTCTTCGCGATGGAGGCAAAATCGATCGTGGGATCGAAGTCGGCCGGCAAGGCTTTGGGATCGAGATTGGCAAACAGGTTCTGTTCCCCGTAAACCACCACGATGTCATCTTTGATCGTGGCTTCTACTGCCATTTTGGCATGTTTGTTACGTCTAAGGGCTTCATCCAGGATCGCATCCGCGATCTGATCACAGACTTTGTCTGGATGTCCGTCTGTGACGCTTTCTGATGAAAAATAATACTTTCTGGTCATACTATGGTTCCTCCTTACAAAAAACCCGTCTTACACTCGAAGAAGGGTTAACGTTACGATTGGTCCCTCATCGGTGTTAGCAGAACCACCTTGCGAAAACGCAGGTTGGCGTGAGGTAATGTGAGCTAACTCTCTACCTCAACTCTGGATAAGACAGGATAATTTAATCATATACACGACACTAACGCAAGTCATTCGAGCGGTTTTTGATAATAATTGCCGATGACCCTTTCGGTTTTGTTGATGGAAATGAAGACGTTGGGATCCACAGTCTTGCACGCTTGCACCACCTCTTCCACCTCAAATTCGTTGATGACCATATACAGTACGCTTCTGGGCGTGTGGCTGTATCCGCCTTCGCCCCAGAGTTTGGTGATCCCGTGGCGCAGCGTCGCAAAGATCTTGCTCATCATTTCATCGGGGTTCTGGGTGATGATGATCAAAGAGACATGTTTATACCGCAGATGACGGGCACTGACGACCTGGGAATAGACAAACTGATAAATGATCGAATACAAGGCTTTGTCCCATCCGAAGAAGATGCCGGCGATGCCCAGGATGACGACGTTGCCGGCCATCACTGCAGACCAGGGTTCACGCTTGAATTTATTGGCCGCATAGATCGCCAGAAAATCCGTGCCTCCCCCGCTGGCGTTGACCGACAGCGACAGGCTGGTCGCAAACCCGGCCAGGATGCCGCCGAAAACGGAAATCAGAATGATGTCTCCGGTCACGTTGATGTTTGGGATGAGCAGTGTAAACAAGGATACCAGCGAGTATTGGATCACAGAGAAAATCGTAAACCGTTTCCCGACATACTTGAAAACCAGGAACGTGGGAATGATGTTGAGCGAGATATAAAACAAGGCAAACGGGACATTGATCCCGGTGTATTTGAAGATAAGGCGCGTACTCAAGACGGATATCCCTGAGAATCCTCCGGGATACAAGCCTCCGGCTTGAATGAACATTTTTAAACTCAAGGCATAAAGCAAGGCTGATACGATGACGACAGAGAGTGTTTTGAGATCTTTTTGTTTGATTTTCATGGCAGTTACCCAAAACATTATACCCGATTATTCGCCCTTCATGAACCAAAATCGGCTTGAATCAGGCGTTCACTGAGATGGTGTCTTAAGATCAGCTTTTCCATGGTTTGACAACGCTGCCACTGTTTCATCAGTGAGCGTCTGCCGACCGGCAAAATCACAGCCGTGTCATCCAAGAAAACGATCTTGGATTCCAGGTTCACGGTTTTGATGCTTTTGATTTGCGCTGCATTGATCCACAGACACTGGGCACTCAGAGGACTCAAGGTCGGAAAGAAGTAGATCTGGCGGTAAGGATCGATCAAGACGGGGATCTTTTGCCGGATCCTTAAGCGGCTTTTAAACGCAGACTGCGATCCCAAGACACCCAAGCCAAACACGTTGGCCCAGCCTTCCAGAATCTCCAACGGTTTTCCCGCTTTGGTACAGGGAGTCAAAGCCATGAGGTGGGTTTGTTTTAAAACGGGGTCATAACGCAGATAGTTTGTGGTGCTCATACCCCGTTATTCGAATCAAAAGAGCCAATCTCCTATAAAAAAGCGGTTAGATTTCTCTAACCGCAGCAAACGCCGTCTGTGCAGGTTTCTTCTGTTTTCGTTTCGGAGTCTTCGCTCTTGCAGTCGCAGCCTTCACCGCATCCGCAACTGTCGTCTGAACAACCGCAGCTGTCGTCTGAACATCCGCAACTATCATCGCCGCAGTCGCAGCCTTCACCGCAGCCGCAGGCTTCACCGTGCTGATGGGCCAGTTGCTGTTCGTAGACCAAGGTATCGATGACGATCGCTTCGATTTCGATGTGCGCACCTTTAGGCAATGCCGCAACCTGGATGGTTGAACGGGCCGGATACGGGTCCGCGAAATAGGTCGCATAAATTTCATTGACGGCCTGGAAATCAGCCAAGTCGGTCAAAAAAATGGTCGTTTTGACGATATGACGCATCTCAAGATTCATTTCAGCCAAGACAGCTTCCATGTTTTTCAGAACTTGATAGGCTTGTTCCTGAATATCGCCTTCGACGAGTTTACCTTCGACATCCAGCGGCAATTGTCCGCTGAGATAGACGAAATCACCAAGTTTAACGGCTGGCGAATAAGGGCCGATGGCTTTGTAGACATTGGGGGATGAAAATGATTTTGTAAACATGGTTGCTCCTTTTACCACTCTTTGTAGTATTCGATTTCTTCCTGGATGATCCGCTTCTTGCGATGGCGCACAAACAGACTCAGATTTAAAAACAGGGCAAAACCGACTAAGATAACGATCAGGATGGCAGACAGAACATCATTCAGATTTTCGATCATCGTTTTACCTCGTGCTTCATTATACCCAACATCACGGTTTCTTTCAATCTGAATACTCATGAAAAAGCAGCCGCAGTTCCAGGATGAACAAAACAGCCATCAAAAGGATCGACACGATGAATTCGATTTTCGCAAAGAGCCGGATGCTGGTCAGGATGCTTAGGGTATCGGTATTTGAAAGAGCTGAAATGACCGTGATGGCCAAACCGCCGATCAGGACCAGTTCGATTCCCATGACGGCCCTGATGATGGGGGCCAGTTTTCTTCCCTCAATGGGAAAACAAAAAAGCACGCCCAGGATCACAAAGACCCAATCTTCACTGTGTATGGCTGAAAACAGCGCCGGAAAGCGCAATCCGTAGTCCATATAAATGGAAACCCACCGCGATAATAAGGTGGCTTCTTTCAGCGAACTCATGACGATCAAGTCGGTTACGGATTCGATTTGAGTCAGCGGATAGGCAAAAGCGATCTGGTTCTTAAGAATCCACCAGGCACTGATCGTAAAGATCGTAAACAGGGTGATCAAACGGTTTTGACGCTGATCGAGCCACTTGAGCAGTTTGTTCATTGGGACAGCCAATCTTCGCCTTTGAGCACTTCGACCAGCGACAGGTCCTTAAAGCCCACTTGTCTGAGGACCTCATAAATGACGATGGCGACCGTGTTGGAGAGATTGAGGCTTCTGGCCGAAGCGACCATCGGCAAGCGCAGACAGCGCTCTAAATGGGTGCTGAGGATCGTTTTAGGGATCCCGATGCTTTCTTTTCCAAAAACCAGAATGACATCACCGGTTTCTTGCGTGAAATCGACCTGATAGGGTGATTTTTTTCCGTAACGGGTAATGTAGAAATAATCGCCGGGCATTTTTTGAGTGAACTCGTCAAAATTCTCATAGACTTCATACTTGAGGTCATCGATGTAGTCCATCCCGCTGCGGCGGATGCGCTGTTCATCAAGTTTGAAACCCAAGGGTTTGATCAGATGCAGCATCGCATTGGTGGCCACGCAGGTGCGCATGATGTTGCCGGTGTTTTGCGGGATTTCCGGTTCATACAAGACAATGTGGATCATCAGTGTGCCGACAGGTAGGCCAATAAGGCGAAATGAAGCGGATAGTAGACATAAAAGAAGTACTGATTGACTTTATAGGACAGCGCACTCTTGCTTTTGGGAGCCTTGTAGACAGTGAAAGCAAGGGGGATCAGGGCCATGATGGCAAAGACCTGCGGGAAATATGAGGTGAAACTATAAATCCCTTTGCTGAAGATCTGTGGCAGATAGGACCAATAGGCCGGATCCGTGGCCAAGTTGATGATCAATCCTTCAAAGCTGAACAACACGGTTACCAGCGCAAACATACCAAACTGCCAAGCCCGTTTATTGTGGAAAACATAAAAGACACACAGCGTCAGGATCCCGTAAGCGCCGTAATCGACCTTATAGGTTTCCGCAACGACGGCCAGAAACAGGACCACAACGATCGAAAAGAGCGGTCCCATCTTACTGTCGATGGCTTTAAAAGCAAACCAGCCTAAAACAAACAGGTACAGGATGTTGACGAAAGTTGTGTCCCCTGCCCAATAGATCAAGGCATGGCCAAGCATCGCAAAGGCCACAAGACGACCCAGAAGCACCATTTTGTTGCTGGTGTAACGATAACTCAAGGCAAACAGATAGGTAAAGATCGGATAAGCCATCCTGCCGATGATGCGTAATTCACGGATTTCCGGAAACATAAAGTAACCCAGATGGTCGATCGTCATCGTGATGACGGCGATGATCTTGAGACTGTTTTGATTGATGCCTTTGTCTTTGCTCGCCTGCAAAATCGTAAAGATCGATAGCAAGGCCAAACCGAAATGGGTGACGATCATGACGATCAGATCGATGAAGAATCCTTCGGGGACCATATTGATGAGATTGTCGGTCGTCGGATCCAAAAGCCACAGATCATTGCTGAAAAAGACACGATGGAAAGCGGTCCAGAAACTGTTGAAATCCAAAACGGCGTAAGTGCCCAGTCCCAATAAGACAATGCCCATGCCGACACTGACCCAAGTCAGTCCAAACTGAAGCTGGGCAAGCACCGTTTTTCTGCTGAAAAGGATCAGACTGGCGATGTTGGCCAAACCAAAGATCAAAAGAATATCCCGAACCTGGATGACATTGAGATACAAAACGCGCACATCCAGCATATGATCGATCTCGCGCTGATTGTAATAGGGTTGTACCGTGCCGGATACCGAGACTTCCACATTCATATTTGCACGCTTGCCGGAAGTATAATCCAAAAGCACCTGAGTAACGGTCAAAAGATCTTTTTGAGAGACACCGATGCTTTCAGCGGTGTCGCGGTGAGCATATTGTTCAGCGTAAAAGTCCAGATTGAAGGCGGTCATCTGTAAAGCACTCAACACTAAAACGATCCAGATGATGGTACCCAAAGCCAGTGCATTTACCTTTTCGACATTTCTCATAGTTTTTCCCCCTGGATCAGGACCTTAACGGCTTTTCTGAAGGCTTGCCCGCGATGGGAAACCTTGTTTTTCTCTTGTAAGTTCATTTGAGCATAGGTTTCAGTGTTCCCTAGCGGAACAAAGATCGGATCATAACCAAACCCATTGGATCCTTTTTGTTCAAAGGCAATGGATCCTTCCATGATGCCCTCACACAAGATTATATCAGTATTCAAGGAGCCTGACTCATGCGAATTGGGTTGGGCGATCGCCACGACGCTGATGAAACGGGCACTTCGGTCACTGACGCCGTTTAAGCGCTCTAAAATGATCGCGTTTTTTTCAACGTAAGGGGTATCTTTCCCCAAGTATCGGGCTGAATAGACACCCGGTTCTTTGTTGAGGGCGTCGATTTCCAAACCGGAATCATCAGCCATCGACAAAAGCCCGCTCATTTGAGCTGCCCAACGGGCTTTCAAAGCCGCATTGCCTTCGAAGGTCGCTTCAGTTTCTTCCGGTTCTTCAGTGATGCCCAAATCGCCTAAGGTCAAGACCTCGATCTCCGGATGATGGATCAGCAAGGATTGCAGTTCGATCACTTTATTTTGATTGTGTGTGGCCAATAAGAGTTTCATGAGTAACCTTTCTTTCTACGTTATCCTTTTCATCCAGCAGATAATAGGCTTTGACGGTGTTGAGCGACCCGAAGGTCCACAGCGAGTGCCCTGCTTTGCCATCCGGCCGATCCAAGAGGATCAGATGTTTGACCTGTTGCGTTAAGCCCAGGGTCTCTCGCAAACGATTCAGCAAGACGCGATCGGTTTGGTAAGGAAACAGGGCCGGCGGACAGAAACTGCTGTTTTTGTAGTAAGCATGACTGATGAGGGCTTTGGCTCGTTGAACAGTGATATGCTGACTCAATCCCTCAAACACGGCCAAATACAGGGCTTGGTTGCTGTAAGGATGAGCCAAAGCCTGAATCGATTTGCCGATGGTGCCCATGACGTCAAAGGCAACCAAAGCCGGATCCGCAAAGATCTGATCCAGTTCTGCTTTCATTTTCTGAGAATTGTAGGCTTTTTCTGTGGCCAAAGCCACTTGTTCAACCAAACGGATGTCTTCTTGGCTTACCCACAGGCTTTGGGTGATCTGATAAGGCGCTTCCTGATGCGCCACATACCCATAAAGCTCAGCATCCTGCCTCAGCTGTGATCCGTGAAGCAGTTTAAGGATACCGACTTGGATCTCATGAGGAGCCAAGGCGATCAAGCCTTGGTAAGACTGTTTGAATGAAGCCAGATCTTCATAAGGCAATCCGGCAATCAGATCGACGTGCTGTTTGAGCTGATGGGCAGAAAAATCGTGTATCAGAGCCAGGAGTTTAGGCAGATGGCTGACCCTTCCGACTGCACTGAGGGTTTTCGGATTGAGCGACTGTACGCCGATCTCCATTCTGAAACGCTGTTGGCCTTGAGTGATGAAAAACTGTTTTAAACTTAAATCCAATGTGTCTCCGACCAACTCCACATGAAAACTCATCGGATCAGGCATCAAATGACACTGTTGGGCCAAATCCAAGGCCCGTTCTTTGGAGACATTGAAGGTACGATCCAAAAACTTGACTTGGCGTACCCCGGTATTTTTCAGCGTTTCGAAGAAAGCCGTCATATAGGAAGGCGAAAACAAGCGCGCCTTGCGATCCAAGGAAGCCATACAGTAGGTACAGCCATACGGACAGCCGCGTGACGTCTCCACATACAGATAGCGTTTATCCATGTCGGCTTGGTCTTCATCCAGAAAATACGGAGACGGCAACGCTTCCAACACGGTGAGATCCGCCTTTAGGATTGAGGCTTTCTTTAAGGGTGTATCCTGAAAAGCCTCACAGGGTTCCCCCTGCAGTGCCGGCCAAAAAACCAGTTCGGTTTCACCGCGAAAAATCCCATCGATCCCCGCTTCCCACAAGGGTTCCGGATGATGGGTCGCTTCAGGCCCGCCGGCCACGATCTTAAGTTTGGGATCAGCGGCTTTCAAAGCCCGGATCAAAGCCACGGTCGCATCGATGTTGAAGACATAGACGCTCAGTGCGATCACCTCAGGCTCATATGCCAAAAGATCCTGAAGCAGTGCCAAAGGTGCTTTACACAAACCTTCAAAAATACGGGCTTCTTCGGACTGAGGTTTGGTAACCATCAACCAGCGGAGCGCCAGGTTTTTATGGATATAACTGACATTTAAACTGACCAGGGCTGTTTTCATATGACCCCATTCTATCAAAGCCAAGGGCTTTATGCTATGATGAAAACTGTGAATACGGGGAAAACTATGCCATTTAAAATCAAAACCAAACAGCTGATCTTGCTTTTAGTCATCTATCTGTCCTTCATCAGTCTGGGTTTGCCCGATGGGTCTTTGGGGGTCGCCTGGCCTTTGATGCGCGTTGAATTCGGAATGCCGATCCAGGCAGCCGGCTGGGTCATTTTGGTGACCTTGCCCTTATCCGCCTTCTCCAGCGTCATGAGCACCCGGGTCGGTCAGCGCTTTGGTTACGGTAAAGTCACCACCGGCAGTGCCATTCTGACGGCCGTTTCCCTGATTGGGATCGCACTGTCGCGTTCTTATGCGGGACTGCTGATTTTCAGTATCGGTTTGGGTATTGGTCAAGGTGCCGTGGATTCGCTGTTGAATTTCTATGTGGCTCATCATTATACCTCCCGTCATATGACCTGGCTTCACGGGTTCTGGGGCGTCGGGGCGACGCTTGGACCCACGATCTTTACAGTTTCCTTGTCACTAAGCCATCAATGGACCCAGGGTTACCTCAACATCGGGGTGCTTCAGCTGCTCATCGGTGTGATCTTGCTGCTGACGGTCGGTTTTTGGGACAACAAAACCGAGACCGTTTCATCAGATGATAAACCTGTTAAAGGCCGTTTTCAGCCTAGAATGATCTATGGATTATCCTTCTATTTCCTGTATGTCGGAGCCGAACTCTGTGTCGGATTGTGGACCAACACTTACCTGATTGAGTCTTTGCATCTGGATCCCACGGTGTCCGGACTGTATGTGGCCGGTTTCTACGGGGCGATCATGACCGGGCGATTCTTGTCCGGAACGATCTCCAACCGTTTGGGCAATCAAAACATGCTTCGCTTGGGTCTGTTGCTTTCGCTGATCGGACTGGGAATCCTGATTTTCAAACCCGCTCCCGCGATGACGCGCTTGGCCTTGATGCTGACAGGTTTGGGCTTTGCCCCGCTTTACCCTTCCATGATGCATGAAACGCCCAAGCGCTTCAGTGTTGCCGACGGGGCTTACCTGATCGGACTGCAGGTCGGGATCGCTTATGTCGGTGGAACCCTGATTTCCAATCTGTTGGGTCAGATCTTTGCCTGGTCCTCAATCGATTGGCTTTACCCGCTGATCTTTGGGTTTACCCTGATCATGCTTGGGGTCAGTGAATTCTATGCCATCAGTTCGAAAGCCTTCATCAGCCCAGTGCGAAAGTGATATGATAATCTTATGTTTGACACTGACAGCCTGATACGCTCCCTATTCAAAACGACATCCTATACTCAGGAAAAGCTCAACAAAGGGCTCACCAATGACAATTATCTGATCACCATCGATCATCAGCGTTTTATCTTGCGCGTCCCCAAAAGCGACAGTGCCCAGATCGTGAATTTTGCCCATGAAGCCAAAGCCTTGGACTTGGCGAAACAAGCTGATCTTGATGTGAATACGCTCTATTATGATCAACAGACCGGAATCAAGATCACCCAATACGTGGATGATCTAAAAACCTTCGATGAAGTGAACTCCCCGGATAAACTGATCCGGACAGCGATCTTGATGAAACGTCTGCACAGTTTGAACCAAACCATCGGGTATGATTTCGACCCGATTTCACGCTACCGTCAATACCGCTCATACGTCAAAAAACCGCTGATTGACGATCATAAAGCTCAATCGATCCTTGACGCCGTTGAACAGCTGAGTTTCAAAGCGACCCTGTGTCACAATGACTGGGTACCGGGAAACATCGGGTTTACCCAACACAAAGATTATCTGATCGATTATGAGTACGCCGGTGACAATGATCCGTTCTTCGATGTCATGAGTTTCATCACCGAAAACGACATCGCTCCCAGTGACCGTCAAACCTTCTATGACGCTTATTTTGGTCATCCCTTATCTTCAAGCGAACGTCATCATTTGACCGTGTATGAGGACTTCCATAACCTCTTATGGTGTACCTGGGCCCTGATGATGGCTGAAAGCAGAAATGACCAGATTTATACGCTCATAGCCCATCAGAAACTCAAACAGCTAGACAGTAAAAAAATGTCCGATTAGGACATTCTTTTTTGACATCAGTATCTGAAGATGGCGCCGATCCCGAATTTGTTTTCAAACATCGTTTTTGGGATCAGGTAGACTTCGCCCCTGTCTTTTAAGACCTGTTGGGCCAGATCATCCAAGACATCGTCTTCGATCACGGTTTCAGGATCTTTGAAATCGACTTTTTCCCTTCTGGGATTGATCCGTCCTTTGATGATTTTGTTTTCTTCAAGCAGTAAGGTTTCGATCCTGCCTTCGAGAGCGGCTTTGGTGATCTCGCCGATCTGCTTTGATCCTTTGGATTCGCTCAAAGCAGCCTGATAGCGATCCAGTTTATCCCGGATCTTCTGTTGGTTGATCGGCTCGAGCATGTCATTGACCTTTTGACACAGCTGACGCAGGTCAAAGGATTCATAATCGCCCTTGATGCCTTCATTCATCAGATACGGATTTTTGCTGAGACTATGAAAAACGGAATGATGTTCGTTCAAAGCCAACAGGATGAGCGGAACTTTGGAGATTTTGGAGTAGGTCTCATAAACATAACTGTCGACGACCCTGAAGAATTTTTCAATGCTTCTCTCCTTCTCGTCTTTGGCACCGCCTTGTCCGTGGACCATGCCCGGACTGGCGGTGTTGGATCCTTTGGAAATATAGGGTTCAGCCAGATGGATCCCGATGGCGGCTTTCAAGGTCGTCGGGGCATCGTTTGGCATCTTGACCGGTTTGAATCCGTATCGGTCGCCTTCAAACAACGTAAAACTTTCAGCGTCGATCCCTAAGATTTGGACCTTTTGGACAAACTGGAAAACCTTCAGCATCGGTTTGATGTGAAAACTGTCTGAAACGATTGCCAGCGGTTCAAACGAAGCGTGCAGTTTATACACGATGGTGTGTCTTTGATCGGCAAACAGGGCCAAGCCTTCGGTCGGATTGCGCCAGAAATCATCATTCAGATCCAGTTCGATCAGGGTTTTGAGGTATGCTTTCGTGGATGCTTCATCAAATTTGATCATTAAGTTTGTTTCGCATTCCTTGATCAGATGTCTGAAGAGGATACGGTCCTGCTTGAGCTCATTGATGTGGATGTGTGTCGGCAGATAGATCGAGATACAGGGCGCTGTCTTGTTAAACATCAGCGGATGCGGGAAATCGTGAACCAGTTCAAGGGTCATTTGTCATCGCTCCTTCGCTTTCATGACTTGTGATAAACAAAAATCAAACCTGATCGTTTCTTTTCCTTCGATGGATTGTCGTTTGCCGATCAGAAATAAACTTTCTCTTCGTTCTCTCGCTCTACCCACAGTATACCCCAAAAAAGAAAACTTGCTCACACTTCTCAAACGGGCATAAAAAAAACAGATCCGAGGGATCTGTTTTCAGGTTTAGGCTTTCGCTGCAGCTTTCTTGGCTTTTTCAACCAGGCTGCTGAATCCTTTCGGATCGTGAATGGCCATTTCAGACAACATCTTGCGGTTGACTTGAACATTGGCGAGTTTCAATCCGTTCATCAGTCTGGAATAACTGATGTCGTTCATTCTGGCTGCCGCATTGATACGGGCAATCCAGAGTTTTCTCATCTCACGTTTGAGGGTACGGCGATCTCTGAATGCATACTTCAGAGAGTGCATGACCTGTTCGTGAGCGGTCTTATATATCGTGTGTTTGCTTCCAAAATAGCCCTTGGCTAATTTCAGTATGCCTTTACGGCGTCTTCTGGTTACGTAACCACCTTTTACTCTTGGCATGTTACTCCTCCTACCTTTGAATCAACAACTTGATGCGCTTGAAATCTGATTTGCTGACCAGTGTTGATTTTCTGAGATGTCTTTTCTGCTTATGGCTTTTGTTGGCTGCGAAGTGGGAAACATACGCGTGGGAACGTTTCAGCTTTCCGCTGCCGGTGACTTTGACGCGTTTGGCCAAGGCACTCTTTGTCTTCATTTTTGGCATGAGATGCTCCTTATTTAGTTTTCTTCGGACTGAGAACCAAAATCATGGTACGGTTGTCCATTACCGCCGGTTTTTCGATCACCGCAACTTCACTCATCTGTCTCGCAAATTCATCCATGACTTTTTGTCCAACTTCAATGTGGGTAATGAGACGTCCTCTGAACCGCATGTCGATACGGACTTTCATGCCTTCGGCAATCCAGGCCTTCGCATGGTTGAGCTTCGTTTCAAAATCATGAGTGTCAATGACCGGTGATAAGCGCAAAGGTTTGACTTCAGTCACTTGCTGATTCTTTTTTGCTTCTTTGTTTTTCTTCTGTTGTTCGAAGCGATACTTACCGTAGTCCATGATCTTGCAGACCGGCGGAGTGGCATTTGGCGCAACGCAGAAGAGATCCAAACCGTAATCATACGCCTTTTCCAAAGCTTCACGGCGCATCAGATGTCCCAACTGTTCTCCGTTGGGTCCGATGACCAGCACTTCTTTAAAGCGAATGTTTTCATTCACCAATTCATCATTTACAGGTCGTTTTGTGATAGTGTAGTCCTCCATTTTTCAAATAAAAAGCGGGCATGAGTTTCCCGCTTAAAAGTACCAAAAGTGTTTTGTAGCACGTACCCATGACTTAGGCCATCAGGTGAGAAGCAGGAACTTCTTCTTTCCACAGTTATTTGCAGAGTTAGTTTACCATGAACGAAGTTGGGTGTCAAACAAAACTTGTCGTGCTATAATCTTATACGTATCAGCGAGGTTTCACATGAAATTAAAAAGCAGTTATTTCTTTACCTTACGTGAAAACGTAAAAGATGAAGACTCCGTTTCGGGCAATTTATTAGCCAGAAGCGGCATGATCAAGAAGAATTCGTCCGGGGTCTATATGTATCTTCCGCTGGGCTATAAAGTCCTTAAGAAGATCGAACAGATCATCCGTGAAGAGATGAACAAGACCGGTGCTCAGGAAGTCCTGATGCCCTCTTTGATTCCGGAAGAAATTTATGAAGCATCCGGCCGCAGAGCCCTGATCGGGGCTTCGATGTTTGCCCTAAAGGATCGTTTCGGAAAGCCCTTTGTTTTGGGTCCGACCCATGAAGAACTGTTTTTGATGGCCGCCAGCCATCATGTCAAATCCTATAAGGATCTGCCCTTCAACCTGTATCAATTTCAAACCAAGTTCAGAGATGAACCCAGACCGCGTTTCGGATTGATCCGCGTCCGTGAATTCATCATGAAGGATGCTTATTCTTTCGATAAGGATCTCGACGGGCTTACCGTATCTTACCAGAAAATGTATGATGCCTACAAGGCTTCTTTTGACCGGATGGGCATCAATTATAAGATCGTCACCGCCGATACCGGCGTCATGGGCGGTTTACTGTCAGAAGAATTCCAGGCCGTCACCGACATCGGTGAAGACCGTCTGGTCTTGTGTGACACTTGTGAGTTTGCCTCCAACATCGAAGTCTCCCCTTGCGTAACCCAAGCCTTGCCTTTGGAAGAAGCCAAACCCCTCAGCGAACTGTATACGCCCAATGTCGGCAAGATCAAAGATCTGGTCGAAAACTACAAAATCACGGAAGACAAAATGACCAAATCGATGATCTACATGATCGACAAACAGCCGGTCTTGGTCATGGTCCGTTCTGATGATGAGATCAATGAAGTCAAACTGCAGAAGCTGTTTGGAGCCACCGTGGTCGAATTGGCCAACAACGAAGTCGTCGAGACCTTGTCTCACGCCAAAGTCGGTTATGCCGGTCCGCTCGGGATCAACATCAAGATCGTAGCCGATCACCGCATCAAGACCATGAGCAACTTTTTGGTCGGAGCCAACAAGACGGATTATCATTCCCAAAACGTCAATGTCGATCGTGACTTCAAGGTCACTCAATATGCCGATATCCGCAACATCAAGCCGGGCGATACATGCCCCAACTGCGGCGGAACGATCTACTTCAACAACGGCATCGAAATCGGTAACACCTTCAAACTGGGCGATAAGTACTCCAAAGCCTTAGGACTGGAATACCTCGATGCGGACAATACCCTGCATCCGGTCATCATGGGATCCTACGGGATCGGACCGGGCCGCTGTCTAGCCGCCATCGTCGAACAAAACCACGATGATTTCGGGATCTTATGGCCTAAAGCACTGGCACCTTATTCTGTCGCCATTGTGGTCATCAACACCAAGATCGAACTGCAGTCCGCTACCGGAGAAACGCTGTATCAGCAATTGACTCAAGCCGGCATCGATGTCCTGCTGGATGATCGCGATGAACGGGCCGGGGTCAAATTCAACGACATGGACCTCATCGGTATTCCGCTGCGCATCACCATCGGTAAAACCATCGATCAGGGCAAAGTCGAAGTCAAGGCCCGCAACCAGAAAGACATCCAGCTCTTGGATCTCGATCAAGTCCTGCCTTACATCCAAGATTTCCTCAAATAAAAAACAAGCCGATTCATTTGAGCCTACTTCCTTAAAACGGACACGATAAATAAAAGACCTAAGTGAGAGCTGACTGCCGATATTGAATCGGAGTCAGCTCTTTTAATTGTTCTTGTAATCTATGCTGATTGTAAAAGATAACGTATTCGGATACAAGTTGTTTGGCGAGATTTCTGGATGTTAACCGATGTAATTTGAGTGATTCACACTTCAGAAGGGAAAACCAGGACTCAATAGGCATATTGTCGGCACAGCTGCCTTTGTAGGAGACGCTGTGTTTGACTCGATGTCTTTTTAGAAGTCTCCGGTATGCGATGGAAGTGAACTGTCTCCCTTGATCGGAGTGAAGGATCAGGCCGATTCGTTTTGATCTCGGTACTTTGGTAAAGGCTTCTTTCACGGCTTCAATGACCAGGGGATTGTCGTTAAAGCGCGATTGTCGGTATGCTATAATGCTTCTGTCGTAGAGATCCTTGATCACACAGAGGTACTCTATGCCTTCAGATGTATGGATATAAGTGATGTCAATTGACCACTTCTGGTTAGGCCCAGTGGCGGTAAAGTCGCGTTTGAGAAGGTTAGGAATCTCGTGATGGGGAATCTTATTGTACTTCTTGGGCTTGCGGCCGGTGATGGATCTTATGTCCAGAAGTCTCATGTAGCGGTAAACGGTTTTGTTGGTTAAACTTAGCCCGTTTACCGCTTTTATATTCATTCTCAGTCGAATGATCCCTTGTCGGGTGTCGCTTTGATACTGGTTAAGGATCAGATGACTCAATGCTTCGTTATAGGCTTTATAGGCTGGCCTACCCAAGTGAATCCAATCATAATACCCGCTTCTTGAACACTTCAGAAGCGTACACAGGGTCTTAATTGGATATTTCAGTCTCAATTCATAGATGACTTGATACTTTTCCTTGGTCGTCTTAGGTAGGCCATCGTTTTTTTTATATCTTCATACACCTTAATGATCTCGATTAATTCATCTTTACTTAGACTGTTCAGATCTACCTTCTTAGGTCGGCCCTTGGGTCTGCCCCCTGGTTTACTTCGTCCTCTTCGGTCTACGACTGTCCCATATTCCAAATATTGTTTCTTCCACCTCCGTAGGGTGGATTCATCTGAAAGATCATATTTTTTGACACACTCTTGTACTCCGATTTCTCCGTCAAGATATCGTTTTACGATCCTGTTCTTCTCCTCAATACTGTAAACCGTATGCTTCTTCGTTTTTCTCATTTCTTTCCTCCTAAAGAAAAACACTAATGTTTATTCTACACTAGTGTCTTTTTTTATCGTGTCTGTTTTGAGGATATACGCTCTTTGAATCGGCTTTATTTATGTTTCTTTTCTTCCAGGATCTCGCGGATGTTTTGCGGAACGACCCAAAACAACATCCAGAGATAATCGATCAGATAAACGATGCTTACCGCACCCACGATCAAAATCAAGCGGACAAAAAGTTCCGGCTGATAAGGCAAGGTCATTAGAATCACCGCGATCGGCAAGGCATACAGGGCTATCATATGAAAAAGATGCATCTTATGAAGCGCATTGGCCGCTTTGGGTTTCAGTTTACCGAAATCGACGATGTAGGTTTTTTCGGCTTCATCCATCAGATACAGATTGCCTTTTTGATTGATGACGTGACGCCACGCGATCTTTTCTCTCATTCCCATGATCATCCTCTTTTTCTTTCGTCCAGAATTGCTATGATCCTGTTTTTAAACACGGTGTTTGTCGTGATCGACGTGTAAATCTGCTGATCCAAGATCGCATTGGGTCCCAACGCGCACAAACCCATGCATCCCGTGACTTCCAGCGAAAACAAGCCGTCTTCACTGGTGCCGCCGATCGGCGTTTCGATCAGATCGCTTAAACTTTGAATGGCGGTTTCATCACCTTTATGACAAGATCGGCACAGGATCAACGTATGTCTTCCCGACAGTTTGCCTTTGAGCTGAGGAAACCAGCCTGTCAAATGTCGGAGTTCCTCATCAGAGAGCGCATAGACGGTTCTAACGGTGTCGATCATCTCAGGGCTTAAGGATCCGTGTCTGATTTTCAGGTTAAAAAGCGCCCTTTTGGCACTGGTTCCCTGTTCTTTCATGGATTCAACGATCTTTAAGATATCCATCAGTGATCCCGTTTAAAGTGACCGATCACTTTTTCAGACAAGACGACCGTCAGGATCATCCAGCCGGTATACGCAAACAAGGCTGTCGTATTGAGATCCAGTTTGGCCAAATACAGCTGATAGCCCAAGCCGGGTTGGACCTGACCCAGCAGTTCAGCCATGACCCCGACTTTAAACCCCAGTGAAATCGCGGTCTGGATGCTTTCGATCAGATGCGGTTTGATCAAAGGTAAAATGACCTTGATCAAACGGTGGAAGTAACTCTCCGGAAACAGTTGACGCAAATCATTGTATTCGGGCAAAACGGTTTCGATGGCTGTGCTCAGATGACTGTAAAGTACCGGAAACAAAATCAGCAAAGTAATGATCGATACGGTCATCTCTCTGGAGAACCAGATCAGAATGATCAGGATGTAGGTGATGTTGGGAATGGTCTTGCTGACTAAAACCAAAGGCCGAAACCAAGGTTTCAGGGTTGGATATGACTCAACCATCAGGCTGGTGACCAAAGCCAAGGTCAAAGCGATCAAGGTTCCGATCAAAACGCGAAGAAGACTGATTCCCAAACTGACATAAAGCACTGGAGTCAAAAGCTGGGTAAACATCAATGTGATGACCGAACTGAAAGACGGTAAAATGATGGCCCGATGAACCGCTAAAGCCGCCACTTCCCAGATCAAGGCATAGAACAGCCAAATCCCTGCTTTTTTCATGATTTCATTATACCTTATCCAAGCCCACTTTGAGCTTGCCTTGGTTTCAAAGCCCTTCTGAAAGCTGATCCAGTCTTCTGTTTCTGAAATACAAGACCAAATCCAATCCGACCATGAAGAAATTCAGGACATAAAATGCGATGACATAGTTGATCTTGCCGCTTAAAAGTTTCGAAGTGATCCCGCAGGCATAGCCAAACAAGATCATGCACAAGAAAAACAGACTCTTGCCTTTGGCAGTTTTGGCTTTAAGCGATTTTAAAATCGACATTGGCCAAGAGATTCCGAAACTGACAACCATGAATACCTCAAACAATTCTGCCATAAGGCCCCCTTTTCATCGATGTTGATGTGTGAATTCTATGAGCGGATCCCAATCTTCTTCTTTGAGTTCCGTTAAAATCTGATCATGATTTTTCTCAGATTTGTTTCTGGATTTTCTGACTTCTTTTTGGACAGACACCAGAGCAAATCCGCAACGACGCATGAGCTGATGGGATGCGGTATTATCGGCATCGCAGGTTGCGATGATCCGATCAAGGTTCAAGTCCACAAAACCGAAACGGATTAACGCATGAGCGGCTTCAGTCGCTAGCCCTTTTCCCCAATAAGCTTGATTCAGGATCCAGCCGATTTCTGCTTCACGGTCATGACGGATCAATGACACTCCGCCGATGAGCAGATTGTTTGATTTCTCTATGATGGCCAAGTCATAAGAAACTCTTGGTTTTCTTTCGCTTTCTTGAATGGATCGCTTGATGAAGTCCAGTGAGTCCGTAAGCGTATTGGGTCCCCACAGCATATACTTCAGAGTCAAAAGATCGCTGCTGTATCGATGCAGTGATTCCAAATCAGAAAGTTCATACTCTCTTAAGAATAAACGGGGTGTTTCCAGTATCATGTCCGACTTGCCTTTAAACAATATTGTACCTTATTCAAGACATTCGGGGATTGAATAAGGAACTTAAAATATTTATTATTATTTTATTGACATTAGTGTATGTCATACAGTATATTGAGATTGAGGTAATGTCATGAAGGATGAAACAATTCTGAACAATCTGGTGACAGAATTAAAAAGAGGCACCCAAATCATGGCTGTATTGGCCCAGCTGCATCACGGTCAATACGGATATTCCCTGCTTCAAGACCTGAGTGCCAAAGGTGTCCAGATCGAAGCCGGTACTTTGTATCCGTTGTTGAGACGGCTTGAAAGCCAGGGCTTGTTGAAAAGCGAATGGGACACAACCGAACCCCGACCCAGAAAGTACTATGTCTTGAGTCCTTTGGGGATCCAAACTTATGCCGATCTATTGAATGAATGGCAGTTGCTGGTGAAGAACATGGATTTGATCCTGACGGAGAAATAAAAATGAAACACCCTTATATCGAACGTTATATTTACGCCGTAACCAAACGACTCCCTGCTTCCATGCGGGAAGATGTCAAAGCTGAACTGGATGCCAACATTCAAGACATGATGGCAGAAGACCCTGAAAACGAAACCTTGTTGCTGCAGAAACTGCACATGTTGGGTCATCCTCGTGTCTTGGCCAACAATTATCGGGGCAAAGACCGCTATGTGGTGAGCCCTGAATATTATGATGACTACCTCACCACACTGAAGATCGTAGGAACAATATTCATCATCGTTTCCTTGGTCACCGGCTTTCTTCAAGCCCTGACCTCGACACCCGATCCCTTTTTTCCCAAAATCGTCGAAAACGTCCTCAATACGGTATTCAATCATCTTTGGGAAGGGTTATTGATGGCCTTTGCATGGACCACGATTGGATTCTGGATTGCGTCTTCAGTCAACCGGAACCGGAATTCTGAAGAGTGGAAGCTCAGTGATCTTCCTGATTTACCTGAAAACAAGTCCGTGGCGATCAGCCGGTTTGGCACCATCGTGGAATTGATCGTCGGGGTCTCTTTCAGTTTGATCTTCATTATCCTGCTTAGAAACGGAATCCCCTTCTTCAATCAATCCGTCATTGATCCGTTTATGCCCTTCTTCTATCTGAGTGTGGGTCTCGATCTGATCGTTGGCATCACCAAACTGATCTATGGACAATGGCGCTGGCCTGTCATCCTGGTCATCGGCTTTGAGCATTTCTACAATCTGCTCTTTATGTTTCTATTCCTGAACTCTAACTTTCTGAAAACCGAGGTATTTCAAACCATCGCCGATCACAGTGACTTCACTTTAACCCAAGTCCAAAACGGCTTTGTGACCGGTAAAACTGTCTTTCTGTGGATCATGGCGATCGGATCGATCATCGATCTGATCCAGGCCTGTGTCAGGCTGATCAAAGCCCAAAATAAAGCCTAAAAGAAAAGATCCATCCGTTGACCGGATGGATCTCTTTTATTTGGTAAAAATGTGGGTTGAATCCAGGCTCAGGCTGAACAGAGTCAGAAAGGCATCGATCTCTGCTTTGACGTCACTGGCATACCGGACATCGACATTGAGTCTGTCCCAGGTGGCTTTGACGATGGCGGCTGAGGGAACCCCGAGTTTTTCAGGAGTCAGGTTGGTGATGTCGGTTTCAACGACACTCTTGTCTGCCTCGACAGAAGCGACGTAGGTGACCATCGCATCGACTCTTTGTTTGACTTGTTTGATTTGTGCCGAATTCAGACTCGTTTTGACGAAAATGGCGGCTTGCGGATAATTGTCGAAGCCCGTTTTGTCTTTCCAGGCGGCCTGCAGATCTGCCACGACGCTTAGGGTAATGCCTTGGGCTTTGGCAGCGGCAATCGTCGCTGTGGCGACAGGCTCAGCCAAAAGTCCCATCGCGTAGGCTTTGGAAACCAGTTGACCTTTAACATCGGCCACCGCATTGAACGGGACCTTGGTGAAGGTGAAGTCCAAGGCATCTGTCACTTTATTCAGGACCAGTTCAGGGACCGCTTTGGATCCAAACATGGCCAGATTCATCTTGTCTGTAAACGGGACGGCGACATCTTTGACGATGTAGAGATTGCCCCAAGTCACGATGGCTAAGAGTTTATAGTCGGCATCACCGGCTTGGATCAGTTTGGACCCTAAGTTTAGCGGTGCCACGATGACATCTTTGTCACCTTGGATCAAGGCGGCAGAAATCACATCGGTCCCATCAACCAATTCAACGGTATCGACCGCTTCTTTTAGGACCGGAATCAAGGCTACCGACGGTGCCCCTTTGGGCGAGAGCCAGGTAAAGGTATAGTCCTTTGCCGGAGCACACGCCGCCAATCCCAGCACAAAGGCAAGAATCAAGAGTATTTTTTTCATAGTTTGTTGTCCTGTTCCGCTTGGATCGAAGCGATGAAATCGTCGATCGGCATGGAGACAGATTCATTTTTACCGTAACGACGGACATTGACGGTTCCGGAAGCCACTTCCCCGTCACCGATGACCACTTGGATTGGAATCTTCTTGACCTGGGCTTCGCGTAAACGGTAGCCCAGTTTTTCATTGCGGTTATCGACGATCGCTCTGAATTTAAGCGCATTGAGTCTTTCTTTCAAGGCATTGGAAGCATCTGAGTGAAGATCTCCGTTGACCCCTAAGATGGCGATCTGGACTGGAGCCAGCCACAACGGGAAAGCCCCCGCATAATGTTCGATCAGGATCCCGATGAACCGTTCAACGGAACCAAAGATAACCCGGTGCAACATGACCGGACGTTTCTTTTCGCCATCGGAATCGATGTAGGTCATGTCGAAACGTTCAGGCAAATTCATGTCGAGCTGAATGGTGCCGCATTGCCATTCTCTGCCCAAAGAGTCACTGATGTGGAAGTCGAGTTTAGGACCATAGAAAGCCCCGTCTCCAGGATTGACTTTATAGGCTTTGCCGGCAGCGGTGACGGCTTTGGCCAAGGCTGCTTCTGAAGCGTCCCAGACTTCGATGGTACCGATGTATTTGGATTCGGGACGGGTCGAAAGTTCAATGGTGTAAGGCAGATTGAAGAGTTTATAGAAGCGATCAAAGAAATTGATGAGGCGTATGACTTCGCTTTCGATTTGATCGGGTCTCATGTAGATATGAGCATCATCCTGAGTAAAGGTACGGACTCTGAATAGGCCGTTTAAAGCACCGGAAGCTTCATGACGATGGACCAAGCCCAATTCACCGCTTCTGATCGGCAGGTCTTTATAGGAATGAAGACTGTTCTTATAGACCAGAATGCCTCCCGGACAGTTCATCGGTTTGATGGCGAACTTACGTTCATCGATTTCAGACACATACATGTTTTCACGATAGTTGAACCAATGACCGGAAACTTCCCAAAGTTCCTGATTCAGCATGATCGGGGTCTTGATGAATTCATAGCCTTCTTTGGTGTGTTCTTCATACCAGAAGTTTTCCAGGATGTTTCTTAGGATCATCCCATTGGGTAACCAAAACGGAAAACCGGGACCGTATTCGCTCATCATGAACAAATCGAGCTCTTTGCCCAGTTTCTTGTGATCGCGTTTCTTGGCTTCTTCTAAGAGATGCAGATGGGCATCCAGGGCTTCCTGGGTATCAAAACAGATCCCGTAGACACGTTGGAGCATCTTGTTGTTGGAATCGCCCTTCCAATAGGCACCGGATACTTTCAGCAGTTTGAAGAACTTGAGTTCTTTGGTGCTTTCCGCATGCGGACCGCGGCACAGATCGACGAACTCGCCTTGACGATAAGTCGAAATGACGGATCCTTCTTCCATGTTGCCGATCAGATCCATTTTATACGGATCGTCTTTGAACAGTTCCAGCGCTGCTTCTTTGGTGAGTTCTTCACGAATGATGCGTTTGCCGTCTTTGGCGATTTTCTTCATCTCGGCTTCGATCTTGACCAAAGCTTCATCGTTGATGATGGCATCGCCCAAGTCCATGTCATAGTAAAAGCCTTCGGTAATGACCGGTCCGACCCAAAAGAAGGCCTGAGGGTACAAGCGTTTGATGGCTTGGGCCATCATATGGGCTGCCGAATGATTCAATACACTGAGTTTAGCGTCTTCTTTGATGTTGATCATAGTTCCTCCTTGGAAATAAAAAACACCCGTCATAAGGACGAGTGTCTCGTGGTACCACCTTGATTCCGCACTGTTGGTGCGCTCAGCTCCTTAACGCAGAGTCACGTAACTTTTCGAAGTTCCCTCACGGGTGGTAAAGTTTGATCCTGTGAAAGCTTGCACCGATGACTTTCTCTCTGAGGGCGGACCGCACTTGTTATTCCGTGTGCTTGGTTTATGAAATAAGTGTAAGGCTTACGTCAAATCTTGTCAATTAAAAGACAAAATTTCCGTTTTTGAAGACGATGACTTCTTTGCCTTCCTGCGTGATCCCGACCACAGACATGTCGGCGGAACCAAACATGAAGTCATTGTGAGTCATGGAGTTGTTGGCGCCTGCCGCATCCAGTTGTTCCTGTGTCATGCTGTTGCCGCCCTTGACGTTCATCGGATAAGCCCGTCCCAAAGCCAAGTGGCATGAGGCATTCTCATCAAACAAGGTATTGAAGAACAAGATGTTGGAGTTGGAAATCGGGGAATCATGACTGATCAGGGCAACTTCTCCCAAATAGCAGGATCCTTCATCGTAGTTGACCAAAGAGGCCAAGGCTTCTTTGGAAGTTCTGGCATCAAAATCAACGACTTTACCGTCTTTGAAGGTCATCCAGAAGTCTTCGATCAAAGCGCCGTTATAGTTGAGCGGTTTGGTGGCGACGACTTTACCGTTGACACCTTTCTTTTCAGGCATCGAGAAGCTTTCTTCAGTAGGCATGTTGGGATTGAAAACAATGCCTTTGGTCGACTTTTCATTGCCGCCGGCCCAAACATGGTTTTTGACCAACCCGACGGTCAAGTCAGTACCCAACCCGTTGGTGAACTTCAAGGCTTTGAAGTTGTAGTTGTTGAGCATGTCGTTGTGTTTATGCAGGATCTCGTTATGGGCTTTCCATTCTTTGACCGGATCATTGTCTTTGGTGACGCGGACGGCAGCCAAGATCGCATCCCACAGTTTGTCGACGGCTTTGGAAGCGCGTTCGTTGGGGAACACTTTTTTGGCCCAGCCTTCGGTCGGAACAGAGACGACGCACCATTGAGTCCGGTTGCCCATCATGTGTTCACTGTAGAATTTCAAGGCTTTTCCGGTCGCCATGCCTGCTTTTTGCAGTTTGATCGGATCGATATCCGCCATAACGCCCGGGGTGTCCGCGGAAATGCTGATGGCCGCATAGCCCTTTTCAATGTAAAACTTCATTTGTTCAACGATATAATCTGGGACTTCAGATAAGGTTTCGACGGAAGCATATTTGTAGGTCGTGTGAGCCACTTGCTGATCCAGCCAGCGAACAGAAACCATGGAGGCTCCGGCTTTATACCCTTCTTCGACACACAAACGGACAAAATCCTTCGTTTCGACGGAGGCGGAAATCAGCAAGGGCTGATTTTTTCTGACATTGGCTCCGACACAAACGGCTAATTTGGCATATTTTCTAAGCATTCTTTGACTGGGCATACATTTCTCCTTTAGTTGCCGTGGGAAATCGGCAACATCGCTGCGCCTAAAATTCCCGGTTCATCCAATTGGGCAGGGACGAATTCAACACCGCGCATGCCTTCGTGAACCATTTGATCATAATATTTCTTAACCAGCGGGAAGTACATCTCATGGGACGCAACGACGCCTCCGCCGATGACAAAGATGGACGGATCCACCACATGTCCGATGGCAGCGCAGGCTTGAGCGAAGTCATAAGCCATTTTATCGATGATATCCAAGGCAATCGGATTGCCTTCTTTGGCTAATTTGAAGATTTCATGAGCCGAATTGACCTCAGGACTGATCCGGGCTTTGGCGATTTTGATCAAAGCGGCACCGGAAGCCAGGTTTTCGACGGCACCGATGTTGAGATGATTGATTTTTTCGCCTTCACGGGTCACGATGATGTTTCCGACTTCACCCGCATAGCCGTTTTTACCGGATATGACTTGACCGGAGACGACCAAAGCACCCCCGACACCTGTGCCGTGGATCATGAAATAAACGATCTTGTGGCCGCGACCGGCACCCAAAACGGCTTCAGCCAAACCGGCGACATTCGCATCATTGTCCATGTAGGTGGGGATGCCATAGGCTTTTTCAATCCGATCACAAATCGGGAAAAAGGCCAAACCGGGAAGATTCGTCGACATCTTCAATTGCTTGGTGATCGTATCGACGGGTCCTGCGACCCCGATACCGATCCCTGAACAGGATTTCAGATCATCGATCTTGCCTAAGAGTTCTATAATGTTTGAGGTCACTTTTTCAGGGCCTTCTTGAGCGTAACACGGACTCTTGAATTCCTGAAGGATCTTACCGTCAACGGATACTTTTGCTACACGGACGTTGGTGCCGCCTAAATCGATACCGATCACCGTTTTCATGCTTATTTGACCTCGACGATTTTCATCATGTTGGCAGTGCCTTCTCCAGTCGGATAACCGGCGGTGATGATGACATAGTCACCGGCTTTGAAGCCGTTGTCTTTGGCGATGATGCTGGCGAGTTCATCGTCATTGGTCATCGTATTTTGAATGTCGGACAAGACCGGAATAACGCCCCAGTACAGATTCAGTTTACGCTGAACCGACTTGGTGAACGTGACCGCAAAAATGGGCACGGACGGTCTGAATTTGGATATGCGTTTGGCTGTGGATCCGCCTTGAGTAAACGCGATGATCGCCTTGACCTGATCGAGCTGTAAAGCGGAGTCGGCCACGGAGATCCCGATGGCATCCTGAATGGTCTTGCGGGAAGACTTGATCGACTGATCCAGTCTTTCACGATAAGGCAGGATTTCTTCCATGGCGGTAGCAATGATGTCCATCGTTTTGACGGCTTCCAGCGGATATTCGCCGGCTGCGGTTTCGCCGCTGAGCATGATCGCATCGGATCCGTCCAAAACGGCATTGGCAACGTCAGAGGCTTCCGCACGGGTCGGTCTCGGGTTGGCCATCATGGATTCAAGCATATGGGTCGCGGTAATGACAGGTTTGCCCTTTTCATTCGCTTTTTTGATGATTTTCTTTTGATAGATCGGAACCAGTTGGGTCGATACTTCAACACCCAGATCGCCGCGGGCAACCATGACGCCGTCTGCGACTTCCAGGATGGATTCAAGGTTATCATACCCTTCCTGATTTTCAATCTTGGCAATGATCTGGATTTTTGATTTACCTTCATCCAACAGGATCTTACGGATGGCTAAAACATCCTGAGCCCGTCTGACGAAACTGGCTGCGATGAAATCGACATCCATTTTGCATCCGAAACGCAGATCGGCTTCGTCTTTGGCAGAAATAAAGGGCATCGATAAGGTGACGTTGGGCACATTGACGCCTTTTTTGGTTTTGATGATGCCTGAATTTTCAATGCGGCAACTGAGTTCGCCGTCGTTGACTTCCACGACGGTGAGTCTCATCTTTCCGTCATCGATCAGCAAATAATTGCCCGGTTTGACGTCGGCATACATTTCAGGACAATCGACATGGAAACGCGTATTGTTGCCTAAAACAGGCTCGCGGACGACTTTGACAAGGTCCCCTTTTTTAAAGGTCAATACCCCGTTTTCCATTTCGCCGCAGCGGATTTCAGGTCCTTTGGTATCCAGCATGATGCCCAGGTTATACCCGGAGACCGTGTTGATGTCATTGACAAGTTTGATTCTGTCGCCGTGAGTCAAATGATCTCCGTGGGAGAAATTCAGACGGACGATGTTCATACCGGCTTCAGCCAGTTTGACGATCATCTCTCTGGATTCGCTGGCAGGACCCAGAGTGCAAATAATCTTCGTTTTTCGGATCGTATTCATGTGACCTCCTTAGATCAGCCTTTCGTGCAAGGCAAGCAAATCTTCTCTCGATCTTCTAGGCAATGCCAAAGCTTCGGCTATCGGCATCGAGACGATTTCGTTCTTAAGTAATCCGACGCAATGCCCGCCGATCCCTTGGATCAGCAATTCCACCGCTTTATCGCCCATTCGAGTGGCCAAGACCCGATCAAAAGCAGTCGGAGATCCGCCGCGCTGAATGTGTCCTAAGACCGTAGAACGGCCGGAAAAACTGGTGACTTCACTGATTTTTTTCGCCAAGTCCCCGGCATCGGTGATTTTCTCGCTGATGACGACGATCGCGTGGCGTTTTTTACGGACTTCGTCCAGATATTTCAATTTAGCCAGGATGGCCGCTTCATCATAGCCCCGTTCCGGGGTAATGATCAGTTCTGCACCGCAGCTGATACCGGCAAACAAGGCCAGATCACCGCAGCGGTTACCCATGACTTCGACCACCGAACAGCGGTGATGGGAAGAAGAGGTATCCCTTAATTTATCGATATTTTGAATGACGGTATTAAGGGCCGTATCAAAACCGATCGTATAATCGCTCGAAGCAACATCGTTATCGATGGTCCCCGGTAAACCGATACAATTGATGCCCATCTCAGTCAGGGCCATCGCCCCGCGATAGGTACCGTCTCCGCCGATGACGACCACGGCTTCGACGCCGTTTTCCTGCAGATTTCTGACGGCGGCTGCCCTAACGGCCCGATCGGTGAATTCAGGCAAGCGCGCTGAACCCAGCATGGTGCCTCCGCGCAAGATGATGTCGCTGACGCTGCGGCTGTTCATCTGCCACATTCGACCTTCCACCATACCTTTATAGCCATCTTCGATCGCGACGACTTCTAGACCTTGAGCCAGGGCCGATCTGACAATCGCCCTAATGGCTGCATTCATGCCCGGTGAGTCTCCACCGGAAGTCAATACACCGATTCGTTTGATCATGGTTTTCCTTTAACTCCTCATCAATTTTATCATTATGAGGCCTTTTTGTGTATTGTTTTAGGTGTTTCTGCGGTTTTTTCCGCCTACTAAGAGTGGTGTAGCCAAACTTTCGATGCGTTCCATCAGACGGTTGGCTTTTAAGGCTTCATCGTCCCCTTTCAGGTTGTATCTGAAATGAGCCCGTAAGCCGTCTATTTTGAGATTACTGGTAAACCAGGTTACTTTTTCATTTTCCATGCGATAGTTCAATAAAGGCAGCAATATCTCGTCTCTGAACCAGCCTGACAAGGATTCTGCCCCGATGTCGTCAAAGACCACAACCCGGGCTTTTTTGATCATCGCCATCGTAAAATCGATCACATCGGGCGTGTCAAAGCTTTGTTTGACCTTGATGGCCAGTGAAGGCACATGCACCAAAGCCACGTTGATGTCTTTTTTTGCGAAAGTATTGAGAACGGCAGCCGCCAGATAAGTCTTGCCTACCCCGCTTGCCCCATAAAGATAAAAGCCTTTATCGCTGGGGTGTTCAAGCCACTTGGCGATCTTATCGATGCATTCGGCATAGGCCGGATCAAAATCCGCATTCAAGATCGATGAAAAGTCAGCCTTGAGCGTTTCTTTTCCGCCGTCTTTCAGCAAATAGTATTTTTCATGGGCAAACAAAGCATTTTGCGCATTTTGATAATCACAGGGTTTATAGACTGTCTGCAAATAGCCTTCCAGTTCCAAATCAAGAAAATAGCCGGTTTCTTTTTGACGGCAGGCATGCAGACCGGGACAATGGTCACAGCGTCCTTTTTCCAAAGACCAGTCGGCAAAACGCTGAACGTGACGCGATACAAAAGCCTCATCGACGCCGTGGAATTTCATGAAACCGATGACCTTGGGGTCTTTCAAAACAGATTGAATTAAAAGTGCGCGAGCCGCTTTTTGTTGGTCATTCAGTTCGAAATTGAGGTTAATCTTTTCCATGCTTTTCTCCTAATTTCTTCAGCCTTGTCTTTAAGGCGTCCAACTCGCTTTCGCTCATCGGATCCGACTCCGTTTTATAGTCAGGTATCGGTTCTTTACGGCTCTTCTCAGTTTTCTTACCGAGACTTTGGATATGAGCCAAGGCCTGATCTTTGGTGGTGATCTTCAAACGGCTCCAGGAAGCCGCAATCGTTTCCACATATGATTTCTTGAGTGTTTGATTGCTGGATTCCAAAGCATGTTTCACCAAGACATTGACCACTTCAGGATTCAAACGCTGATCGCGCACCAACGAAGACAACAAGCGTTTCTCGGTATCGGTGGGTTCTTTGCCTTCCTGAAGGTAACGCAAAAACTGGACCGGATCACTCAGATACGGATCACTGGGCATCGGGCTGGGTTCTTTGACTTTACGCATCAGTGCTTCAAGTTTTTCGCTGTCAAAGGTCATGGCGGCGATGTTGACGCAATCCCCCAACAATAAACTCATCTTAGGAACACTGATCCCATAGACTGAGCCCAGTTCTTCAATCAGTTTCAGATTGGCAGGCGTTCTTAAGGCTTGGGGAAAAATCAACTCTGAACAGCGCTGTTTAAAGGACAGGATGTCAAAATGCAGCCCGCTGAGCCTGATGTCTGAAGGTTCGAAATGGACTTCTGCTTGTGGATCAAAGGTCCTTAAGCGTTGGGCTTCAAAAGGTTTGCTGATGGATTCATACCCTTCTTGGAGCGGTTTGAGGGGGTTATAGCGTTTTTTGACGGCCGTATAGTGGCCTTCTCCGACGGATTGTAAATAAGCTCTGCCCAACACCGGATGGTTAAGGGCCTCGGATATCTTCAGCGGGGCTTTGACCGCGTAGAGATAGGTATCCCTTTCAGGATGATGATAACTTTCAATCAACGAGACCTGTTCCAGAGCCTCAAAGTCTGAAATCAGCTGAGCATGGTTGATCCCCAGCAGTACCGACAGGTCTTCATGGGTAAAGCGTTCTGGGACGGCCAGATGCACCAAAAGGCCATACAAGCCGATGGCAGTGGGACCGCACAGTTTCTGATACACGATGAAAAGACTGGCTGTATCCATGGACCCTGAAAAAGATTCGATTTGAATGAGTGCGTTTTTATTTCTTTCCATAGATACTTCTTATTTTATCACTGTAGAGGGTGACTTGCTTGAGTAAACTGGCCTCATCGCCATTGTTTTCAATCACGTCATCGGCCAAGGCCTGCTTGACGGATTGATTCATCTGTAAGGATCGGCGCCGTCTGATTTCCTTGAGGGTCATCCCGCGCTGTTCCATCAGTCGTCTGTCGGCGATGTTCTCATCGCTGACGACCAGCAAGACCCGATCGAACTGGCTTTCGCCGTGGGCTTCATAAAGCAAAGGCACTTCACTGAACACGATGGCTTGCCCGCTTTCTTCAGCTTTTTGATCCAAAGCCGCCAGCACCAAAGGATGGATCAGGGCTTCAACGAAATGGCGCGCTTCAGGGCGGCTGTCTTCGAATATCAGATTGGATAAACGAACGGGATCAAAGATCCCATTGGGATAAAGATCCTCATTGAAATAGGCATTCAGGGCTGTTTTGACTTCTGTTTTATCGTATTGGGCTTTGGCCAACGCGTCCGCGTCAAAAACCAGATAGCCTAAAGATCTCAAAATCCGACTGACACTGGATTTTCCACTGCCGATACTGCCTGTGATCGCGATGTGCATATCAGCCTTTCTGACAGTTTGGACAATACACGCTTGTCCTTTGTCCTATTTTAATACTGCGAAGGGGTCCTCCGCAAGTCACGCATGCTTTTGTGCCTCGGCCATAAACGCGCAAGGTACTTTGAAACCGGCCTGTGATGCCCAACGAAGCGGTATAGGTCCTTACGGTTGCCCCGCCTGCTAAAATGGCTTCACTCAACACCATACGCATGATACCGATGACTTCCTGCCATTGTTTCAAGGTCAGGGTGTTCACTTTTTTTAAGGGAGACAGGGACGACAGGAAACAGATCTCATCCGCATAGATGTTGCCGATCCCCGCAATCATAGACTGATCCATCAGAAAGGTCTTCAAAGGGATGGTCCTGTTTTTGGATAAGGACTTTAAATGCGCGGCGCTAAGCCGTTCGTCAAAAGGCTCATACCCCAACTGAATGAGGGTGGTTTGCGGGTCTTCCAAAGAATAGCGCATCCGTCCGAATTTGCGTGTATCGTTGAATTCGAGTTTTTGTTGGGAAAGCGTAAAAACCACATGGGTGTGTTTCTTCTTTTCTTCATCCAACGGAGTCAGGAAAAACCGGCCCTCCATTCGTAAATGGACCGTCAGAAAGCCTTTTTCGAGTTTAAAAATAAGATACTTGCCTCGCCGGGTAATGTCCAGAATGCGCTGATCTTTCAAATCTTGGGTAAAGGATTCAGATTCATAGACGGTACGCGGCCAAAAGACATCCACGTTTCTGATCTTTTCACCGATGATCTGACTTTTCAGGGTCCTGACAACGGTCTCTACTTCGGGTAATTCAGGCATTATTTTGCCTCATACCAAGAGTCGCCATAGGCTTCCGAAACTTCCATCGGCACGGTCAGATTCACGGCATGGATCATGGCTTTCTTGATTTCGGTCTTGATGGTTTCAAGTTCATCCTTGGGAACGTCAAAGACCAATTCATCATGGACCTGAACGATCATTTTTGTCTTCAGTTTCTTTTCCTTGAGGACTTTATCGACAGCGATCATGGCCAGTTTGATGATGTCGGCAGCACTGCCTTGGATCGGGGCATTCATGGCCGCCCGTTTCCCGAATTCACGGACCTGATAAGACTTATCAAACAGTTCCGGGATTTCTCTTCGTCTTTTAAACAAGGTCTCCACATAGCCTTGCCGCATTGCGCTGAATACGGTCTCATCCATATAACGCTGGATATTGGGATAGGAGTTCAGATAGGCTTCAATGAATTTTTGGGCACTCTTGCGATCGGTACCCAGTTGGGCAGCCAAACCGAAATCACTGATTCCGTAAATGATTCCGAAGTTAACGGCTTTGGCTTGTCTGCGCATGGACGAAGTCACCGCCTCAGCACTCACTTTAAACACATCCATGGCCGTTTTGGTATGGATGTCCAGATGGGTCTTGAAAGCTTCGATCATGGCTTCTTCATTGGCCATATGTGCCAAAACACGCAATTCGATCTGAGAATAGTCACAGGCATACAAAAGATTGCCTGAACTTGGAATGAAGGCTTTGCGGATTCCTCGAGATTCTTCGTCACGAACGGAGATGTTTTGCAGATTGGGATCATAAGAAGACAGTCGTCCGGTTTGAGCCGTGGTCTGGCTGTAGACGGTATGGATCTTATGGTCAGGCTGAATGAATTTCTTCAAGCCTTGCGCATAGGTGGAATATAATTTCTGATACTTACGGTATTCAATCAATTTTACGACGATCGGATGCGCATCGGCGAGAGACTCCAGCACATCGATGGCCGTCGATTGTTTGCGGTTGGATGGCAGCTGTAGTTCTTCAAACAGGACTTCTGACAATTGTTTGGGTGAATTGACATTGAATTCATGACCGGCCAAGCCATAGATCTGAGTGGACAGTTCGTTGAGCTTAGTCAAGGTTTCCTGAGCGATGGTATCCAAGATGCTTTCATCGACAAAGATGCCTTCTTTTTCCATCTGATACAGGATCCGAATCAAGGGCTCTTCGACGCCCTCATAGAGCGGTTTCATCGCTTTGACGTCAATTTTCTCACTCAGAACCGGGGTATCCATGGCTAATTTCTGAGCGATCAGTCGAGACAGATTGATCGTGTCTTCATTGAGCACGGCTTTGGGATAATCCGGCCAGGCGTATTTGGTTTGGATCTTGTCATAGGTGTTGACGGAAGAATCATCCAGATAGGCCAGGATCATCGGATCGATAAAACTGCCGTTGACGATGACCTTGGCCGCATCACAGGCATGCAGAAAAGATTTGGCGTCATAGACGCGTTTGGGTTGGGGATTGCTTAAGTATGATAGGATGTTGGGTTCTTGAGCCAGATCTTCCGCTTTGACGAAACAGCTCAGTGTGCCATCTGAAAAAGCCAATCCGAAAAACGGATGGGGCCAGTCGGTATCGAGCCGATAATGCGCAAAGATATGGATGTTTTTCGGATCTAGATCTTCAAAACGGTCCCCGCTTTCAAGATGCTCGACTTTGACTTTTTCGACCTTCATCAGCGTTTTCATTTCATAACGGTCAAAGAAAGCATTGGCTTCGCTGAGATCAGGTTGATACACCATGGTTTCAAGCGGAAGCTCGATTTCTGCATCGGTCTTGATCGTGGCGAGCCATTTTGAAAACGTTGCCTGATCGGCATAGGTTTCCACGTTTTCTTTCAATTTGCCTTTGAGATCCCCGGCATGAGCCAACACGTTTTCCAGGGTCCCGTATTCTGCCAAGAGTTTCAAAGCGGTTTTCTCGCCGACGCCCGGTAAACCCGGGATATTGTCGGAAGCATCCCCCATCAAACCCTTCAGGTCGCAGATCTGAGCCGGTTTGAGGGCCATTTCTTCCATGAGGGCTGCTTCATCCATTTCCTTGATTTCAGTCAATCCTTTTTTCATCAGCCACACCGAAGTGGTCCGATCGATCAGCTGTAACAGGTCTTTATCACTGGATAAGACATTGATGTCCCAATCGGGATAGCGTTTGACCATTGAACCGATGATGTCATCGGCTTCAAGGCCATCTTGCTGATAATAACAGAGATGGGCTGCACTGCAGTATTCCCGAACGATGGGAAATTGCATCTTCAGTTCTTCAGGCAAGGCTTTGCGGGTTCCTTTATAGTCTTCAAATTTGTCATGTCTGAATGTGGGTTTCCCGCTGTCAAAGGCAATCATGAGCGCCTGAGGCTGAACGAGTTCCAAAGCTTTGTTGAGCATCGTGACAAATCCGTATACGGCATTGGTATAAACCCCTTGGCTGTTGGCACTCAAGCGGGTATAGGCTGTGGCATAGTAAGCCCTGAAAAACATGGAGTTACCATCCACCAAGAGCATTTTCTTCATAAACGATCTCCTCTCACGTGTTCAAAAATGAATCCCGAAGGATTCACTTAGTCGATTGATTTCAATACGGCGAGATTATCATACATGATCGTCATGTAGTCTCGTTTTGCTTCGATGTCGGTGTCGCTGAGAAAAGCCAATGAGTGAAGCACGATTTCTTCCAGGCCCAACTCGGTTTTCAACGCGGTATACAAGGCAAGCATATCTTCACTCATCAAGGGATCCTTGACGATATAACGAACTCCGTCATCTCTGATCCTGGCTTTGATGGCTTCCAGTTGAGTCGCATTGGGCAAGACGCCATAACGGGACAGCATGACCGGATACACTTCTACACCATAGGCTTTTTGCCAATTGCCAAACGCCGGCGTGATGCTGACAAAGGCAATCGATTTATTTCGGATGGCTTGATAGTTCGCATCCATTTTGGCCAATTCGATTTCTAGATCGGAATAACTGGCTTCAAAGGCGGCCTTTTCTTCAGGATAGGCAGATATAAGCCATTTCTTGATGGTGGATGCCATCGAAGTCATGGTGATGGGATCCATCCATAAATACGGATCTGAATCATAGGAATCGATCGATTTAAAGGCATCCCCGTCATAGTATTCATTGATGAGGGTGATTTCCTGAGAACCGATGGAATTGGTGGTGTAGCGTTTGAAACTATAGACCGCTGAGGATCCGACCAAATCAACGATTTTGATGTTGCTCTTGTGAATGTCATCCAAATGGGTTGAAATATACGGTTCAAGTTGGCCCATCTGAAAGAAAACATCCAGTTTTTCAAGGGTCGTCTTAAAATTAGCCACGGCGGTGGCACGGGTGATGATTTTCCCGTCACTGAGACTGACGACCGTTACTTTATCTTTGGCAATACGCTTGACGAGATACTCGACAGGATAGGTCGAAACACCGACCCGAAGGACACTGAGTTTACAGCCGCTAAGACTGCTTAGTCCGATGAAAATTGATAGAATCAAGATTAAGAATGTTTTACGCATAACGGCTCCATTTCCAAAGTATTATAGCACATTACGGCTTTGCGGTAGGGTTCCAACGAATCCTTTCCCTGCGCTCGCGCTCCAGATCCAGGTTCTTTTGAGCCCCCACTTTGAAGCGATTCAGGATGGTCAAGCCATACAAGAGCGGGATATGTCCGATCAAAGTCAGAAATTCACGTTTGACAAACCAAGGTCCAATCTGTAATTTCGTCACTGCAAAAATAGACAAGACAACATACAGGGTCAGTTCTTTGATAAAAAGCCCGATGGTCCCGATAAAGACCTGTTCAAACACGGATTCATTGAGCTGTCTTGACCAGGTCTTGATGGCATAGATACTGACAGGAAAAGCCACCATGTTGGTAAAGAAATCATGTCTCATCAGATCCACGCACAAGCCGACGATCACGGCGGATCCCAGCGCTTCCGGCAAAGGCCGTTTCAAACTGACAAACAGAAATGCCAAAAAGCCAAGGTTAGGGACGAAAACCAGGACCCTTAACGAGGGATCGACCGGCATCAACATCCTTAGTACATTATCGATCATAAAACCCGTTAAAACAAAAGCGAGGTCAATCCACATGGATGACGCCCCGCTTTACGACGGCCACATAATTCAGGTGGGTAAAATCTGCCGCCGGGGTAACATAGATCTTGACCCCGCTTGTGGTTTGCTGCATTTCGGCTTTGGATACCGTGCCGACCAAAAGACCGCTGGGATAGGTTGCCCCTAAGCCGCTTGAGATCACAGACATGCCTTCCGTGATGCTGGAATTGGTCTCCAGCAGACTCAGAATATAGTTTCCGGTATTGATATCGTAATATTCAAGCAAGGCTTCCGCCGTTGCCGTTTGAGAGATTTGGATCTTGACCGAGACTTTGTTGACTTCCTGTTCAGTCGTCAGCAGCAAAACCACGCAAGTGTTATCCGTCAGCGTGATCACTTTACCGATCAAGCCTTCTGAACTGATGACCGCATCGTTGAGCTCGACCCCGTCAATGGAACCGATATTCAAGGTCAAAGTATGATTGAACGTATCAGCGGGACGGTTATACACCATGGCCGCAATCAGATGATATTGGGTCATCGTCGTTTTGAGTTCGTTGAGGATCCTGAGGTCTTCGATGTCGCGGTAGGCTTCTTGCAGCCGGGCCTGAAACTGTTCCAACATGTCGATCTGTCTTCTGAGCCGGTCGTTTTCCGCTTTCAGGGTATACAGCGAGGTGAAATCAGAAACGAAGCTCCCCAGTGACTTGATGGGGTTATCAAACAAGGTCACGCGTAAACTGGTAAAAAATCCGTACGCTTCAGCACTGGCCCCCTGAACAGAGGCATTGGTGCGTAGTCCTGCTAAAAAAAGGGATAAGGCAAGCAATACCCCGATAACTTTAAGCAGGATGCGGTTGAGTGGCGAGAGTCGTTTCATAAGTCTAACCCCTATTATAAAGAGCCCAGACCCTTTGTTCAATCTTTTTTCAGTATTTGACGCAAGCTGGTATAGCCGTAATGCGAAACGATCAAGTGATCTAGGAGCGGAATCCCCATCGTATCCCCTGCTTCTTCCAGGACTTTGGTGACCATGCGGTCATTGTCGCTGGGACTGACATCCCCGCTGGGGTGGTTGTGTACGACGATGATACGGGCTGCCGAGACTTTCAGCGCCTCTTTGTAGACTTCTCTGGGATGCACGATCGAGCGGTCAAGTCCGCCCATATACAAGACTTTATGTCCGATGATGTGGTTTTTCGTATTCAGGAAAACGACCAGGAACTGTTCCTGCTGTGACGAGCCCAGTTCTTTCTTGAGCCAATTGACCAACCGGGAAGGCTGATCGATCACATCAACTTCCAGGGAAGCTTGCTGGGCCATTCTGCGGCTGATTTCACACAGGGCCAAGATTTCACTGGCTTTGGCTTGTTTGATGCCTTTGATCGCCAACAAGGCCGTTATATCCATGGATGACAAGTTGTTGATCGAACCGCACAAAGCCAACAGTTCTTTCGCCAAGTCCACGGATGATTTGCCCTGGGTCCCGCTGCGAAGCAGGATGCCCAAGAGTTCCGCATCATTGAGGGCTCTGACACCCAGGCTCTTCAGTTTTTCCCGAGGGCGTTCATTTTGTAAGCTATCTTTGATCTTCATCATTAAAAAGAGGACATAGTCCTCATTTTCCCCAAGTCATTTCGATCCCGGGAATACTCACTCTGCCTCGGCCCGAGGTTAAGAGTTTGTAGATGGCGGCAATACCTGCACAGATCGCAACATACATTAGGATGGTTGATGTTGTCATGGTGACCTCCACCCTCTCATACGAAGACCTGACTCTAATCCCTAAGGCTTTGTTTCAGTTGATCGATTTCTTTTTCAAGATCGGTAAGGGTCTGTAAGACAGTCTGGTTTGAGACGGATTGTTTGCCCCATTGGAAGTGTTCCAGAAGGTCGGCAGCCTTCAGGGCAATCTGTTTGGCCAGCCTGTTTTTTTGTTGATAAGTTTCATTCATGAATAAAGTATACCACAGGTGAAAAATACGGTATACTTGAGATAAAAGAGGGTTTTCTATGCAAAAACACAAGCTGTCTTTGTTTGAGAAGTTGTCCTTCAGTCTGGCCGGCATGGGTCAAAACATCATCTATAATCTCGTCATCACGCTAATCATGTTTTATTATACCGATGTGGCTTTGATCAAACCGGAAATCGTTGCGACCATCATGTTCTTTACACGCTTGTGGGATGCGATCAACGATCCGTTGATGGGCATGCTGGTCGATAAGACCAAGACACGCTGGGGCAAGTTGCGTCCCTATCTGATGGCCATTCCGATTCCTTTGGCCATCTTCACGATCTTGGCGTTTACCGTCCCCAATATGAGCGATTCGATCAAGATCCTGTATGCCGTCATCAGTTATAACCTGTGGAGTATGACCTTTACCGTCACGGATATCCCTTACTGGGGCATGTCAGTGGCGATCACTGAGAATCCTGAAGAACGCTTGAGCCTGATCACGATGGTCCGCATTTTCTGCAACATCGGGATGGCCATCGGGATATTGGTTCCTCCGATCCTGATCAATGCGTTGGGCGGTTCCACCGTTGAGAACCTGGCAGGCAATCAGCATGCGTATCTGGTCACTGCCATGATCGTCGGGATAACCGGTTCGGCTTTGTTTGCCTTAGCGGGTTACTGCACCAAAGAACGCGTCAAACAAGTCAGTGATGAAGCCCCCAAATTCCGTATCCTGGCTAAAAACAAACCGCTGTTGATCTTACAGCTGAGCAGAGTCATGGGCGCCTTCAGAATGGTCATTGCGACTGCCGGTCTCTATTTCGCCAACAAGAATCTCGCAGATCCCAATCAATACACGATCCTGGGCGGTACTTTGATCGCCGCCATGATCTTCTCGATGTTTTTCGCCCCGAAATGTGTCCACATGTGGGGCAAGAAGATGACCTATATTTATACTTTGGGTCTAGGCTTTGTGAGCCATTTATTGTTGTTTATCTTGGGTTACGGGTATCTGCCCGCGGTCTTTGGACTCTTGTTTGTCTGCGGGATCTCGCTGGGCATCAATGATGTCGTGACCTATTCGATCGTCGGGGATACCGTGGATTATCTGGAACACAAGACCGGTAAACGGGCTGAAGGCATTGTCTTCTCGCTGAATACCTTTACCACCATTCTGCAAAGTGCCTTAGGACTGGCTTTCATCGGGATCGTCTTATCCTTTGTCGGATATCAGGGCGACGTTGTAGAACAGACCCCGCTGGCTTATCAGGGCATCTTCTCTCTGTTGTCGCTGTTTCCGGCCATCTCTTGTGCCTTAAGCATCATCCCGATGATCTTCTACAAGTTCACCAAAGAAGAACACGATCAGATTCTCGCAGAACTGCATCCGATCGTTTGACCAACAAAAAAGGCATCGCAAGATGCCTTTAGTTTGCATTTTTAGACAGGACCAGATGCGCGAAGTGTGAGAGTCCGGCATGTTCGACCGAGGCCACCACATGATCGACTTCGGCTTGGATCGAGGCTTTGGCATTGGCCAAGGTCGCCGAGAGTCCGGCGGCTTTCAGCATGGCCCGATCGTTTTCACCATCCCCGATGGCAGCCACTTCATTGGCTTTCAGTCCAAGTTCCTTCATGACCACAGCCATCCCGGTGGCTTTGGTGACGCCTATTGGCATCACATCCAGAAAGGTCTTTCTTCCCCGAATCAGGCTGTAACGATCTTGAAAGCGCTGTGTGAACACATCAAACGGTTCTCCTGAAGCTTCTATCCAGTGGGTCAGTTCGACCTTGTTGGAGGATTCATAAAGCGCCTCACTGAGCGGATCATGGGCTTCCATGGTCAGTTTGATGACCCCTTTGTTGTAACGTACGGCATCATCTTCATGCGTGTAAGTCAGGATCGATCCCTGCTGGATCGAGACATGGATCCCCAATTCCTGTGCAAAATCCGCCATCTGTTTCAATTCCATCAGCGGGATCGTCGCATTCAACAAGATTTTGTCTTCTTTCATTGAACAGACATAAGCTCCGTTGGCGGCGATCACATAACCGCCATATTCTTTCAGTTTCAGCTTTTGAGCCACTTCAAGCATGCCTGAGCTGACCCTGCCGCTGGCTAAGGCCACGGTGACCCCTGTTTTCTGAAGATCCAAAATGGCCTGCAGATTGGCTTGGGGCATCCCCACAGTTTGATTCAATAAGGTGTTGTCGATATCACAGACGAAAAGTTTGATCATGAAAATATTCTAACATTTCTTTCAGGGTTAGGGAAAGGCTTTGTTATAATGATGTCATGAACTTACCACTAGCCCTGTTTTTCGACATCGACGGAACCCTTCTTGATACCAACACGCACCTTGTACCGGACTCCACCGTTAAGGCCCTCAACACCTTAAGCGATCAGGGGTATGCGATTTGTATCGCTACCGGACGCAATGTCGATATGGTCAAAGCTTTGAATCTGAAAGGCCTGGTGAAGTGGAAATTTGTCATCTGCGGAAACGGTCACATCATCCTGGATGAGCATTTCGACATCATCCGGCAAAGTTTTTTCTCCCACGAGTCGATCATGACCTTGTTGGAAAGAGCCGAAAAGATGAACATGCCGGTCTTTATGGCCGGACCTGACGGCGATCTGATGACCAAAGAACCCAACAACTATGTTCATGTTTCTCATGCCTTCTATAAAGAACCGATCCCGGAAATCAAACCCTACTCAGGACAAAGGGTCGACAAGATCGTGTTGTACGAAAAGGAAGATTTTGACTGGTCCATCTTTGACGATCTCACGGAATTGGATGTCAAAGCCACTATGACGACTTCTGCCGATGTCATGCAGGCCGGTGTATCCAAACATTCCAGCATCATGGATGTCCTTATGATGAAGGGCTATTCCGATTACTATATCGCTTTCGGCGATTCGATGAATGATTACGAAATGCTGAAACATGCCCCGATCAGTGTCGCCATGGGCAATGCCATAGAACCCATAAAAAAAATAGCCCATTATATTGCCGATGACGTCGATTCAGACGGCATCGCCAAGATGCTGAAACAGCTGGGCTATGGTATAGATTAACGGCTGATCAGATCCAAAACAGCTTTGGCAGTCAACTCAAGGTGGTTATCCACCTTGTTTTTTAATCCAAGACCGGTATACACTTCGCCGGTATGGACTTTGGTATCATCCAAGGCTTTAAAGTACAGATCGATCAGGGGATCACAGAGATTCTGATCCTGCATCGGACCAAAAGGATTGGCGAAATACGTGGTGGACAAGCCGACCTCATGGGTCGTCGCCATGGCCATCCGTTTGCCTTCAACGAAGACTTGTTTGATGTCTGCCGCATGATCGACCACCAAGAGTCCGGTCTGATCGACATAATTGTTGGCGTAGAAGAAATAGTCGACTTTATGATTCTTAACGATTTCCTTGTAGGTATTGACCGGAATGACCACGCGGGCATTGACGGCGGATTCCGGATTCATGAAGATGGAACGGTCCATCGTCTTGTATGGTGAGCCCTTATCCAGATCATCCAACCGGATAAACGCGCCGATTTCAGTCCCTTGAGCGACCAGTTCTCCGTTTTCCAAATGGAAAGAACCCATGTCGTCAAAGATGACATCCATCCCGGCCAGATCATCATGGCCCAGCATCTGCATGGCTTCGATCGTTTCGGATTTGCCGGCGCCGCTGTCGCCCATGAAGACGACACCGACTTTACGGCCGTTTTTGAAGTTGACGTTGATCATCGAGCCGTGAATCGGCAACCAGCCCTTTTTCATCATGATCGCATTATGCACGGTCAGGACCATTTTCTTCATGTAACCGAAATATTCGATGCGGGTCTGATACGGTACTTTACCGACCCACAGTTTATTTTTCTCATCATAGGTATAGGTACATTCTTCAGTTTTGTCTTTCAAGCCAAACAAGACGATCCCGTCGGGTCTGGTTTTCAAGACTTCTTCATCGCTGGCCAGTTCAAACAGATTGGCATTGGCGATGCCGGAGAAGACAAAGTCGATATGGACATAGATCAGGATCAGCAAGCTGCCGACTTTCGCCGGGTAACAATACCATTCTTCTTTGTCCAAGACGAGTCCGTTAAACGGATTCACACTGACCGGTTCAAAGGAACCGACGCGTTTCGAACTTCTGGGATGAAGCAGCAAGGGAGCCCGAATCAGCATACTGTCGACAAACGGGATGCCTTTTAAGACCTCATACCCTTCAAAGATCGGCCATTTGACATCTTTCAAGACCATCGAGGCATTGGTTCCGGCTTGTAATTGACGATAAACATGGTTTTTATGGCCTTGCAGTTTTTCTTGAATGCCGCGGTAAACGGACAGGATCAAGGCATTGAATTTGGTGTCGGCCTCAATGAAGTTGTTGACTTGGCCAGAGTGGGAAGAAGAAATCTTAATGGTGGAACAGCGTTGTAGTGAACGCCAGTTGTTGTACCAGTCTTCGATCATCGCATTGAAACGGTTGAGATCGGACAAAAGCGGATGCTGGATCTCGTTGACGTCCAGGACCAAGAGGAGTTTTAAAACTTTGACCAACTGGTTCAACGCTTCAGTTTCTGTGAGTCCTTTGGTCAGCCACTGGTAGCGTTCCGGATTTTCTGTCTTGATGACGGTCAAATAGTGACCCATCATTTTTTTGAAACTGTCCGATGAGATGAATTCATCGGTGGTTTGGGCAAAAAAGGTGGAAAAATTGATAATGGCGGTGTTGTCTTTAATATAAAGGGCTTGTTTCATCGTGTTTTCTCCTAACTATTGACCTATTATATCAAAAAAACCTAAGCGTGCTTAGGTTTTTATCTTATTCATGATCCAGTTTTCGACCTCTTCGATACCGAGGTGACGAAGGGCTGAAAACAGGATAACATTACTGCCGAAACGCAATTGCATTTCTTTACTGGTCTTCATTTTTTCGGATTGAGTCAGCTTGTCGGCTTTGGTGGCCACGATCAGGAGCGGCAAATGTTTGCCGCCGACAAATTCCAGCATGTCTTCATCATCCTTGGTCAACCCGTGACGGGAATCAACGACCAAGATGACGGCGCGGATGTTGGTTCGGGTGCTGAAGTAGTCTTCCATCAGAGTGCCATAGGATTTCAGTTCGGTTTTGGATCGGTTGGCATAGCCATAACCGGGCACATCCACCATCGAAACGAGTCCTTCGACCGTATAAAAGTTGATGAAACGGGTCTTGCCCGGGCGTTTGCCGACATAAGCCAGCGATTTTTGACGACACAAGGCATTGATGAAACTGGATTTCCCGACGTTGCTTCGTCCGGCCAGAGCCAACTCAGGCAGGTCTGTGACCGGAAACCCTGATTTGGCGACCGCTGTGGTCACAAAGACGGCTTGCTGAAAGCCCGCCATTAGACCACCAAGGCTTCGTGAAGCACTTGTTCCATGTTTTCAACAGGGACAAAGGTAATGGATTCTTTGACGACAGGCGCCATCTCGTCGAGATCTTTCGCATTGAGCTTGGGGATCAGGATCTTGGTGATGCCGACACGGTGGGCTGCCAACGATTTCTCTTTGAGTCCGCCGATCGGCAGGACGAGTCCTCTTAAGGTGACTTCACCGGTCATGGCCAAATTGGAATAGACCGGAGTATGCGTCAAGGCAGAGACGATGGCCGTGGTCAACGTGATGCCGGCGGAAGGTCCGTCCTTGGGTACTGCCCCTTCCGGGACATGGATGTGGATGTCGTGATCTTCAAAGAACTTCGGATCGATCTTGTATTTGCGCGCGTTGGATTTGACATAACCCAAAGCGATCTCAGTCGATTCTTTCATGACTTCACCCAATTGGCCGGTCACGATCAAACGTCCCTTGCCTTCAAAGGTGGTCACTTCGACCGGCAACACATCACCGCCAAAGGAGGTATAAGCCAGTCCGGTGACAACACCGATCTGGTTCTTGGTTTCTTTACGGCCATACTCGTACATTTCTTTACCGAGCCACTCCATCAGCAGTTTATCGCTGACCGAGACCGATTTTTTCTTGTCTTTCAGGATGGATAAGACGCTCTTGCGGCACAAAGCGGCAATGTGCCTTTCCAACTGACGGACCCCGGCTTCACGGGTGTAGTTGCGTACGATGTGCAACAGTTCTTTTTCTTTCAAGGCAAACTGCGCTTTTTTCAATCCGTTGATGGCGATCTGTTTGGGAATCAGGTGATTCAACGCGATCTTGACTTTTTCATCTTCGGTATAGGAATCCAGATGGATGATTTCCAAACGGTCTCTTAAGGCTGCCGGGATGTCTTCCAGATAGTTGGCTGTCGCAATAAACATGACTTTGGACAGATCATAAGGTTCTTCGAGATAATGATCGGAGAACATCGCATTCTGTTCAGGATCCAAAACTTCCAGCATCGCTGAACTCGGATCGCCTTTATAGTCAGAGGACATCTTGTCGATTTCATCGATCAGGAAGACCGGATTGACCACGCCGGCTTTTTTCATCCCTTGGATGATTCTGCCCGGCAAGGAACCCAAATAGGTTCTGCGGTGACCGCGGATCTCGGCTTCATCGCGAACGCCGCCCAAAGAGGCTTTGACGAAATTGCGGCCTAAAGCATTGGCGATTGATTTGGCCAAGGATGTTTTACCGACCCCCGGAGGGCCGACCAAGCATAAGATCGGGGCATTGAGGCTCTTGGTCATCAGTTTGACGGCCAAGTATTCCATGATGCGGTCTTTGACTTTATCAAGACCGTAATGGTCATGATCGAGGACGGCTCTGACCGCTTCAAGATCTTCATTGTCTTTGGATTCCTGCCACCACGGTGTTTTCAGCAGCCAATCCAGATAAGACCGGATGACGCCGCTTTCACCGGAAGCGGAAGGCATCATTTCATAGCGCGCGATTTCATCGAGGGCTTTGGCTTTGATGTTTTCCGGATACGGATTGTCTTCGACCAAACGCTTCAGGTCTTCGACATCATCGGTGCCGTTGGGCACATCGCCCAATTCTTCTTTGATGGCTCTGAGCTTTTCACGCAGGTAATATTCACGCTGGTTTTCTTCGATGCGTTCTCTGACTTTTTCGTTGATCCCGGCTTCAATGGCGGTCAGTTCTTTTTCTTTCTTCAAAGTCCCGACGATCAGCAAGAGTCTGGCATTGAGATTGATTTCTTCAAGCAGGGTTTGACGATCATCGACATTCATCGGAAAATACTGGGCAACCTGATCAGCCAGTTGAGAGGCCGAAACCCCTTTGGTCAACTGATTAAAAACTTCTTGAGGGAAATGATTCTGGGCATTGGTGATCTGTTCGAGCGATTTGCCGACTTGTCTGACCAAGGCGATTTCTTCGGTCGGATCGCCGATGACATCTTCCAAAGGCTGGATCGTCGCAAACAGCATCTTGTCGTCTTCGGAAAGACGGATGATCTTGGCCCGTTTGATCCCGGTAAAGGTAACTCTTTGGAAGCCTTCTTTTTTACGGGCGGTCTTGATCTTACACAAGGTTCCGGTTAAATACAAATCACGGTCATGCGGTTCATCCACTAAGACATCTCGTTGAGAGACGATAAAAACTTGTCCATCGAAGTAATTGAGCGCTTCATCGACCGCATTCATCGATTTCTCGCGGCCGACTTCGATCATCACTTCCTGGTTAGGGAAAATCAGTACACCGCGCGTCGCAACGGCAGGTACGTTCATTTCCAGATTAAGATTTGTCATTACAATTCACCTCCTGGGTTAGGAAGACAAATTAGTCTGCTTTGATTAAATCAAAGGCTTTGCGTAAACGCAAATCATATGCAATGGTTTCAGCCGGGGCCAATTCTTTGACCTTGGCGACTTCCATCGAATACGTTTCTGCGATCTTGTTGTATTCAGTTTCGACTTCTTCGTCAGAAGCCGTGATCTTTTCAGCATCGGCAATCGCATCCAAAACCAGTCTGACTTTGACTTTGCCGATGGCATCCGTGCTCATTTGTTCTCTGAGGGATTCAGCGGTTTGGCCGGTGATCTGGGTGAACTGTTCCAGCGAGAAACCTTGTTGCTGCAATCTGGCGTTAAAATCTTCCATCATGCGATTGGTTTCTTCTTCAATCAAGGAAGCCGGGACTTCGACCGTGGACGCATCCACGACTTTCGTCAGGACGGCATTGGTGAATTCTTCGTCGGCTTTGTGTTCTTTTTCTTCTTTCAAATGCATTTCCAAATGTTCCAACAGACCCGCTAAGGTGTCAGTATCGTGGTGATTGACCGTCTTGGCGAATTCATCGTTGACTTCCGGCAGTTGTTTGGTTTTGATTTCGTTGATCTTGACTTTGAAAACGACTTTTTGTCCAGCCAAGTTTTCAGCCTGATAGTTTTCAGGGAAAGTGAGTTCGACATCTTTGGTGGCACCGGTTTCCAACCCGATCAAGGCTTCTTCAAAGCCTGGAATGAAGCTGTTTGAGCCGATTTCCAAAGCATAGTTTTCGCCCTTGCCGCCTTCGAAGGCAACACCGTCTTTAAAGCCTTCAAAATCGATGACAGCCGTATCTTTATGGGCAATGTGACCGGTTTCTTTCAAAACCAGTTCTGCGAATTCTTCTCTGAGTTTTTCCACTTCACCGTCGATTTCAGCTTGAGTGACTTCCACAGCGAACTTGGTGATGCCCAAATCACGGTATTGACCCAAGGTCACTTCCGGTTTGATGTCAAAAGTAAAGGTCATAACGACTTCTTGGGCATCGATCTTTTCTACGCCCAGTTCAGGACGGCTGATCGGATCGACTTTGGCTTCGGTCAAACCGAATTCCAACGCTTCCTGAGCCACGGTTTCAACCGCGTTGATCAGGATTTCTTGTTCGCTTAAAGAGGCTTTGACTTTGTCAATGGGTGCTTTACCCTTGCGGAAGCCCTTGATTTCCGTTTTTTCGGCGAGTTTTTTCAAGGCTTTGGCTTGTGCTTTTTCCCAAGCTTCACCATCTAAACTAACGCTCAATACTCCATTTGATTTTTCTTTTAATGTCCAAGTTGATTTCATGAGGACCTCCTAAATTGCCTAATAATTATAACACTTTATTTAGCACTGTCAATTAAAGAGTGCTAAACGATCGTTTTTTCGAATTCCCTTATCAATCAGGAAAGATTCAAATCTTTCTTCGGTCGATAACATCAAAAAAACAGTTTTCAGAATACTGAATGCCAGATCATAGGCCTCGTCATCTTCGATGGTCTGAGGCAATCTCAACAGGCATTCCAGATCCAATTGATCCAAACACAGCTTCAGCATCGACGGATCATCATCTTCCAGCCAGGTTTTAAGATACGCTTTACCTTCTTCGAATCCTTCACTGTCTTCAGGCAGAATCAATGAGGCCGGAATGAATTCATAGCGCAGCCCTTCATCGCTGAAAACAAAGGATTCGGTCAGTCCCTGCTCGATCGTCAGTTTGACCAGCAGACATTTCAATAAGCGGGATTCCAACACATCAAAGGCTTTTTGAACCAAAGGAAGCACCTGTCTCATGTTCATGACGCTGAAGGCTTCCAAGGCACGAAGCTGATGAAGTTCATCCTGACCCAAATAGGCCAAAATGCCTTCTTCGCTCATATCCAAATGAATCTCAGTGTTCATTTTCTGAGCCGTCATGGCGATTTCTTTGAATTGATTCAGTTTGGCATGGACAAAAGGCGGGATATAAGGCATCCTCAGTTCTTCCTCGATCAAGCGCAATGCTTCTTTGAGGTCCCCTTTGTTTAGGTGCTCATCAATCTCATTCAAGATGTCGTCGTAAGTGTTTTTCACAGGTTTCATTTTAACACAGCCCTTGGGTTTCTCCTCAAAGCAAGCCCGCTTTCATCAAAAACTCAAGATCTGAACTTTGAGATGGCGTGATGCATGGATGGTGACAGGTCATATTCAGCGGGTTCTCTCTCATTTTATCATGAACCCTGGTGAGTTTTCACTTTTTCATGGTCATGCCACAATTCAAACGGTATAATAGAAGGTGTCCATGAAAAAAGCCATTATTATCCCCGCCTATCAACCTGATTTCCGTTTAAATACCCTGATCGATGAGCTCAACCGTGCCTCTGTGGCCAGCACCATCATCGTGGTCAATGACGGCAGCCGCCAAGACTGCGATCCCATCTTTGCACAAGCTTCCCGCCAAGACAACGTGGTCGTTTTGACGCACCCAATCAATCAAGGCAAAGGCAAAGCCTTAAAAACAGCCTTAGCATACTGTTTAGATCATCCGGAACTGACTCTGTTTGCGACCGTCGATGCGGATGGTCAGCATCAGACCAAAGACATCATCAATGTCCTCAAGGCAGCCAGCATCCATCCTGAGTCCTTGGTCTTGGGAAGCCGCAGTTTTGATGAAAGCCAAGTGCCCTTAAAAAGCAAGTTGGGCAATAAGATCACCCGTCTCATCACCGGTTATCTGATCGGACAAAAAATCAGCGATACCCAAACCGGTTTAAGAGCGTTTGGAAGAAGCACGATGGAGAAGTTCCTGAATGTGCCCGGCGACCGATACGAATATGAAATGAACATGCTGCTGTATTGCGGCAAACTCGATATCCCCATTGAAGAAGTCGTGATCGAAACCATCTACATCGATGACAATGCCGCTTCCCATTTCAATCCCCTGTTGGATTCGATCCGAATCTATCGGCAGATCCTGACATTCGCCTTTGTATCCCTGACCTCCACGGTCTTGGATCTTGGCGCGTTCTCCGTGTTTGTGTATACGCTGAAAGTGACCAATCCGATCTTGTGGGCCACCATCATTGCCCGCGTGATCAGCGTGAACTTCAACTTCATGTGTAACAAGACCCTGGTCTTCAAAAGTCAGCAACAATGGTTAGAGCATGTCTTAAAGTATTATTCCTTGGCTCTGTTTCAGATGCTGAGTTCCTACTGGCTGGTCAAAACAGCCTACGATCTGGTCGGCAGCAATGTCGTCGGCTTGAAGATCATGGTCGATGTCACTTTGTTCCTGTTGTCCTATCAGATCCAAAAACGATTCATCTTCAAGAAAACCGCCTGATCCACCAAACAAAAAAGCCTCACGGCTTTTTTTTATGCTTTCTTATAGAGTTGTTTGAATCGAAACAGGTTGAGGACAAACAGGATCACAATGCTGGCCAGGATGCTGATCAGCATTTCTGTCGGGGTGATGATGTGACCGAGCATCTTCAGATCGATGCCTTGAAAGTATCGATATTCCAAGACCACACTATTAGGAGCCCCTTTGAAGACCTTGGCAATGATGTCCCTCAGAAAGATCTGGCGCAGCAGACTGGCACCTTGCGAGACCGGTAAACTGTTGAACACATCTTGAATCACCTTAGGCATGATGCCCATCGGCATATAAGCCCCCGTCACAAAACCGATGAAGGTTCCCACGATCGTGTTGGCGACGCCATAGGTATTGGGTGAACGGATAAAGGACGCAATCAATAAACTCAAAAGGCTGGAAGAGATGATTAAAAGCAGAATGATCGCCAAGGCACTCAGGATCTGATCGCTTTGCAGAAACGGTCCGCCTTTGAGTTTGACGATGAACAGACTGGCCGCAAACATCAAAACATCGATCAACGTGGCAATGATGATGGTTGAAATCACGTAAGACAGGATCAGTTGCATCCTGGAGATCGGTGAAACCATGAAGTCATATAAGCTCTCTTCACGGGCATCATCGACCAAGCGGCCCATGTTGCCAAGCGATAAGGTAATGGTTGAAATCGCAATGACGCCCGGCAGCATCCAGCCATAGACCAAGGCATCAATGCCATCGATGTTGCCGACCTGAGCTTTGATGTTGGCAATGTTGATGTCTCCCAAGAACAAGACATAGAGGCCCAGAATGATGATGACGGACAGGAAACTGAAGAAGACCAGCGGTTTGTCTCTGAAAAACAACTTAAGATTGCGCGTCGTTAAGGCAAGGATGGCTTTCATATGTTGTCCTCACGGATGACCTTCCCGGTCAAGGCCAAAAAGACCGTATCCATCGTGCCTTCCAGCACTTCAAAATGATCATAGTCGTCTTCCAAGCGATTTAACACGGTTAAGGCCGCCTTGGACTGTGGGACGACCAGTTCATAGCCTTCGGTCGTTTTGGTGTAAGTAAAGCCGACAGCTTCCAGCTGATCGTGAAGATCTTTGCTTGTTTTCAGCCTCAATAAGGTCGGAGCATAGCGCAGTCTCAATTGGGTCGGCGTATCCAACTGCAGGATCTGACCATGATCGATGATGCAGACGCGATCACACAGCGCGGCTTCTTCCATATAATGGGTCGTCAGAAAGATCGTCATCTTGTGTTTGCGCCTGAGTTCATCGATGTAGGCCCAAATGCTGTGACGGGTCTGAGGATCCAGTCCAGTCGTGGGTTCATCCAAAAACAGGATGCGCGGATGATTCACCAAAGCACGGGCGATCTCTGCCCTTCGGCGCTGACCTCCGGAGAGTTTTCCGTAAGGCCGATGGATGAATTCGCTCAGAGACAACTGTTTGGTCAAATCATCGATCCGCTGTTTGGCGGTTTCTTTGGACAAGCCGTAAAACGAAGCCCGCGTCAGCAAGTTCTCCTGGACCGTCAACAGATTATCAAGGAATGATTTCTGAAAAACGACCCCGATGTCTTTACGGATCTGATCATCGTCGTGCCCCAAGGCATAGCCATTGATCGAAACCTTGCCAGAGTCCGCATTCAATAAAGTACACAAAACATTGATCGTGGTGGACTTCCCTGCCCCATTGGGACCCAAGAAGGCAAACAACTCACCTTCCATGACTTCCAATGAAATGTCATTGACGGCCTTGATGGTCCCATAAGATTTGAATAAATGATCGATCTTGATTATAGAGTTCATAAACCCATCATAAGTTTGACTTTCATCAGTGTCAATCCTCAGTTGACCATACGTATGAATATCGACGATCGATTGGCTGGTTTTGTCTCAATATCCTGATAATTTGTGAAAATAGGAGAAATGCAACAAATGACGCGTAAACATTATTCAAAATACCTATGGTCAGATCATCGTGATGTTGATACCAAGTACCCCGTATTTCTCGGTTGTATTTATGAAAGGTGTATACTGAAGAAAAGAATCTGAGTTTATCAGACTCAGAAATACCCCTATGGGAGAACGATCATGACCCAAACAACGTTGATGAAAACTTCAGAGTTTATGGCTCGAAATGCCCGACCGCTGGATATGGCTCGGTGGCGTTATCATTTCGAGAACGGACCGATCGAAGAAGTCATTAAAGCCTTGAAAGCGTATCAAAATCCGGATGGCGGTTTTGGCCATGCCTTGGAACCGGATGCCTGGAACCCTGCCTCTTCCCCGATTCAGACCTGGTGTGCCATGGAAATTCTGAAAGAACTGAATTTCAACGACCCAAATCACCCCATCATCAAGTCGATCTTGAAATATCTGGACTCCGAAGCTGATTTTGACGGCCATTTTTGGTTCAACACCCTCGTCAGCAACGCGGATTATCCTCATGCGCCCTGGTGGCAATCGCGTCCCAAACAGACCCCTTATGAGGACTATAACCCCACTGCGTATATCGCAGGCTTTATCCTCACGTATGCTGACAAAGATTCCAGACTCTATCACAAAGGCAAACGGATCGCCCAAGAAGCCATTGACTGTTTCAACCTTGAATACAAAGCCATGGAGATGCATCTGGTGGCTTGTTTTGTCCACCTGGCTCAAGCCATCCTCACCTCCAAAGTTGAAGACTTGACCGGTTTCAACAGTTTTGAATTTCACCTTAACGCAAGGGTAAAGTCCTTGATCGATCAAGATCTTGGTCAGTGGGACCACGCCTATGTCTGCAAGCCGTCCAGATTCATCAAAAATCTCCTGAGTCCGTATTATCATTCCAATCAAAAAGCCATCAAAATGGAATGTCTGGAACTTGAAAAGACTCAAGATGCGGATGGGTCTTGGGAAGTCACTTGGCAATGGAATGCCTATCCGGATCAGTGGCCGATCGCGAAGCTCTGGTGGCAAGCCGACATCATCATCAAGAACCTGCTTTTCCTGAAGCAGTTTGAAAAGCTGTCCTGATCCACAATGACAGCGTTTGAGCCGATAAGGAGTTCAAAGGAGATCACATAATGCGTTTTATAAACAGAACGGATGCCGGAAAACAACTGGCGGAAAAGGTCTCTGCGCTATCTCTGGGTGACGTGATTGTTTTTGGCTTGCCCAGAGGCGGAGCTGTTATCGCATCTGAAATCGCCAAAGCACTTCATTGTCCTATGGATCTGGTCATTTGTAAAAAAGTTGCCCATCCCCACAATCCGGAGTATGCGATCGGGGCTGTGGCTGAAGAAAAATCCATCGTAAAAGATGAAGCAGAAAGCCGCTTGGTCAGTCCGGATTGGCTGGCTGTTGCGATTTCCGAAACCATCTGGGCCAACAAACGCAGACGGAAACTGTACTTCGGCGATCAGGAGATAAGCAATGTTCAGGATAAAACCGTACTTTTAGCCGATGACGGGATCGCCACCGGATTGACCATGATGGCCGCCATCAAAGAAATGAGAAAGCGCCATGCCAAAGAAATCATCGTGGCAATCCCGGTCAGTCCGATCGATGTCTATTGGACACTCAAGACACTGGCTGATGATGTCATCTGCCTTAAAATAGAGCATTCTTTTCAAGACGCCGTTGGGGCTTATTATGAAGACTTCAGACAAGTCAGTGATGAAGAAGTGATTCAACTGCTGAAAGAAAAGTAGCCCTGACGATCACAATTCTTCTTCTCAGGAAAATCCGGATTTGTTGTGAAAAAGCCGTTGTCCTATTCACTATTCAAATAAAAAAGCCCGCAATGGGCTTTGTTTTTCTAATGGCGTCCTCAGGGGGACTCGAACCCTCGACCGTGCGCTTAGAAGGCGCATGCTCTATCCAGCTGAGCTATGAGGACAATGCTTGATTATTATACCAAACTACCCCAAGCCATTCAAGACATTACTTTGTTTTAATGCGCGGATAATCGATCCGTTGGATTTCCAGTTGACCCTGATGGATCGTGATCAAAGCATAAGAAGGCAGACTGCCGTCCCGGCTGTGATACAAAGAACCCGGATTGACCAAGGTGATCCCGTCGACTTTTTGGACATCAAAGACATGGGTATGGCCATGAAGCACCAGTGTACAATCGTGTTCTTTGGCTTTGTTGACCAAGGTTTCGATCCGGTTGAAATGTCTTAAGTATTGACCGTGGGTCATAAAGACACGAGTTCCTTCCAGATTCAGGATGATCTCCATCGGATGGGAACTGTAGTAATCATTGTTGCCTTGGACACTGACGAAACCGTCCAGGGCGTACTCATCGGTTTCGGAATCGCCGCAATGTAAAAAGGCGGAGGCCTGCGGATGACGTTCTCTTAATTCCTGAAAGACCTCATTACGGCCATGGGTGTCACTAACTACGACGATCTGCATGGTCGACCTGAGCCAGTTCTACGGATTCATTCACATTAAAAAGCGTTTTGATTTGTTTGGCCATATAGAGCGGATCCTTTGTCGTCATGACCTGACTTACGCCGGTTTCCAGGGTCCTGTTTTTAAACAGGTCGACGATCGGTTTTTCCGAATCATAGATGGGGACCTGAAGGATGCGTTCAAAGCTGTCTTTCATCAGCGGATAATGCGTACAGGCCAAAATAGCAGCCTGGACCTGACCTCGATAGGAAGATAGGCTGGTCTTCAGATACGTTTCGATTTCCGATTTCGGGGCCAGTCCTTCCAGTTGAATGACCAGTTGAGGTAAGGCTTTTCCGATGCCTTTTGAATGGGGCGTGAGTGTTTTGATTTTGTTGGGATAAGCTTGGGAATTGATCGTCCCTTGCGTCGCCACCACCAAGATGGTGTCATAGGCTGGGGTAATTTGTTTGATCGTCAGATCGATGATGCCGGTGATCTTGAGGGTTGGATACAGCGGGATGATCTCATCGAGCACCAAAGCACTGATCGTGTTGCAGGCCACCAGGATCTCGGTGATCTGTCTGGCTTTGAACCACTCGATCGCATCACAGGCGATCTTAAAAATGGCTTCTTTGCTTTTGTCCCCAAAAGGCGCATTGGCTTGATCAGCCAGAAAAAGAAAAGAAGCATGGGGATATGCCGCTCTTAACGCATGATAGACGCTATAACCGCCTAAACCTGAATCGAGGATACCTATTGTCATAATTTTTACCGTTTCTATTATATCATGTGCTTGACTTCAGCACGGTATAAAGCGAGGCTGCTACGGCTTTGGGAAGGACTTTTTCAAGTTCTTCAAGCGTTGCCGATTTCATGGCCGTGGTGTTTTTGAAGGCTTTCATCAAGGCTTTCTTGCGTACAGGGCCCAAGCCTTCCACTTCATCCAGGATCGAGGCAATCTGACCCTTGGCACGGCGTTTCTTATGATGGGCAATGACGAAGCGATGCACTTCATCCTGCATGCGGGTCAACAGGAAAAACAAGGCTTTGTGTTGGCGCAGATCGATGGATTCGCCGTTTTCATCCAAGAGCTCCGCAGTCGCATGTTTGTCGTTTTTACGCAAACCGGCCACCGGTACCGCCACATCGATCAGAGTCAAGGTCTTCTTAACGGCATTGATCTGATTGAGCCCGCCATCCACCAGGATCAAAGACGGCATTCTGCCCTTCTCTTTCAGGATCCTGAAGTAGCGGCGGTAGATGATCTCTTCCATATTTCTAAGGTCATCGGCTCCGGAATGGACATCATACAAACGGTAATCCTTTTTAGAAGGCAAACCGTGTTCATAGACCACACAGGCACCTGAGGCAAAAGCTCCGGAGATGTGCGAGTTGTCATAGAGTTCGATGCGTTCAACATCATCGAGTTTCAACAACGTGGCCAGCTGGATCAAGGCTTCTTCATGATCCGCATGTTTGCGGGCCATCATTTCAATGTTTTGTTCAAGATGTTGTTTCGCATTGGCCTGGACGATGTCCATCATGGCTTTTTGTTTGCCTTTTTGAGGCTGATGGATCTTGTATTCCTCCATGTCGGATAACCAGCTGACATCGACTCCATAAGGCAACAGCAAGACCGCCGGTTTGGGTCGGTCGGTATAGTACTGAAGGATGAATTCGATGAAGGCTTCCTGGGCTTCCTGATGGAGTTCCTGAAGCACGAACTTTCGATCCAGGATCTTGCCTTGTCTGACAAACAGACCTTGGATGGCGATGTAGCCTTTGTCTTCATAATACGCAAATGCATCGGTATCGCGCTGATCGTCTTTAGTGACGTTTTGAGGATCTTTGACATAATCCAAAAACTTGAGGTAGTCGCGGTATTGGGCAGCTTTCTCATACAGCTGCTTCTCAACGGCTTGATTCATTTCTTCCAGCAGTTTCTTTTTCAGTGAGGTGTTGTTGCCGCGCAAGGCATCGGTGATCTCATCCACCATGGCCTTATAGACTTCCGGCCGGATGTCGAATTCACAGGGTCCCAGGCACTGTCCGATGTGATAATACAGGCACACCTTTTTCGGCATGACTTCACATTTTCTCAGCGGATAAAGATCATTTAAAAGATTGCGCATCTGATGGGCTGCCGTCGCATCCGGATAAGGTCCGAAATAGGTCGCTTTCTTGTCTTTTTTCAGATCGCGGACGACCTTAAGACGCGGGTAAGCTTCCTGCGTGAGTTTGATGTAGGGATAGGATTTATCATCCATAAACATGATGTTGTAACGAGGACGATGTTGCTTGATCAGATTGATTTCTAAGATCAGGGCTTCTTTTTCGGTCCGGGTGACGATGTAATCGAAATCATGGATGTTGGAGACCAGTTTGGTCGTCTTATAATCATGGGCCCCGACGAAGTATTGGTTGACCCTGTTTTTCAGTTTCTTGGCTTTACCGACATAAATGATCGTGCCTTTCACATCTCTCATGATGTAAATGCCGGGATCACTGGGCAGCGTATTCAGTTTATCTTTGAGATTCATGTTTGGAGGATCCTTTAAAATAGACAACGGTCGCCCCTACCCCGCCTTCATTCTGCTGGCCTAAACGATAGGATTCCACAAAGTGATGGGTTTTGAGGAAACTGTGGATGGCCGATCTCAAGGCTCCGGTGCCATGACCGTGGATCAAACGCGCAAAAGGCATGCGGGCTCTGACACAGTCATCCAGATAGTGATCGACTTCATTGAGGGCTTCTTCTACCGTCAATCCGAGCAGGTTGATTTCTAAAGGCACGGAAGCCAAGCGTTCAGAGCTGATCTGGACATTTTTAGGCATGACCGGGGTCGGCGCAAACGCCAGTTTCGTCAGCGGCACTTCCAGTTTGACGCCGTTGACCGAGACCGTCGCCAATTGCTTGCGCATGGCAACGACCTGACCGACCTGATTGGTGATGGTGATCTTGACCCATTGGCCGATCTTGACTTTATCCAGGGCGGGTTCTTCTTCTTTTTCTTTGACCAAGGCATCCAGTTCTTTTTTACGGCTGATGTTTTCATGGATCGGGGCGGTCTTGGCACTGCGCATGTCGGACAAAATCGTTTCCGCTTCTTCCTGGACCAGATTCAGATAATCCTGGGCCTCGTCTTCGATTTCTTTCAAACGATCCAGTCTGGTCTTCTCCAAAGCGTCTTCTTTGGCTTTGATTTGGGCCATGGAAACTTCCAAAGCCGCTTCCTTTTCACTGAGCGTGTCGTTGATTTTGCGATTTTCTTCAATGGCCGCCTGCAGTTTCTCGGTCAGAATGGCTTGCTGAGTCTTGGCTTGAGCCTTGAACTCGACTGCTTCATCGATCACTGCGGATTTCAAACCGAAACGTCTAGCAATCTCAAAGGCATAGGACTGTCCCGGCAAGCCTTCGATGAATCGATAGGTCGGAGCAATACTCGTCATATCAAAAGCCATCGAAGCCACGATGATGTCATCATGCTGAAGACCATATTCTTTGAGTCTGGCATAATGGGTCGTTGCCACGACCCAGGCTTTAGACAAGCGCAGATCATTGAGGACGGCCATGGCCAGGCATTCCCCTTCGATCGGATCAGTGCCGCCTCCAAGTTCATCCAAAAGCACCAAGGAGTGTTCATCGGCATGATCAGTAACTTCAGTCAGTTTCATCAGATGGGCAGAAAAGGTCGACAAGGAATGGGCAATCGATTGATCATCCCCGATGTCGACAAAGATCTTGCCAAACAAAGGCACTCTGGCTTCATCACACAGGACCGGGATCCCGCTGTAAGCCATCATACAAAACAAGCCTAAAATCTTCAGTGAGACCGTCTTTCCGCCGGTATTGGGACCGGTGATCAGTAAGACCCGTTGTTTTTCATTCAAACGATAGGTATTGGCCACGACCTTGATCGGATCGATCAAGGGATGCCGGGCATCTTTCAAAAAGAGGTCTTGGCTTAAGGTCGCCGTGATCCCTTGGGTCTGATTCCCGAAACGGGCTTTCGCAAACAAAGCATCCATCACAGCCGCCGTTTCCAGATGGGCTTCCATCGCATCGGCCAAAGGACTGATCTTTTGACTCAGTTCAAAACAGATCCGTTTGATTTCTTCATCTTCATCGATCAACAACTGAGCCAAAGCATTGTTGAGTTCCACCAAGACCGGCGGTTCGACATAGGCCGATTGACCGGATGCCGATTCCCCGTGAATCATGCCTTTAAAGGTATTTTTTTCGGAGTTTTTCGCCAAGACAACGACACGGTCATTGCGGACCATGGAGATGGGTTCACTGAGGGACGAAGCGTGTTTCTGGATAAAAGAACTGGCCGTATCCTGTAAGCGGGTCTGTGTCAGACGCATATGTCGGCGGATGTCTTTGAGTTTGGGTGAGGCTGAATCCAAGACTTCATAGGCCCCGTTGAAACAGCGTTCGATCGATTCTGCCAAAGCCGTATAGGATTCCAGTCCGTTGACCAGATCGACCAAGGCTTCTTTTTCACAGTTGGCGTCTTTGAAGAACTTTTGGATCATGGCGATCCCGCGGTTAAAACGGGCCACATCCATCAGATCGGGGATCGACAGGATCTGATCGCGCCGGGCTTGCTGAAGCGACACTCTGATGTCGCTCATCCCAAACATCGGGCACATCCCGTAAAGACGTTCGACGCTCATCGCGGCCTTCGTTCGGGCATTCTCCCGTTCGATGACCAATTTCTTATCATAAGGCATCAGTTGCAGCAGTAAGGCTTTTGAAAGTGAAAAACTGGCATTATTCACCAGGATTTCTAAGACATTTTGATATTCAAGCGAGTTTAAGTGGGTCATTTAAAGTTTTCCATAAATTTGGTGATGTCGGCTTCACTGATGCCGTTGGCACGCATCCAATCGATCAGGATGCTCATTTCGATCGGTGAGATCGACTGTAAACGCAGTAATTTTGATAAGACGGGAACGACCTCAGATGGCACGGACTGAGTACTCAGCCAGGTTTCCAGCTGAAGCGTCTCACTTGGTGTGAAGGATTGACCCGTCATGATTTTTGCGACGAGTCCGGAAGGATCAAACTGGGCTGAAACGGCATTGACGGCCATGTTGGTGATCGGGGCAAGTTGATTGAGCAAGGACTTCGACACATAGGCTTGGCCATTGCCAAACCAGCCGGAATTCAACAGCATCGCAAGCAGGATCAAGGCAAAGAAAGCCTTCATGCCTGCCAACAAGAAACCCAAGATCCGGTTGACGGTCTTTAGGATCGGTAACTTACCGATGCCTTTGAGTACCGGTTTGAAAAAGAAACTCAGGACCATCAGTCCAAAGACGATGATGATGAACCAAAAGACAGTGTTGATGGTGTTTTGAAACAGCGGTCCGATGATGGGCAAGACGTTGAACTGTTCATTGGCCTGCATCAACGGGATCGCCTTGGCCAAAGCCGGGGCAATCATCCATGACACAAAACACACGGCGATGAACATCACAATGCTGAAGATCTGAAGCAAGAAGCCTTTAAAGAATCCGTAAATCAGCATCAGTACGACAAAACCGATGATGATGAGATTGAACGTGGGTATAAAAGAAAGTGGTAAAGTCATAGAGTTCCTCTTTATTAAGTACAGTATAACGCAAATTCACAGACAATCGTATGATACACTATTTGTATGACGATTTCACTGACCCTCACCGACAAACAGATTCAGGATCTGATGCTGGCCTATCGGGATAAACTATCCCCCAAAGCGTTGCCTTATGTCAGCGCCCAGATTATTTTAAGCGACTGTACGATCACGCTGTATACCACCAAAAAAGCAGTATTCAGCGGTGAAGGCGCGTCTTTTTATGCCTCAGCCCTAACCCCCGGATTCAAAGCCCATGCGGGCTCGGATGAAGTGGGCACCGGCGATGTCTTCGGACCGGTCGTGGTCGCGGCGTGTTATGTGGATGAGGCCGCTTACGAAAAGCTCAAAGCCAATCCGATCCAGGACTCTAAAAAAATGACGGATGAGCTGATGCGGACCTTGGGACCGATCTTGATGGCGAGTTGTCCTTACAGTCTTTTGATTTTGGACAATGTCAAATACAATCAGGTCCAACCCGCCAACAATCTCAATGCGATCAAAGCCAAACTGCACAATCAGGCTTATCTTCATTTGGCCAAGAAGGCTGACTTACGCGGACTGAAAGTCGTGGATCAGTTTACCCCCAAATCGAACTATTATGCTTATCTCAAAGAGGAGAAAGCGATCTATACGGATCTTCATTTTGAAACCAAAGCGGAAAGCAAATATTTTGCGGTCGCTTGTGCTTCGATCATTGCCCGTTATGCTTTTTTAGCCCAGTTGGATGCCTTAAGCGAGACCTACAAGATGACCATCCCCAAAGGGGCTTCCGCAACGGTCGATGCCTTCATCGTCGCTTTCATCAAGCAATACGGGGCCGCCGCATTAAAAAAAGTGGCAAAGCTCCACTTTAAAAACATTCAAAACGCTTTAAACGCTCAGCACGACTGAGATTTTTTTCGAAGTCTGTCTTAAAGTGACGCCGGCTGAATTCAGCATGCGTTTGCTGGCTTTGACGATATCGGTCTGTGCATATTTGTCATCCTCATACACGATTTCTTTGATGCCGGCCTGGATGATGGCTTTGGCGCATTCGTTGCACGGAAACAGCGACACATAGATCCTGCACCCGATCACCGGCAACGGTGCGTTGAGGATCGCATTGAGTTCCGCGTGGACTACATAAACATATTTGGTTTCTAGCGCACTGCCATCCCTGTCCCAGGGATAATCATCATCGCTGCAGCCTTTGGGCAAGCCGTTATAACCGATCGAGACGACCTTGTTGGCAGGAGACACGATCACGGCCCCGACTTGAGTCGAGGGGTCTTTCGAACGCAAAGCCGAAAGATGGGCCATCCCCATGAAATACTCGTCCCAACTGATCACATTCAAACGTTTCATGGCAGCTCCTTGGCGTAATACGTATTCAGACTATCATTGAGTTGTTGGGCATACCAGCTCAACCCCAGATCTTCAGCCATCTGTACGACACCAAGATCGGTTTTCGTATAATAGGGCTGATGTTTTTTATCGATGGTGATCAAGACGATCATCACCGCCAACAGACTCATCGAAGCAATCAGGACATGCTTCTTCAAGGCTTTCCAAGACGGTTTATAACTGAAGTATAAAGCCACCAAGACCCCGCTGATGAAACCGCCGACATGCGCCATGATGGCGATCCCGGGGATCATCGAAATAAACAGGTTGATGATGAACAGCTGCAAAAGCTGTAACTGGACCGGACGGTACTGGATCTGACCGCTTTCGATCAGGTGGACCACGATCGCACCCAACAGCGCAAACAGTCCCCCGCTCAATCCCACCGCAAAAATGTTGCCGGAGGTGATGTAAAGAAACATCGAACCGGAAACGACCCCGGTCAATAAGGTCAAGACCAGTCGTTTCGGACCGAACTTGGTTTCAAAGAAGATGCCCAGATTATACAAGGAATACATGTTCATCAGCAGATGGATCACATCCATATGCAAAAACCCGGAGGTCAGAAAACGCCAGTATTCGTGATTGGCTATGATGAAGGTCTTATAATAAGCCCCCAATAAGATCGAACTGTCGACAAACAAAAACCCGCCAAATTCAGTCAATAAGGTCACCAATGAAAACATGATGATACACAGGATCATGATCACCAAAGACGCTCTGGGAATCTTGGGACGCTGAGCTTGGTCGACTTTGGGCCGATGAAGGCTCAGTCTTTTCTGGGCTTCTTCCAACGCTGTGGGTTTTTCATCAAAAGTCTGCAATATCGGACGGATCATCGGATAGCGGTCCAAAAAGATGTTTTCATTTGTCTTGGGACTCAGCATGACAAAAACAGTATCCTCTTTCAGTTCATAAGCACTGTCATCGTCATCAAAACGGACATCATACATCAAAGTCCGTTCCCCAAAGATCTTCTCGATGGCTTTGCGGATGGCGGCTGTCCTTTCTTCCTGACGCGGCATGGTAAAACCGCCGTTGAGGGAGAAACGGATCAGTTCGCGGGTATTGGAAGGATGATTGAGCCAGATCTCTTTACCGATGATCCGGACATCAATGACCTTATAGCCTTCTTGTTCGACCAAAGCCAAAGCAGCCAGGGTCATCAACAGTTCAGTGTGTTTGCTCATACGGGAAGTCCTGTTCTCAAACGATTCAGCAAGGTATCCAGGTAAGCCGGTAGCGGCGCTTCAAAATGCATGGCCTGATGGGTGCTTGGGTGGACAAAATCAATGGCCAAGGCATGCAGGCATTGACCTTCCGTATCCAAAGTCTTGGTCGACCCATACTTCTGGTCTCCGACCAAGGGAAAACCGATGTAAGCGAAATGGACACGAATCTGGTGGGTACGCCCTGTTTCCAGCTGGCATTCCACCAACGTCATGTCTTTGAACCGTTCCAGTACTTTAAAATGCGTGATGGCCGGTTTGGAGTTGATGGCGGTCACCGCCATTTTCTGACGATCGCCTTTGTCTCGCCCGATCGGGGCTTCGATACGGCCGGTATTGTGTTCCATGACCCCATGGATCAAAGCCCAATAGGTCCGTTTCAAGGTGTGCTTGGAGAGTTGTTCCGACAGGTCATGATGGGCGTTATCATTCTTCGCGACCACCAGACAGCCCGAGGTGTCTTTGTCGATGCGGTGTACGATACCGGGACGGGTGACGCCGTTGATGCCTGAGAGATCCTGGCAATGATAAAGCAAAGCATTCACTAAGGTATGGGAAGGATTGCCGGCACCAGGATGAACGACCAAGCCTTTGGGCTTATTGACGACCAAAAGATCGCTGTCTTCATACAGGATGTCGAGATCCATTTTTTCTGCTACGACTTCCAGGCTTTCCGCTTCCGGATATTCCGCCGTGATGATGTCGTTTTCTTTTACTTTTTGATTGCGTTTGGTTTCTTCATCGTTGAGGGTCACATACCCAAAATCGATCAATTGGGCAATCCGGCTTCTGGAAAAGCCCGGCATGACTTTGACCAATACTTTATCCAAACGTTCTTTGGCGTCTTGCGCCAGTACTACATATTCGAAATCAGGCATGTTTTCTTCTTTCATCCAGAATGGTTTCGATGATCATACAGCCAACCCCGACATTCAGCGCCATATCCGCGATGTTGAACACCGGGAAAGGGTAACCAAGAAGGTTGAAAGAGAGGAAGTCTCGGACCCCGCCGACCGTCAGACGATCGATCAGGTTACCGAAAGCACCCACAAACATAAAGATCAAGGCATATCTGAACCAGGTTTTTTTGCGGTCGGATTTCATAAACAAAACCCCCATGACCACACAGGCGACCGAACTCAGGACGATGAAGAACCACTGTTGACCTTCCAACAGGCTCCAAGCCGCTCCTGTATTCTTTAAGTAAGTCAGCCAAAAGAAATCTTGAATGACAGTGATGTTGGTTCCGTAAGGAATCAAGGTACTGACCAAGGTCTTGGTGATCGCATCCAAACCCAATACAAATAAGATCGTGAACCATTCCATTTTTTTCATAGAGTTATTATAACAGAAAAAAAGCCTGTCCCTATTGGGAAAGGCTAGTGTTAACGGTTGGCGCTTCTTAAGTTTTCGATCATCGCCCAATCAACCCGTTTGACAAACTCGGTCAATAAGGTGATGGTATCGACATAATCTTTACGATGGATCAAAGCGCGATGGGAATGGATGTAGCGTGAAGGAATGGAGACGGTGCAGTTGACGATCCCGTCAAAAGACTTATGGTTTTCACCGGAATCGGTTCCGCCCGCCATCAGGGTATCATACTGAACAGACAGTTTCAATTCAGCCGCCAAGTCGCTCAGAACCCCCAGCAAGCCGCGATGGCCCAGATGCGACGCATCCTGGATGGCCAAGGTCACACCGACCCCCATTTTGGTGCCCGGTTCAGTCCCCGGGATATCATTGGCGATCGTGACGTCGATGGCGATGCTGAGATCCGGCTTGATCGCGTAGGTCGAGGTTTTCGAGCCGCGCTGGCCAACTTCTTCCTGAGCCGTCCCGACCGCATAGACATCGGCCACATGCGGCGCTTTGGTCAGATTCATCAGGACCTCGGTCGCAATGAGGGCCCCTACCCGATTGTCCCAGGCTTTGGCCATCAGATAATTCGGATTGGCCAAGACAGTAAACTCGGATTTCGGAGCGACCATGTCTCCGGGGCGAATGCCCAAGAGTTCCACTTCCGCTTTATTGTTGACGCCCAGATCCACAAAAAGATCTTTGACTTCGATGACTTTGCTTCTGACTTCCGCAGGTAAACCATGCGGAGGCTTACTGCCGATGATCCCGACAAATTTAGCGCCTAAGCGGGTCGTGATCGTAACCGGATGAGACAACAGGACATGGCCCCACCATCCTCCGACGGGAGCCAATCTGACAAAACCTTTCTCATCGATCGAGCGTACGACAAAGCCGATCTCATCGATGTGGCCCATCAGCATGACTTTGGGTCCCTTGCCGGTCCCCTTCTTCAAGGCGATCAAAGAGCCCAAGGTATCATAACTGAACTCATCTGCCACATTGGACAGGTAATGTTTCATGACCCGGGTCGCTTCTTTTTCACAGCCGGAAATTCCGTCAGCAGCCGTGAAGGCTTCCATCATATGCAAGTCGACTTGACCGTAAGCGTCTTCCATGCTCGTAAGCTTTTTGGTTTCTTCCATGTTTTTTTCCTGTCTTTCAGTACTGTTTGTCCTGACGTGAATGATTGATTTCGTTTTTCTTGAGGTAAAATTCATAGACATCTTTGGCTTCAAAGCCCATGGCCAAGGCGACGGAACCGATGTAGGCCAGGACTGTTTCATACTGAGCCAGAGTGAATTCGGTCTTGAGCTTAGCGCATTCGTTCATCCAATCGATGAACTGTTCGCTCAGTGAAGCGGCTTTGGGAATAAAGTCCAGCGTCTCTTGGGTATCGTTGAGATCGATGCCCAGCGAGATGGTGAAGTGGACACAATCGCCCAATTCTTCCAGCAACACATCTTTTTCGCTGGCTTTCTTGAAACTCCAGAATTTGAAGGTCCGGGTCTCATTGGCCAACTCTCCGATTTCAACCATCAGAGCTAAGATGCGTTTCAGCCGTGTCTCAGGCCGGGTTACCCCATGGTTGGTCATGATGCGCTCATCCAGCTGAGCCTGAAGTTCTCTGATCGGGATTAGTTTTAGGGTCATAGGCGCCTCTTTCTTATTTAAAGCTTTTCTTAATCGTGAAAAGCCAAGGTCAGATCTTCTTCTTCCGGCGTGCTCAGGTTGAGCAGCTGATTTTGGAGGTCTTCATTGAATTGATTGGTATACAAACGGTAATAATAACCGTGTTTCATCATGAGTTCATGATGGGTGCCTTCCTCGACGATGACCCCTTTACGAATGACCAGGATACGGTCCGCCGTTACGATGGTCGACAGACGGTGGGCAATGATGAAGGAGGTTCTTCCTTTCATCAGATTTTCGATGGCTTTTTGAATGATCTGTTCGGTTTCGGTGTCGATCGAGGAGGTCGCTTCATCCAAGACGAAGATACTGGGATCGGCAATAACGGCTCTGGCAAACGAGATCAGTTGTTTCTGTCCGGTCGAGAGGCGGTTACCGCCTTCACCGACATCGGTCTGGTAGCCTTTGTCGAGCTTAATGATGAAATCATGCGCATCGACCAGTCTGGCCGCTTTTTCGATGTCTTCATCGGTGGCGTCCAGCCTTCCGTAACGGATGTTTTCGGTGACCGAACCGGAAAACAGATGCGGTGCTTGTAAGACATAGCCCAAGTTGGAATGCAGCCAGCCGACAGAGCGTTCTCTCAAAGGGATCCCATCGATCGTGATGATCCCTTCATTGGGTTCATAGAAACGACACAGCAGATTGACGATCGTGCTTTTTCCGCTGCCGGTCTCTCCGACCAAGGCCACGGTTTCTCCGGCTTTGACGTCAAGATTGAAATGAGACAAGACCGGTTCTGCTGTTTTATAGGCAAAGGACACATCATTGAAACGAACGTCCCCTTTCAAGCGGTGATAGCCAGTGGTGATCGGATTCAAAATCGTCCCATAGCTTTCGATGACTTCTTTCGTATCGACCAGATCGGATTCGGTGTTGACCAAAGTCAAGACCCGTTCTGCCGAAGCCTGAGCCATTTGGAATTCTGCCAGCAAGCGGGCCAATTGACGCAAAGGTTCAAAGAAGGATCCGGCATACTGGGTATACAGCATCAAAGTCCCAAAACTCATCGTACCGACCAAGACCTGCTGTCCGCCGATCCACAGGATCATGGCCAGACTGAAGGCCCCAAGACCCATGACCAGCGGCATAAAGATGGATGCCAGGATGGCTGCGGAGATCGATTCACGGGAGAGTTTGGAAGTCAGTTGTTTGAAATCGTTGATCTGGCTTTCTTCCAAGACCAGGGTCTTGGAGGTTTTAGCCCCGGTGATGCCTTCAGAGAAGGCTCCGGTGATCTGCGAGTTGATTTTTCGGGTCGAGCGGTATTTCTCCAGGATCATGCGCTGGAATTTAACGGAGATCCAAGCCAAGACCGGAACCACCATTAAAATCAGCAAAGCCATTTTCCAATCGACGATCAGCATGATCACGGTGACCCCGATCATGACGGTCAAGCCCCACACCATGTCGATCAAAGACCAGGAGACAATCTCAGCCAAACGGCCGATGTCGGAAGTCATACGAGCCATGATCCAGCCCAGTGGGGTCTTGTCGAAATAGGTAAAGGACAATTCCTGGATCTTTCTGAAGGCTCGGTTACGCATGTCATAGGCAAATTCCATTTCGATCTTGCCGGCTTGCTGAATGAAGAAAAAGACGACAAAACCTTGGACACAGATCATCAGGAAATAGCCCAGTCCATAGATCCATAAGCCATCCAGTGATCCCTTGGCTTCGATGAAGTGATCCATCGCATACCGGTTCATCAGCGGGAAGCCGACATCGATCGAGGCGATCGCCACCATCAGAAAAACCAAGAAAATCAGATTCTTTTTGTATTTTAGAAGATAACCGAAAATCTTAGCCCACAGATGCGTGTCTAAATGGTCTGTATTAAAATCTTGTTCTTCGAAATGTTCACTCATGCAGCTTCTCCTTCTATCATGCGGCCCTGAATCTCAACGATACGGGCATATAATCCTTCTTCTTTGACCAATTCAGAATGGGTTCCCATTTGAGCAACTTTACCGTCCTGAAGGACGACGATTTGATCGGCGGCTTCCGCGGTTGCCACGCGATGGGTAATGATGAAGGTCGTCAAACCCCCTGACAATTCTTTCAAGGCACGCCGGATCGAAGCATCGGTTTCGGTATCGACGGCACTCAAAGAGTCATCGAAAATCAGGATCGGGGCTTTGTTGATGATGGTTCGGGCAATCGCGATACGCTGTTTCTGTCCGCCAGACAGGGTGACGCCCTTTTCTCCGACCAAGGTCTTATATCCCAAATCAAAATCTTTGATGACACGGTGCACGGAAGCCGCTTTGGCCGCTTCTATGACCTGATTCTCGTTGGCTTTGGGGTTGGCCAGACGGATATTTTCATAGATCGTCTTGGAAAACAGGAACGGTTCCTGTAGGACGATCCCGATGTTTTTACGTAAATGATGACGCTGGATGGCTTTCAATTCGGTCCCGTTTAAAGTAATGGATCCGCTTTGATAATCATACAAACGGGTCAATAAATGGACCAGAGAGCTCTTTCCGGATCCGGTCGGACCCAAGATGGCGACAGTCTGCCCCTGTTTGACTTTGAAACTGACATCCTTGAGGACTTCCTGATCTCCGTCGTCATATTTGAAAGAGACATGATCAAAGACGATGTCGCCTTGAATATCAGGCGTTTCCCCTTGGGTCAACGGTTCGATCGGCGAATCCAGGATCTCCTGTAAACGGCCGATGGAGACCAGCATCTTGCCCATATCGGACAAGATACGCCCGACGTTACGGACGGGCCACAAGATCATGCCTTCATACGAAATGAAGATGAAGAATTGACCGACGGTCAAAATGCCCTGCTGAGCATAATTGATCCCCAGCAAAACCACGACCAGGATCTGAGTCAAACAAATAAAATCGGAGGAACCCCAGTAAAAGCCCAAGAGTTCGATCAGACGATACGTCAAATTCTTATAATTGCGGTTCTTCTCATCGAATTTTTCCGCTTCATAGACTTCACGGTTGAAGGCTTTGACCACGCGGACCCCGGCCAGATTTTCCTGGATGGTGTTGGACAAGATGCCTTCTGCTTCATCGGAAGTCTTGAAGATCTTTTGCATCCGGATGAAAAAAACATAGGCAAAAACAAAGATGACCGGTAAGGCAATGATGGCATACCAGGCCAAGGGGGCATACACATTGAACAAAACGATCATCGCGATGATGGTGACTGACACGGCATACAGCATTTCAGCAAACTGGCCGGCGATAAAGCGTCTGACCGTATCCACATCCGAGGTACAGCGCTGAATCAGATCCCCGGTCTTGGATTGCTGATGATAGGCATAAGGCAGGTGCTGAAGATGCGAAAACAAGGCATCTCTGAGCTTTTGCGCAAAGATCTCGGAGATCTGGCCATTCCATTTGCCTCTGAAAAACTGAAGGCTCAGGGTCAAAAGATTGACCATGATGATCATCAGCGCCCCAAGCCATAAATTCTTACGGATCAGATCGACGCCCCCAAACAGCGAGGAATACCACGCCATCAGCGGGTTATGCAGAGGATCTTGTTTGATGACGTTATCGATCAAAAACTGAAACAGGACTGGAGACAAGAGCGATAAACCGACATAAACCAAGACGACGCCCATCAAAGCCAAGAACTTCAACTTCTGACCTTCCATGAAGGTCAGTAAAAAGGACATTTTTTTAAGGGTATTCTTCTTTTCTTTTTTCATACTCGATTTCTTTCTGTCAGTTTCAACCGTTTCAAGACCTGAACGCTCAGGGTCCCGGTGATATACCCGGTCGGAACGGCACTGAACCACAACATCGGGAGCCAATAGACCATCATCACGGTGTTGTTGATGAAGATCAAGGCCAGGATCTGTCCCACGCCATGAAAGGCACTGGAAGCCATGGAGATCCCGATCTTGGTAAATTTATTTTGTTTATACAGAATGATGGTCACCAGCGAACTCAAGAGCATGCCCGACAGGCTCAGCCAGAATCCGGTACCGAAGATGATCCCTCTGAGCAAAGAGGCCATGATGATACGCATGATGTTGACTGTCATCATTTCTTTGATGCCAAACAGATATAAGGTGATCAAGCCTAAGATGTTGGCCAAGCCCAGTTTGACGCCGGGGACCGGAATCGGTAGTGCCGGTTCGATCATATGCAGCAGGATGCTCATGGCCAAAAGCATGGTCAATAAAGTCAAACGTCGTGTCGCAGAACGTTTTCTCATGAGCTCACGTCCGGATCATTGGGATCGACTGTGCCGTTTTTGATGATGATGACGATGTGATTGGGCAAACAAACGATGGGGATGTTGGCATATTGGACCCAGCCCTGAATCGAACACAGATGATACGGTGAGGTTTCTTTCTCGACCCGGATCTTGCCGCCGACGACTTCGATGAACACTTCGCCTAAGGTCCCTTGTACGGTATAGGTCTTATCCACAGCCAAATCGATCCGTAAGACCTCTTTGTCATAGGAATACACCACGGCAACAGTTTGTTCTGAGGTTGACGACCGGACAAACCATTCCATGGCGGTATACATCACAAGTGAACTGGCCAAGATAAAAATCATCAGCGCTTTATCATATCTGTTCATAGCCTTCTTATTCTATCAAAAACAGGCTCTCATTAAAAGTCCTTTACCGATTTTGTGGAAAGCATTGAAGGTCAGGCGATGATTTGTTAAAATAGGGTCGTTATGAACCAACAATTGTTAGCACTCGTTATTTTCTTATCAACTTACGCTTGTTTGCTGATTTTCCCCAAGTACAGGACTTATGTGGCCTTAGGATCCGCAACCCTTTTCGTCCTTGTGGGCATCATGCCTGTCTCCAACATCCTGGGCGCCATCGATTTCAATGTTTTGATGATGATCGGCGGAACCATGGGGATTGTCTATCTCTTCATTGAATCCAAAATGCCAGCCTTACTGGCAGACATCATTTTGGATAAGATGCCCAACGTCCAATGGGCCATCGTGGCTTTGGCCTTGTTTGCCGGGATCATTTCAGCCTTCGTCGACAACGTCGCCACGGTCTTGATGGTTGCGCCGGTCGCCATGACCATCGCCAAGAAACTCAAGATCAACCCGGTCAATGCGATCATTGCAATCGCGGTCTCCAGCAATCTGCAAGGCGCTGCCACTTTGGTCGGCGACACGACCTCGATCCTGTTGGGCGGGGCCGCCAACATGAATTTCCTGGATTTCTTTTTCTATCAAGGGCGGATCGGGATGTTCTTTGTGGTTGAAATCAGTGCTTTGACCAGCATGTTCATGCTGTTGTGGCTGTTTAAAAAAGAGAAACAAGAAGTGCATTTGGCTGAGAAGCAAAAGGTCACCGACTTCTTTCCTTCCTTCCTGCTGGTCGCCATGGTCTTCTTGTTGGTCCTGGCTTCGGTATTTCCCATCAACAATGCCATCATTACCGCCAACATCAACGGGATCATCTGTCTGACCCTGATGTTCATCGGTTTGGCTTATGAAGTCCTTTTCAATAAAAAGGCCCACAACGCCATCAAAGCCTTTAAAGAAATCGATTATATGACTTTGTTGCTGTTAGCCGGACTCTTCGTCGTCATCGGCTCGATCAAGGAAGCCGGTGTGATCACCGTCATCGGTGAGCTCTTCGCCTCGATCTCCGGCGGGAACCTCTTTGTCGTTTATACCCTGATCGTTTGGGTCTCTGTCTTCCTGTCTGCCTTCATCGACAACATTCCTTATGTCGCCACGATGCTTCCTGTCGTTGCCGCTTTGGCCACTTCCCTCAACATCGAACCGACGATCCTGTATTTCGGCCTGTTGTGCGGCGCTACCTTGGGTGGAAACCTGACCCCGATCGGGGCTTCAGCCAACATCGCCGGGATCGGGATCCTGCGCAAAGAAGGTTATGAAGTCTCCACCAAGCAGTTCATGAGCATCGGGGTGCCCTTCACCCTCATCGCGGTCATCACCGGATACATCATGATTTGGCTGATCTGGATGCCAAAATAAACAAGTATAAAAAAGACGCTCATCACTGAGCGTCTTTTGTTTGAGGAAACACATACTGGGCAAACAGGCTATAGGCTTGAGCGTCCAGCGTATCATGGGTTCCGCTGTCCCAGCGGTGATCGATCTCCAAGGTCGCCTGATCGATCAGGAAATAGTTCCAATAGTCTGTGGTCGCATAGGTATTGTCTTCCCAAGTCGAATCCACATAGGACCAAGTCCCATCGACAAAGACCAGGTTCCAGGCATGGTCTTCCACATCGGAGCCCACCATGATGGCCGGGACACTGAGATCTTTCAACAGTCCCATATACGCTTGAGAATACCCGTTACAAACGGCTTGACCGTCTTTGAAGACGCCTAAGGCCGTAAAACCATCATCGGTCCGCAGCGTATCCTTGAGCGCTTCATCATCATAAGCAACGGCCTCCAAGAGCGTGATGAGACTGCCTTCGGCTTTTTGACGATCCGTATAAAAACTGCTCTTGAGGGTATAGGTCCATTCATCGATCGCATTTTCGACCGTGTTGATCCGATCGAAATCATAAGTAAAGGTATAGACTGCGTAAGTGGCCTTGGGGTCATTGTCGGGGACTTTAACGATGCCCGCATCGATCTGGACTTCATTGACCGCCAGCGCACTCAGAAAGAGCCACATTTTATCGTAATCAAGATCTCTGTCTTCTACGAAATAGAGATCCTTGGCCCGTGTATCCATCGAGATGGCCATCAGTAAGGCCAACTCCATCTCATCATGGATGACATAGACTTTAAGCGCGTCAAATTCAGGTTCATCCGCCAAGTCAAACACATAGCCGACCCCGAAATAAGGATGGGTATTGATCTCATAGCGGCCTGTGGGCAATTGAGTCCCATAGTCAAGGACATAAGGCGCCTGGATCGGGATCTGTTTGATACAGCCGCCCAGTCCCAAAAGCAGGCCTAAACCGATGATTAGAAGTTTCCGCATACCCATTCCTCCACGAAGTCAGTCTTATTTTACACCATCGGTCACTCAAACTCAAAAAGCCAAAAAAAACAGCGTTTACGCTGTTATTTTAAGGCAGAGACGACAACCTTCAGGGTCGCTTCATCGACCACGGCATGTGAGGTCTTGGTGATCGGATGGACTTCCAATCGTTTGCCGGTCATATGGACCTGAGTGACCCCGGTTTCTTTGAGTACGGCCTGCAGGTTTCCGATGTGGACCCCGCCTCCCGGAAGCAACTGGATCTGTGAGCCGTATCGGGCCTGCAGGGTTCCGATAAAGCGCAAATAGGTATCGATTTTACCCAAACCCCCGCCGATCAAAACGCGGGTTACACCGCAGCGGATCAAGGCTTGTAGCGACCCTTCGATGTCTTTGGTCTCATCGATGGCTTTATGGAAGACGGTTTCTTTGCCTTTGGCTAAAGCCACCATGGTTTTGACGCGTCCTTCATCGATCAGCCCTTCAGGGGTCAAGATCCCAAACACGATCCCGTCAGCCCCTTTGTCCAGCAAGGTCACCGCATCCTGTTTCATGACTTCAAAATCAAGATCACTGTAATGGTAAGGCCCATTATGAGGCCGGATCATGACCATGATCGGTAAGCTGACTTGTTTTCTGGCGATCTCAAATAAAGCCAAAGACGGGGTCAAGCCGCCCAGTTCCAGGGCGGAGTTCAACTCGATCCGGTCTGCTTTGGCCCGTTGGGCACTCAGACAATCTTCGACGCTGCCGCAGCAGACTTCCAGTTTAACGTTCGTCATTGTTGGTTTTGAAATGGGTCACGGCGGAAATGGCCATGTGCCACAGTGCCAGTTTTTCAGCTCTGGTCTTGTCATTCATTGCGGGGTTAAAGGTTTGCGAGGCTTTCCAGACCTTGGAAAGCTCATCGGTGTTCTTATAGATCCCCACAGCCAAACCGGCCAGCATGGCTGCGCCCAGGGCTGTCGTTTCGGAGATCGAGGGTCTGACGACCTGGGTATCCAGGATATCGGATTGAAACTGCATCAGGAAGTCATTGCGGGAAGCCCCGCCGTCGACTTTGAGTTTTTTAATGGCTTGATGGGCATCCTTTTCCATGGCTTTGATGACGTCATGGCTTTGATAGGCAATCGATTCCAGGGTGGCCCGGATGAGGTGAGCATCCGTCGCACTGCGGGTCAGACCGAATATGGCCCCTTGGACATCAGGATTCCAGTACGGTGCTCCCAAACCGACAAAAGTCGGTACGACCACGACCCCGTTGGTATCTTTCACGCTTTCGCAGATGGCTTGGGTCTCTTCGGAACGTCTGATCAGCCCTAAACCGTCCCGCAACCATTGAACGGCCGATCCGGCCACAAACACGCTGCCTTCCAAAGCATAGACCGTCTTATGATTGAAACGCCATGCGACGGTACTCAACAAGCCGTTTTGAGATTGAATTCGGGACTCCCCGGTATTCATCAGCATGAAACACCCGGTGCCGTAAGTATTCTTCACATCTCCGGCATTCAGACACAGTTGGCCAAACAAGGCCGCCTGCTGGTCGCCCACCAAAGCTGCGATGGGGATCTCGGCCCCGAAAAACGAGGGATCGGTCACGCCGACGATCTCGCTGGTATCGACGATCTGAGGTAAAAGGATCATCGGGATATTCCAGGCCCGGCATAATTCTTCATCCCAGGTACAGGATTCGATGTCCATCAGTAAGGTTCTTGACGCATTGGAGACATCGGTTTTGAAACTTTTGCCTTTGGTCAGTTTATAGGTCAGCCAGGTATCGATCGTCCCAAAACACAGGTCGCCGGCTTGAGCTCTCGCTTGGCCGTTGTCGATGTGATCCAGGATAAAGCGGATCTTGGAGGCCGAAAAGTAGGGATCCAAGACCAAGCCGGTCTTGCGTTTAAACAAGGGTTCAAAGCCTTGTTTGCGTTTCTGCTCGCACAGTTCCGCGGTTTGACGGGATTGCCAAACCAAGGCAAAATAGACCGGATTGCCGGTGCTTTTGTCCCACAGGACCGTGGTTTCGCGCTGATTGGTGATGGCGATGGCCCCCAGATCGCTGGCTTTGAGCCTGGCTTTGGCCAAACTTTCAGACACGACCGAGACGACCGATGCGAAGATCTCATCGGCATTCTGTTCGACCCAGGAGGGTTGAGGATAATACGTCGGAAACTCTTTTTGCCCGATCGACAGGATGTTGAGCTGTTTGTCGAAAATGATGGCTCGAGAACTGCTGGTTCCTTGATCGATGGCCAATATGATCGGATTCATTATTTACCTTTCTTGCCGCTGACCAGAGCGTCAATGGCGAGAATCATCGCCTTGGTTTGACCGTTGTCTCTTGTCGGATTGAATTCGACGATGTCCATACTGAATACTTTATCGTAATCCAGGGATGTCAAAAGCGTCATGACATCACTGAGACTGAGTCCGTTTTTATACGGGGTATTGACCCCCGGGGCATCTTTCGGATCGACACTGTCGCAATCAAAAGACACATGGATGCGCGGATGGGCGTCGACGAAAGCCGCCACTTCTTTGATCATCCAGCCGTAGCCCTTAGCTTTGATCTCGGCCATCGTAATATAACGTACGCCCCAGCGATCCATCAGGGCCTGTTCTTCGTCATCCAAAGACCTTATCCCGATCTGCAGGATGTCTTTGGCTTTCAAGACCACCTCATTCATCGCGGTCAGTCTGGGGTGGCCATGGCCCTGTAAGACAGCCAGCGGCATCCCGTGGATGCGGTGGCTGGGGGAGGATTCCACGGTATTACAGTCGCCGTGGGCATCGATCCACAGTACCCCGGTATCCTCAGTCATATTCGCAGAGATACTGCCGATGGCCAAGGCATGATCGCCTCCAAACACCAAAGGAAAATGTCCTTGGTTCAACACGGATCGAATCCCTTGTTTCAGTCTGAGATTGATGTCGGTGACAGCACTGATGAACAACGGGTCTTCCAGTCTAAGCAAGCCGGGATTGACGGAATACACCTCGTCAAACACCAGGCACTCCTGAAGCGCTTTGATGGCCAAATCGCCTCCTTGTATGTCACAACCTTCTTTGAGCTCTACGCCGATTCGTTTTATCATGATTCTATTATAAGCGAAGATCGCTGAAAAAATAAAAAAAGAACGGCTTGGCCGTTCTTAGAGTTGTCCCTGATATTCCATCGCTTCGAACTTGTTGGCTTCGACGATGACCAAGAGCTGATCGTTGGATTTGACGATGTAATCGCCGTTGATGTTGAAATTGAGTTTGGCTTCTTCCCCGTTGCGAACACCCAGGATATTGAGCCCGAATTTGTTTCTGACATCCAGATTCTTAAGGGCAAAGCCGACCCATTCGGTGGGAGCGGTCAATTCCATGATGGAGTAATCTTCATCGATGTCGATCATATCGACGACATTGCGGCTCAATAAGGTCTTGGCGACCCGTTCGCCCATTTCCTTTTCAGGACGGATGACCTTATCGGCACCGACCTTTAAAAGGATCTGCATGTAGAGTTTGTTTTTGGCTTTGGCCACGATATAAGGCACACCCAGTTCTTTCAAATGGAGGACGGCCATGATGGAGGATTCCAATCGGCTGCCGGTCGCAACAACCGCCACATCCACGTCTTGGATACCCAGTTCACGCAACTGGTCGATGTCGGTAAAATCAGCTTGGACCGCTTGAGTCGCAAATTCAGCCACACGTTCGACACAGGTCAGATCAGAATCGATTCCAATGACTTCGCAGTGGTATTCACTGAGGGTCTTGGCGATGGTGGATCCAAAGACCCCTAAGCCTAAAACGGCGTATGTTTTTTGTTTCATGTGTGTCTCCTTTTAACCAACCAGTATGTTGGCAGACGGGTATGTCATGTCATTGGCTTTGGCATGTTTGTTGTGATTACCGATGCTCAGCAATAAGGTCAAGGGACCGATACGCCCCAGATACATCAAGGCAATGAGAACCATTTTACCGCCTGCCGTCAAGAATGGCGTAATGCCCATAGACAAGCCCACGGTCGCGATGGCGGAAGTGGCTTCAAAGCACAGGGCCAGCCAACTGAAGCGGCCGCCGCTGGTGGGTTCGATCAGGGTCAGGATCAAGATCCCCGTCAGTAAGGTCATCAGCAGCATAAACGCAATGATAAAGGCTTTTCTGAATATTTCCCGTTCGATCGTCCTTCCAAAGATGACGATGTTTTTCTGACCGCGCAGTTCAGCACTGATCATCAGGACCAAAATCGCAAAGGTCGTGGTCTTGATTCCGCCGGCAGTACCGCCCGGGGATCCCCCTATGAACATATATACAATCATGATCATTTGGCTCGCCGGTCTCAGTAAGCCGATATCCAGCGTCGAAAACCCGGCCGTTCTTAAGGTCACGGATTGAAACAGACTGGCCAATATCTTGGTATCCAAAGGCAAGGGAGCCAAAGAGTTCGGATTGGCATATTCGATGATAAAAATCAAAGCCATGCCTGAGAAGATCAGGGTCAGCGTCATGATGACCGCCACCTTGGTATGTACTTTTAAGTGTTGAATGATGCGTTTGAGCGTTTGATTTTTCTTTAGGACCGATTTGGACGCCTGAGACAGATCGAACCAGACCCCAAAGCCCAAGCCGCCCATGACGATTAAGGCGGATACGGTGCCGCTCATGATCCAGTTACTGACGTAAGGTGCCATGTTGACAGGGCCAAAAACATCGAGTCCAGCATTACAGAAGGCACTAACGGCGGTAAACAAGGACTTGAACATGCCCGTCCACAGCCCGTATTCCGGGACTAGTTGGATACACATGATCAGAAAACCGGTAAATTCAAAGACAAAGGTATATTTGATGATGTTGAGCAGGAATTTTCGGAAATCAACAAATCCGGATCGGTTGGTGGATTCCAGGATCGACAAGCGATCAGACAAAGTCATTTTACTGCCTAAGAAGATGACAAAGGCTGCGATCATGGTCATCAAGCCCAATCCGCCGATCTGCATCAGGGCAATCATGACGATCTGACCAAACAAGGAGTATTGCGTAGCCGGGATGATGGTGGCCAAACCCGTGACACACACGGCTGAAGTTGACATGAACAGATGATCGAGAAAAGGCGCCGGGGTCGCGGTCGCTTGATTGCTGATGGGCAGCCACAAGAGCACGCCTCCGCTAAAAATGACGCCGGCAAACGAAAGAACAATCTGTTGGACCGGTTTTAATTTCCCAAAGGTAAATTTATCTATAAATCGTTGTTTTTTCATAGGTTTTTTATCCACACACTTCAATATCATACACCCGTCTTTGTTAAAATCAAGTCATTTATAATTAATGACCAATTCCATTTCGGCCACATTAGAAAGGGTTGAAAAGACAGAACAATATTTTTTAGCCAGCATCATCGATTTGGTCAACACTTCTTCCTGGCCCTTAGGCAAGGTGACGGTCACTTTTACGGATTTCAAAGTCGTGGGGACTTCTTCTCGTTTTTCGCCTTCGATCTCATAATGGGCAAAATCGATCGTCAGTCTTTTCTTCTCCAGGATATCCAGAAAAGTGGAATGCAGACAAGCGGCCAAAGCCCCTTGAAGCAGATCGTATGGCCTGGCTTCATTGGCTTCTAAGCCGATATCGATGGCCCCTTCTCTAAGTTTGAGCTGGCCTTTGAATTGTGAATTGAAATCTAAGACGGCTGATACTTTGGTTCCCATAAAACACCTCGGATTTATTCTGACACAGCGGCTAAGCTCTGTCAAACCTGGTTGTATAAAGTTCCTTTATAAGGTAAAATAATGGACGTTGGAGGAAACTATGGACAAAGTCAACGTCGTCATCATCGGTGGCGGAATCAGCGGCCTCATGGCTGCGACCCGTCTTATCGAAAAGCAACCCACCCTCAAAATCACCCTGATCGAAAAAGGCCACGATATCACCCATCGCAGCTGCCCGATCATTACCGGTAAGGTCCCTTCCTGCATCAACTGCCCTTCTTGCGGCGTCATGGAAGGTTTGGCCGGCGCCGGCGCCTATTCAGATGGAAAATACATCATTTCAACCGAATACGGGGGCTGGTTGACTGATTTTCTGCCCAACAAGACTGTTTTAGACTACATTGAACAAGCGGATGCCATCCTGGTCAGTCACGGGGCCACCACCGAACGCTATCAGCCTTCGGATGACCTCAAGACCCTGTGTCTTCAGCATGATCTGCATATGCAGCAAGCCCAGGTCAAACACCTGGGAACCGATGCGAACTATTCCACCATGGTCAAACTGGTGGAAGCCTTACGCGATAAGATCACGATCCTCACCGACACCGAAGTCAAAGACGTCGATGCCAAAAACAAGATCGTAACCTACACCAAATCCAAACAGACTTTCGACGTGGCTGCCGATTCGATCATCTTCGCCGTCGGCCGTGCCGGAAGCCGTTTCTTCTCTTCCTGGTGCCAGAAAAACAAGATCCCGCTCATCAACAATCAGGTCGACATCGGGGTTCGGGTCGAATTGCCCTATGAGGTTTGGAAACATTTCTCCAAAATCATCTATGAGCCTAAGATCTGGTACCGATCCAAGAAGTACGGAGACATTACCCGCATGTTTTGCTTCAATGAACGCGGTCATGTCGTCATGGAAAACACCAATGACATCCTGACGGTCAATGGCCATGCCTTCAAAGAAGAAGAAAAGAAGACCCACAATTCCAATTTCGCCTTGTTGGCGACCATCAAGTTTACGACACCCTTCAACGATCCGATCGATTATGCCCGTCATGTGGCCCATATGGGCAACCTGATCAGTGGCGGTTCAGTCTTGGTTCAGCGGTTCGGGGATCTGATGCAGGGACGCCGCACCGATGAAAAACGATTGGCTCAAAACACGGTCCAGCCTACGCTGAAAGCCGTGGCCGGCGACTTGTCGCTGTGCATGCCCAAGCGTCAGCTCGACAACATCATCGAAACCCTGCAGGCCCTGGATGCGATCGCCCCGGGCACGGCCAATGCCGATACCTTGCTGTACGGGGTCGAATGCAAATACTATTCTGCCCGTCCTGAAACACGCGATTTCGAACTGGTCCACACGCAAGACGTCTATGCGATCGGAGACGGTGCCGGGTTTACCCGTTCCTTGTCTCAGGCAGCAGCCCACGGTTTGTATGTCGCAGATCATTATCTAGAAAAAATAAAGGAGCACACCCATGATTAAAGCGGTCGTCGGCGCCAATTGGGGCGATGAAGGCAAAGGTAAACTTACCGATGTCTTCGCCAAAGAATCAGACATCGTCGTTCGTTACCAAGGCGGCAACAATGCCGGCCATACCATCATCAACGGCTATGGCAAGTTTGCCTTGCATATGTTGCCTTCCGGAGTTTTCTACAAGCACATCACCAATGTCATCGGTAACGGCGTTGCCTTAAACATTCCGGCCTTCATCAAAGAACTCCGCGAATTGTCAGAACGCAATGTGCCGACCCCGACGATCATCGTCTCAGACCGCGTCCAGATCGTCATGAGCTATCATGTCAACTTCGACAAGTACGAAGAAGAACGCTTGGGCAAAGGCGCTTTCGGTTCCACCAAGAGTGGGATCGCACCTTTCTATGCCGACAAATATGCCAAGGTCGGCTTTCAGGTCTCTGAACTGTTTGATGAAGCCTGGCTGTCAGAAAAGCTGGACCGCATCTTACCGGCTAAAAACACCTTACTGGTTCATCTTTACGGCAAAGAACCGCTGATCAAAGAAGACATCATGGCGGAACTGATCCAATACCGCAACTTGATCGCGCCTTATGTCCACGATACCTTTAAATTCTTTCAAACCGCGTTGGATGAAAAGAAAGTCGTCTTGTTGGAAGGCCAGTTGGGTGCCTTAAGAGATCCGGATTTTGGGATCTATCCGTATTCGACGTCGTCATCGACCCTGTCTTTCTATGGTCCGATCGGCGCCGGGCTGCCCAAAGCCATCGATGAGATCTGGGCCGTCACCAAGGCGTATTCTTCCTCAGTCGGAGCCGGACCTTTTGTCACCGAGATCCATGATCTCGATGAAGCACAGATCCTGCGTTCCAAAGGCGGTGATGCCGGCGAATACGGCGCCACCACCGGAAGACCCAGACGGATGGGCTACTTCGATGCCGTGGCGACCCGTTACGGCTGTCAGGTCCAAGGGGCGACCCATGTCTGTGTCACCAATTTGGATGTCCTGGGCTATCTCAGTGAAATCAAAATCTGTGTGGCCTATGAAGTCGACGGCAAACGCCGTGAACACTTCCCCAACATTACCCGTCTTGAACACAGTGTCCCCATCTATGAGACCCTCAAAGGCTGGAACTGTGATATTTCCGCCGTACGTAATTATGACGATTTACCCAAAGAAGCCAGAGCGTATGTCGATCGTTTGGAAGAACTGATCGGGATTCCCATCGCCTTGGTCTCCAACGGACCCAATCGCGAACAAATCATGACCAGAAAAAAATGAGCACTCAATGCTCATTTTTTTGTTCTGTCATAAAGGTCAGGAATTCTTTGGGACTTAAGGGTTTGCTTTTCAGATAACCCTGAATCAAATCAAAACCCAAGTCCTCAACCATCGCTTCCTGTTCAGGGGTCTCGACCCCTTCTGCCAAAGTCGGGAAACCGCTTTGTTTGAACGCCATGACCAGGCCTTTGACCATCGCCATCGATTTTAGGCTTCCGGTGGATTCCAAAATCAAGGATCGATCAAATTTGACACATTCCAGCGGCAGTTTGACCACCGAAGCCAAATTGGAGAATCCGGTCCCGAAATCATCGAGATAGATTCCGATGCCGGCTTTATTGAGTGACGCGATGTTGGCGATGATCTGGGTATATTCTGAGATAAAGATGCTTTCCGTGATCTCAATTTTGAGCTGAGATGGAAAGATCCCTTCTTTTTCGATCAAGGTCATGACGTCGGATACCAATTGAAATTTACTCATGTGATTGGCTGAATAATTCACCGAAATGCTGTCTAAGAAGAATCCTTGATCATTGCACCGTTTGATGAACATGACTGCTTTACGCGTGACCAGGTTTCCGATGGGGATGATCAGACCGGCCTCTTCTGCCAAGGGGATGAACTCTGATGGAGAGATGACCCCCAGTTGTTCATCATAGAGACGAAGCAAGGCTTCTGCTTTGGTAAAGGTGCGGTCCGTAATCGAATAGATCGGTTGCAAGGCAATCGAAAAGCCATCGTTTACCACGGCTTTTTTGATGATTTCAATGATGCGTGAGCGCCGTGTCATGTCATTCAGGGACCGTTCCGAGGATCGGTACAGGTTTTCTTTGGGATCAGCTTTGGCTTTGGCGATCAGAAATTCAAGCAAGGCCACCACATTTTCACTGGATTTGACATGTTGAGGGTATAAGGCATAGACGAACTTGGCCCTGATGGACGTCGTTGTGTCTTTAACCGTAAAATTGCTTTTAAAGCGATCGATGATCGCAGCCAGGATCTCATTGACCTTGAGTTGTTCTTCACGCAAGATCAGCAGAAACATATCCCCGGAATACCTAAAGACCTCCTCGCGACGGGTCAAGCTTACCAGAAATTCTGAGATATACTGAAGCAGTCCATCTCCAAACGCTTGCCCGTACAAGCCGTTGATCGTTCTGAAATCGCTCAATGAAATCAGTATGAGGTGGGCTGATTTATCGGATTTATCCAACAGACGCAACTGTTCAACGGCCGCAGAGCGATTCATCAGGTTGGTCAGTCGATCAGTCATCATTTCTTTATTTTGAATATAGAGATACAGGATGAAAATAAACAGCGTCGCTGCTGTTCCGCCCAAAACCAAGGTCGGAAAAAAGTACTCGATCACCAGGAAGGCAATAAAGATCAGATTATAGGCAAGAATGACCCGGGTCAGTTGCTGGCTGAGCACTGTTTTATTCAACAAGGCCAAAATCATGATGACCAGCATATAGAAGATGGCGATCACAAAGATCAAGGATTCACCCCAATACGCGATGTATCCGGTGCTCTGACTGATCTCCCACATCATCTTGGTAAACGGATTGAGCAAGACAAAAACATCATAAATCAGTTTGGGCAAATACGATATGACCATGATCCTGTTGATCAAACGGTCGTTGTGTTCATAAATCACACAGATCAGATACCAGAAAAACAGGACAGGAACCATTGGATACGCGATGAAAAACAAGGTATGAACGAGAACATTCAGAGGATCGGATACCGCTTCGGGATGACTTGTCATCATGACGGTCGTGATCGACAAGAACACAAAGATAAACACCATGATGATCATCGCAACGAAAAGACGGTTTCGCCGGTTGGGGACCATGCGGTAACGCATGGAATATGAGATGATGACCAGCAAGAAAGAAGCGGAGATCAGCTCGGGGACATAGTTCCAGGTCATAATAACTCCTAAGTATTAAATACAGTATATCATAAGGAATAAACTAAACTTTTGTTTAGTTATTATCAAAGGCACAGACATCCGGGTTGAATTGATCAGGATTGATTTTCTCTAAAGAAAAGCAGCTTGATCAAGCTGCTTTTGAATGTTGAGTATGTTGATCATAGCGATGGCCGATGACGGTCTCCCCATCCGGAACATCCTTGACCACGACCGCATTGGCCCCGATCTTGACATCGTTTCCGATGGTGACCGCACCCAGAATGGAAGCCCCTGCCCCAACCATGACCCGGTTTTTAAGGGTAGGATGACGCTTGACCGGATCCAGATTGACCCCGCCTAAGGTGACCATATGGTACAGCGTACAGTCATCGCCGATTTCAGAGGTCTCTCCGATGACGATGCCCATCCCGTGATCGATGAACAGACGCTTGCCGATCTTGGCTCCGGGATGGATCTCAATGCCGGTCAAAAACCGGTTGAATTGAGAGATGGCCCGTGCCAGAAAAAAGGCATGCCCGCGATACAAAAAATGTGCGATGCGATGCAGGATCACCGCATGATAGCCAGGATAAAGCAAGACGACTTCCAGCAGGCTTTTGGCCGCAGGATCTCTTCTTTTGATGGATCTGGCAGTTTCAAACATACTTATTCCACCATCAAAGATTCAACCAGCCAGACAAAGTCTTCACTGTCGACTTCTTCGATACGGCCTTCATCCGCCAACTGATTAAAAAGCGGTATGATCGGCAATTGCGCGATGACCGGTAAATTGTATTTGTCAGCCAAGACCTGGATCTTGGATTGTCCGAAAGGATAATGGCGTTTTCCGCAGCCGTCACAATCCATGAAACTCATGTTTTCGATGATGCCCAAAATGGGAACTCCCATCTTCTGTGCCATTTCAATGGCTTTGGATACGATCATCGATACGACATCCTGAGGGGTTGTGACGATGATGATCCCGTCGATCGGTAAGGACTGAAAGACCGTCAGGGCGATGTCCCCGGTTCCCGGAGGCATATCCACGACCACCAGATCCAATTCGCCCCATGCGACATCCGTATAGAATTGCTTGACCGCGTTGGTGATCAGGGCTCCGCGCCACAAGATCGGGGTAGTGTCTGTTTCCACCAGCATGTTGGAGGTGATGACTTTAAGTCCGCTTTCAGTTTCATACGGCAAAATACCGTCATCGCTGCCAAAGGCCTGCGTGTGGATGTTGAAAAATTGTCCCATGGAAGGCCCTACGATGTCCCCATCGATCAATCCGGTCTGAAAACCGGCTTTCTGGGCATGACTGGCCAAAAAAGCGGCCACAGTCGATTTTCCGACTCCGCCTTTTCCGGAAACGACCGCAATCATCTTTTTGATTTTGGTGCCTTTCTTGGGACGGGCTTTAAACGGGTTGAATTTGGGATCGAGATTTTGATTTTCTGACATGATACCTATTGACTCTGAAAAATCAGAGGGATTCCTTTCCTTAAATGCTTTTTCATTATACGCTTCGTGTTAAAAAATGTGTAGCAAGACAATTCACGAGTATCGCTTTATCTAAAAAACGCCTCATAGATGACGTTTTAGGATAGCAGTCAAGTGATCCGCAGTCAAAGCCACGGTATTGTTTTTCAAAGCACCAAGATCCTCGATCTTCATGCTCAAACGGTTCAGATCTTCTGACTCTACCGCATAATCCGAGAGTTTAGTCGAGGCAAGCCCTTGGGCGTTGGTTTCGATCCAGCTCATCAGCCCTTCCGGGTTATCGATGTTGAAAGCTTCATACAGGCTCTCGGGATTTTGGATGGACCCAAGATTGTGTCTGAGCAGCTCCGGTAAAATTAAAACTCCGGCCAAGCCCGGATCCATACCGGTCAGCGCGTTTATAATCAAGCCGGTCGATGTGGCTGCGGACAAACGGGTGTTGCTGATGGCAAAAGCCGCCATCAAAGACCCGATCATCATCTGTTCACGGGCTTCATGATGATCTGTCTTTTTCAATAGGATGGGCAAGGTCGTTACGATCTTGCGGATCGCATTGAGGGATAGGTGTCGTATTACAGGGGTCGCTGATGTAGACCAATAGGCATCGGCAGCCTGGCTTAAGGCTTTCATGCCTGAGGTAAGCAGTTGCGAAGGCGATAAAGACACTGACTCATCCATGAAGATCAAAGCATCATCAAAAGCCAGATCCGGATGCTCTAGCACGATCAGCGTTTGGGTCGCTTCGTCCAGCACCCTGACCCAACCCATCAGGGCACTGCCGCATTGCGACGTGGTCAAGACGGCTTTCAGGGTCACTCGTTGGATGTGTTCCTGATGACCTAGCTCGGTCATCTTTTTGAAGAGGGCTTCTTCACTATTTGTTTTCTTAATCCAAGGCAAGACCAATGACACAGCCTTAGCCAGATCCAACGCAGCATCATTGCCGATGACCAGAAACTGATCGGCATTGAAAGCGTCAAGAGCGCTTAGGGCCTGCAAAATGGCTTTGGGTGTCAAGACTAAGGAGATTTCTTTGATCCAGACGAGCTTTCCTTGCCCTCTGTATTCCTCGATGACAGGCAAAAGCAGCGCTGAAAGCGCCAGGTCTTCCTCGAGAAATAAAACCGTTTTAGCGTCTGAAAGGGTTTCTTTCAGAATCTGAACCAAGCTTTGATGCCTGATCAAACGGACTTTGGTAGGCAAAGTAAGAGAACTCATTTTAGTGGTGATGCTGTTCGAAATGCCACGCATCCTTGCAGATGTCTTCAATGCTGTATTGACTTGACCAACCCAGTTCGTTTTTTATCTTGGATACATCGGCGGTACTGACCGGAAGATCTCCGGACCGTCTGCCTGTTATCTGATGAGGTACTTTGACCTGATTGATTGTTTCAAACGCAGAAATCAAGCCTAAGACCGAGGTCCCTTCACCGGTCCCGACATTATAAACCCGATAGCCCGGCTGAGGTTTTTTCAGCACACACAGGTGGGCGCTGGCCAGATCCATCACGTGGATGTAGTCTCGAATACACGTTCCGTCTGGGGTCGGATAGTCTGCCCCATAGACACTCAACAGCGGCCGTTTGCCGCTGGCGACTTGCTGAACATAAGGCAAGAGGTTGTTGGGTACGCCGTTGGGGATCTCACCGATCAAACCGCTGGGGTGTGCTCCGACCGGATTGAAATAGCGCAGCGAGGTCGCTGCCATTTCAGGATGAACCAAACAATAGTCTTCGATCATGCGTTCGCTGATGGCTTTGGTTTCCGCATAAGGATTGGAGGTTTTTAATAAGGTCATCGATTCATTCATCGGAGAGACCTGAGCCCCGTAGACGGTTGCCGAAGAACTGAAAATCAACTGATTGACTTTGTATTTTTCACACAGGATCAGGACGTTCATCGTCGCATTCAGGTTGTTCTTATAATACTCCATCGGTTTTTCAACCGACAGTCCGACGGCTTTATAACCTGCCAGATGAATAACGGCACTGATCTCGTTTTCTTTAAAGACTGTTTCGAATTCGCCCAAGTCCGCACAATCGACCGTGACCAGTTGAACTTGCTGGATCGGAACTATGTTTTGAAGCCGTTTGATCTGTTCCAAATCACAATTGAACAGATTGTCTGCGATCAAAACCGATTCCGGATCTTGCATTGAGGCGATGATGTGTGAACCGATATACCCTAACCCACCGGTCAATAAGATTTTTCCCATATTATTCCCCTTCCACAGGTGCTGTGTTTTCTTGCTCGTTTTCAACCTTATTCGATGAAGAACCCAGATCATCTTGAGGTGTGACAGGTACTTCTGTCTGCTTCACGACTTTCTCGTGTCTTGGTTTTCTGATCTTCTCTTTGAATTTCCGGATCAAAACGAAGCGGTGTTTTGGTTTGATCACGCTTTCCATCGGTTCGTTTTCAGTCAGATGGGCCGGATTGATCAAGAAAAGCATATCGGCTTGATATTGGCTGTATTTCTTGATGATTTGAAAATAGATGTCATCCAGACGGCAAATTCGAGATCCTTTGGATTCATGAGCATCCGTGGCGATCACATGAGCCAACCCCAGTTTGATCAGTTTATGGGCGATTTTTTCAGCATAGATGCCATGGACACCGATCAATGAGGTCCGGTTGATTTGAAGGTAACAGCCTTGATTGACCCATTCCTTACAGGTTTTGATGCCTTCGTTGACATCATCAAAGTAACGCTCTGGATGAGCGATCAGGATTTTCTTGTTAGTGGATTGCAAGGCCTCGATGGCTTGGTGAGCCAGTTTTGAAAAAACATTGGTACGGGTGAATTCAATCAGCACATAATTGGTCCCGCTGTAACATAAGATCTCTTCCGAGTTGATCAAGTCGATCGAATCGGTTTTGATCCTGAACTCTTCTCCATAACGGATGTCGATGTCCAGATTATGGCTGTAAGCCAGTTGTTTGAGTTTCTTCCACGCCTTGATGACGGTTTCATTCTCAGGGTCAAAACGGCCTTTGGGTTCGCGATGCGGCGTGACATACATGATTTTGATGTCGCTTAAAATGGCGGTATGAAGCATCATCAACGCGTCTTCTTCACTTTGGATCCCGTCATCCAAGCCGACAAAGCAGTGATTGTGCAGATCGATGAAACTCATGATTGTGACCGCTCATCCGTCTGGGTGACCCCGATGATCACATACAAAAGCAGACCGATGTAAAACGGAACCAACGCTGCCACGATGGCCCAAACCAGCGGAGACAAGACCTTGCGTTTGAGTGCATCACGGTAAACGATGAAACCGATCAGGATCGGGGCAATCAGAAACAATAAGGCAATGATCGGAATAAGGATGATCCAAGGCATAAAACTGAGTTGAAATAAAGTTTTCATAGGGTGTCCTCGTAGAGTAAGTGATAATCCCGCCGATCGCTGCGTCTAAACAGCGGAATCAGCGTTAAAGCCAAGATGCCTAAAGAAATGATGATCATCCAGCACATCTGATAAGGCAAAAGATCCACGACAAAACCAAACGTGATCTGGGCTACCGACCCGATGACGGCAGAAATGATCCCGATCGTTGAAGAGATGCGACCCCGATGCGAAGCGGGTACGCGGCGGGAGAAATAGGCCGCATTGGCAATCGTATTGATGACTTCCCCAAGCGTAAACACGATCATGCCCATGAATAAAAGCAGGATCAGATTGCCGAAAAAGGCATAGACCAGAAAACTGGACATGAAGAAAAGGATCGCGATCCCAAACTTGTTGACTTCGTTGACTTTCTTGAGATAAAAGGTCAAGACGGGCGTTGCCAAAATAACGACCAGTCCATTGAGCGAATACATGAAGCCATAGACTTCGGAGTAGTTTTGGATCGTGGCTTCCAATTGAATCGGCAAGAGGAAATTGGTTTGGGTATACATCAGACCGACCAAGGAACTGCAGGCCAGATAGATCCATAAGGTCTTGGAACGTCTGATGATCGAAAGGGTGCTTTCCCCTTCCTGGGTCTGTTCATACGCATTGAGGGTGTGCTTGATGTCGCCCAGCTTGGTTTCTTTGATGAAGAACCAGATCATCAAGGTCCCCAGCAAAGAGGTTGTCCCATCGATCAGAAAAGCCAGCCACAGGAAATCTTTAAACAGAAAACCGCCGATCATCGGCCCTAAGATGAAGCCCAGATTAAAGCCCATATAGCTCAGCGAATAGGCTTTGGCCCGTTGGTCAGACGTCGATTTGTCTGCCAGCATCGCATCAAAGGCCGGCCCCTGCAAGGTCCCAAAGAAGCTGGAGATGAAAAAGAACACGACGGTCAAAGTCGAGATCGGAATGAAGGCATTGATGTAGAAACAGCTCACCATCAGGATGTTGGCACTGATGATGATCTTTTTGCGGCCGTATCGATCGGTCAGTTTACCGCCGATCATGGACGCCGGCAGATTACAGGCAAAACCCAGCACCATGATGAGCGCGATCTGTGAGGCCGAATAGTGAAGTTTGACCTTGAGGATCAAAGTCAAAAGAGGCCAAATGAAGGTACCCAAGGCACCGATCACACGACCCAGAAATAGAATATAGATGTCACGGTTGAGACCGCGGTATTGATTGATGAATTTAAACATAGGACCTGCTTTCACAACTTATTTCTGAAGGGGTTGACCTTTTAAAGGACACAGGAAGTATCCGATCATGGCACCGATGAAGTTTAAGATGACATCATCGACATCCAGCGAACCGCTCATCGACAGATACTGCATCGCTTCGATCATCAAGATGAAAACCAAAGCCGCCAAAGCAAAAAACCACCATTGCTTCGCGCGTCTGCTGACGATCGGAAAGAAATAACCAAACGGGATCAGGATGATCATGTTGCCGATGACATTGTATAGAAACAGACCAAAACCGCTGGGTCGATCCAAAACCGACAGATAACGGTTGACGGTCGCAAAAGGAATCAGGTTGGTGGAATCGGCCATAAGCAGGTTCAGTTTACTGAATCCGCCGGTGACCATCCATGAAAAATCGAGATTACGGTGAAACAAGACCATCCCATAGACCAAGATCAGGACATAGACGATAAAGATATTTTTCAAGACTTTGAGTTTTATCATAGCACTCCTATTTTAACATACCCAGTTCAAAGCGCCCAAACAACTTCGAGGATGTCACCGCTTTCTCACCCATTTCAAACCCCATTCGCCCCTGGTTTAAGGACACAAGCCGCCTTTTACAAACGAGGGATATGAATACTGTGGCTGCTTTATGATTAGTTGAGGCCAGGGTCTCACTTAGGCGGTTGCTTGTCAGAAGACTTGTTATAATGAGGCTAACGTGTAGTTCACTCAAGTCGATGCCCATAATCCGCGCACCGCAATCCAAAGGAGTCCTTTATGAAACCCTACTTGCAGATTGCCTTGGATGTGACCAGTCTGAAACAGGCTCTCACGATCCTATCCATCGATCACTTGGTCGATACAGTCGACATCATCGAAGCCGGAACCGTGCTTTTGGCCAGTGAAGGCCAAGAAGCCGTTAGGGTCTTGCATCGGCAGTATCCCAATAAAACACTGGTCGCTGATTTCAAGATCGCCGATGCGGTCAAGACGATCGGGTCGATGTGGTTTGAGTGCGGAGCCAATCTGATCACCGTGATTGCGGCAGCCGATCTGGCCACGATGGAGCATGCGGCACACTTGGCGGCAGAGTTTGGTCAAAACATCCAAATCGAACTGTACGGACGCTGGGATCTGGCTTTGGCTTCACAGTGGCGACAGGTCGGGATCAACCATGTGATCTATCACCATGCCCGTGATGCCGCCAAGCCCTGGAACAAGGAAGACCTTGAGAAAATAAAAGCCTTGATCGACCTTGGCTTTCATGTCAGTGTGACCGGGGGTCTCAAACCGGAAAACGTCTCTCATTTCAAAGGACTTGAATTGTATTCTTTCATCATCGGACGTTCCTTATACGAAGCTTCCGATCCCTTGGCCGTCGCACAAGCCTTTCAGACTCAACTCTCAGCGTGTTTCAAATAAATCCTTAAAGGAGGACCTATGACCTTGTTTCTGACTGAATTGAAGCAAAGAAAGATCTATAATCTTGAACAGCCCCGTTTCATCGGGATGCCGGTGTATCCCAACCATCGGCCGCATTATGACTATTTCATCTCACGCGGACACTCTGAAGGCTATTTTCCGGAGTCCAAAGGACCGCGTTCGACCGCCAACGGCTTTTTCATCATGAATGATCACAGCGGGACCCATATGGATGCCTTGTGTCATCAGGCCTTGGACATGACGATGCACGGCGACATCAAAGTCACCAATCTGATCGAGACGCCTAAGGGCTTTACCAAAAACGGAGCCGAGGCGCTCAAACCCATTATGGCTCGTGGCGTCATGCTGGATGTGGCGGCGTATAAAGGCGTCACGACCTTGCCTCATCGCTACGCGATCACCGCACAGGATCTGATCGAAGCCGCCAAAGCCCAGCATACAGTCCTTAAGGAAGGCGATGCCATATTGATCCGGACTGGCTATGACCTGCTTTGGAACAACACCCCTGAATTTTTACAGTATGCCGGGATCAGCGGCGAAGCCAGCGCCTGGGTAAGAAACTTTAAACCGGTCGTCTTTGGGGTCGATCAATTGTCTTGGGATATCCCTGAAGAACTCGATCCGGTATCCGGATCGACTCACTGGGCCCACATCTATCTGTTTGTGGTCGATGGGATCACCATGATCGAAAACATGAAACTGGATGAACTGGCCAAAGACAAAGTCTATGAATTCACCTTGATGTGTTATCCCATGAAGTTTGTAGGCGCCACGGGAACCCCGGTCGTACCGCTGGCCATCGTATAAGATCTAACACAGGTTAACCCGTGCTTGCGAATTGATAAACTACCCTTATCCAAAAGAAAAAAGACCGTTTCATCGCAGAAACGGTCTTTTAATACCAGAATGGTGGAGGTAAAGGGACTCGAACCCTCGACCCCTTGATTGCGAACCAAGTGCTCTACCAATTGAGCTATACCCCCGACGGCTATTTTATTATAGCACAGGATTAGAGGGCTTCAAGCACTTCTTGAGGGTGAAAGACAAAGCGCTGACAACCGGCATTTTTCAGCTTTTCGACGCTGTTGAAACCCCAGCTGACGGCGACCATCGGCATGTTGATGGCCTTGGCACTCAAGAGGTCCGCATCGGAATCTCCGATCATCAAAACGGTATCAGGAGCCAGTCCCATCGCCTTGCAGGCTTCCAGAAGACCTTGCGGATCCGGTTTTCGTTTTTGGTTCTCCCCTTCGCCATAAATCAGATCGAAGTGAATCGAAGGAAAACGGGTCTGGATCAAGTCGACGACATAGTCGTGAACCTTGTTGGACACCACAGACAGCTTGATGCCTCTGGCTTGCAGGATCTCAAGCAAGTCATCGATCCCGTCATAGGCTTTGGAATCTTCCATATAGACCCGGCTGTAATAGGCTTTGAACTTCGCAACGGCAAAGGGAATTTCCGCTTCATCGACCTCAGGCAGGCTCTTGGTGATGGTCACCTTGAAACCGTTGCCGATGTTGTTGGAAACCTGTTCTCTGGTCAGCTGCGGCTGATGATATTCCTTGGCTGTCAGATTGACGGCCGTGGTCAAATCGCCCAGCGTATCCAGCAAGGTTCCGTCTAAATCAAAGATAATGCCTTTAATCGTTTTTGAATTCATAGTAGTCCAGACTCAGCGTGCCATATTGGAACATATGGGACAGTAATTTGACGCTGCCTTTGTCATCCATTGTACCATAGACACTGAAAATTCCAGCAAAATGTTCAGGTCTGGGCACTGCCAAACGGGCATCTTGCTGTTTGGTGTATTGGGTCAGACTCAAGGTATCCTTAGCTTGGATGGCCGAATCCAGCCAGGTCCAAAAACGCAGTGCCTGTGGCTCCGGTTTTTCGCCGTAACCCAGCCAGCCCAGGTTATGGACCAAACCGCCTGAGAAGATGAACGCGGTCTGATCATCAAGGCCTCTTAAAGCCAGGCCGATCTTCATCAGGTTTGATGGGTCTTCAAAAGGATGGATCGACATCAAAACCACCTTCAGGGTGTTGTCGGGATCGATCAGTTTCAGTAAAGTCCAAGCCCCGTGATCCAACGGTCTGGTTTGAGTGGCTTTGGCGGATAAACCGGCTTTGGTCAAAAGATCGATGACCTGTTGACCCAAGACGGGATCCCCTTGCGTGGGCATCTTGACTTCATAGAGCTCTTTAGGAAATCCGCCGAAGTCATACATCGTTTCGTAACGGGTCGCAGTCGAAACAGTGGTGATCGGAGATTCATAATGCGCAGACATGATCACCAGTTTTGTGATCTCAGGATAGTCGTGTTTGAACTGTTTGAGTTTTTGGGTAAACGCATTGTCTTCCAGGTAAATCGTGGGGGCGCCATGCGCCATAAAGAAAGATTTTTTCATAGTGGACCTCGCTAAACAGTATAACCCAGGTGAAAATCTTTTCAAAGAAAATGACCAAAATGGTCGATTATGGTAAACTAAGTTGTGGAGAAATCAATTATGGACACAAGCAAGATTAAAATGGTCGTATTCGACATCGACGGCACCCTCATCGCAGAAGGTGAACACAAGATCGTCGCTTCTGCCGTTAAAGGCGTTCACGCTTTACACGACAAAGGCATCAAGGTTCTGGTCGCCACCGGACGGGCCTCCTACTTCATCAAACCGCATGTCTTTGAAGTCATCGACAGCGATTATTACGTCACCATCAACGGTCAGTGCGTGATGGACCGCCATCACAACATCATCAAACGCCACGACCTCAACAAGGCCGATATCGTTCGCCTACTGAAACTATGTCAGGAAGTCAACGTGTCTTTGGGCGTCAAGTGTTCAAAACAGATCGTGGTCCTGCATGACTATGCGAAGTTCGTCGAATATTATGGGCACGGTGAAGATCCGGCCGGCCGTTTCCTGAATGCGGAAAACAACCCCGACATCCTGGATCAAGATCCCGGAATGGGACTCTTTCTGGTCGGCGAGGTCGACAAGATCCTGGATCGCAGAGCCGAATTCCCCCAATGGGATTTCGCAAGGGCCTTTGCCTGGGGCTTGGACATCTACGACAAGGACGTCCATAAGTCCAAAGGCATCGACGATGTCTTGGAGATCTTAGGCATTCGCTGGGATGAAATCATGGTCTTTGGCGATGCGGACAATGATCTGCGTATGGTTTCCAAAGCCGGGATCGGCATCGCCATGGGCAATGCCACCGAGAATTTAAAAAAGACCGCGGATTATGTGACCAGCGATCTCAATAAAGACGGCATTTATAACGCCCTTAAACACTTTAAGCTGATTTGATCAGTTTCAAATCGGCAACGACTTCCAACAAAGGCGATTGGGTAAATAGATCATAAGGAGTAAGAGAGACGATCTCATACTTCTTTTTTAATTCAAGCAGGTTCTTGGCAAGGGTCGACGGATTACAGGAAACATAGATCAGATGCGGGATTTCCGCATTCAGTAAGGACTCGACCATGCCTTCGCTGAGGCCGCTTCGCGGCGGATCCATCACCAAAGCCGTGATCTTTTCAGTTTTCAAAATCATAGGCAGGATCTTTTGGACATCGCCGTGACTGAAGTCGACATTGCTGATCGCATTGAGTTGCGCATTGTCGATGGCGGCTTTGACCGCTTCTTTGTTGAGTTCCAGTCCGATGACTTTTTTGGCTTTCTTGGCGATCGGTAAACTCATGGCCCCGACACCGCAATAGGCATCCAGCACCACATCGTCCACTTTGATCAAGGATACGATCTTAGTGAAGATCGCTGAAGCCTGGACCGTATTGAGCTGAAAGAACGCGGTCGGCGAGAGTTCATAGCGTAAGCCGTTGAGGGTGACCGGGATCGTTTTCAAGCCGGCTTTATGAAGGACCATGGGTCCGAAAGGATCATGAGAATGACGATCGGTGTTGACGCTGAGATAAATCGAGGCCATGCCAGGGATCTTCATCAGAGCCTCGATTAAGGCTTCAGGAATGACATTCTCTCCGACGACCAAGGTCAATTGGAAGTGCTGATCGAAACCGCGCAGGATCAGATAACGGATGCCGGTCATGGATTCAAAACTGAAAGCTTCCTGATCATGGTCATCCAGACAAGTCAAGACGGCGGTCTTCACGCTTTCCAAGGCATCCGAATGGATCAGGCAATGATCGGCTTTGACGAAATGGTTGGTGTTGGCGGAATACAGACCGCTGACCAGTTTGCCCTTTTCGCTTCGTACCGGTAATTTAAACATATTACGGTAACCCAAGGGTACCGGATTGGAAACCAAAGGCTTGATCAGACGGAAATCGAGGTTGCCCATGTATTTGACCAAGGCTTGTTTCAAATTGTCGACTTTGAGTTTTTCCTGATGAGGCACACTGGCGATCATCAAAGCACAACCACCGCATTCACTTTGAACCGGACACGGGGCCGTTATTCTAAACGGACTAGGCTTGACCAGATCCAGCAGCTCGCCTTTGAGATACTTATCACGGGTCTCAATGATGCGGATCTCTGCGATTTCATACGGTAAAACCCCGTCGATGAAGACGGGTTTACGATCGAGATAGGCGATGCCTTCGCCATTGATGCCTGATTTTTCAATTTTTACTTGCATAGATTAAAAATGTCCGGTATCGGACATTTATTGTTCGGAAAAGCCCCAAGACGGTACTTCCATGCCCCGTCTGATCAAGACCGTCTTCTGAAAATCGGTTTGATTGGTAAATCTGAGAATCGCGTCTTCTTCAGTGTCTGAACAGCCCACCAGCAGTTTGACCTCGATGTCCTTCTTCAGGATGTCCGCGGCGATCAGGATCGTATTGACCTGATTGGCCGACAAAGAACCCTTATAGATGGAGATCCCTGTCTCATCTTGGCTCAGTGTATCTGAAAGATACCCGTAATTCACCGGATAGATCAGATTCCCATACACCGGATGCGCGGATCCGGAGGGTTGGGTTATGATGATGGACGACGAGAAATACAGCGTGTCCAGTTTTTGCCAGAAAAAGGCATTGTTTTCCAATTGACTCATACACACCTCACTTGATATTGTAAAAGATGTAAACGGAAATGTAAACAAGAATCTTTTTACAAAGCCTTTTCTTTCAATTTTAGATGGTTTATGAACGATCCGATGTCGAAATCGTTCATTTCAGCCATGGCATTCATCAAAATCAGGGCCGATCCGCGGGCATCGCTGAGCGCTTCATGGTGATCCAGCGGGATCCCCAAATGCTCGCACACTGTATTGAGCCGATGGTTGGGCAAATACGGCCAGACGCGCCGGGCAATCTCGACCGTGTCGATGTAAGTCACCAGCGGTTTGGAAATGCCGTAAAACTTGATTAAGGCATTGAGTACACCCATGTCAAACATGGCATTGTGGGCGACCAGAAGACTGTCTCTGAACCAAGGCAAAAGCGTGGGCCATAAGGCCGCAAAATCAGGGGCCTCTTCGACGTCTTCAGGCTGTATGCCGTGGATGGCAATGTTGAACGGTTCAAAATATTCGTGTTGGGGATGGGGTTTGATCAAATGGATCCCTTCATGAAGGACGACGCCGTCTTCAAACACGACAAAACCAATGCTGCAGGCACTTTCAGGATGATTGTTGGCGGTTTCAAAATCGAGGATGGTCAATCTCATAGGCCTCCTAAAGGACATCCAGGATCATTTTGATCATCAGGATGCCAAACACAAGGATCAACAGCGGTTGGATCAGCTTCTTGCCGTAACGAACGGCCAAAAGCGATCCGGAAATGTTGCCGGCCACGGAAAAGAGCGCAGCGCTCAGACCCAACAACACATTCACCTGCGCACTGAACCCAAAGGTGATCAGCGCGGCAATGCCGGATGCCAGATTGACGATCTTGGCGTTGGCTGAGGCTTGCGTGTAACTCATTCCGATGACGCTGACAAAGCCAAAGATCAGCATACTGCCGGTCCCCGGACCGATGAAACCGTCATACATCCCCACCAAAAACGTGATCAAGGTGATCTGAAGCCAAGGAAAATCCGGTTTGGGGGCTACGATCACTTCCTTGCGCGGACGCAAAACAAACACGGCCATGACCGGCAGCACAAAGATCAAGACCGTTTTCAGAGCCGTTTCGGAAAACCACAAGGCCATGGAAGCCCCCAGCCAGGAACCCACCAAGGCAAAGAAAGCGGATATCAGGGCCAGTTTGACCCAGATCTTTTTATGGATGAAGTAAGTGATCGAGGCCGTAAAGGTCCCGATCGAACTGGAAAGTTTGTTGGTGCCCATGGCCAAATGAATGGGAATCCCGGCAAAAATATAGGCCGGCAAGGAAATCAGACCGCCGCCTCCGGCAATTGCGTCAATGAAACCGGCCAGAAACACCAGCGGGCCTAAGATCCAAAGTTTTTCCATGAGTACCTCACTGTTTTTTATTCTACCACAGGGTTATAATAATCGCTGAGGTACATTATGAAACAATTTTTTAAAGACTTTAAAAGCTTTGCGGCCAAAGGCAATGTGGTGGATCTGGCCATCGGGGTCATCATGGGCTCTGCTTTCGGCAAGATCGTGTCTTCCCTGGTCAACGACATCATCATGCCGGTGGTCTCGATCATGACCGGAGGATTGAATTTTTCAGACATCAAGATCGTCTTGATGGCTGCCACAGAGACCAAAGCCGAAGTGGCCATCCTAAGCGGCAACTTCATTAAAACCGCGATTGATTTCCTCATCATCGCCTTTTCGATCTTTATCATGATCAAAGCTTTAGCCAAAATGAAACGCAAAGAAGAAGCCAAACCGGCAGCACCGAGTGCTCCGACAGAAGACGAAATCAGTTTACTCAAGGACATCAGATCCTTACTGGAGAAAAAATGAACTTTTACGAATTTTCTTACCCTTTGGCCAATGGCCAATCCTATGACTTCAGCACCCTAAAGGACAAAGTTGTGCTCATTGTCAACACGGCCTCCAAATGCGGCTTTACGCCCCAATACAAAGGTCTAGAAGCCTTATGGAAAGCCCACAAAGATGAAGGACTGATCATCCTGGGTTTCCCTTGTGATCAGTTTGCCCATCAGGAACCCGGATCAGAAGCCGACATCATGGAATTCTGTGAGATCAACTTCGGAGTCACCTTCCCTTTGTTCAAGAAAGTCAACGTCAACGGAAAAGACGCGATTGATCTCTACAAACATCTAAAGAAGGAAGACAAAGCCTTGCTCAAAACGATTCCTTGGAACTTCACCAAGTTTCTCGTCGGCAAAGACGGGAAACTGATCAAACGCTTCGCCCCGACGATCGAACCGGAAGATCTTGAAAAAGACATTCTGAGTGCCTTGGCGAAATAAAACCAAACTAAGCGTTGTTGAAGAATAAAGAGGCTTATCTAAACAAACACACCAGACCCTTTTGTCTGGTGTGTTTTTATGAGTGGGTGGTTTACAGATAAAGCCTTAGACGTTAGCGCTTTATTCAAGCCCGATATCCCGCTAGTTTAGATGTATAATGAGTTTAAAAGAGGGACCAAAATGAAAATGCTCAAAGATTTCAAAGAATTTGCTGTGCGTGGGAATGTTTTGGATCTGGCAGTCGGGGTCGTTATCGGGGGCGCTTTCGGTAAGATCATCGCTTCCCTAGTCAATGACATCATCATGCCGCTGATCAGTGTGATTACAGGCGGTGTCAGTTTCACTGACCTCAAGATCATTTTTACTCAGGCAACCGATACCAGTGCCGAAGTGGCTTTACGGTATGGTAGTTTCATCCAAAACATCGTTGACTTCATCATCATCGCATTCAGTATCTTTATGGTCATCAGGGCGCTGATGAGATTCAAAAAGAAAGAAGAAGTCGTCGCTGCACCGGAACCAAGCCCGGATCCATCCCTGGTCTTATTGACTGAAATCAGAGACTTACTCAAGAAATAAGCAGGCTATTTTAGATGAAGTGCCCTTGAGTTCATCGGAACGCATAACAAAGACAGGTTTCACTCGCAAACCTGTCTTTTTTAACGGTCCAACAAAAAACCCTCAGCGCGAATCTTAAGGATCTTAATGATCATTAAGTGACTAAGGGTTTTAGGGTTTTATTTCTGTCTGTTAAGCGACAAAGCGATCAGGCTTTCACGGGTCAGCTTACATGCCAAGGCCGTGGAGGCTTGAGAGAGATCATACATCGGCGAAAGTTCATTGAGGTCCATCCCAACGACCTTCAGATGGCTCATCTTCAGGATGGCTTCCAAGAGATCCATGAAACTGATCCCACCGGATTCAGGGGTACCGGTACCGGGGAAGAAAGACGGATCCAGACAGTCCAGATCGATGGTGATGTAGACGGGTTTGTCTTTGAGCAAAGGCAAGACCTGATCCAAAGTTTTGCAGCTGTGTTTTTCAATCGTGTTGTGCTCTTGAGCAAACATGAATTCGTCACGGGCCCCGCTTCTTAAACCAAAGTGGAAGATCTTCTTGTCTCCGGTCAGATCGTGACAGCGTTTGATGACCGTCGCATGCGAGAGGTATTCTCCGTAATAGGTATCGCGCAGATCGGTATGGGCATCAAAATGGATCAGGTGCACATCCGGATACTTTTCATGGACGGCTCTGAAAGCCCCAAAGGTCACCGTGTGTTCCCCGCCGATCATAAACGGAATCTTACCGTCTTCGACGATGTTCTTGGTGCGATCATAGATCTCATCTAAAGCTCTTTCGGCACTGCCAAAAGGTAGAATCAGATCGCCGGAATCAAAGATCTTACAGTCGGTCAGATCGCCGTCACTGTAAGGCGAGTAGGTTTCTAAACCGATCGATTCAGTTCGGATCGCGGAAGGTCCGAAACGGGTTCCCGGACGATAAGAGGTCGTTGAATCAAACGGTGCCCCAAACAAAACCAATTCAGCGTCGTCATAGGATGTCTTGCATCCGACAAAAGTCGCAATGTTGTCAGCTAACTTCATTCAATATGTCCTCCTTGATGTAGTTGGGTAAGGCAAAGCATCCGGTGTGGATGTCTTCATTGTAGTAACGGGTCTTGACTTTCAGGTCTTTCCAGAAGGTTTTATCCAGATCCTTGATCGGGTGGGCATCTTTGCTGGCAAACGAGAAGAGCCAGTGGCCCGAAGGATAAGACGGGATCTGTGCCTGATACAGTTTCAAGATCCCAAAGAGTTCCTTCATGCGGGTGACGGCCCGAACCATGGCTGCCGCGGTCTGCGGATAAAACGGCGACTCCTGCTGAGTTACCAGGATCCCCTGAGGGGTCAGCGCGGTAAAGCAGTTGCCGTAGAATTCTCGGGTAAAGAAGGTTTCATTGGGTCCAAACGGATCGGTCGAGTCGACCAGGATCAGATCATAGACCTTGTTGAGCTTGCGGACGAATTTGAGTCCGTCTGAGACGATGACGGAGACCCTTGGATCTTCAAATGATTTGGTGATCTTAGGGAAGTGGACTTTGCAGGCCTTGATGAGTTCTTCATCGGCTTCGACCACATCGATCTTCTCGATGAAGGGATATTTGATCAGTTCCCGGACACAGCCCCCGTTGGAGCCCCCGATGACCAGGACTTTTCTGAGATCGGGATTGGCGGCACAGGCCACATGGACCATCATTTCATGGTAGATGAATTCATCTTTCTCGGTGATGACGATCGAATCATCCAGCACCAGGACTTTTCCGAATTCTTTGGAATCAAAGATGTCGATTTGCTGAAATTGTGAACGTTTGGAAAACAACTGCCTGACGATACGGATCGAAAAGCGGACATCATCGGAATGTTCTTCCGTAAACCAAAGTTCCATTAGACCTCCAAAACCTTGATGGTTTCAATACTGTCGTCTTCCATACCGGTGATGAAACTGCCGTGGGCTTTCGCATACAGGATATAATCGATGGCCCCTGAGGTGATTTCTTCGCCCGGTGCCAAGACCGGGATGCCCGGCGGATAAGCCATGACCGATTCAGCGGAAACGCGTCCCGCACTGGCTTTGAATTTGATGGTTTTCTGTTTGGCGTTGAAGGCTTCCATCGGCGTCAACCTGACGATCGGATGGATGTATTCCTGAGTCTTAAGCAGGATGCTGTCTTTCGCATAGACGTCTTTGATGTCGTCTAAGGCACCGATCAGGCGTTCTACTTTAGGGGTCGAATCCCCCATCGAGATCATGGCCAAGATGTTGCCCAGATCCCCGAATTCGATCTGGATGTCGTATTTTTCTCGAAGCAGATCATAGACTTCGATCCCGTTGAGTCCGATGCCGGCCGTGTTGATCGACAGCTTGGTCGCATCGAAATCATAGACGGTATCGCCGTTGATGAGTTCTCGTCCAAAGGCATAATAGCCTTTGATGTCGTTGATCTCGGCACGGGCATAATCGGCTAAGGCTATGACCGAATTGAACAGCTTTTCCCCGTTGAGCGCCAAATACTTGCGAGCTATGTCTAAGGAAGCGGTCAACAGATAGGATCCGCTGGTCGTGTGGGTCAGATTGAGGATCTTGCGGACCCGCGAGGTATCTTTGTCATCTTTAATCAGCAAGAAGGACGACTGGGTCAAAGAGCCCCCTGTTTTATGCATACTGACGGCAGCCATATCGGCTTTGGCGGCCATGGCCGACATCGGCAAGAGCTTATTGAAGTAGAAATGGGTCCCATGCGCTTCATCGACGATGACTTTCATCTTATGGGCATGGGCCAAGGTCACGATGGCCTGCAGGTTGGAACAGATCCCGTAATAGGTCGGATTGTTGACGAAAACGGCTTTGGCATCGGGATGTTCCTCGATGGCCAAAGCGACATCTTTGACGCTCATGCCTAACGAAATGCCCAGGTTCAGATCGATGCCCGGATTGACATAGACCGGGATTGCACCCGTCAAAATCAAGGCGTTGATGGCACTGCGGTGCACATTGCGGGGCATGATGATCTTCTCATCTTTTTTGGCCACGCTCATGACCATCGTCTGTACGGCAGCCGAAGTCCCATTGACAATAAAAAAGGCATGGCCGGCTTTGAAGGCCCGCGCTGCCAGTTTCTCTGCTTCTAAAATAACACCGGTCGGGTGAATCAGGTTATCCAGATCCCGACGGCTGTTGACGTCATATTGTAAGGCCTGTTGTCCAATAAATGATCTAAGCAACGGATTGCCCTGACCCTGCTTGTGTCCTGGAACATCAAAACTGACTGTTCTTTTGGACACATTCTTGATCAGCGCTTCCGCGATAGGTGCTCTGTCCTGCGAATTTTTCATTTCCACCTTCGGTCTTTTATAATCCCATTATAATCTTTTGTTTGCTTTGTGAATGGCTAGAATTTGAGCATCAGCCATTCCGGTTTCAAGACCATGAGGATCGCCAAGGCGATCATGACGATGCCGCCGACCAAATGGGCCCAACGCGAATATTTCGTGGAGATGCCGGTCAGCTGGGTGGTCTTCATGGCGATGACAAAAATGATGATATCATCTGCCATAAAGAACAGCAAGTACAACAGTAAGTAGAGGATCTTTTCGATGCCGGTCATGTTTTGGATCGACAGGACCTGCGTATACAGGACCGGTAACCCGGCTGAACAGATCAGCTCGACCAGATTGACGCTGATGGCCAAAGCCATGACGCCCAAAGAGGCCAACACAAAGACCGGCTGGCTGAAGATCTCTTTGACCCGCTTCGAGATTTTCTTGCGTTTGCGGTCATCGATGACTTCACAGCCCGGAGGCGTGATGATGTATTCACGGATGTTGAAGGCCCCGCCGATCAAAGCGATGGCGGCAATCAGCCAGCGCAGATAGGTGATGGTTCCAAACAGCACGGTGATGTTGAGCCAGGTCAGCATGAAACTGAAATACATGACGGCCGTGGTCAACAGGAACAAAGATCCCAAGAACCAGCGTTTCCAGGATTGTTCAAGATGGAAAAGCATACTGATCAAAAGCAGTAAGACCCACATGGCACAGGGGTTGAATCCGTCCAAGGTGCCCAGTACGATGCCCAACAGCGGCAGCGAGATGCTTTTCGCATTTACTTGTCCGAAGAAAGGCAGATTGATGATCGCGTTGTCGGGATTGATGTCGACACCGGAGCCCGGTTTGACAAAACCCAAGAGTTCTCCGATGACGTCTTTCCCGTTTTGATCGCGGAAATATTTCAAGGTCGATTCGATGTTGGCTTCCGACGATCCTTTGGTGAATCCGACGATGATTTTTCGTCCGATGATCAGGGTCGGGGTCGATTTGACCTGAATGTCCAGGATCTCATCCAGTTGTTTGAGCAAGGTCTGATTTTCAGCGTCAAAAGCCACTTCATACCGGTGAACGACCAGGTTGGCATCTTTCGCTTCCAATTCATCCAGGTATTTGCCTTCAGCCGCACAGATGATGCAGCCTTTGGCTTCAAAGAAATAGATATGGGTCTTATCATCATAAGCTTTGACAGAGATGCCGCTGGTAAACACAGCCGCCATCACTGCCAGAATCAGTAGTATTTTTTTAAACATGGAGTAGTTCGCTTTCTAACGCGTCTTGGCTCATTTCGCCGGCGATTCGCTTCACTTCAAGATCATTCTCATAAATAATATAAACGGGGATCAGTTTTCCGATCTTCAAAGGCTCAACGAGTTCATCGTCGAGATCAAGGTCATAATCGACCCATTGCCAATCTGTGTGTTTGTCTTTGAGCGCCTTGTTGCGCTTGCGCATGGTGAGACAGGCATGACACCATACGGCAGAAACGATGACGATTTTTCTCATAGGGTTTTAAGGTACGCTTTCATGACGCTGACCAACACATCGAGTTCTTCAAAGGTGGTCAGATGAGACAGACTGATCCGATAGGAACTGGAAGCCAGCGCCATATCATGGGTGATCGCATAAACAGAGTTGGACAGTTCTTCCTGACCGCTGCAGGCGCTCTTGGAAGAGAAACACAGCCCGTGATCCGAGAAATACTGAAGCCCGGATTCCGGTTTGGATCCTAAGATGCTGAGATTAAACAGATGCGGGATCGAGCTCGCATTGGAATTGATGTGGATCGCTTCAAGTGCTTGGAGTTGGAGTTTGAGATAGGCATTGAGCTGGGTTACCTTGGCTAAGCGCGCCTCGAATTCGACCTCGCTTAACCTGAACGCTTCAGCCATTGCCGCAGCCAAACCGTTTTGAGGAGTGGAAGAGCGGTACGGCGTAAAACTGTGTCCACCGTGCAATAACGGAACCAGCGGCACTGAGGCCTTTTTGATCAGCACTGCAACGCCTTTGGGTCCGTAGACCTTATGAGCCGACGCGGTCGCCAAATCGATGTCAGTCAGGTCGAAATGCCCTTTACCGACCAACTGGGTAATGTCTGAGTGGAAAATGACCTGATGCGCATGACACAGTTTCCCGGCAGCTTCGATCGGTTGACGGATCCCGGTTTCGGAATCGACGCCGATCAGACTCACCAGCAAGGTATCCGGCCGGATCATCGTTTCGAGCTGATCAAGGTCATAGCGGCCCTGCTCATCCAAGTCCACCGATTCAACCTCATAGTCGGAAGCCGCCAGATAACTGAGGGCCCCGATCAGGGAGGCATGTTCCAAAGCGGAGGTGATGATGTGTTTCTTTTGCGGAAATTTAAGGGCTAAGCCTTTGATGGCCAAGTTGTTGGATTCTACCGCCGAGGAAGTGATGATCACTTCTTTGGGCAATACGTTAAAAAAATCCGCGATGATTCGGATGGATTCATCATTGACGCGTTTGCTTTCGCGACCCAAGGCATGGTCGCTGTTGGCATTGGCAAAATACGTTTGTTCAACACTGACCCATTTTTCAACGACCCGCTGATCGATGGGAGTGGAAGCACTATAGTCGAGATAGATCATAAGTCTTATTTATTCTATCATACCAAGATAAAAGGTGTGCACTTGATACACACCTTTTTATGTCAGTTGTTTTTATGAGAGACTGCGCTATTTCAGGCGCAGATACGCTTTCATCGAGGCCAGGACTTCATGCGATCTCACGCTGACCAAAAATCCGTCATCGGTATTGAGCAAACTGATGACCTGGGCTTCTTTCTTGAGTTTCTCAAGCAGCTGGGCGGATTCATAGGGAATCAGATAGGTAAAGACCGGCTGGAGTTCATTCATCTTTTGAAGGATGGCTTCCACCAACCCATCGATGTGTTGTCCGTTTAAAGCGCTCAGCGCGATGGCTTGTGAAGGCACAGCCGACACGGCGATGTCTGATTTATTGTAGACCGTGATCATCGGTTTGTCTTGGGCTTCGATTTCTTTCAAGGTCGATAAGGTGATCTCCGACTGCATGCCGGCTAAAACCGAACTGCCGTCGACCACATGGATCAACAGGTCCGCATCTTTGACTTCTTCCAGGGTCGATCGGAAAGCTTTGACCAGACCGTGAGGCAAATGCGAAACAAAACCGACCGTATCGGTCACGATGATCGGGTTGCCTTTGAGGATCAAGGATCGTGAAGAGGTCTGCAGGGTTTCAAACAAGCGGTCTTTCATCGCGACTTTCTTGTCGTCGGATTGTCCGGTATAGGACACCAAAGCATTCAGCAAGGTCGATTTGCCGGCGTTGGTATATCCCACCAAGGCCGCGGTAAAGACTTGATTCTTCTGGCGCTGACGGCGCTGGGTCTCCCGTTGGGTCTCCATGGCTTTCAAAGCCAACTCGGCTTTGTCTAAAAGATGCTTGGAGGTACGCCGTTTGAGTTCGGCAAACTGTTCCCCTGCCCCTTTGTTTCGGGCTCCGCCGGAGCGTTGTCTGCCTACGGAATGATAGGTCAGACGGGTCCGAGGCAGAAGATACTGTAAGGTGGCCACTTCGACCTGAAGCTGAGCTTCACGGCTTTTGGCGCGTTTGGCAAAGATCATCAGGATCAGATGGGTCCGATCGATGATTTCCGTTTCTAAGATTTCGGTGAGATTGCGGTGCTGAGACGGACTCAGTTCATCCTGGGTCACGATCACATCGATCTTTTGTGCTTCGATGTGGGTCATCAATTCCTGGAGTTTTCCGCTTTTAAAATAGGTGGCGACGTTTTTCTCTTCCATGCCTTGGATCACGGTCATACAATGGGTCAGCTCACAGGCTTCGATCAGTTTGACGGTTTCTTCGATCTCCAAGTCAAAATCGGGATTATTTTGATGCCTGACGGCAATCAGCAAGGTGTTAATCAATGACTTTCCACTCCAGTTCCAAATCGATGTTGAAATGACGTTTGACCCGATCCTGGCATTCTTTCACCAGATCCAGCATGTCTTGGGGGGTCGCTTGGCCCAGATTGACGATGAAGCCGGGATGCTTGTCTGAGACTTGCGCGTCCCCGATGCGGTGACCTCTCAAGTCGACCTCATCAAAGAGTTTCCAGACATAATAAGACTGACCGTCTTTATAGGGCCGTTTGAAAACGGAACCCGCATTGGGATACTGCCGCGGTTGTTTAAAGTAACGGTCTTTTTTGTATTTCTGAATGGCTGCGATGGTTTCTTCATCATTGCCTTTCAAGGCGATGAGGCCGGCTCTTAAGACGATCTCATGGGCTTGAATGTTGGAGGTCCGGTATCCGAAAAAGTCTTTGTCGGGGATGATCCGTTTGACTGAGCCAACGCGGGTATCATAGAGATCGATCCAACTGACCAATTGGCCGAAACTGTACTCATACTGGCCCGCATTCATGATGAGGGCTCCCCCGACCGTGCCCGGAATGTCTTCCAGAAAGGCATAGCCGCTCAGAGACTGTTCCAAGGAAAACCAGGCCAAACGGCTCAGATTGACTCCGGCATCGGCAATCAGTTCATGATCAGTATAGATCAGATCATCCTGCATGGTGGTCACGATGAAGGCATAGCTGTCATCATAATAGGGCTTGCTTAAAAGAATGTTGCAGCCTTTGCCGATCAAGACTCTCTTTTTGTCTTTGGTGTCGTTTAAAACTTCCACCATGCCTTCATAATCCAAAGGCAGATAGAGCTGAGCACACACGACATTCAGGGAAAGCGAATTGTATTTCTTCAGGGAGGTTTCTTTTAAATGCAGATACGCCATGGGGTCACTCTTTGATTCTCACGTACTTGTGCGTGATTTGCGGATTGGGGGTCTTTCTCGATTGGATCTCAAAGACTTTCATCGAGGAGATCAGCGGGGTCAGTTTCTGATAACCGTAGTTACGGGTATCGAATTCCGGCATGCGCTTGGAAATATAGTTGCCGATTTCACCCATGAAGACCCAGCCGTCATCATCACTGTTTTCTTTGATGATCGAGGTGATCATGTCGATCAGTTCGGTCTTGCTGGCTTTGACGGATTTCTCATCGTTGTTTTCGACAGCCGGTCCTTGAAGCAGGATCTCCAGATATTTGAACTTTTCACAGGCCGAGATAAAGGGCTGCGGTGTTTTCTTTTCACCCATGCCCAAGACATATTTACCGGCTTCTCTCAAACGGGATGCCAGACGGGTAAAATCGCTGTCTGAAGACACGATACAGAAACCGTCGACATTGCCGGAGTACAGGATGTCCATCGCATCGATGATCAAGGCGGAGTCCGTCGAGTTCTTGCCTTGGGTATAGCCATATTGCTGAATGGGTGAGATACTGTAATTCAGCAGGACGTCTTTCCACTTGGCGAACTGGGGTTTGGTCCAATCACCGTATATTCTTTTATAGGTAGCCGTGCCGTGATTGAGGACTTCGTCAAAGACGACCCGTACATATTTCTCCGATACATTGTCCGCATCGATCAAAACTGCAATTTTTAGATCTTTTTCCATAGGTTTCCTTTTTGTTTATTATACCATTATTCATTTGACCTGATTTTGTTGCTCAGGCAAAAGTCCGTCTCCGTCATGATCCATCGCGGATTTGACTTGAAACTTCCTTCTCTATTATATACAATACCTGAGTTAAAGGAGACCTTATGAGACAAAAATTGAAGATTTGGATTCGTTTAACGATGATCTCAGCCCTTTATGCGGCGTTATCGCTGGCTTTGGCGCCGTATGCCTTTGGTCCGATCCAGGTCCGGATCGCTGAAGCACTGACCCTGTTGCCGCTTTTGGCCCCGTGGCCGATCTGGTCTTTGACTTTAGGCTGTGCGCTGACCAACCTGGTTGGGGCAGCGACCGGCGTCAATCTTTTGGGCTATTGGGACGTCTTATGGGGCACATTGGCGACGCTGATCGCAGCGCTGTTGACCTACGCTTTCCGAAACATCAAAGTTAAAAACATCCCGGTCTTATCGATCTTGATGCCGATCCTGATCAACGGAATGATCATCGGGTATGAACTGACCCTGGTCTTGGGTCCTCAATCCTGGGCTTCTTTCCTCTTCTATGCCTTCACGGTGGCCCTTGGAGAAGCCATCAGTGTCATCGTCTTGGGTTATCCGCTGCTTAGGGTCCTCAAGAAAACCAATCTATTTAAAACAGAGGCCTAAAGCCTCTGTTTTTGTACTGTTTTGACGATGACCGCACTCAGTCTTCTGGGTACGAATTTCAATAAGGTATGCGCCAATTTATTGGAGAAGCCCGGAACCGCGACACTGCGGTTTTTTTCAAGGGCCAGGATCGACATGGCCACGACCGGAGCGGCCTCCATGGAGACCACAGTCTGAATGCCTTTCTCATGAGAGTACTGGGCCGCTTGACCAAATTCGGTCTGCGTGGGTCCAGGGCACAGGGCACTGACTTTGATGTGATACGGCTTGAGTTCTTCATGAAGGGCCATTGAAAATGACAGCACATAGGCTTTTGAGGCATAATACTGAGCCATATAAGGCCCCGGCGTATACGCCGCCATCGACGCCACATTGAGGATCTCCCCTTCTTCATGGATCTTCATCATCGGGATCAGCGCATGACACAAACGGGTCAGCGCCGTGATGTTGACATCGATCATCCCGGATAAGGTTTTATCGCTGGTGGTCTCAAAGGCCCCGTGATAACCAAAACCCGCATTGTTGATGAGACGGTTGATGAACAGCTCAGGATCGAGCGTTGTGATGAACGATTCAAGCTGGGCTTTATCGGACAGATCGACCTGCTTGATCAAGACCGTGATCCCATACTGGGTTTCCAGTTCGGATTTCAAGGCGCTTAAACGATCGATCCGGCGCGCAATCAGATAAAGATCCTGTTTGGCTTTGGCATATTGAATGGCGTATTCTTTGCCCAGTCCGCTGGAGGCGCCGGTGATCAGCGTTATTTTTTTCATCGTGCGTCGCTTTCCAGGAAGCGGGCCTTGATCAGATCCAACGAGGCTTGGGTGAGACCGATCGACAAGAGATACGCTTCAAAGCTGTGATAACGTTCAAAGACGAAACGGATCGTTTCTTCCATATAGATGTTGGGTGAAAACAAAAGATGAGAATTGGGATTTTCGTGCTGTTTGAAGTACGCATTGCGTTTCAGATTGGTGAAACTGACTTCATAGTTGGAAACGATATCCCGGTTGGGAACCTTGACCAAGCCCATCAGCAGCATGGCGATGACGCCCGTACGATCTTTCCCGGCGGCACAATGAAACAGGATGCTGCCCGGTTTGGCATTGGCGATCGCTTCAAAGATGTCCTTGATCTGTTGTTTGTGGTATTCGATCATTTCGATATACATGCTTTTCAGGATGTCTTTGGGGGCTTCGGACAAAACAGCCGGACTGGCATTCTCAAACAGCGAGACATTGACATAGTCGATGTCGGGATGATTCAGATACGGGCTGGGTCGATGTAAGAGTTCTAAGGTACTTCTCAGGTCGATCACGGTCGCTAATCCATATTTCTTCAGGAATTCCTGATCCGGGGCAGTAAGGTCACACAGATCATCGGATCGCAAGAAAACATGCCACTTGGTGATGTGTCCGTCTTTGGTGGAATAGCCGCCTAAATCGCGGGTATTGGCTGTGCCTTCTAAAGGCAATCTGACATAATGGTTCATGCGTCAATTATAGCTTAACGGGCTTGGTCTTGCCACTAAAACCATTTCTTGCGTTTGAAATAGATCGCCAGGGCAATCGTGATGGACACCATCAAAGCCAAGGAATACCAGTAACCGTACTCCCAGTTGATTTCCGGCATGAACTTGAAATTCATCCCGTACAGACCGGCAATGAAGGTCAAAGGGATAAAGAAAGTTGAAATGATGGTCAACACTTTCATGATTTCATTCATTTTGATTGAGGCGTTGGACAGATAAATATCGACCAGGGAAGACAGGACTTCCCGTAAGGTATCGACCGAGTCCAGGACCTGATACAGATGATCCTGAACATCTCTGAGGTAGATCTGGGTCTCCGTGGAGATCTTTTGTTCGCCATGGGACAATCTGGACAGAACGTCTCTTAATGGCCAGATGTGCTTGTGCATATAGAGCAGATCCCGTTTGAGGATCCGGATCTCGTGGAGGTTTTCCTGAACATGTTTGTGCAAGACCCGCTCTTCGAGATCTTCGACATCGTCTTCGATCTCAGCGATGACATCGAAGTACGCATCGACCAGACGATCCAGCAAAACATAAAGCAGATAGTCGGACTTGTTGAAACGGATCGGATCCAGCGGATTTTGCAGGCGATCACGGATCGAATCAAAGACATCCCCTTCAAATGCACCGATCGTAACCAACAAGCCTTCATGAAAAATCATGGAGATCTGTTCAAAGACCAGTTCTTCTTTGGCGTAATACATCATTTTGGCCGTTACGAAAAGCTCATCCTCGATCAGTTGCAGACTTGGACGGCGGTTTTGTTCCTGAGCATAGTCCAAAATGATCGGATGAAACTCATAACTGTCGATCAAGACTTTGGCTTTGTTGAAATTGTCCGTATCATCGATGTTGATCCAGACCACATCCGGAATAAAAGACGGTTTTTGCTTCCAGGTCACATACTCGTCATAACTCAGATTGAGCAGGACATCCTTCGCATAAAGAATGACGCCGGCTTGTTTTGAAATGGTATCCATGGTTCACCTGTTTTCTTTCAAATCAGACTTAGTAAGCAGAAAGAGCTTCATATCTCTTCTGCTTCATAAGGTCTCAAGATCATAAGCACTTAAAAAACGGGCATGATTACTTGAATCATCCCCAAATTAACAGGAAAAAAGAAACGTCTTGATTCTCATGGCCTAATTATAACAAAAATCAGCGAGACCAGGGTCAGATTCTGAGTTGGCCGGGCTTATTCAAAAGCGCCATGACTTCCTGGACTGAGAGCACTTTACCGTAAGAAACGACCTTTTCATCAAACACCAGACCCGGCATTCTCATGATGCCGTAGTTGGCGATTTCAGCCATGTCTTTGACTTTGACGATCTCGGCATTGAGGCCGAGATTCTGTAAAGCCGTGCGTGTGTTTTCTTCGAGACGGAGACAATTCGGACAACCGATACCGAGTACTTTGATGATCATATGTTCCTCCTAGATCAAGAAGCCTTGAATGGCATTGAATACAAATCCGATGATCATGATCCCAATCGTGCAATAAGCCACAAAGAAGATCAGCAATTCTTTCTTAACGACTTTTTTAAGCAGGATGATGGAAGGCAGGGATAAGGTGGTCACGGCCATCATGAAGGCCAAAACTGTTCCCAAACCGACCCCTTGAGCCACCAAGGCTTCCGCGATCGGTAAAGTCCCAAAGATATCCGCATACATCGGGACTCCGATGAGGGTCGCCAAGGGCACCGAATACCATTTGTCTTGACCCAAAACAGCACTCACCCAAGCTTCCGGGATCCAGTCATGGATCAAAGCCCCGATCAAGACCCCCACGATCACATAGAGCCAGACTTTACGAACAATGTCTTTGACTTGATCAAAGGCAAACGCATGACGATCGGCACGGGTCAGACTTTCTTCTTCCAGCTGCGTGAAACCGCCTTTTAAGACGAAAGGTTCAACATAACGCTGCATTTTGAACAGTGAGATGAGGGATCCCCCGACGACCGCCAACACCAGCCCGACCAGCACATAAGCGATCGCGATTTTGGGATTGAACACGCTCATCAGCAAAAACACCGAAGCCAGATCGACCAGCGGCGACGAGATCAGAAAAGAAAAAGTCACCCCGACATTCAAGCCGGCTTTGGTGAAGCCGATGAACAAGGGAATCGAGGAACACGAACAAAACGGCGTGATGGTCCCCATGAGGGCGGCCAGCAGACGCGCAAAAAAGCCATTGAAACGGCCCAGGATCTTACGGGTGCGTTCAGGGGGATAGTAACTTTGAATGTAGGAGATCGTATAAATCAAAACGCTCAAGAGTAAGAAAATCTTGATCGTATCATAAATAAAGTAATGGATACTGATGGCAATACGCTGACTCATGTCGAGTCCGACTTGGGTCAAGACCCATGCGATCGCATCGCTCAGCCAGGTCATTTTTAAGATCGCATCGTAGAGAAAGTTCATAACAGCTCCTTATATAGATAACTATCTATATAATACCCTTTTCTCACAGAAAATCAAGGACCTTATTCCGTTAATTGCTTAAGTTTGAGCTGGGCAAAGTAATTGAGGCGGTATTTGACCCATTTTCCGTCTTTACGGGGAAGCAGTAAACCGCAATTGACCAAGGTCTTCATGTGAAAAGACAAAGTCGGTTGGGTCAGTTTGAATTGTTTGATCAGATCACAGGCACAGATTTCAGCCGTTTTAGCCTGGTTGTAGATTTGTAGCCGGGTGATGTCTGAGAGGGCTTTGAGCTGATTGGCGATTTCCGCATCACAGACGTTGTAGTTTCGGATCGCACTCAGCAAGATCCGTCGTGCATAAGGCTGCAATTTGAGCTGGACCCAAGGGTCTGCGATCAGCGATTGCGCGATCGAAGGGTCTTGGCCCAGATGATGAAAACTGAACTGTAAAGGGTCGATCTCGACATAGGTCACTTCTTTGAAACGGCTGACTTTGACCCCTTCGATCGGGGTCTTAGACCATTTCTCAACCAGCTCCAAAACCTTTCTTTTGAAGTCATAGGAAAACTCATCATTTGGATCCTTGACTTGCTTGACATAGGCATTGATCAGATTGGCGGATGCCATCATCAAAAAGGCATCTTCTTTGGTCGATCCCAAGTGGGTATTTAGGATCTGAAGTGCGAGCTGAGCGTCCTTTTCAACGAGGATCTCGTGTTCTTCAGGATCTTGGGTTTTAATCAGTTGCATTAAGGTTTCATCGATCATATTGGTTCTGGACATGTTTCACTATAGTGGTATTATATCATTATGAATGAAATTCTGGTGACTTGTGCTCTTGTCTTTGCTTTTATCCTTCTTGTCAGCTTGGGATCAAGCTATCTTTTCTTTTTGCTAGGTTTTACCCGAATGAAGAAAACCTGGTTAAGACGAAGCAAAGACCTGCAAGGGGTCGATTACAGTCCTTTCAGAGAAGCAGAGCCTTGGTTCTTTGAGCAAAAACCGCAAGATCTTTGGATCACCAGCGAAGACGGATTAAAACTGCATGCTTACTATCTGCCCTGCCCGCGTGTACCAAAACAGTTGGTCATCCTGCATCACGGCTATACTTCGCAAGCCCGAAACATGGCTTTGTTTGCCCGATATTATGCCGATCATCATGAGGCAGCCATTCTGGCCATCGACATGCGTGCCCACGGACAAAGTGAAGGCAAATACCTGGGCTTTGGCTGGCTGGAAAAAGACGATACCTTACGCTGGATCGACCATATGAATACCCTCTTGGGTCAACCCTTGCCCGTCATCTTGCACGGGATCTCACTGGGGGCCTCGACCATCTTGAATCTGGCCGGGACACGCTGTCCCGATCAAGTCAAAGTCATCATCGCTGATTCCGGCTTCTCTGATCTCAACCGTCAGTTCAAACGTCAGCTCAAAGAGATCTTTGGTTTACCAAGCATTCCGTTGATTCCGCTGGGCTCATTGTGGTGTTGGCTGATCTTGGGCTTCAGTTTCAAAACAGCGTCTCCGATAAAATATGCTTCACAGATCAAAACCCCGACCCTGATCATTCATGGGCTCAAAGACATGTTTGTTCCCTATCCGATGAGCGATGACCTCTATGCGGTGCTCAGCTGTAAAAAACAGCTGGTCCAGTATGAGAATGCGCAACACGCCTTGACTTACCCCTTAAACAAAACCGATTATGAGATCCAAGTCGGCAGCTTCCTCCAGGAGAACCTCCCATGAAAAAGATACGCATCAAAAAATCCGTCGTTTATTACCTCATCTATTTAGGCTTTCTCACGTATTTTGAAATCATATTGAGAATCTTCACCTTAAAAAGCTCCTTGGATCTGATGCCTTTTATCTTGAACCTCTCCTATGCCCTGATCTTAACGGTCGTCACCTTGTCCTTTAAACCGACGCGTACCCTTTTGTTTTTGTTTTTGTTTGGCTTAACCTGTATCCTGGGTTCTCAAGTCTACTATTTCTATTTCTTTGATACTTTCTATATCGCCTATTCCTTCTTGAGAGCCGGGATGGTTGCCGAAAGTTATTATCGCGAAATCCTGACCCTGATCAAAGAAAACCTCCATATCATTATCCTTTTCTTTACCCCATTGATCCTGTTGTCCTTCTTCAGAAAGAAACTCACCGCGCCGCGCTTGCCCCTTAAAAAAGTCATCCTGGGACTGATGGCTTTTGTCATCGTGTATGGCGGGACCCTGTTTCAGATCACCTTGCGCAATAAAGACGATGCGACCTATGATGCCTATGTTTATCATCCGGAAGTCGTCAATTCTGTCAAAGCCTTGGGCGTTTTGACTTCGTTTACGGTCGATGTGACCCGTCTGGTCAGAGAAAACCTGGGTTTGCCCAATGCTTCACGCGTCCCTGACGTCATCGACGATGACGATGATGATCCGACGCCAACCCCAGTCCCGTTTACCTACAACAGCCTCAACATTCCTTTTGATTCCCTCATCGCCAACACCACCGATCAGACCCTGATCGCCATGCATCAATATTTCCAGTCTCGGCAAGCTTCCAAGAAAAATGCAAAGACCGGTATGTTTGAAGGCTATAACCTGATCCTTTTGACCGCCGAATCTTTCTCGCATTATGCCGTCAGAGAAGACCTTACGCCGACCCTGTATAAACTGGTCCATGAAGGTTTCTATTTCACCAATTTCTATAACCCGATCTGGTCCGTATCGACCTCCGATGGCGAATATGTGCAGTTTACCTCTATGGTTCCCAAACCAGGCGTTTGGAGCCTCTCCAAATCCGCCGTCAACGACATGGGCTTTGTGTTGGGTCATCAGCTAAAAAACATCGGGTATACGACCTATGCCTTTCATGATCATACCTATACCTATTACGATCGGGACAAATCCCATCCGAATTTAGGCTACACCTATATGGGCGTCGGAAACGGGATCACCGATACCGGCATGTGGCCCCAATCCGACATCGACATGATGAAAGATACGGTCCCGATGTTTGTCAACAAGGAGCCTTTTCACATCTATTACATGACTGTTTCCGGCCACCCCAATTACACGTGGACCGGCAATTCGATGGCCAGCAAGAACCGGGCTTTGGTCAATGATCTGCCCTATTCGGATTATGTCAAAGGCTATCTGGCCACCCAGATCGAATTGGATCGTGCTTTGAAGTATCTGATGGATGAACTTCAAAAAGCCGGTAAACTGGATAAGACCCTGATCGTGCTGAGCGCGGATCATTATCCCTATTACCTCAAACCCAGTATGTTTACCGAACTCAACAACGGGACAGAGATCGATACGACCTTTGAACTCTACCGCAGTGCCTTGATCATCTACAATTCCAAGATGAAAAGCGAGACCATCACCAAACCGGTCTCCAGTATGGATATCCTGCCGACGGTCGCCAATCTGATGGGCCTGGATTTTGATTCCCGTTTACTGATGGGTAGCGATGTCTTCAGTAACCGTGAACCCTTGGTCATGTTCAAAGACAAGAGTTTCATCACCACGGCCGGCCGCTATAATGCCGCGACGAAGGTCTTTACCTACAACACCGGCGTTGTGCCCAATGAACCTTATGTCGAATCCATGAAAAAGGCCGTTGCGGCCAAGTTCTATTATTCTGCCAAGTTCTTAGACTACAACTACTTTAAAATCATTTCCGACTCTTTGAAATAGTCGCTTCAACCCTCATTATCCAGGCTTCTACCGAGATTTTCTCCACCAAGATCCCAATCAGTTCAAACGGGATCTTTTCTTTTTTACTGAAACGGAGACAAGATTTTCCGTGATCCAAGGGACCGTACTGGGCTTCATAGTTTTCTTTGAACCAGTGAAACAAAGCCTCATCCCCATAGATCCCCATGTGATATACAGTATAGGCGTTTTTTTGTCTGGCCAGTCCCATAAAGGGCAAGGGCAATTTTGGATCACAATGATAACCTTTTGGGTAGAGGCGGTGAGGAACCACATAACCGATGGCGTTGTAACTGAATTGTTCTTCAAAGCCCTCAGGAAGATGATCCAGGATCACTTTTCTGAGTGCATTCATGATGTTTTGATCCTGCTCATTTAAACTCGCAAGATAGCTTTCAATTGATGACATGACTTGGTCTCCTTTGTTTTATAATAAAGGTATGGTCCTCTATAACCCATGGCACGGCTGCCATAAAATCTCACCCGGCTGCGAACACTGTTATGTGTATCGCATCGATGCCCGCTATGACCGAGATCCTTCGATCGTCACCAAAAACGGGTCTTTTAAATTGCCGTTACAGCGCAATCGTCAAGGACACTATACCATTCCTTCCGGTGAAACCGTCTATACCTGCTTCAGTTCTGATTTTCTGGTCGAAGAGGCCGATGAGTGGCGCAGCGAAGTCTGGGCCATGATGAAGCTCAGATCGGATCTGACCTTCATCTTTCTGACCAAACGCATCGCTAGATTGAAACAAGCCTTGCCTGAGGATTGGGGCGAAGGTTACGACAACGTCATCATCGGCTGCACGGTTGAAAATCAGCAACAGGCTGCACTACGACTTCCGATCTTCTTGTCGCTTCCGATCAAGCACCGAAACATCATCTGTGAGCCTTTGTTGAGCGCCATTGATCTGAGCCCGTATTTGTCGGATAAAGTCGAGCTGGTTTTAGCTGGCGGCGAATCCGGATCCAAAGCCCGTCTCTGTGAATATGCCTGGGTCACCGCTTTGCGTGATCAGGCGGTGTCTAAAGGCATTGCTTTTCATTATCATCAGACCGGTGCCCGCTTGATGAAAGACGGCATCCTTTACACGATCCCAAGAAAAAACCAGTCCGATCAGGCTTTCAGAGCCAAACTGGACTGGTCAAAATAACGATTATCCCAAAGCAACATCCAGAAACATCATGATCGCAAAGCCGATCATCACCCCGATCGTGGCGATGTCGGTTTTTTCGTCGCCTTGTGCTTCAGGGATGAGTTCTTCAACGACGACATAGATCATGGCGCCTGCCGCAAAGGCCAAGGCATACGGTAAGATCGGTTTGACGAAGAGCACCAGCCATGCCCCAAAGACCCCGGCGATCGGTTCTATCAAGCCTGAAGCCTGGCCGTAAATGAACGCTTTGGTTCGAGACAGGCCTTCCCGTCTCAGCGGGACCGAAACAGCAGAGCCTTCCGGAAAATTCTGGATCCCGATCCCGATGGCCACCGCAATGGCCCCCATAACCGTAGAACCCGCATAACCGGATGCGGCTGCCCCAAATGCCACCCCGACCGCCAACCCTTCCGGAATGTTGTGCAGGGTAATGGCCAAGACCAGTAGAACAGAACGGGACCAGGAGGTCTTGGGCCCTTCTGCTTCTTTGTTGAACATGTGCAGATGCGGCATCAGTTTATCGACCAGCCATAAAAAGCCTCCGCCGCTCAAGAAACCGATGACGGCCGGAATATAGCCAGGGACCCCTTCGAGTTCAGCCATCGCAATGGCTGGAGCCAACAGGGACCAGAAACTGGCGGCGATCATGACGCCGGCTGCAAAACCAAGCATGCCGTTGAGGGCTTTTTTCTTGATTTCCTTGAAGAAAAAAACCATGGCGGCTCCCAAAGCAGTGACGCCCCAGGTAAATAAGGTCCCAATCAACGCCTGTAAAACAGGATTCTGATCGATAAACCATTGGTACAACATAACAAGCCCTTCTTTCTAAACAACCGACTTTAGGCTTTGTATCCTTTGATGACACGGACTTTGACGACACCGGTGATCTTGGCCAGATTGCCAAGGATCTCATCGGAGATCAGGCCATCGACATCGACCAGGGTATACGCCCAGCTTTTCTTGGACATGTTTTGCATGGAGGCAATGTTGAGTTTGTGTTCACCCAAAACACTTGTGATGGCAGAAACCATGCCTGGGATATTTTGATGGTTGATGGCGATACGCGCATCGCTGCGGCAATAGCCCATATCACAATCCGGAAAATTAACAGAATTTTTAATATTCCCGTGTTCCAGAAAGTCGGTTATTTCTCTTACTGCCATCATAGCACAGTTGATTTCAGACTCCGGCGTAGATGCTCCCAAATGCGGGATCGCAATGACGTTTTTCATGGACAAGACGGCTTCATTGGGGAAATCGGTGACATATTTGGCTACTTTTCCGCTTTCCAAAGCGACGGCCATGGCCTTATCGTCGACCAGTTCTCCTCGGGCAAAGTTGAGCACTCGGATTCCGGTCTTCATTTTAGCCAAGGTCTTTTCATTGACCAGATGTTTGGTTTCATCCACATAAGGCACATGGATGCTCAGATAATCCGATTCCGCAAAGATCTCATCATAAGACAAAGAACGTCTGACGCTTCTGGATAGACCCCAGGCACTGTCGACGGAGATATACGGGTCATACCCCAAAACGGTCATGCCCAGACTGTTGGCCGCATTGGCCACCAAGACCCCGACGGCACCCAAACCGATGACCCCCAAGGTTTTGCCTTTGAGTTCCGGTCCGGTAAAATTCGATTTGCCGGCTTCAACCAGTTTCGGGATTTCTTTACCTTTTTCCAAAAGACCTTTGGTCCACTCGATCGAATCGGTGATTTCACGAGAAGAGATCAATAATCCTGCCAGGACGATTTCTTTGACCGCATTGGCATTGGCGCCCGGCGTGTTGAAAACGACGACCCCGTGAGACGCACAGCGCTCTATGGGGATATTGTTGACTCCGACCCCGGCTCGGGCAATCGCTTTGAGGCTGTCGGGAAACGGCATTTCCAGCAGATTGGCACTTCTGACCAAGATCCCGTCTGGCTGATCATCACTGCTGATCGCATAGATACCACTGAGTAATTCTAGGCCTTCCGGCGCTATTTCATTGAGGGTTTTAATTTTAAACATGGCTCACCTTTGCAGTTCTTCGAACTCGGTCATGACTCTGATCAATTCTATGACACCTTCGATGGGCATCCCGTTATACAGCGAGGCCCTCATCCCGCCCACAGATCGGTGGCCTTTTAAATTGACCAGGCCTTTCAGTTCGGCATAATTGACGAATTCCTTGTCGAGTTCTTTGGACGGAGACAGGAAACAGATGTTCATGATGGAACGATCACTGGGATTGGCAATCGTCGGCGCAAAGAAATGGCTCTCATCGAGATAATCATAAAGCAGCTTGGCTTTGGCTTCGTTGCGTTTTTGCATGGCTTCAAGTCCGCCCAATTCTTTGAGCCACTTGAAAACTTCACCGGCCACATAAATACTGAAACAAGACGGTGTGTTGTACATCGAAGCATTGTCGGCTTGGACTTTGTAGTCCAGCATGGGCGACAGATTGGCCACTTTGCCCAAAAGATCCTCACGGATGATGACCACGGTCAGCCCGGCGATCCCCATGTTTTTCTGAGCCCCCGCAAAAATCAATCCGTACTGCGAAACCTCGATGGGTTTGGATAAAATATCCGAACTCATGTCGCAGACCAGTACTTTATCGTTGAGCTTTGGGAAGTGCTCCAAACGTGTTCCGAAAATGGTGTTGTTGGAGACATAATGAATGTAATCCGCATCCTCAGAAAAATCTTTCGCTGAGAATGTCGGGATGTAGTTGAAGTTTTTATCGTCAGAGGAAGCAACGATCCGGACTTCTCCGAAACGCTTGGCTTCAGCCGCAGCTTTTTTCGACCATTCCCCGGTGTTGATGAAATCTGCCTTTTTAAAGGAAGACATCAGATTCATCGGGATCATCGTAAACTGAAGCGATGCTCCGCCTTGAAGAAACAACACCTTGTAGTTGGCCGGGATCTTTAAGAGCTCCCTGAGGTCCGCTTCAGCCTGATCGGTGATCTTGATGAAGGATTCGGATCGGTGACTCATCTCCATGACGGATTGCCCTGAACCCTGATAGTTCAGCAGTTCCGATTGGATCTTCTGCAATACGCTTAGAGGCAAGACGGATGGTCCTGCTGAGAAGTTGTACACTCTATCCATGTTTAGTCCTCGCTGGCTCGATGGCCTGAAAATATACTTCAACTATAGTGGAGCACTCTTGTTATGTCAATATTTTAACAAGCAATTTTGAAAGTATTTTAACTTACTTACTGTAAGTAATGATTGGTTTATGAAACAATGAGTGAAACAATCCAAACTATCACAAGTGCGTAAATGAGGAGGATCGGTAAGGCATAGACCCATTTGGATTTGCCCTGTCCATCCCACATGACTTGAGCCTGCAGTTTGCATTCTTCCATGACGGCGATGGGGATCAGTTTGATCGTCAAGCTTGCCAAAACCGGTAAGATCAAGGCATCATCCAGATAACCGATGACCGGAATAAAATCCGGAATCAGATCGATCGGAGATAAGGCATAGGCCACGGTCAAAGCCGCCAAGACTTTCGGCAGCCAGGGCGTATCTTTGTGCCTCATCGCAAAATACAAGGCCGGGATCATGAGTTTGATCGATTTCAGTCTGGCTTTATAATCAAACATATTTCTTTCTTTTCTTAAGCAGCCCTTCTTCGATGTTTTCCTGAATGCGAAAATCCACGATGCGCCGAATCAGATCCAACGGCAAATCCATCGTATGCGGAATCTGGATCGTCCCTTTGGAGGTCTTATAGTCCCCCAGTTCAGACAAAAAATATTCGACGCCGGAAGCCCCGGGAAAAAGCCCGATGTGATTGGTGAAACAGGCAAAATGGATCACGTTACTGTAAAGATAAAAAGTCGGCATTCCGTAAGCCATCCGTTCTTGAACTTCAGGGGCTTGATCGCGGATACACTTTCGGATGGTTTGCATTCTGTCCTGCAAGGGCAGCGGATATAAGGCAATATACGCGTCGATGGTGTTAGGCAGGTTTTCTTGGTTGTTCATGCGTGCTCCTTGTGCTTGCTGACCGATGTGATCGATCAGAGTTATTTCATTGCTTTCAGACAGTCCAGGATCGATCCGTAAAAGACGTCTTCGTGATGGGCAATCCGTTTCAGAAAGAGCTCAAAACGTTCCCAATCGGCTTCATGTCTAAGCTCATAGGAATGACCCCAGACCAGAAAGAAGCTTGGCTCGTTGCTTTTTTCCATAAACGCTTGAGCCAAGCCCAACAAACGTTCATCATTGATGTGACAGGTCGGATCCAAAAGCAAAGGATCTTTGGGCAAATCAAAGCGATGGGTATCCCGGATTGTTCTGGCATAAACAAGCGGTGTCTTTCTCAAAACGTCGATCACCATGGCATTGAAAGTTCCAAAAGGATAGGCAAAACCCAGTGTGGTTTGTTTAAAATACGCATTCAAGCCTTGAATGTCTTTTTCGATTTCCTCACGGATCTCGTGCTCTTTGAGTGTCGTCAGATCAGGATGCATGTAGCCGTGGGCTGCCACTTCATGGGCAGTATAGAGGTTTTGCAGACGATTCAAAGGCAAGCGATCCTGCGGACCGATTTGACCATCCAGCGGGATCATCCCGGCATTCAGATGAAAAGAAGCCTTGATGCCGTAATGGTTCAATAAGCTGACCAGTCGTTCATCATTGGGGGTCCCGTCATCAAAACTTAAGGCAAAGAAGCGTTGTTTCATAAAAGCAGCTCCGAGTTTGTTGATTCTATTATACCGATTCAGCTCACGCTTTGGAATGCAGAATTCGCAGCGCATTGAAGACAGCCAGCAATGCCACGCCGACATCCGCAAAAACCGCTTCCCACATGCTGGCCAATCCGAAGGCGCCTAAGCATAAAACGATCAGCTTGACCCCAAAGGCCAGAGCGATGTTTTGATAAACGACCGTTTGAGTAAAGCGGGACAACCGTATGGCTGAGATGATTTTACTGGGTTCATCGGTCATCAGGACGATGTCCGCCGCTTCAATGGCCGCATCCGATCCCAGAGCGCCCATGGCGATCCCGACATCTGCGCGCATCAAGACCGGGGCATCATTGATCCCATCTCCGACAAAGACAAGTTTGCCTTTGGTCTTCTTTTCCAAACTGAGTTTTTCAACGAGTTCGACTTTATCGGCAGGCAAAAGATTACTGAATACTTCGGGAATGCCCAAGGTTTGGGCATTTTTATCGCCGACTGCTTTGGAATCCCCTGTCAGCATGACAATACGCTGGATCCCCATGTTCTTTAGTGCCTCAATGGTTGCGATCGCATCCGGCTTGATCTCATCTTCGATCACCAGATAACCCGCATAGGTTTGATCGATGGCGATGTGGACGATCGATCCGACACTTATTATTTCAGGAAGCTCAAACCCATACTGGCTCATCAGTTTTTCATTACCGGCCAAGATCCGTTTTCCGTTGGCCATCGCCAACACGCCCAGTCCGGCCAATTCAGTCACTTCGCCAAGCCTTGAAGCCTCAACTTTTCCATAAGTTTTAAGGATCGACAAAGCAATCGGATGCGTAGAATGGCTTTCAGCCAAAGCGGCTGCTTCAAGGATGTCTGCTTTGGTATAGGTCGAATCCGAGACGATGTCCATGACCTTGAATTGGCCTTTGGTCAAGGTTCCGGTCTTATCAAACACGATCGTATCGATCCGATTCAAGGCTTCAAGATAATTGCTGCCCTTCATCAGGATGCCTTGTTTGGAAGCCCCGCCGATGCCTCCGAAGTAACCCAGCGGAATCGAAATGACCAAGGCACACGGACAGGATACGACTAAAAAGATCAAAGCGCGGTAGATCCATTGCGAGAAGGTCGCACCGGGAATGATTAGTGCAGGCACGATCGCCAGAAAAGCGGCGATCCCTACGACGATTGGGGTATAAAGACGGGCAAACTTCGTGATGAACTGCTCTGTCTGCGCCTTCTTGGCGGAAGCATTTTGAACCAGATCTAAAATCTTGGAGACGGTGGAATCTTCAAACAGTTTGGTGACCCTGACTTTTAAGACACCCGATTGATTGATCGATCCTGAATAGATCGTATCAAGGGGTGAAATCGATTTAGGCAAGGATTCACCGGTGATCGATGCGGTATCCAAAAACGAGAAGCCTTCAAGGACTATCCCATCCAAAGGCACCTTTTCTCCAGGCTTGATCAAAATCACATCCCCAACCTGGACACTTTGCGGACTGGCTTGAATAAAGCCCTCGCCCAAATCAACATTGGCATAGTCCGGTCGGATATCCAGCAAGGCTTTGATCGATCGTCTGGAATGATCCACGGCACGATCCTGAAAGCGTTCGCCTACTTTATAAAACAACATGACAGCGACCCCTTCAGGATATTGGCCGATCGCAAAAGCCCCGATCGTCGCGATGCTCATCAGAAAACTTTCATCGAAAAGCTCTCCTTTTAGGATGTCTTTGACTGCACGGTAAACAATGTCTCCACCCACCAACACAAAGCTGAGCGCATACATGATCGGTTCTAATGGTTCACCGAAATCAAACATCAAAGCCAAAACAAACAACATCGTCCCGACCAGGAGCGATATCGTTTCTTTGGTCCAAAATCCGCCCTTTTCTTCCGCCTTTTCTGCTTCACGCAAAACGCTTATATCCGGCTCGATCTTTAAAGCCGCGGAGGTGGCTTTTTCAATGATGGTGTTTTTCTGATTGGCCTGTTCAAAATCGATGATCATTTTCTGAGTCGTAAAATCCAGGGAGACTCGGGTGACTCCCTCGATTTTTTTGACCGCATTCTCTATCTTAAGGGCGCAGTTGGCACAATCCAACCCGTCCAGGATCAATTCCGTACTGTTTTCTTTTCTCATGGGTGTTGCTTTCTATCGTTCACTGATGTGATTCAACCCTTGATTGAATATCTGTTGAACATGGTTGTCATCAAGGCTGTAATACACGACCTTGCCTTCTTTGCGATACTTCACCAGTCTGGCCTGCTTTAACACAGCCAGTTGATGTGAGATTGAGGATTGAGTCATGTTGAAGAGCGTGGCCATATCACAGACGCACATTTCCGCACTAAACAATGCGGACAAAATCTTGACGCGGGTCGGATCTCCGAATACCTTAAATAAATCCGCTAAGTCTTGGATGCTTTCCTGATGAGGCAAGGTCGTCTTGACCTGATCGATTACATCCTGGTGGATCACGTTACAATCGCATTTGATGAGTTCTGTGTCTGAGTTCATGGGTTCATCCTGTCGTATGAACACTTGTTCATATATTCATATTATAGAACAGAGTTGTCGAAAGTCAATGACGATAAACAAAAAAAACGCCACGCGGCGTTGAGTTGATGCGGATTAGGGTCTTGGCCAGCCGTAAAGCAGTGCCGCCAAGACTGAAAATCCTATGGCGTAATAAAAGAACCAGGGTTTTTTGAACCTTTGAATGATCAAGATACTGATGATCACCAGCAAGCCGACTCCCATTAAAGCCAAGATCATGTTTTGATAATACTGAAGAACGATGGTGATCAATAGCATTGTAAAAGGACCCACCAGGATGACAGCCTTGACCCATTGAGGCCATTTGGTCCATTCCAAAACAAAATAAACCAAGATCGCGAAAATCGCAAAGCCCCTTCTTAAAAGATCGACTTTGACCAACTTATAATTGCCCCCATAGATGACCGTTTCCGTAAAGATGTTCAGAGCCAAATAGCCCAAAAAGACCAGCCCCAGCATGATCGTACCGCCCAGCGGTATCATAATGATTGGTATCCAATTCGATGGTTTCTTTTTCATTGTTTCTTTCGGTCTTGGCCTCCTCACCTTGATTTCATTGTATCACTGAGTCCATATAAAAAAAGACCCCTAGAAACAAACGGGGTCAGATTCAATTTTATTTCACAGCGCTTTTGACACTGTTGGGAGTCTTGATGACGAAGACAGAAAAGACGGAATCCTGATCGGCTTTCAAACCGTGAGGGATCTCTCGGGGACTGACCACAAGGTCGCCAGTTTGAACGACTTGAGCTTCATTGCCGATGGTGATGGTGCCTTGTCCAGCGATGATCTGAAACAACACATCCATCGGAGTCTTGTGATCCGGGACGATTTCGCCTGGTTTCAGGATCAGATTGACGATGCCGATTTCAGGGGCATCATAAATGCGTCTTCCGTCGATTTTCCAGCCCGTTTTGATGATGGGCAACTCAGTGGGGATAATGCGGTTCATGGGTCTTGTTTACTCGTAGCGTTTGAATAAAACGCTGTTTTCCTTGGCAATGTGCAAGAAGATGTCATCGGACAGATCATGCAGCTTTTGATAAACGGCCTTCATGGTCGGACATGCATAGTCCGGCGCTTGAAAATCTTGGGTTTCTTTGATGATCTTTTTGATCAGGACCCCTGCCCCGTCGTGATCATTTTCCAGCGATTCAATGATGGCTTTAATCTCAGTGAGGTCAGAGGCTGATTTGTCTGTTTTGCGCATCAGCGGGAAGAGTTCCCGTTCTTCAATGGCGAAGTGGGCTTCCAGATCCATTTTCAATTCACTGAAGGCTCTGTGTAAAGCCATCAGATGGTCTTTACCATGACGATAATGGACAAGCAGGATCTTGTTGATGAGCGGATCCAGTTCTTTCCAAAGGGCTCTTTCAGGGATGTGGTGGACTTCCAGAATCAAATCGATCAGATCGTCATCTGAGAGTTCTGCCACATTGACCTTGCGATCCGGGTTGATCAAGTAAGAGGCATAAGCCTTTTGGGTTTCTTCAATAAACGGATCAAGAAGTCCGGCTTCTTCCAAAGTCCGATCGCCTTGGCAGCAATAATCGATATGCATCTGATTCAAACGGGACGTGATGTCCGGGTAATACGTAACGAGATCCCCAAGCGGGGTCGTTTTGTCGATGATGATGGTTTGTTTCATGGGTATTCTCCTTGTTTCAGTGAGCTTTGAGCTGATTTTTGATACAGGTCTGTCTCAACTGCCCAAAGTTTAGCGCTTAAGACAACACAAAACCTTGACCTTCATCAAGTTTTTGAAAACTCTCAAAATAAAAACCCGAACTGTTTCGGGTTTTCAACTGTGTTACAGCGTCATCAGTCCTTTAGGATCCAGAATCTTGATTTTGCGGTTACTAATCAGACGCAGGTGCCCTTGCGCTTCTAAATCCGAGAGTTTTCGGCTGAGCGTTTCGGGAGTCGTCGCCAAATAGGATGCCAGATCTTTTTTCGTCATCGGCAATTCGATCACCATTGAAACCGGGTTTAACCCAAGCACTTCGATCAGGTAATGGGCCAATCGGGTCTCCACGCTTTCTGTGGCGACGCGGGCAGCCTGGCGTTCAGAGTGTTCAAGCCGTTTCGAGAATTCAGCCAAGACTTTCATGGCGATCGAGGGATACTTCAGCAGGATGTCCTGAAATTCCTGACGGTGGATCGTACAGACGCTGGTGTCTTCCATAGCGAAAGCATAATCCTCATGGATTGATTCACTGAACAAGGACAGCTCTCCGGCGAATTGACCCGGAAGCAAGAACCTTAAGAGCTGTTCTTTGCCGGATTCCGACAAGCGCGTGATCCGGATCTTGCCTTCACTGACGATATACAGCGAATCTGATCGATCACCGGCCTGATAGATTGTCTGGCCTTTTGAGAAGGTCACTGGATGAGTCACCCGCATGATTTCTTCCAGCTGATCGCCTTCTAAATGATTAAAAATGGGAACCAGTGAAACGCAGGCGATTTCATCGTGATCCGAATCATGATGGGAATGATGATCATGGACATTTAATAATGTCATAATTCCTCCTCTATATCTTCAATTTCACAAGCGATTCATCCTTTACGCGTCATTTTCAAGATATTTCAAAAACAACACGACTGATGCTGAACTCGAAGCAGTCAATTTTAATTTCTTTTGATTAGGAAGCACTAATCCACCTTGCATAATTACACTTTTTTTCAATTCCTCACATGATAAATAATAAAATCGCGATCCATCAACAAATCCCTTCTTAGCTTCGGCCTTTATATTAGCAATTTTCTTGAAATTCTTCTCAAACTCGGTTGAAGATGTATTGCTTAGTTTATAGTAAAATAGAAATTGCGGCTTTCCGCCTTCTACAAGATCACGATAGAAAGAAAAAATTCCATTTTCCAATTTCTCATCAGGTAGATCAATCTTTAGTTCATCATAAATTTCATTCCTGATGGCTCTTCTCAAGCCAGCTAGGGTCAAATTACGATCATCATCTAGGCCATATTCGACCTTGAATGATGCTCCGATACTACTGGCTATTGTGTTCTTCCCGATTGATAAATTTACGTTTCTCTTTACGAAGATGATTTTGCGGTCGGACGTCTCAATAAAACCATTAAAACCCAAATGATTTGAGAACCTTGATTCCGAAAGTTTATGAAAAAAAGGGCCAGGTTCATAAATTTTTCTGTTACTCTTTCCGTTTTCCCATTCGTAATCCATAGCCCGGTTGGTGATTAATGAGTCATAATAATATGTTTGCGAATAAGACAAAGTTAATCTATTTGTGTTAATCTTCAAGTCATTGAGCCTAAGACACATTTGATTATATGTATATGAATGATTGTGCGCCTTCATAATAAAGTCTGAATGTTGAGCAATTTGATGGGGTAATATATATTTCTCATCTTTTTTCGAATGATCGAAATCTATAATGTACGCGGGATCTTTATGATTTCTTTGAGTTAATACTAGAATCGGGAATTTTACTCCATTATATGACAACAATTCTTCTCGAGGATACATTCTGATCAAATCCAAATACCTATCTGTTAGTTTAATAGAATCCTCGGATTTCCTGCCAATCCAGTTTTGCATAATAATCACTACTATGTTACACAGAATAAGAAATAAAAAGGTAGTTAGAATACTCGTATCTAGGAATTTATCCAAGCTTAATTCGTTTTTTTTGTACCTTTCAACTAGAATAATCAATAATGGAGTAAACAATAAAATAACTCTCATGGTATCTGGCGTGATATTCTTTTTCAGAAATTTATAGAATTTAACTCTATCCATAGAACATTCCCCCTTTTTGCTTGTTTATCAGAAAAATTCTTGAAAATGGTTTTGTTCTAAGTATATCTAAAAAAGAAGTATTTTAGTTAACTTTAGACCAAATTGCTGATTTATCATACTAATGAATAACTTAAGCAACTTTGAACTAAATGATTCGTTTCGACAAGTAACAGTATCGCTTGTTCAAGTTAACTTATTGGTCAATTTTCTTAAATTTCATAACAATGAAATTCTATTCAAGAATATCACTGAATACCTTTGTTTTTCGTCTCTCTCAATCGACAAGCTTTTATTACCAGACCCGAGTCAATTCAGCTAGGACTAGAACACTTGACGCAGTTCGACCTGTCCTTCGCCATCCCCTTGCGGATCAGGCATTCTCATCGCCCACTGGATCGCTTCTTCCTTTGAGTTCACCTCAATCAAGAAGAATCCCGCCACCAAGTTCTGAGGATCCGGAAACGGTCCTTCAGTCACCACCGGTTTTCCGCCGTGTATTGGATAAGACAATCTTAAGCCATTTGAACTGGGTTGAAGTCCTTTGGCCATCACACGAACTCCGGCTTCGATCAAGTCTTCATTGTATCGATCCATGGCTTCTTCCAGATCAGGTCTTGGCAGGGCTTCATGCTCTGAATTCTTGGATGCCTTCACTATCAACATAAACAACATGGTTAGTCCCCTTTCGGCTTTTTAACCGTTAATTTTTCAATGATTCTTAATAAGCGGTTTTTCACCAGATTTTTATTCCTTAACACTTTTCCAAAACTTGAAATCTTGGTTATAGACACGCATCGATTGTTCTCAGGAATTCTTCGACGCCTTGATCGATGATATCCATCAGTGAAGTCTGATCGTCAAAATCCGGTTTACAGACCCCCACACATTCAAGGATCGCATCCGGGTTGTTGAGCTCATGAAAAAGCGTCAACTTACTGTGGATCTCATGCTTCAGAATGGATGCATATCTTTTTGCGGTTTCTCTGTTTCGGGCAGACAGCCATATCTCAAAGTCACCTTTTTCATGGATATAGACAATGGCGATTTTCAAGCCCTTATCTTTCAATGACTTCGTACTCATAGAAAAATACGACATGTCCATATAGCCCTGATAGATACCGCTGACTTCATAATCAGGGTGTTTTCTGCTTAACTCTGATCTTAATTTACCGAGAAAGCCCAGTATGGTTTTATAGGCAAGCTGCAGGTCGCCATGGTGTAATTGATTCGTATACGTTTCAATCAGTTTGTTAACTGAGGTCATGTTTATGTCCCTTCATTCCTTGTGGGATTGGGGCTTTATTCTGATGTCGATCAGATGACATATGTCTTTTAAAACTGAGTCATCCTTAACTTCAATCATCAACCACCGCCCCAATCTTGAATATTTTGTCTGATCATAAAGCCCTTGAACAGTTGAAGTACACAAACCGGCTTCCATGGCGAGCCTGACTTCTTCCTCTTCCCTGGGTCCAATGACCACAAGCACAATAAAATAACCTGCCATTGGATAGAAGGTGCAAAGCGTTCTCCCGCTCTTTTTGAATTTCACATTCCATCCGGGCTGGTACGTGTCTTTACTAAAGTCAATTTGACGTTTGGGATGATACGATTTATCCATATACAAAATCAGGTCATCCCAATAAGGCTTTGAATCACCGATAAACGCACTCATGTCTTCGATTGAAGGCCTATGGTCCATCGGGTATAAGTCACGCCACTTCATCTTCTCGCCTCCTTAAATCAGCGACAGGTTAACCAAACTTCTTTCCTAAAGCGTATTAGAATCAGGTGAGGAAATCAATAGCATATCGAACCCCATTCGCGAAAAGTGTCCCGTTTGTTAAATCAAGTCGCAGAATACAGGTATTTTCATCGTTTAAATCAGAATGGCCATTATCGATCCATGACGCAAATACCGTTCTCATCTTTTGAGCGATGGCTTTATTTTCTGCAGCGCCAAACCAGCCCAGTGATGTGGCTGTCCCATGGGCCGTAAACCATTCCCCTGCCATCGCGACATTCGGATTTTTTGCGATCTGTTGCATCTTGTTTGAGCGTGCATGGGTAAGCACATAAAAAGCATGATTTTCATAATAGCTGTCGACCGTGCGGACACTGGGAATGCCATCCACATCGGTGGCAAGCGCAATCAAACTGTCCTTGCCGAATCGATCATTCAATATTTGTTCAACTTCACTATTGATTTGATCTACGATCCTTCCCTCCTCACATCATGAGTGTCTGCTCATTGGATGTCACTGTTTCTTTGGTCCTATGATGGTGTCAAAATCGTCTGCGAAATATCGTCCGCAACGCTCTATTTCACCCAGAACGCGTTTATATCCTTTTTCAGTTTTATACCAATTGTCTCTTGTGATCCTTTGTGTATCGACAGCAACAACAAGCAGTTCAACTTGCGGAAAATACTTTTGATAGGTTAACAGCACTCTTCGTGCATGGAAAGTTTGACAAACAATGATCGCTTTTTTGATGTTTAGATTGTTTTCAGCAACGACAAAAGAAGAAAATTCCGCATTTTCTCCCGTATTGGTTGCCTTTTCTTCCCGCAGGATATGTGCTTCAGGAACCCCATTGAGTCTCAAAACCTGCGTGTGAAATTCCCATTCAGTCTGATATGACCCTTTATAACGATCTCTATCGACATTTTCATTCATGAATCGGTTGGTTTTGGATGAATACTTACCGGAGGGCAGTATCCATTTCACATAGCCGTGACAAAAGAGTTCAGCTGCTTTCTCAGACAACTGATATCTGGAACCTCCAGGAATGAATAGGATGTCTGCGATGGCAGGGGTATCGGATATAAATATGAAATCGGTGAAATCTGTAATGATTCGGTCATTCATTCTGATTTAACCTCTCAAATTCCCTAGCTTATTTTAACGACAACAGTACTGCCGATTCAACATGAACGGTCTGAGGAAACATATCGGTCAATTCGATCTTTTCGATCGAATAAAGGTCGGATAGGATCTTGAGATCACGGACCAAAGTGCCCGGATCACAGGAGACATAAATGACTTTAGGGGCTTTTAAAGACAGGATGGCTTGTCTGGTGGTTTCATCCAAGCCCTTACGGGGAGGATCGACCACCACGACATCGATCTTGGTTTTGTTTTCGATGAGTGAAGAGACGGCACTGCCGGCATCCGCATGGAGCCATTCGACATTGCTGATCTGATTGAGCGTCGCATTGCGTTTCGCATCTTCGATCGCATCCGCAACGATCTCTACACCGATGACTTTCTTCGCTTTTGAAGCGGCCAACAAGGCAATCGTTCCGATACCGCAATACAGATCCAAGACTGTGTCTTTGGACGAGATCTTGGCTAAAGACAAGGCCGATTCGTACAACACCGCGGCTTGAACCGGATTGACCTGGAAAAAGGACGCTGCCGAAATTTCGAATTTCAATCCGCCTAAGGTATCGGTGATGACCGTTTGTGAGGTCAAAGGAATGTATTTGTCGCCCAAGACGACATTGTCTTCCCGGGTATTCAGATTCAGCACGAAGGATTTGATCATCGGGTGGCTGGCGCTTAATTCTTCAAGCAGTTGCTTCTGACTGGGCAAGCTGTCTTTGCGTGAAACAAAGACCACCATGAGTTCTCCGGTACTGAAGGCTTTCTTGATCAAGACCGTTCTTAAGGCATTGGGCTTGATAGCACTGGCGTCATAGAATCGTTTGATGTCTAAAAGAATCGAGTTGCTTTCATCGGATTGGATGTAGCAGGTCGTAAAAGGCAAAATGTCATGGGTATGACTGCGGTAGAAGCCGTAGTCGATGGTCCGTTTGGTTACGTCAAAAGGAACCTGGGTCTTGTTTCGATAGAACCAGGGATCTTCCATCCCATGGATCACCGGATCGATGTCCAGATTGAGATTGCGTTTGAATAAGCTGGTAACGTGTTTTTTCTTGAAGTCCAACTGAGCTTCATAGCTCATATGCTGGATCTGACATCCGCCGCACTTGGCTGCCAAAGGACAGCGCGGGATGACGCGTTCTTTACTGGGTTCGACCAATTGATGAATGCGGCCGTAGGCATGGCGTTCACTGACTTTTTCAAGTCGGATTTCAGCCACTTCCCCAATCATCATGTCTTTGACGAACACAACAAAACCTTCGCTTTTGCACACCGCAAAGGCTTGTTCATTATAGTCACTAGCGGCTACTGCGATGATGTCGTTTTTATTCATGGGTTTCCTTATGGGGTGACGGGTACTGCGTTTAATTTGGCTCTGAGTGCATCAGCCAAGGTCGGATTGACGGCTGTTGACACTTCTTGGATCTTCCAAGTCACCATGGTGGCATTCTTAACAAAGATAAAATAGTGATACTTGAAGGTATCGGTACTGACTGCTTCTTCCGAATTGTACACATGGATCTCCAAGTCGTACATTTTGACGTCGGTGGTCGAGGTGAAATAGGTTTCCAGGGGAATCAGCGCTTGGACATCATCTTTGATTTTGACGATGGCTTCAGCCAATTGGGCATCGGTCAGTTCAGGCTTGACTTGAACCATGATGCGTAAGGTTGCCGATCTTAAGTTGACACTGGTCTTGACTGCGAAAGGCTCTGCCTTTAGGGCCGTTTTGAGTTCTTCGACTTTGGCCGGCTGGATCGCCGGATTGAGTTCCAATTGGAAACGGTCTCCGACCGTGATCGATCCGGTCGCTTGCATGGCATCCCACAGGATCCAGGCAAAACCGAGGGCAATGGACAAGGCGATGACGGTACAGACGATCAAAAACCAGCCTCCGAAGCTGATTTTACGTCTTAGTTTTCTTGTTTTTGGTGTTTTTTGTTTCATAGGACGATCTTATTATACCTCACTTTAGGGTTTTCTCTTATCCAATTCGGTTTTTAAGAGGGCGTTGCTTAGGGCAGGATTGGCTTGGCCCTTTGATTTTTTCATCAGTTGACCCACCAGGAAACCCAAAGCACGGTCTTTACCGGCATGGTAATCCAGGATCGATTGCGGGTTTTCATCCAGAACTTCTTCGACCAGTTTCGCTAAGGCACCGGTATCGGAAACCATGACGATCTGTAAGCGATCGATGATGTCGGCATAGGTTTCCCCTTTCAATAAGAAGGGGAAAATGTCTTTGGCTTGTTTGGAGGAGATGGTTTGATCACTGAGCGCATTGATCATGGCTTTGAGTTCAGCCGGTTTCAAGGCATAGGATTTCTCTTCCAGTTGCTTTTGGCTCAGGGCACCCAGCACTTCGCCAAAGGACCAGTTGGCTGCCAGTTTGATGTTTTTGACGCCCGGGGTCAAGACATCGAAGAATTCCGACAAGGCTTTGTTTTGAACCAGCTGATTGGCATCATATGCGTTGAGTCCTAAAGCCAGATAGCGTTTGGTGCGCGCATCGGGGAGTTCAGGCAGCGTATTTCGGATGTCTTGGATCCATGATTGTGACAGCTGGATCATGGGGATGTTGGGCTCTGGGAAGTATTTATAGTCGACTGTGCCTTCTTTTAAGCGCATCATGACCGTGTCTTTGGCGACATCGTCATAGCGTCGGGTGGCTTGTTGAACGGCTTCACCGGCTTCCAGAATGGCTTTCTGACGAATGATTTCGGCAGCGACAGCCTTTTCGATGTTGGAGATCGAGTTGATGTTTTTGATTTCGGTCTTGGTACCAAAAGCGATGGTGCCTTCAGGACGCAAGGAAATGTTGATGTCGCAGCGCAGTGAGCCTTCTTCCATCTTGCCGTCGGTTACATCCAGATACATCAGGATGTTTCTGAGTTTATCGACATAGGCCATGGCTTGGGTGGCAGAACGCAGATCGGCTTCCGATACGATTTCGACCAAGGGGGTTCCTGCCCGATTGAAATCGATCCAGGATTCCTCTTCAACATGATATTGCTTGGCCGTGTCTTCTTCCATATGCAGACGGTTGATGCGGATACGCAGCGGTCCCTGTGGGGTTTCGATGTCGATGAAGCCGTTTGATCCGATCGGATAAAACTGCTGGGTGATCTGAAAGCCCTTGGGAAGATCGGCATAATAGTAATTCTTGCGGTCAAAACGAACCAGCGGATCGATCGTCAGATTCAAAGCCATACAGGCCTGAAGCGCTTTACGAACGGCTTCCTTGTTTAAACTGGGTAAGGTTCCGGGATGACCCAGATCGATCTCGTTGACACAGGTATTGGGTTGGGCTCCATACACCACCGGCGCTCCCGAAAACATTTTGGATTTGGTTTTCAGTTCGCAATGGATCTCGATCCCGATGACAGTTTCATAATTCATGGTTTTACCTCGCAGATCAGATCAGAGAGACCCGTGAGGTCTTCAATGCCTTTGGCCAGATTGAGCATCAGCCCTTCTTCAAATGGACGGCAAGTCAGATTGACCCCCAAAGGCAGCTTGTCATCAAAACCAAACGGCAAGGTCATGCTGGGATAACCTGAGAAGTTGCCCAGGGCCATGAAGTTTTCAGCCACAAGGTACTCTGAGGACAATTCATCGATCGAGGAATCCTGAAGCAGCGGGGCTTTGTTTCCGGAAGCCGGGGCAATCAGACAATCGACGCTTTCCAGCGCCTTCTTGACGTCTTCGACGATCAGGCGTCTGACTTTCTGGGCTTTTCTAAACAGCAGTTCCTGATTTTCAATAAACAAGGCATAGGATCCGATGACAAAACGCTTCTTAAGCAGCGGTCCAAAACCGGCTGTTCTGGAGGCCGTCATGACTTCTTCGATGTCCTGGCCATCTTTCTGGACCCCAAAACGCAAGGCATCCAGATTGGAATGATTGGCCGTGGCTTCGGCATTGGCAATGATATAGTAGGTCGGCAACATCGCTTTCATCAGATCCTTGTTGAGATTGACGGGAATGACGATGGCGCCTTGAGCTTTCAGTTTGTCGCATAAAGCCGCAAATTGAGCCAAGGTATTTTTATTTTGGATCGCCTCGGTGACGTTGGTCAAAATGCCGAACCGTTTTCCGGCCAGCGACCCTTTTAAAGCAGCCCGATAGGGTTCAACAGGACGGTTGGAGGAGGTCATGTCTTTGTCATCACGGCCGGCCAACACTTCCAAGCTGAGCGCCGCATCGCTGACATTGGCGGTAAAGAAACCGACATGATCCAGCGAAGAGGCATAGGGAATGACCCCGTAACGGGAAATACGGCCATACGTGGGTTTGACCCCGACGATGCCGTTGAACGCTGCCGGTTTTCGGATCGAGTCGCCCGTATCGGTTCCGATCGCCATCGGGACGACCCCGCTGGCCACCAAGACGGCAGAGCCGCCTGAAGATCCGCCGCTCATGCGATCCAAGTCATAGGGATTATGGACAGGACCGGTGGCGGCTGTTTTGTTGGTTCCGCCCATTCCAAACGTATCACATGAGGCTTTACCGATGATGATGGCACCGGCCTCTTTGAGTTTCTGCGTGATCGTCGCATCGTAAGGTGACACATAGTTGGCCAGGATCATCGAGGATCCGGTGGTCAGGGTATCCTTCATGTTGACGAGATCCTTCAAGACGACCGGGATCCCATACAGCGGCAAGTCCGCCGGTTTTGATTTCAAGGCCTCCAGTTGCGAAGCGGGATCGATAAAAGACACCATCGCATTCAGTTTAGGCTGAACTTCATGGGCTTTTTGAAGCGCTTGGGCGACACGTTGTTCGGGAGCGGCACTGTTTTTGACATTGGTATAAGACATTAGAGCACCACTTTCTTCGTTACGAAAAAGCCATTCTTAGACGATGGCGCATTCTTGAGGGCTTCTTGCGCGCTTAAGACCTGATCAGCGACATCGTCGCGCATGAAGGTCGTCGGTTCTTCGATTGGATAGACCATCGGTGAGACGCCGTCCGTATCGATCGCATTCAACAGGTTCATCTGGTTGATCAAAACGGTGAATTCTTCAGCGATGCTAAGGGCTTCCTCATCGGTCAATTCGAAGCGAAGCTGTTTGGCCAGGCTCTTAAAATAGTCGGGGGTATGTTTTTCCACAGGGGCTCCTAATATGTGATGACGACGCGCAGCGTGTCATCCTTGTCCAGTTCGATCAAGGCCACCGTCGAGAAATTGGACTCAATCTTAACTATAATATCATATTTCTCATGGTGAAACTCATTCAGCAGGCTCACCACGGTCTGGGTTAACGCATAGACTTCGGTGTAGGTTTTCGCCTGTAAACTGATGATGATCTTCAGATAATCCAAAGACCCGTCCACATAGAGTCCTTCACCGACCGTCCCCATGCTTTCCGGGGTAAAGGTCGTCATGGTCGTTCTGAGTTTATTGAAGGCCGTTGAGCTGGGTATGTCTTTGTCCAGGGCGGTTTGCGAAGGAAAGAAGACCCATTCTTCATTGACCGGGGTAAACTGCCCTTCTCGGGCCGTAAACGTCGCTTCAGAGAAGAAGTGACCGGGCAAAGTCGAATCGATTTTTTGGGTCGTATACAAACCCATATAGATATCCAGATTTTCAATGCCTTGAATGGCTCTGAAATAACGTTCAAGTTTACGTCCTACTGTTTGGGCATATTCCGTCAATTTTTCGTTGGTGATGGTCACTTGGGTGCCGTTGACGTCCATGGTCTGATTGAAAACGACAGCCAAGGCGATACCGCTGAGGACAGGGTTAGAAGCCGAGCCGGTATAAAAGTCGATTTCTACGATATCCGCCACCAAGACCGCATCCAAAATCGTGGTAGCACCGACGCCGGTCGCAAAGATCGAGCCTTTGGCCGGATTGAGGCCTTCCGGAATATCGGCGGATTCCCGTTTGAGCAGGTTATTGACACGGGTAATGGTCAGAATTTGACCTTCCGCTAATCTGTATTTATCCACACTGAAGACTTTTTTGGCGTGTTCCTGAAGCCGGGAACCGATGTCCATCAAATCGACGGTACCCAAATAGATCCCGTGGTTATAACGGATCGGAGACGGATTGAAAGGCACCAGGATGTCATAATCGCCAGGATCCTGGCTTTCGATGATGGTCGCTTTCGGACTGACGACTGTTGGGGCACAGCCCGCCAGAAGCAACAGTACGGCACAGATTAAGGTTATTTTTTTCATGAGTTCACTTCCTTGAGCCAGTCTTGAGCGCTCAGTATCGGGATCGAAAGCGTTTTGGCTTTATCGGCTTTGGATCCGGCATTTTCTCCAACGATGACCAATGAGGTCGATTTCGAGACAGAACCGGCTGCTTTGGCACCGCGTTCTTCAAACCAGGCTTCCACTTCCTGACGGGTATACCCTTCGATACTGCCGGTCACGACGATCGTCATGCCTTGATACGAAGATTCAAGACGGGTCAGTTTACAGTATGTATTGAGGCCTAAGGCACTCAAGGTATCCAAAAGTAGCGCATTGTGGGCCTCATTGAAATAGGCTTTGATCTGGGTGGCCGTGATGTCTCCGACATCCGGCGTTGCCTTAAGGGCGTCGATCGACGCGTCGCGCAGGGCTTGCAGATTTTCAAACTTCACCGCCAGCGTCTTGGCTGCTTTTTCACCGACTTGGCGGATGCCTAACCCGGTCAGCAGTTTCTCCAAGGAGTTGGCTTTGGAGGCTTCAATGGCACTCAGCAGTTTATCGGTCGAGGTTTCTTTGAAACCAGGCAAGCGTAAAAGGTCTTCTTTCTTCAGGGTATAGATGTCATCGATCGAATCGACGAGTTTGGCGTCATACAGAGCCTGGATGGTTTTGATGCCCAAGCCTTCAATGTTCATGGCGATCCTGGAGGTAAAATGAGCCAGGGCTTCGGTGATGCGTGAAGGACAGCTGACATTGATGCAGTAGTGCGCTGCTTCGTTTTCATCACGGACCAAAGGGCCGCCGCAGCTGGGACAGCTGGTCGGAAAAACATAAGGCAACTGGGATCCGTCACGCCGTTCAGGCAATGATGCCACGACTTCAGGGATGATCTCCCCTGCTTTTCGGACAATGACGGTATCGTTGATGCGGATGTCTTTGGAGGCGATGAAATCTTCATTGTGAAGTTGGGCAAACCCCACGGAGGTTCCGGCAATACGAACCGGTTCCAGTTTGGCATTGGGGGTGATTTTTCCGGTACGTCCCACGGTGATGAAGATGTCTTTGAGTTTGGTGGTCACTTCTTCAGCCGGGAATTTATACGCCACGGCCCAGCGCGGGGTCTTGGAGGTAAAGCCCAGTTTTTTCTGTAAAGCCAGATCATCGACTTTGATGACGATCCCGTCGATCTCATACGGTAAGGTCGATCTGAGCTGGGTATACTGTAGGATCAAATCCCACAGTTCTTCTTTAAACGTCACCACTTTGGTGTAAGGATTGGTTTTAAAGCCAAGTTTTTTCAGTTCAGATAAAGCTTGAGAATGACGCTGGATCCCAAACGCCTCCGCATCGACCCAATAATACCAAAAGGCATCCAGTCCGCGTTTTGAAACCACCACGGAATCCAATTGTCTGATCGAACCGGCAGCGGCATTTCTGGGATTGGCAAAAGGTTCTTCCTGATCGAGGAGGCGCTGGGCATTCACGCTTTGTAAAGCGGCTTTGGGCATAAAGACTTCTCCCCGGACTTCCATTTCGTTCAGTTGTGAAATCGACAGCGGAATCGAACGGATGGTTTTGACATTGGTGCTGACGTCTTCTCCGATTTCGCCGTCTCCGCGGGTCACCGCATGATGAAAACGGCCTTCCTGGTATTCGATGCTCATGGCCAGTCCGTCGATCTTGAGCTCCACGCAAAAATCGATCATGCCGTATTCGGCTTGGATCTTATCGATGAAGTCATGGACTTCCTGTTGATTATAAACATTGCCCAGCGACAGCATCTGCCGTTTATGCCGGATCTTGGTAAAGCCTTCAGCAATGCCTCCCCCGACCCTTTTGGAGGGCGACAAAGCATCCTGATACTGAGGATATTGTTCTTCCAAAGCCATCAGTTCCTGCATCAAGCGGTCATATTCCGCATCGGAGATACTGGAGGCATTGTGGACATAATATTCGTTGTTGTAGCGGTTCAATAAGGCGCGAAGCTCATCAATGCGTGCTTTACTCATCGGTTACCTCAATTTTCGTCAAAGACGGATGGGTGGCCAGGATCTTTCTGACCCCATACTGAAAACCAAACATGATTTCGGCTAAGCCCCCGTTGATGGAGAGCACTTGCCCATCGCCAAACACCGGGTGATTGACCCAGTCTTTGACTTTGAAACCGACGGCTTTCCCGTTGGACATCTTGTCGCCAAAACCGATCACGTTTTTTTCCTTGATGTTTAAAAGGACTTCTTTGGGATGTTCATAATCATAATTGACCCCGATGTGATCAATGTGTTTGTCGTTGATTTCTTCGATGAAGCGGCTCATGCGTCTTGCTGAGCCCAAAATAAAACTGTACCCTTTGGTCTCGGATAAGAAGAGTTTGTTTTTGGCTCGGGTATAGGCAACATAGGCCAAACGGCGTTCTTCTTCGAGTCCGCGTTTGCCTTCAGCCATGGCTCTTTCATTGGGGAAGATGCCTTCGCTCATCCCGACCACAAAGACCGTTTCAAATTCCAAGCCTTTGGCCGCATGGACGGTCATCAAGGTGACAAAGTCCCCGGCTGAGACTTCATTGCGTTCTCCGTATAAGGAAACCATCTGGAGGTATTCATCCAGTCCGGCTTCCGGATATTGATTCTGAAAGAGGTCGATGTCGTTGATGAGTTCCTTGATGTTTTCGATGCGGTCGGTCTCATTGTTTTCTTCATAGAGAAAACGCAGTCCGCTTTCATTGGCGACCAATTCAAACAAGTCGGTCAGTTTCGTCGTGGCGACTTTGCTTTTCCAGCCTTCCACCATATCGGTGAAATCTTCCACGGTCTCACGGATCTTGCCTTTGAACGGATTGGCCGTTTTGGCGATCTCATACATGGTGACGTTTTTGACTTTGGCCAGATCAAACAAGGTTTCGATTGACTTATCGCCCAAACCGCGTTTGGGGACATTGATGATGCGTTTAAAAGCCAGATCATCGTTGTGGATGATCATGCGTAAATAGCCCAGCATGTTTTTGACTTCGGCCCGGTCATAGAATCGGGTCCCGCCGTAGATGACATACGGGATCTTGCCGTCCAGCATCCCTTTTTCAATGGAACGAGACAGATAGGAAGCCCGATATAAAATGGCGATTGATTTATAGGTCGAGGATTCATGAAGTTTTTTGATTTTGTCGGCGATCCATTTGGCTTCGTGTTCTTCAGAGGCGAAGGTACAATGGGTCACTTTTTCATCGCTTTGACGATGGGTAAACAGATCTTTGTCTTCACGATATTGATTGAATTTGATCAGACTGTTGGCTGCCCCTAAAATGTGATCGGTTGAACGGTAGTTCTGATTCAGCACGATCGTTTCGGTTCCCGGATAATCTTTCGGGAAATCCATGATGATGTTGACATTGGCACCGCGCCAGGTATAGATGGTCTGATCGGGATCCCCGACGACATAGACCTGATTGGTCGGTCCGGCCAGCTGCTTGATGAGTTTGTATTGGACATTGTCGATGTCTTGAAATTCATCGACGTGGATGAAATTGAAACGGCGCTGCCACTTGTTGAGCACGTCACTGAACAGATCAAACATCTTGACCGTCACCAGCAACAAGTCATCGAAATCCAAGGCATACATGGCTTTTTGACGATCGCAGTAATACTTATAGACCTGGGCTTTTTCCTGTTCGCCATGATGAAAACCGGCCAGCTCCAAGGCTCGTTCAGGACTGATCTCGGCCCCTTTATTGGCCCCGATATAATCGATGTCGGTGTTGATGTTGTGTTTCTGTTTATCCAGATTGAGTTCGCGGTAGGCTTCTTTGACGATCGTCTTTTGATCATCCTGATCCATGACGGTGAAGTTGCGCGGCAGCTTCATCGAAGGACCGTCTTCTCTTAAAATGCGCACGCACAAGGAGTGGATCGTAGACACGTGGACGCCGGCAGAATGATCGCCGATGTAGGAGATCAAGCGTTCTTTCATTTCATTGGCGGCCTTGTTGGTAAAGGTGATGGCCACGATGGAGCCCGGATAGACGCCCAGGCTTTCGATCAGATGGGCCACACGCGAGATCAAAACGCGCGTCTTACCGCTGCCTGCTCCGGCTATGATCCGGGTGTATTTGCTGGTTGCTAAAACAGCTTCTTTTTGATGGGGATTTAGGTTCTCGAGTAAGTTCATGGTTTTCCTTGTTTATTATACCAAAGTATCGACCATTAGGGGATGACTGACCACAAAAACAGACATCATCGCCCCGATTTCTAAATTCTTTTTTCAACATTCTTTTTATTGCAGCCTTCAAAATCCTCAGCTTTGAGGGCCGATTAGGTCGCTTCAAACCCGAATTAATGTGTTAAGGTCAACCCTGGATTTACGATAAAACAGGGAATGCCGTGATAAAAGACTATACTGTGCATGGGGCAGGTTCAGGACTTGCTCTCGTCTTTATAACCCATTATTAGCCTGTTGGTCGCGTTTTATCCGATGATGCCGTTGCTGTTTGTTTCGGGTCATCGACCGCGCTTCTTAAGCCCTATTCAGAGCCCCTGATCCGTTAAACGATTACATCGGCCATTAACCATACATAAATTTGATCGGTTCAGTACGCTGGTTTGCCCTGCACACGCTTGAGGATTCATCAAGTGCAAAAGGTAATTCGACCCGCCAGTTTTTGTGTCTCAACACCAAACACCATCTCTTTTATAATGCAGGAGAACCATTCATGAACAAGAAATACGACCCCATCCTCCGAAGTATCTGTCCAACAGCTCATCGCCATCAATCAAAATCTGACCCGCCAACTGAGCGATAAAAAAACAGAATCACAGCGCTTACTGAAAGCCCTGAAACACTCCGAGAAAACCAAAACGGAAGCGCAAGGGCAATTGATTCAGCGTGAAGAAACTGTTTGATAAAGCACCCGATCCCTTCACGTCCATTGGACTAGACGGATTGATCCTTGATACCAACCAGGCCATGCTCAAAGCCGTCGGCTTAAGCCGGAAAAATCTTGTGGGACATCGTTTTTGCGATTGCTTTACTCAAGCGGAAAAAGCCAACAATCTGATCTTTCTGGTCCAGCGCGATCAGAAAGTCATCAATTACGAACTGCAGCTCAAATCCCATAAAGGCCCTGCTCGCCCTTATATGATCAGTGCCGTTTTGACCTGCGATGAAAACGGCAAAGCGATCGGTGTCTTTGCTTCAGCCCGAAACATTTCCAACCGCTTGCAGGATCAACATGATTTGAAGCAGAGTGAAGAAAAATTCAGGCTGCTTTATTCGACCATGGATCAAGGGATGGCCCTTAGCGAGATCATCATCGATGAGTTCGGCAAACCGGTCGACTATGTCTTTTTGGACATGAACCCCAGTTTCATGAATAAATTGGGAATGCAGGCCAGCCAAGTCATCGGCAAGCCATTAAGCATGGTCTTGCCTCAGATCGAACAGTATTGGCTTGATGAATTCGATCGGGTTGCGCTCAGCAGTGAACCCAGCCACTATGAAAATTATCTCAGTGTGAATCAGCACCATTATGCCGTTCATTCTTACTGTCCATTGCCGTCTCAACTGGCCATCATCGTCACCGACATCACCGCCCGCAAGCTGGCTGAAGCCCACATCTTGTTTCTCAGTTATCACGATCAGCTCACCGGCTTGTACAACCGCCGTTTCTATGAAGAAGAATTGATCCGTCTGGATACTGAGCAGAATCTGCCTTTGAGTCTGATCATGGGCGATGTCAACGGCTTGAAACTGATCAACGATACCTTTGGTCATGTGATCGGAGATGCCTTTTTGGTCAAGATCGCAGCGGTCTTGAAAAAAGAATGCCGGTGTGATAACATCATTGCCCGCTTAGGCGGCGATGAATTCATGATCCTGTTGCCCAAGACAGATGCCCAGAAAGCCAAAACCATCATTGCCCGCATCCAGTTGTGCCTCTCAGAGATGAAAGAAGATCAAATTTCCGCCTCGGTTTCCTTTGGTTATGAAACCAAGATCACGATGGATGAGGATACCGTGCTTTTGATGAAGAAGACCGAAGATCACATGTATCAGCACAAACTGACCGAAAGCACCAGTTTGCGCAGCGCCAGCGTGGAACTCATCATGAAGACCTTCCTGGAAAAAAACCAGCGGGAAATGCTGCATTCAACCCGGGTCAGTCAGCTCAGTGAAGCCTTGGCCCGCGAATTGGGCATGAGCCAAGATGACGTCAATCAGACCCGGATCACCGGACTAATGCATGACATCGGCAAGATCGGCATCAGTGAGAGCATCCTGAATCTGCCCCGCGCCTTGACGGAGGAAGAATGGATCGAAATCAAGAAACACGCCGAAATCGGATTTCGCATTCTGAGTGCCTCGACTCAATTCTGCGAGATTGCCTCAGATGTGTTGCAGCACCATGAGCGTTATGACGGAAAAGGCTATCCCGAGGGACTTAAAGGCGAAGCGATCTCTTTGATTGCCCGCATCGTCTGTATCGCGGATGCTTATGATGCGATGAGTTCCGATCGGCCTTACCGCACTGCCTTTGCCCATGACGACATCATCGAAATGCTGAGTGCCAATGCCGGAACTCAATTTGATCCCGATCTGATTCCCCTGTTCATCACCATGATCACCAACCATCATAAAAAAAATTTGGCCTAACCAAATTCTTTTTTTTTGTTTAACCGCTATGACCTGATTTATAACTTCAGCGGAGTAAGGATCATTTCAAGAATTCAAAACCGATCAAAGCAAACCAAATCACGAAACAAGTGACAGGAATCATGGAAGGCACCAAAAGGAGCAACTTCTTAGGATGCGTCATCGTTTTGACCAGCAACACACTGACCATCGCCATCGGGAAGGCCCCAATCGCCAAAAGCAATGAACTGCTTTCGAGGTAAGACATCGGCAGCATGGCTTGCGGATTGATGATGCGATTTCCGCCGATCAGCAGCCTGCCGACCAAAACCAGAATACACACCATCCCGATCAGGTAGAGACCCATCAGGAATTTTTTGAACAGGTTTGCTTTCAAAAATGACGCCAATGATTGTCGTGCGCTGATCATTCAGACTGAAACGCCGTTCCCAGTCGATCAAAGGCTTCTTTGAGGATCGCGATGGGACAGGCAATGTTGAGACGGATGAAACCGGACCCTTGAGGTCCAAACCAGCTTCCGTCATCCACGGCCAATCTGGCTTTATGGCTCATGAACTCAGGCAGCGCTTCGGGCTTGATCCCGCTGTTTCGAAAATCGATCCACAACAGGTAAGTCCCCTGCGGTTCAAAAAGACGCAGTTGAGGAAAGCGAGACTGAAGAGTATCCCGGACATACGTTACGTTTTGGGTCAGATAATCCATTAAGGCATCGACATCTTGGGCACAATGATCATACGCTGCCACCATGGCCGTTTCCCCAAACACGTTGATGCTGGTGGTGTGGGTCTTGGCCGAGGCCTGATCATAGGCTGCTCGATGTTGCGCGTTGGGGATGATGACGCTGGAAGTCTGAAGGCCGGCTAAATTGAAAGTCTTGCTGGGAGACACAAACACCAAGGCATTCTGTTTGAATGCATCAGGCAGGCTCATGAACGACACATGCCGATGGGGTTTGAAAATCAGATCCGCATGGATCTCATCGGCCAAAACAAGGACCTGATGTCTGGCACAGATTTCAGCCAAACGGATCAGTTCATTTTCGGTAAAGACCCTGGATACCGGATTATGCGGATTACATAAAATTAACAACTTGCTTTCAGGCAAGGCACATTGTTTTTCTAGATCCTCAAAATCCATGATGTAACTTCCGTTTGTTTCGATCAAGGGGTTCTCGATGACCCGACGATCGGTATCGTGGATGATCGTTTTAAACGGATAATAGACCGGGGTTTGAATGATGATGCCATCTCCGCTTTGGCTTAAAGCCAAGATCGCGTTGGTCAGACCTTTGAGGACACCGGGCGAAAAGCGGACCCAGTCGGCGTGAATCTGAGCCTGATGGCGTCTGGCCATCCAGGAAACGACACTGGTCTTGAACTGATCAGAGACCATCGTATAGCCATAGATCCCGTGATCGACGCGTTGACGCAAAGCATCAATGATGGGCTGGGGGCAATCAAAGTCCATGTCTGCGACCCACAGCGGCAAGACTTCCTCTTCAACCTTGACATTAAAAAATTGGGGCAAACCGTCCCATTTGGTGGCGTTGGTGTTTTTGCGCAAAGGCAGTTTATCGAAATCGAAAGGCATAGGTTTCTCCTTGGTTAAGACAAAGCCTTCTGGTCAGAAGGCTCGTGGTTTATTCAACAGTTTTCAGTTTTTCGATTCCGATCAGGGTTCTGCGGATCGTTTCTGCTTTGCCTAAGAGATACGGGATCTCCAAAGCGCCGCCGGGCGTAAATTGTTTCCCGGTCACGGCCGTTCTGATCGGCCAGTAGACTTGACCGTTCTTAAAGCCCAAAATTTCAGGCAAGGCTTTCAAACGCATCTGCAGTTCAGCAAGATCGTTCCAATCGGTGATTTCTTCATAGACATGAAGCGAGGCATCCAGGGCTCTTAAACAGATGCCCTTGTCGGTTTTCATCTTAGGATGGAAATACATGGTGACATCGTAGTCCGGGAAGGTATCCAGGAAATCGACCATTTCAGGGATCTCGGAGAGGATGTTGACACGCTGCTGAAGCATTTTGCTGACTTCCTTGAGATCACAGGAAATGTGGATGGCTTGAGCATAATACGGCAGACACAAGGCATGGAAATCTTCCAGGCTCATGGCTCTCAGATACATGCCGTTCATCCATTTCAGTTTTTCGATGTCGAAGATGGCGCCGGACTTGGAGATGCGGGATACCGAGAAGACCTGGATCAGTTCCTGTAAGGTAAAGATTTCCTGGGTCCCTTCCGGTGACCAGCCCAATAAAGCGATGTAATTGACGATGGCTTGGGGCAGATAGCCTTTGGCGACCAGATCCTGAAACGAAGCATCCCCGTTTCGTTTGGACAGCTTATGGGTCTCATCTTTCATGACCGGAGGGACATGGATATAGATCGGTTTCTCCCAGCCGAAAGCTTCATACAAAAGATTATATTTGGGGGTCGAAGACAGGTATTCATTGCCTCTGACCACATGGGTGATTTCCATCGTATGATCATCGATGACGTTGGCGAAGTTATAGGTCGGGAATCCGTCTGATTTCAACAAGACCTGTTCATCCAGGATGTCTCGTTCGACTTCGATGTCGCCGTAGACTTCATCATGGAATAAGGTTGATGCGCCCGGTTTGATCGTTTGACGGATGACATAAGGTTCTTTGGACAAAATACGCTGATCGATTTGGTCTTGGGTCAAAAAATGACAGGGATCGCTGAACTTAAACGGGACCCCGGCTTTTTCGGCCGCATCGCGCTGGCCCTGAATGACGTCTTCCTGGCAGAAACACACATGGGCTCCGCCCAGTTTGACCAGATCCAAAGCGTATTGCTTATACATCGGCAAGCGTTCGGATTGAACATAGGGTCCAAACTTGCCCGGTTTATCGGGTCCTTCATCATGAATCAGGCCGACTTGGGCTAAGGTATCATAAATAATGTCGACACTGCCTTCGACCAAGCGAGCCTGATCGGTGTCTTCAATGCGCAACAAGAAATCCCCGCCGTCCTTTTTGGCGACGAGATATTCATACAGCGCGGTCCTGAGGTTACCGATATGCATGTAACCGGTGGGACTAGGGGCAAAACGAGTTCTTACTTTTTTCATAGACATTTCTCCGCTTGTTATTATATAATGTTTAAGCGCACTGTGCACACATTATTGGGGTATGGCCAAGCGGTAAGGCTCCAGACTCTGACTCTGGCACTCCAAGGTTCGAATCCTTGTACCCCAGCCATGACCATTCAAAAGACTCGTTTGAGTCTTTTTTATTGCTTTGTCTTGATGAGAACTTTCTCTTATGGGGGACATGCTATAATAAAGCCATGTCATTTACACCAGCAGCATGGACTGATTATGAAGTGATCGATGTCGGAGAAGGCGAAAAACTGGAGCGTTACGGCACCTTCGTTTTAAGACGGCCCGACAGCAATGCCTTGGCTTATGTTACCGATCTCAAAGTCCCGCTTTGGAAACAAGCGGATGCCACCTACATTCAAAATGAAAAGATCGGCCAGTGGCACTTTAGAAAAAGCCTGCCGGAATCCTGGACGATCCGTTATCAGGATCTGACCTTGAAGATCGCCCCGACGATGTATAAACACACCGGGGTGTTTCCTGAACAAGCCACCAATTGGGATTACATGCGCGGACTCATCTCTGAAGCGCATCGCGACATCAAAGTCTTGAATCTGTTTGCGTATACCGGGGCAGCCACCTTGGCGTGTGCCAAAGCAGGCGCCAGTGTCGTTCACGTCGATGCCTCCAAAGGCATGGTCGGCTGGGCTAAAGAGAATGCTGTTTTGTCGGATCTGGGCGAAGCGCCGATCCGTTATATCGTCGATGATGTGCTCAAATTCGTGCAGCGGGAGATCCGCCGAGGCAATCACTATGACGGGATCATCATGGATCCGCCCTCCTTTGGACGCGGACCCAAAGGCGAGCTTTGGAAGTTCAATGATAAACTGGGTGAACTGATCGGCCTGTGCAAACAGCTGCTCAGCGAGAAGCCTTTGTTTTTTCTGGTATCGACCTACAGTGCCAGTTTCGATCTGGCTGATCTGAAACGGCTCATGCATGAGGCTTTTCCGATCGACATCGCTGAAACCAGCTGTGCCGAATTGATCTTGCCGATCACCAACAAGTCGATTCCTTTGGATTGCGGTTATTGTGCCAGGGTCCGCTTCAAATGAAGATCATCTTTGAAGACAACCATCTTTTGGTGGTTGAAAAACCCATCAATGTCCCCATGCAAGCCGATGACTCCAAGGATATGGACCTCCTGAGCCTATGCAAGAGCTACCTTAAAGAGAAATACCATAAACCGGGCAATGTGTTCTGCGGACTGGTTCATCGCTTAGATCGGCCGGTTGGGGGTGTGGCAGTCTTTGCGAAGACGTCCAAAGCCGCCTCCAGACTCTCCGAATCGATGCGTACCGATGCCTTTGACAAGCGCTACAAAGCCATCATCGTCGGAAATCTGCCCAAAGAAACGACCCTGATCGATTATCTGATCAAAGACGAAAGCACCAACACCACCAAGGTGACTTCCAAGGATCACGGTAAATACAGCGAATTGAGTTATGAAAAACTGGCCAAAGTGGACCAGCTCAGTTTAATTCAAATTCATTTGGTGACCGGACGTTCACATCAGATCCGGGTCCAGTTTGCCTCAAGAGGCTGTCCTTTGTGGGGCGATGCCCGATACAATCCCAGCTCAAAACCGGGTCAGCAATTGGCCTTGTGGGCGTGCGAGCTTCGCTTTCCTCATCCCATCACTCAAGAGATCATGACCTTCAAAAGCGAGTTACCCCGATCGGCACCCTGGAATACCTTCGAACACTAAACAAACCAACTGAAAAGTTGGTTTGTTTGTCTTTAAACCGGTAGGACTTTATTTTTTGATCAGAGTGGTCAGGATGTTGCCGTGACCGACAACTTTATGATGATCATCGGTGGTGTAGTCCGTCTTGGGGTCATAATACCCTAAGATGCGATGGTGGTCATCAGACAGGGTCTGATGACCGTTGGGTTTGGTTTCCACATAGCCAATGATCTGATGATGGTCATCTTTGAGCGGTACTCTATTCATAGGGACTCTCCTTTTTGGTCAGCTCATCCAGGATGAGACAGTATTGTCTGATCTGATCGGTGACCTTGTTGACCAGATCTTTGTCGTTTTTAGGGAATTCGGTTTTGCACACCTGAAGCAAAGAGGATGTCGTCACGATGCCCAAGGCTGTCAAGTCAGTGATAAACTGAGCTTTGCCCTGCTGGAGCCGTTCGACCAGTTTTGACCCATAGCGTTTGATCAGTTTGGTTTCTGAGAGATACGGATTGGGTTCGTAATTGATACACACACAGATTTTCTTGTTGTTGATGACTTTGATGACCGGTCTGGAAAAGGGATACGGTTCATCGATCAGTTTCTCTAAAATCGTTTCCACAGGGGTTCCCAAGGGCAGTGTCTCCAAAACAGCTTCGATCGAAGGATCTTCCCAGTCTTGCGCGGCAATCAAAAGCTGACGGTTGCCCAGGATCGTGGCACTTTCAATGCGGACGCCCAGATGGTCTTTTAAAAGGGTTTGGATCGCTTTGAGTTCATCGAAAAACGCAAAGAGCAGGTAATCCTTGCTTAAGAGGAAATGTTTGCTGCTATGGCGTAAAAACGGATCCAGAGCCTGATCGCCTTTAGCGGCGACGATCTCAGAGCGCACGAGAGGATAGGATACAAAACGGCTTTTCATCTGAGTCAAAATGGGCTGCAGGATCTCATTATGGTCCGAGACTTCGGGCAAGACGGCTTGGATCAAATCGCTCCAGGTCACGCTCATGAAAGATGTGTTGTAGGCTTGGTCTCCGTTGATGGTCATGTAAAACAGGCATTGATCAGACAATGACTGACAACGATGGGAATGCAGTTTCGCCGTTTCCAGATTCAAATGAGCCAGTTTCTTTTCTTGCTTGATCGATTCCAGAAAACGGATGTCGCCGTAACGTTCGGTCTGAAAAGAGCCTTCAGAAGAAAACAGTTTGGATTCGATGATGCAGATCTTGTCTTGAGTCACCAAGACCAGATCCGGGATCTGACGCTGATGACGATGCGGTTCCTGGGCGATCCGTCCGTCTTTACCGATCTTGCGTTTGGTGATCGTGGTTTCGTAATAAAAAGGATGCCTCATCAAAAGCTTGGCCTTATCATCAAACTTAGCCCCGAAAAACGCACAAAAGCGGGCTTTGAACACATCACTTTCTTGAAAGGCGCTGTGGATCAAGCCGGTATAGATATCTTCCTTTTCAGCGGCGTTGAGATAATCAAAAACATCCAGGATCTTGGCCATGGTTATTTCAAGGCGATGGCGAAACGGCAAACAAGATCGCCTTGAAGGACAGATTGCAGGACTTCGACCTCTAGCGGTCTATCCATGATGGTTTCAAAATGAAACTTTTCAAAACCGGCTGAACACTGACACCAGTGTTTCGAAACGGAGGGCTTGCCTTTGAGGATCGCTTCCCTGACAAACGGACAGTGACATGCCGCGTATCGTTTCTTGATCGGATCGCTTTGACTGAGATAACTGGATGGATCATAGGGGATCTTGGTGAGGGTCAAGACACCCTCATGATGAACGGCCGAAAGCAGTTCTTGATTGTGCGAGACGAAATCGACGGTTTCCTGAGTGATGAGCTGTTCAAACCAGACTTTTTTCTGATCACAGGCGTCTTGAAGCTGGGCTAAACGACGCTGATGCAGCCCCAATAGATATGCATCGATGGAAACACTGGACTCATAGATTTCTTTTTCTTTTTGAAAGGCTGCTTTGTCTAAACCATGGTTATTGCCGCAAAGGATGGTTTTGGTTTGCTGAGGGGTGGTAAAGGTTTCCAGTTCGAGCATGAATTCATGGATAAACTGGGGATAGGCTTTGGGATCTGAGCCCAGCGGAACCGGTTTAGCCACCAGAAAATCGGCCGCATGATACGGGGCCATGACTTCATCAAAGCGATCTTTGATGGTTTCGATCACGCCGAAACTGCCGGTGAGTTTCGTAAAATAGAGGTATAGATCTGTCTTGTTGGTCAGATAAAAATAACGGGATAAGGCCAGAATCGATTCTTCATCATTGGTTTTATCCAGGATCCACTGATCAAGCAGGATTCGGATCTGCGGCAATGTCGCTTTATCTAAACAGGTCCCCTGCTTCATCAGCATGCCTTCGGCTCGCGTCAAAGCACGGATCCCGGCTTCGACCTGATCATCATTGAACTGTCTTTTTTCATAGTAATCCAAAAATAAATCGAGTCTCATCCTGCCTCCTTAACGTTTCCGATTTGAAAAATCGATGGCTTTTTGGAGCCAGTCAAACAAAGTCTCATCGAGTTCAGTTTCACTGCTGATCAGCACATGATGCATAAAGCGCTGGGGATAGGGTTCATTGACTTCGATGATGCGCGGATGATGAAGATGTTCATCCAAACCGAAAGACAAGATGAGATAGACTTCAGGCCGATCTTGGATCGGACGGATCGGCAGCCAGATTGCCGCAAAAGGTTTGGTGCTGACCAAAGCGATCTGAGATTTCTGGATCTTGAAATGAAGTTCGGGATAACGCGATAAAAGCGCAATGGCCAACTGATCAAAAAGCGGCTTGGATTGCGGGGAGTTTTCAAAAAAAAGTGAGATCGGCGTTTGAGTCATGATCACCTGTTACTTTCAGTTTACCCTGTTTCTTGTCTTATGACCAAAAAAAAGAAAATCAAACTGATTTTCTTTTAGTCTTTCAGAAAAGCGAGGATGTCGGCTTTGCGGGCTTCACAGTCGGCTTTGCCCAGTTCATACAAACTGTTGACCTGTTCATAGGTCGCCGAGAAGCGTTTCGCTCCGGAATCTTGGGTTGGGCGCATGTGGATGGCCTTGCCTTGCTTGACCAAGTCATCGACTTGTTTCATTTCACGATAATAGACTTCACGCCGATCTCTGAATTCTTTCAACAGCTTCTTGTGTTTGAAATACAGGATATCCAGGATGAACTGAGTCAGCGGCGCATTGTCTTTGCGGACGAAGTTGGCCGGTTTGGTGGTGATGACGAAGAGTTTATCGACGCCATGCGTTAAGGCACGGCTGACCGGAATCATCGTTCTGACCCCGCCGTCCATGTAATATTGCTTGCCGATCTTGACATTGCGTCCGGCAATGGGCAAGACGCAGGCGGCTTTGAGCCACATCAGATCCTTTTTCAGATCGGATTGGTTCTTCCACAACAGATCCTCATTTTTGAGATCATAGACCCCGTATTCGATCAAGGGTTTGATCGTTTGGATCCGATCGGGTGTCAGGTTGACTTTGATCGGTAAGACCGTGTTGAAAAGATAATCATAGCCTACCGGCTGCCCTTCCAAAAGCAGCGGCTGAATCCCCGCATTTCTGGGAGAGATCGAATAGGTCGTCGCACAATCATGAAGCATCTGGACATCCCTTAAACCGGTACAGATCGAAAACAAGGCCCCTGAAGAGATCCCGCAGTGCAGGTCGAATTCAAACTCATTTTCAATCAGCCAGGCACAGACCCCGGCCGTATAGGCACCGCGCAGACCGCCGCCTTCCATAACCAATGCTTTTTTCATCGTGTTCTCCTTATAAGACGCTGCTGAACACATTCAGCAGCATCCGTCCGAGCCTGACGGCCGGATGGGTTTTCTTGGTGTCTTCATAACTGATTTCCTGAGATATTTCCAGTGTGTCCAGGAAGTCTTTCTTCATGGCCATCAGGCTGGGCGAATAGGTGATCAGGGCACCGCATTCAAAGTGCATATAATAACTTCTGAAGTCGAGGTTGCTGGTCCCGACGATGGCCATGACGTCGTCTGCCAGCATGACTTTACCGTGGACAAAGCCCGGCGTGTATTCATAGATCCGGATCCCTGCTTTGGTCAGCACTTCATAGTTGGAACGCGTGACCTGTAAGACATACCACTTGTCGGGAATGTGCGGAACCAGGATCCTCACATCGACCCCGCTTTGCGCCGCCAGCACCAAGGCCGTGATCATTTCATGGCCGATGACCAGATAAGGCGTCATGATGTAGAGATATTTTTCAGCCACGTTGATCAGACTGAGATGGGCGTTTTCCGCCACCAGTTCTTCATCGGTCGGCGAGTCGGAAAACATCTGAACGAAACCTTCGTTTTCATAGATCGGATTTTCAACGTAATAATCCATGAAGTCGATCGGTTTCTTGCTCAGATGACGGAAGAAATGAAGAAACATGACGGTCAAGGAGAAGACCGCATTGCCTTCGATCTTGATGGCGGTGTCTTTCCAGTGACCGAAGCGGGTGATCTTGTTGATGTATTCATCAGCGATGTTGATCCCGCCGATGAAGGCCGTCTTGCCGTCGATGACGGCGATCTTGCGGTGATCGCGGTTGTTCATGTAGATGGCCAAAATGGGGCGGATCGGATTGAAATAATAGAGTTCGATACCGGCTTGTTTCATCTCGGTCTTGAATGACTTGGGCAGTTTCAAGGCTCCGAAATCATCGAAGATCATTTTGATCTCGACGCCGGCCTTGGCTTTCTCTTTCAGGATGGTCTTGATGCTGTTGAGCATGACCCCTTCCTTAACGATGAAATATTCCAGGAAAATGAATTTTTCAGCCCCTTGAAGGGCTTCGATCAACGCTTCGTATTTGGTTTCTCCGGTTGGATAATAGGTCGTTTTGGAATCGTTGTAGACCGGATACTCGGTGTTTCTGAAAAGATAATTGGACATTTTGAATGAGCGCGGACAGACTTCCTTCAGTCCGATCAGCGGTTCGACTTTCTGAACCAAAAGCGGTTGTTTGTCCAGAGAAAGCTGATTGACGCCCGATCGCAAGTCTTTGGGCACTTTACGTCCGCCAAACAGCAGATAAGACGTGACCCCGATCAAAGGCACGGTCAGGATCAAAAAGATCCAAGACAGCTTATAGGAAGGATTCATCGTGGTGTTGATCAGAAAGACCGACAGGATGATCCCGATCGTATAAACGATCACATAGATCAAAGGGATGAAATTGCTGAGGGAATACATCAGCAGATACACCAAAAACAACTGGACCAAAACCAGGAAACTGACGGTAAATGATTTGGAAGTCAAACGCTTCAAAAGATCACGCATGGTTTAGAACCTGTAGTTTTCGACGATGTTTAAGGGTATACCGTTGACGATCTCGTTGATCGTGGCGATCCGGTCATCTTCCAACAGGGTCGTCGGATGATGGGCATCATAGCCATAGACACAAACGATGTCATACTGAGCAACGATTTCCCAAAAAGGACGGTAAGGATAGACATAAGCAAGCCCGGCTTTAAAGGGTTTATGGCCGTAACGGATCCCGTTGAGATTGAGTTCCAGAGGCAATTTGGCTTTGGCGGCAGCAGCGCAGATCTTGTGGGCAGCCTCTTTACAGGCATCGCTCCAGTCCCGTCGGCCGATCATGAAATAGTCCGGATGGGCAATGTAGGAAACCACGCCACTTTCAATGGCCTCTACGACATAGTTCGCATAGAGTCGGACATCCTCGTCGTTGGCGAAACAATCCAGATCATTGTCCAGGAAAGTAACGTTATGCTGACCCAGGATCATGTAATCGACCCTTTTGCGCAAACTATGATAATAACTTAAATACTGAGGAAAATATTCGATTTCGAAACCGACCAGGATCTGGATCTTGTCGGCGTATTTGGCTTTTAGGGCAGCGATGCTTGAAAGATAGGTGTCGATGTCTTCAAACTCCATCCGGTCGGATGGAATGTGTATGCCTTCAAAAGGCACGTGGTCCGAAAAGCCCAAAACAGAAAAACCCGCATCGATTGCGGCTCTTACATATTGTTCATCGGAGCCGCGGGCATGACCGCAGCGGGCAGTGTGTGTGTGGTAATTGGCATCCATAGTTCTATTATACCTAAAAAAAGCTTAGAGATGCTTGATAAATATGGCTTTTTCGCGATCGCCTTGAAGATAAAGTTCATGGTCAACCGGAACTTCTTTGGTGGTCACATAGGTACAGCCAGCCAGTTCACAGGTCCGATACGAAGCCAGGTTGTCGGTGTTGCAGGTGATCAGCAGTTCTTTCATGCCAAGATGCTTGGCTTGTTTAAAAAGCAGCAAACAGGCCTTGGCCGCATAATGATGACCGCGGTAAGGCAAATACACCGCATAGCCGATGTGGCCGGCCAGATCGATGGTGGTTCCGGACCCGATGCGAAGATCACAGCGTCCGACGACCCTGTCTTTGGTTTCGATGTCATAGATAAAAGACGTCCCCCATCCGTTTTTCAGGGAGTCGACGTGTTTTCCGGCAAAGCGGAGACGGATCTCACCGTCATCAAGTTTTGGGGCGCGTTTAAAAAACATAACTACTCATAGTATACCAAACCGCGTTGTAAACAAAAACAGGGATTCCCTGTTTGTTTTAAGCATTGAGTGCCAGATCGAGGACTTTTTTGACATCCTGTTTGGTCATGATGCCTTCAAAGAGTTTGGTTTGACCCAAATAGAAAGTCGGAACCAGATAATAGTCATAACTGTTGGCCAAGGCACGCTCTTTGCGTTCATCGATGGTTTCGATCTGTATGGCTTGATAGTGTGGATCTTCGTTTTGAAGTTCACTGAGGTATTGGCGTGCCCGAATACAGTAAGGGCAAGTTTCTAAGATGAATAAGGTGAGTTTGGGCATGGGGTTTTCCTCTGTGACCACTCTATCAAAAAAAACGCGATTTGTCTTGCGGGATGAATCAAAGTGTCCGTTGAGTGACAATTGTCTGGTTTGGTATGCTTTGCTTGTGATTGGGACTCGATTTTTCTATAATGGACTCAGGAGATCCTCATGAAACTAGAACTATACGAGTCAGAGTCGACCAATCCTTATGAAAATCTAGGCGCTGAAGCGTATCTGCTGGACACCTGTCCGCAAGATACCCTGCGCTTTTATCTGTGGCAAAATGCCCATACCGTCGTCATCGGCAAGAATCAGCATGCCCCTTCCGAAGTGTTTGTGGAGGCTTTGGCCAATGACAGCGGGACGCTGGCCCGCCGATCTTCCGGCGGTGGCGCGGTGTATCATGATTTGGGTAACCTGAACTTTACCTTCATTGCCCCTACCGGTCTTTTCGACATTCAGAAACAAATGGAGATGATTGCCTTGGCCTTGCGTCATGCCGGTGTCAATGCCCAGGTCAACGGCCGAAATGACATTGAAATCGATGGAGCCAAAGTATCAGGCAATGCCTTTGCCCATACCAGAGACACACATCTTCATCACGGGACCCTGCTGGTGGACGTCGATAAAATGAAACTGGCCAAATACCTCAACGTGAATCCCAAAAAACTCAAGCGCAAGAATGTGGCATCAGTCGCTTCCAGGATCGTCAATCTGCGTGAGTTGATCGACATCGACATCAAGAAGCTGAAGGAACTGCTGTTTAAAGCCGCGGAGGAATATACCGGAGCCCAAGGGAACCGGATGGCTTTTCCGCTTCAGCAAGCCCAAGCTTATATGACTCAGTACGCTTCCCAAGACTGGCTGTTTCCGCTTCCGGCCAAAGAACACATCGTGGTTGAAGAGGCTTTTGATTTCGGTTTGATCAAATGGTTCTTTGAGACCAAAAACGGCGTGATCGTCAAGAATTCGCTGTGGTCAGATGCGATGGACACAGCCTGGATCGAAGCACTCCAAAGCCACATCATGGGGGCTGAGGGCACTGAACAAGCCCTGGCTGACCGACTCAAGACCTTTAAAGACGAAAAACATACCGAAGATATGAAACAACTCATCACCTTCTTTGAAGTCTTAGGAAAATCACACAACCAGTAAGTACCTTAAACCAGATGAGACTTTGTCTCATGTCAGACCGAGATACCCCATAAGTACCAAACAGTTCAAGAAGCTTCTTGAACTGTTTTTTTAGTACATTAAGTTTTTATTTTGGAACAATGTCAGGTTTCACATGACAAAAGAAAAGCTGAAATACGATTTCAGCTTTGAAGTCATCTACCTTCCTTATCCATTACTGTACAAGATAAGACTATTGTTTAAATTTGCATACCGCTTTTTTGACTTGAGTGTATCCGGCATAGTTCTTGACCGAATGCGCCTCATTTGGGAAAAATACGGCAAAATGGGTGTTATCAATGACACAGGATTGGTGGTCATCGGTCACGCCCAAAGCTGCTTCTTCGTTCGCAAAATAATCACGCGTAATCGTCAGTTTGTCCAAAGGCGCATAATGCAGTAATTCAGCCCCGTTTAGAGTCATATGAAGATCGGCATAGAGTTGATGAACCTCAAAGATCTGCTTAATGCCTTCTGTGATCGAATTATCGAAAATCATAATGTAATTGTTGTCATCGATGATCGTTTTTCCCAATGGTAATAGGTTCAGATCATGGTTTTCAAGATAGTCGATGATGATGTCGAAGTTGGGGTTTTGCCCTTTGTATCGTTCAATATTGTTGATGTTATCGTGGATCATTTCATTGCCCTCGTCTATTATCTTATCATATAAAATAAGCATTTCAGTCGTTCAGTAACAAGATCTGTGTCAGTTTAGATCATGATGAAAACGACTTGATACCGTAATCATCCCGATCAGATCACTATGGTTTCAGCAATAACCTGACTTTTTTGAACTTTTGTTTAAATCCGAATTCATTTTCAATGGGTTTGTTCAAACGGTTCAAGTCAATACCATGTCTATACTGCTTTTAACAGAAGACATTCTTGCTTGTTTAGGACGACCAAACCTGTTGTCCGTCAAGAAAAAGTTTTGTTATCAACAAGTATTCATTCTTCAAATTGGTTCTTATCTTTCTTTCATCCAAGAGGCATTAATTGAAAATCAGTCTTTTAGACAGCGTATAGGCTGCTTTTGATATGCTACAATATCAATAGTAATTTAAGAAGGTTCACTGAAATCAGAGGGATACTATGAACGCTGAGACTAAACATATATTCATCATGGGGGCTAAAGGATATCGGATAAACTACGGGGGTTGGGAAACCTTTGTTCGCAATTTGATTCATTATTGGAAAGATGGCGATTATCAGTTTTATATTCCAGAAGTCGTGTTTGATAAAGATAATACGGAAACCGTTGAAATCGACGGGATTCTCTGTCCGCAGATCTACGCCCCGAAACTCGGGTCAGCTACCATGGTGATTTTTGCCTTGAAAAGTTTTTTCGCCGCGATCAAAATGGTTCGGGAAAACAAACTGAACAACGTCGTGTTTTATATTTTGGGTCTGCGTATCGGTCCGTTTGCCTTAGCGGCCCGCGTTATGACGCGTCGATTGGGAATCAAGATCATCATCAATCCTGACGGCATGGAATGGAAAAGAGCCAAGTGGAATAAAATCATCAAAACTTACTTCCTGCTTTCAGAGCATACAATGTATCACGCTTCCGACTATATCATCTGTGATTCCAAAGCCATCGAAGATTATGTACTGCAGAAATACACCAGGCTGAAAGCGAAAACATGTTTTATTCCTTATGGGGCAGTCGTCAAGGAAGACAGAGTTGTCAATGATGCGCTGGCGCAGTTCTATGCGGATCATACGCTGGCCATCAACGGCTATTATCTGATCGTCGGACGTTTCGTTCCTGAAAACAATTATGAATTGATCCTGCGCGAGTTCATGAACAGTCTGACCAAACGCGATCTGGTCATCATCTGTAATGTCGAGACCAACGCTTTTTATAACACCCTTAAAGAAAACACGCATTTTGATCAGGATAAACGGATCAAGTTTGTGGGCACCGTGTATGATCAAAACTTGCTTGGCAAGATCAGAAACAATGCGTTTGCTTATATCCATGGTCATTCAGCCGGCGGAACCAACCCCAGTCTATTGGAAGCCATGGCGACAACGGATCTGAACTTATTGTATGATGTTGCTTTCAATCGTGAAGTCGGTGCGGATTCTGCGGTTTATTTTTCACCTGATAAGGGATCCTTGGTGAAAGTCATCGATCAAGTCGAAGCGTATACGGCTCTGGAAATCAGCGACATGGGCAAACAGGCCAAGCACATCATAAGAACAAAATACGAATGGAATAAGGTCGTGAGTGCCCATCGTGATGTTTTCGAAGAACTGATCCATTCGAGCAAGCCGCAATGAAGATCCTTCACCTCTGTATCGGCAGAGCCCCTTTTTATACCGGCGGTTCAGTCAAATATGCCGAAGCACTGATGAAACAGCAGGTTCTTGACGGCGATACAGTCGCACTGCTGTTTCCTGGTCACACTTCCCTGTTTACCTCAACAAAAATCATTACCACTTCTTCGAGCGATGCGATACAGGAGTTTGAAATCGTGAATCCTTTACCGGTTTCTCTGATGAGCGGCATCCGGGACCCCAGAAGATACACCGAAAATAAACACAGCTTGGCTTATGAAACTTTTTTACGGGAATTTGCGCCCGATGTGATCCACGTACACAGCATCATGGGCATCCATCTGTCTTTCTTCGAGACCGCCAAAGCCCTTCATCTCCCCATGATTTTTACGACGCATGATTACTTCCCCATCTGTGTCCGATGTACCTTGGTGGATTCCACGCATCACCTTTGTACCCAACATACGCCAGCCAAATGTGCCGCCTGTAACCTCAATTCGGGTTTACCGCCGCATTGGGAGATGTTCATCCGATCCAAGACTTACCGTAAAATCAAACACGCGCCTTTGACGAAGCAATTGCGCTTTTGGGCTAGATCCAAAATAAAGAACACAAACAAATCGACACCTTCAACGCAAAGCCTGCGAAACAGTCCTTTGGACGTTTCGTTGGGAATGAATCCAACGCACGATCCAAGACTAATGATGAAGGTTCATGAGTATGAATTGTTATTGAATCAGTTCTCACAGATCATGGCTTGTTTTACCCTGGTCCATTGTAACAGCGAACTTTCACAATCTGTGTATGCCGCTTATTTCCCGCAACTCAATACGATTACCAAAGCGATCACCCATGAAGCGATGCCTCAGGGTGGACAGGTTCGTACCCATTTTGATCACGAGTTCAGAGTCGGGTATCTGGGTGGGATTTCACTTGAAAAAGGCATCTATACTTTATTAGAAGCTTTTAAGACCTTACCTTCTCAAGACCTACGCTATAAACTGATTTTATGGGGCGATGATTATTCGTCGTTCAGCAACGCTCATCCCAATATCGAAAACAAGGGTAACTTTACACCGGATCAATATGGCACTGTCTTTTCATCGATGGATGTCTTGATCGTGCCCAGCCTGTGGTATGAAACCTTTGGTTTTGTCGTGTTGGAAGCCTTGTCTTATGGCATCCCGGTCCTTTGTTCCGATCGGGTCGGAGCCAAGATGGTGCTTAAAGGGCTTGAAACATCCCTGATCTATCCTGCTGAAGACACGCGTCAACTCAGTTCGATGATTCAAAACCTGTCCAATCCGACGATTTACAAAGACATCGTCGAGAAAATCGGGAAAATGGATCGAGACTTCAGCTTTACCCGCCATGCGGAAGCCATAAAGCGCCTCTATGACACCCAAATCTCACAATAAAATGCTTAGATTGACCCGGATTTGATTGATGACTCACCACAGAAAACAACGCTGTGTGTGAGATATAATCCTGAAGAGCAAAATCATACGCTTCTTGAAGTCAAAAAAGTGGAGGATGATCATGAATGAACTTGTGCTGGCTTTTCTTTACACGATAAGGCAAGCCGCTCAATTTATCTATCCTAAAATGGGCCCAACTTTAGGCGGGAATATTGATCCGTTGTTTTTCTTGGCGGTGTTTTATCTTTATGAATCATATCAAAATCGGAAAATATCCAAGAAGATCATTTTGATCATCCTAAGTTTGGCGATCTACTCCTTCCTGCAGTTCCTGTGGCTTCCCAGTGTCGATATTTTCCGGCTGTTCATCAATATATCCAAGATCGCGCTTTGTATTTCGATCATGTTTTTTATGGCTAAACGGGTCAAGTCAATCAACCTTCATAAACTGGTCATTTCCATCTCTGCGCTTTATGTTTTCTTGACCTTCTTGGCATTGACCTTGATGCGCAACGACATCATGTGGTCGATGTATGATTTGTCCAACAAATATAAGTTTTCACGTTTGAAACTGTTTTATCTTGAACCCAGTGAACTGGGGTTTCACATCATGATCATCATGATTTTCTTGGTGGGTTATTTTCTCGTATCCAAAAACAGAAGAACAAGATTGATCCTGTTTGTCGGGATCCTGATGAACATCTTCGTTTTATTTTATACTTTGTCCTTTGGGGCCATCGCGATCGGAACACTCAGTATTGCTGTGATGCTGGTCGTCGATTGGGTTAAAAACCGAACCAAACAGAAAAACTGGCTTTACTTCGGAATCATCATAAGTGCCATCCTGATCTTTGCGATCATGGTTTATATCAAGGCTCCCATCGCCAAGAGGCTCCTTGATACCCTGCAAGGCAAAGATGAATCCAATTGGTATCGGGTCGATGTGTCTTTCAAAGTGGTTTACCAAACATTCCTCGATTACAAAGGGATAGGCATCGGGTTTGGAAACATGAACCGGCTCAGTTTCGTTAAGATGTATCACTATTTGGGCGTTGTCCAAGTGCTGGTCAATGCGATCCCGTATTTCATTGTTGAGGGTGGCATCTATGCGTTTGGATTTCTAACAATCTTACTCTATAAACTGATCAAAGCGGTGGTGTCCAGCGATTCCATCATCAAGATCGGCTTATTGGTATTTCTGATCATCTATCAGATCTTTGGCAGTCATTTTACCAATCCGCTGATCTGGACGCTTTATGGATTGATCCTGAGTACCTTCAGTGAACACGATGAAAGAGACTTTGAGTTCGAAAAGATCCGTGATTGGATAAAATTACGCTGATCAACGTTTTATGTGAAACGCCCATATTACTTTTCTAAATCCATCAAAAAGAGCCGTTGCCGGCTCTTTTGCATTAGTGACTGATTTGTTCGCGCTTTATGATTTTAACGACGGTATTGAACATGATCTTGATGTCGAATTTCAAACTCATGTTCATTTTGTATTCGTGATCCAATTCGGCTTTTTTCTCAAAGGCCAATTCATCGCGGCCATTGATTTGGGCCCAACCGGTTACTCCCGGCAGGATTGTGTCCACGCCATATTGTTTGCGTCTTTCAATGAGATCTACTTCTTCCGGAATGACGGGTCTGGGTCCAATCAAGGACATCTCGTTGACCAGTATGTTGTACAACTGGGGCAACTCATCGATGCTGGACTTGCGCAGAAATTTCCCGACTTTGGTGACGTGGGTTTGGGCATTCTCCAGTTCATACGTAGGCAGATTCGAAGGCGCGGAGATGTACATTGATCTGAACTTATAAATGGTAAACGGTTTTGAATTCAAACCGATTCGGGTTTGTTTGAAGAAAATCGGTCCTTCAGATTCAAGCAAGATCAGCAGACCGATCAAAATGAATAACGGAAAAAGAATCACGATCAGGATCAACGAGATGATAAAATCGAGCATTCTTTTTATAGTCATATATGAATTTGATGTCATAACTTGTTCACCAGACTGCATCTTGATATCCCTCGAGCATTCGTATTTTCCAACAGTATTATACTACCAATAATGCATTCCCGTTTGATGGAGTTAAATTTCATATTTGTTTGCTTTAATCCTTTGATTTCTTCTTGAAACAACGGTGAGTTGGTCAAACTTTGATTAAAACACTCACATAAATAGCATACTCGATATCACAGTCATTTACAATTAATACCGCTTTATACACACCGTCGGAATGCGTGTTGTTTTGAAGTCTTTCCTCCTAAGGTCAATCAAGATCCTTTTAGATTTTAGGCGAAGCGCCTTTGTTGATGGCTTTGACCCAGTCGCAAAGCCCCTCTGCAGTCAACTCTGAACGAAAGAAATCCCGGTGTTTTTCAATGAAAGCACGGTCCAGCTTACTAAAATCGAGTTTGATCAGTTCAGCGATGAGCTCAGGGGCAAAGCGGTACGCCAGTATTTTATAGTTTCCATAGATGGCATACGGCGGAACATCCTTGACGACGGTGCTTCCCGCCGAAATGATGGACCCTTGGCCAAGCGTCACCCCGCTTAAGATCGTACAGTTTTCACCGATCCAGACATCATCTTCGACACGGATGTTGCCTTTGCTGACTTTGCCGGTCTCTTTTTCTTGAAACAGGAAGGTCTCGATCGGATAGGTCGTCAAACGCTTATAATCATGTTCGGCACACAAGAGAAAAACGACATTGCTGGCGATTGAACAAAATGAACCGATCGACAAGCCATTGGGAGTGTCATGAAAACAACGGACTTGAAGGTCCCCATAGGAATACCGTCCTACTTTGACCTTATCCGCGGGAAATAGTGTCTTTGCTTCAGTCAGGTTATGACGATTCAGTTTTCTCCAAGCGGATTGAAAGGATACCAATCTCAAATAATTCCTCAGATTGATTAGGATTTTCTTGATCATACTTTGGGATACTCCGGAAACTCACCGTTTTTTTCCAAGACATTTTTGATGGCTTTCAGATAACCGTAGCCATTGTGCTCATCTGCTTCCAGATAACCGCCTTCAGCCCATTCATTCCAGGAAAACATGATGACTTTGTCCGTATGATAGTATTGTTTGATCTGCTTGATCTGCTGATCAAAATAGGCTTCAAATTTTTCAGGGGATGCCCCAACCATGGCGGATCCTCTGAGACCTCTTCTTGGGGTATTGTCCCAGTCCACAAAGGAACCCGGAATCGTATCGATCGTAGTGGGTCTCATCTCCAGGATCTTGTGCCATACGGCATCATAATCGATTTGGGTCACCGCTGTTTGTTTCAGTTTGATGTAGACTTTTAATTTCGTTTGCAGAAAAATCGACAGTTTCGTTTTCAATAATTCCAGTTTGGCCTGACGTTTTGATTTGATCAGATTCATGGCCAGATTCGGTTGAAACTGGATCGCATAGTCAAACGCACTGTCATCTTTTTGATTGTCCAAATAATACACATAATGCTGATACGCATACTTCATTCCGGCAAATCCGTTTTCGATTGCCCGTTGATTCCAATATTCCAGCATTTCATTCAAAGGACCGATGATGCTGGGCAGGTAGATGACCAAAAAAGGCATATTGTCTTCCTTAATGTATCTGGGGTCTTTGAAAAAAGGCAGGAAATAATCAAAATGATGTTTCCAGTCTTCTCTGTCTTCGAAATTCTGAACCATGAGGATCTTGTTTTCACCGGATACCCAGGCATTGGTCCAATGTTCATTGGCCCAGCAGAAACAAAAAGGCAGATCGATGTTCTTGTTTTCAAGATAGAGTTCCATCGGTTTCTCAAGAAGCTTGCGGCCATGAAACCAATAATGATAGACACACAATCCATAAATTCCATACTCTTTCGCGATCTTGGTTTGTTTTTCAACAATGGCAGGATCACTCAGATCGTAATAATCGCCTCCCAAAGGAATGCGGGGTTGATTGTGGCCTTCGAAAAGCGGCTTGGCTTTTTTCATATTGACCCACTCGGTAAAGCCTTCACCCCACCATTCATCATTTTCAGGGATCGCGTGGAATTGCGGTAAATATAAGGCAAGTATTTTCATAACAAGGACTCCTTTTAACTCAATCATGCCGAGACTTCATCACCACCGATTCAACTCTTGTGAGCGCATCTCAAGCAAACAGTACTCAACACTCACCACAATGTTGAGGTCGGATTACTGCATCACTGCTTTGAGATAACGGCTTAACGCATCCTGCCAGCTGGGCAAGGGTTTGAAGCCCTTTTCAATCAGTTTTGATCGGTCCATACGGCTGTTTGACGGTCTTTTGGCTTTGGATGGATACGCATCGCTGCTCACCGGATTGACTTTGACTTTGGCGTAATCGGGATCGATCAGGCTTGCCTGTCTCATGATTTCGCAGGTAAAATCATACCAACTGATGTAGTCTCCTTCATTGGTCGCATGATAACTGCCGTAACGGTCAGTTTCAATCATATCCACCAGCAAACGGCTCAAATCATAAGTATAGGTTGGTGTCCCGATCTGGTCGTTCACTACGGAGAGCGTATCCCGTGTCTTTCCGAGATTCAGCATCGTTTTAACGAAATTCTTACCGTTGACCCCAAAGACCCAAGCGATTCTCACGATGAAGTATTTATCCAGGCCTTGCTCAACCGCCAGCTCGCCTTCATATTTGGTTTGACCATAGACACTCAGCGGCTGACGTTCATCTTCTGGTTTCCAAGGGCGTTCCCCGGAGCCGTTAAAGACATAGTCCGTGGAGATATACATCATTTTACAGTCGAGGTCGCTGCACGCTTTGGCGATGTTGACAGTACCGTCAACATTGACGGCCTGTACTTTGGGTTTATTGGCTTCTTCTTCCGCAGGATCGACTGCCGTCCAGGCCGCACAATGGATGACGGCGTCCGGCTTCACGGCTTTGATCATTTGATCTACTTTGATCGGATCCGTGATGTCCAGCTGATCAATGTCGGCACCGATGGCTTCATGGCCTCGTTTTGTCAGTTCATGAACGACATCAAAGCCCAGTTGTCCTTTTACGCCTGTAACAAATACTTTCATGGGTTCACCTCGACCTTGATTCTTCTAGCGGTTGACATACATTTTTTCGTAATAATTCTGATATTCACCTGAGAGGATCGTTTCCCACCAGGGTTTATTGTCCAAATACCATTGGATTGTTTTTTGTATCCCGTCAGCAAACTTCGTTTCAGGCAACCAACCCAGTTCATCATGGATCTTGGTTGGATCGATCGCATAACGCATGTCATGGCCTTTACGGTCAGTGACATATGTGATCAGACTTTCCGGTTTGCCCAAAGTTTTACAGATCGTCTTGACGATGTCGATGTTGGCCATCTCATTGTGGCCGCCGACATTATAGACTTCTCCGACTCTGCCTTTATGGATGATCAGATCGATGGCCTTACAGTGGTCTTCTACATACAGCCAGTCTCTGATGTTTTCTCCTTTGCCGTAAACCGGAAGCGGTTTGTCATTGAGCGCATTGGCGATCATGAGCGGGATCAGTTTTTCAGGAAAATGATACGGACCGTAATTGTTGGAACAGCGGCTGATCGTGACCGGTAAGCCATAAGTCCGATGATAAGCCAAAACCAGTAAATCGGCTCCTGCTTTGGATGAAGAATAAGGACTGCTGGTATGGATCGGCGTTTCTTCCGTGAAAAACAGATCCGGTCTGTCCAGTGGCAGATCGCCATAGACTTCATCGGTTGAGACTTGGTGGAAAAGACGGATCCCGTACTTGCGGCACGCATCCATCAAGACGGCTGTCCCTTTGATGTTGGTGTCCAGGAATACTTCCGGGTTTTCAATGGAGCGATCCACATGGCTTTCAGCCGCGAAATTAACCACGATGTCCGGATGTTCTTCTTCAAACAGGTCATAGATTCCTTTTCTATCACAGATGTTGATCTTGTAAAAACTGAACTTGGGATTCTTCAGGGGTTCTTCAAGTGTCGATAAATTGCCGGCATAAGTCAGACAGTCTACGGCAATCAGTTGATCCTGCGGATACTTCTTCAGCATATAATGGCAGAAATTGCCACCGATAAATCCAGCTGCTCCCGTCACCAATATTTTCATTTTGTGTTCTCGCTTTCTTTAGTCTTTATGTTTAACCGGTTTATGATATACGAAGTTGGCATCGCTGTTTTTGAGTAGCGGAGCTAAGGCATCTTTTTCTGAGACCAGATAGTCCATTTTGGGCCACTGGATCCCGATCTCTGGATCATCAAAACGGATCCCGCGATCACAGGACTTGTCGTAAACGTGATCCACTTTATATTGGATTTCCGCAGCATCGCTCAACACCAGAAAACCGTGGGCAAAGCCGGACGGGATCAAAAGCTGTTTCTTGTTGGTCTCAGTGAGCTCGATTGAGAACCATTGACCGTAAGTCGGACTGCCTTGACGAATGTCGACAGCGACATCCAAAATGGAGCCCAGGGTACAGCGGACCAATTTGATTTGGGCTGAGGGATCATTTTGAAAATGAAGGCCTCTTAAGACCCCTTTTTGTTTGGAGAATGAATGATTATCTTGAACGAACTCGATGTCGATCCCGAGCCGATGCAATGTTTCCTTATTGTATGATTCCATAAACCAACCGCGATCATCCATGAATACTTTGGGTTCTAATACCAGTAACCCTTCCAGTTTTGTTTCCAGGATCTGCATATCAATACTTGATCTTGCCTTCTGCAACATGCTTCAAATGAGCGCCGTAAGGGGATTTTCCATAACGTTGGGAGGCTTGCATGAGTTCCTCTTTGGTGATCCATCCCCGTAAATAGGAGATTTCTTCCAAGGCTGAGATGGTGATCCCTTGTCTTTTTTCAAGGGTTCTGACAAATTCAGAGGCTTCCAGCAAGGAATCCATGGTGCCGGTATCCAACCAGGCAAATCCTCTTCCCAGGATTTGAACGAAAAGCTTATCTTCTTCCAGAAAGATCCGGTTCAGGTCAGTGATTTCCAGTTCGCCCCGTTTTGAAGGGGTCAGCTGTTTAGCCTTGCGGATGACGGAATTGTCATAAAAATAAAGGCCGGTGATGCAATAATTTGATTTGGGTTCTTTGGGTTTTTCTTCCAGCGAAATGGCTTTTCCATCCGCGTCAAATTCAACGATACCGAAGCGTTCAGGGTCATTGACATAATACCCGAAGATCGTGGCCAATCCTTGATCGGCACGGTCTTTGGCTTCCATAAGGACCTTACTGAAACCGCCGCCATAGAAGATGTTGTCGCCAAGCACCATCGCCGCCGTATCATTGCCTACGAACTCATCTCCAAGGATAAAGGCTTGTGCCAAACCATCGGGAGAAGGTTGAACTTTGTAGGATAAGTGAAGTCCGAACTGATGGCCATCCCCAAGCAGTCTTTCAAAATTAGGCAGATCGGCCGGTGTTGAAATGATCAGAATATCCTGTATTCCTGCCAGCATCAAGGTCGATAAAGGATAATAAATCATCGGTTTATCGTACACCGGCAAGAGTTGTTTTGATGTCACCATCGTCAATGGATATAAGCGAGTCCCGGCACCGCCGGCAAGTATAATCCCTTTCATTGAATTCCTCCAATTTTATTTACCATTTTATTATATCTGTTTTATCCTATCTGTATTCTAAAATCCGCGTAAAATCGATTAATTTCAACCCGCTTGAGGAGGAAGCAATTCAAATCAAGGCGGTAAAAGACCGGGATCGGTAAGGCCGATCGTTCAAAGCGCAATACCAATCTTCCTTTTTCCTTCATCCGGATTAATAATTATGAGGTCAACACCAAGTCCGCTTTGGCAAATCAGTTTTCGGTTGCATTAATGCAGTCAATAAGGTATAAACTAATAGGATGTACACACCAATGCGTAAAAAGAAAAAAAGAATAAGTTTTATCAAAATCACCAATTTTTTGGTTACTTTCCTGCTGCTTGCAGGACTTTTCTATAATCAGATCTTACCCAGTCTCATCAGCAACGTCATCAAGATCCTGCTGGTGATCCTCTTGATCATTCAAAGCCTCATCCCTGTCAGAAAGAGCCTGATCATCGTCCTGTCAATCTTTATGTTTATCTCATCCGGCGCTTTGTTTTACTCTCAGTATGCGCTCAACCGCTTGATCAACCGGGATAAAACCGAAATCAACATCATCTCTTTCGTGGTGCTTTCAGACAGTAATCTCAGCACTGTGAAAGACTGCGAAAAAGCCAAGTTCGGGATCACCGAACAAATAGACGGCCAGATCGCCAATTACGTACAGAAATACCTCAACGAACAATTGGATAAATTCAACCTGAGTATCGCTTCAGATGACATCAGTAATCTCGAAAGTCTCTACAATAAAGACATCACCGTCATGGTGCTGGACAATGCCATGCGTGATGCGTTGATCGAATACGATCCTGAATTTGAAACCAAAACAAAAACCATCTTCACCATCCAGAAAAGCATCATCAAAGAAGACACCTCGATCCAGGTCGATACCGCCACAGAATCCTTCGTGATTCTGATCAGCGGAATTGATCCCAGACCGACCGGGGCCGTCAGCGAAAAAGCCCGCAGCGATCTCAACATCCTGATGATCATCAACCCCAGGACACACAACGTCATGACCGTCAGCATCCCCAGAGACAGCTATGTCCCTTTGGCCTGCAAAGACGGAGCCATGGATAAGCTGACCCACTCCGGCCTCTACGGGGTAGATTGTACCGTCAAGACTGTTGAAGCCCTGTTTGGATTACCGATCAACTACTACATCAAACTGAACTTTACCGCCTTTGATAAGATCGTCTCCGTCTTAGGTACGATCAATGTCTATTCCCAATATGCCTTTACAACCACGAAATACACCCATCCCGATATCTCTTATACCTTTAATCAAGGGATGAATACCATGAATGCCTCTCAAGCGCTTTTCTTTTCCAGAGAACGGCATGCCTTGCCCAATTCCGACGTCACGCGCGGACTCAATCAGCAAGAAGTCATCAAAGGCATCATCAAGAAACTCATCGAGCCTTCAACCTTGCTCAAGATCGAAGCGCTCGTCAATGTGGCCGCTGAAAACGCGGATACCAACATGCCGATCGGCAGTGTGATGAAACTGATCCAAGGTCAAATCGCCAAAAACACGCCATGGGCTTTTGCCTCCAGCTACTTGACGGGGACCTTGGATAAACAACCGACCTATTCGATGGGACCAAGTCGACTGTTGGAGGTCTACTGGCCCAACAAGACGTCTTTGGATGCCTTGAAGGCTCAGATCACCGCCATGATGGCAGCCACGGTAACGACCCCGTGATGGCCAAGTATATAGGCTTAGCCTCGTCTCATTCCTGAAAGGTGTATGCAACAATGAATGAAAAAGCCATTCAGTTTGTCAAGAATTTCGGATACAGCATCGCATCAAACCTGATCGCATTGATGGTGTCGACCCTGGTCGTCTTGATCGTTCCCCGACTGATCGGTTTGGAAGAATACGGATTCTGGCAGCTTTATTTGTTTTATGCATCCTATATCGGGTTTTTACAATTCGGCTGGAATGACGGGATTTACTTGCGCTATGGCGGTCATGATTACAAGACCCTGGACAAGCAACTCTTCAATTCACAGTTTTGGATGTTGTTTGCATCGCAGATCCTGATTTCTACGGCGATCGTCCTCTTCACGCAGTATGTTTACGTGATCCAGAAGTCTTTTGTCTTTACGATGGTCGGCGTCAGTTTGATCATGGTCGGGACCCGGGCGATGCTTTTGTTTTTGCTTCAGGCAACCAACAGGATCAAGCGCTTTGCTCAGATCACGATGCTGGACAGAGTGCTCTACTTTGTCCTGGTCATCACCTTCTTGTCTGCCGGCATCCGTGATTATAAATTATTGATCCTGGCCGACATCACCAGTTCGATCGTCTCCCTGCTTTTTGCGATGTATCTTTGCAAAGACATCGTGTTTAGAAAAATACACATTACGAAACAAAGTTTTGTCGAAGCCTTTGATAACATGAGCATCGGGATCAAACTGATGTTTGCCAACATTGCCAGTATGCTCATCATCGGGGTCGTCCGTTTCGGGATTGAAAAATACTGGGATGTCTCGACCTTCGGAAAAATATCTTTGACCTTAAGCATTTCAAATTTGACCATGCTGTTCATCAATGCCATCGGAATCATCATGTTCCCTTTGCTTAGAAAAACAGATAAATCAAAACTGTCCAATTTCTACGTCATCATGCGGGACTTCCTGATGGTGCTTTCTTTGGGTTTCCTGGTCATTTATTATCCGTTCAAAAGCATCATGTCAGCCTGGCTGCCCAATTACGCAGACAGTTTGATGTATATGGCCCTGGTCTTCCCGATGGTGGTCTATGAAGGAAAAACAGCCCTGCTGATCAACACCTATCTGAAAACACTCAGAAAAGAGAAGTTGATGCTGAGAATCAACTTGGTGACAGTTTCGATGAGCGTCGTGTTCACACTGCTGGCCACACTGGTCCTCAAGAGTCTGGATCTGGCGATTCTGTCGATCATCTTTCTTCTGGCTTTCAGATCGATCCTCGGGGAGTTCTTTCTGTCGCGATTCCTCAAGATCAAAATTCGCAAAGACATCCTGCTGGAACTGCTCTTAACGATCATCTTCATGCTTTCTGGCTGGTTTATCAATTCATGGTTGACGACGGTGATTTACGGATTGGCTTATGTCAGTTACCTCTTAATCAAGAAAAAAGACATCCTTCAAACGATTACTTCTTTAAAATCATTGATGAGCGTACGGTTGTAGGATTCTTGGTCCAGCAAAGATCATCGAACCACTCCACGCTTGTATGTGAATAAATTTGTTTTCTTGATACAATAATTACGACTACTATTGAATAGGACTTTAGAAAGGGGCGTTTGTTTCGCATGAAAAAAAGTTATAAGAATGGGGCTGTTGAACTCCTTAGATTTCTTTTCATAATCCCCATTACGGTCATACACTGGAATTGGAAATTGTTGCCATTCGGATCCGGCTCTTACTTTCCTAGTGGCGTACTGGCGGTCGAGTTCTTCTTTATCTTAAGTGGTTTCTATATGGTTGCCTCCTCCAATAAAGACACCAGTAATACCAACGTTGGCACAGGTGAAAAGACCATCAAATTCATTTGGCATAAATATGCCGTGATGTTTCCTTATTATATCGTCGCCATTGCCTTTGGTTTCATCTTGATGAATTGGGCAAACAAATCGGGCCTGCATCAACTGGCCACAAATTTCGTAGCCACTATATGGGAAGTCATCCCATTACAGGTCATCAACTATAATGCTTATACCCCAACCGGCGTTGCGTGGTATTTATCCGCCATGTATCTGGCCATGTTCATTCTATATCCGATTTTACTCAAAAAACGCGATCTTTACCTTAATGTCATCGCTCCCTTATTGGCCCTCTTTATTTACGGTCAAATCAGTTTCAAATATGGGGTCTCTTTTGTCATTATGGAACCTTTAATCGGTCCTTTAACGGCAGGCTTCCTACGAGGCATCGCGGGAATTTCACTTGGTGCTTTCCTTTATCGATTGACTGAGATGGGGTCTTCCATCCAATTGACTCGCTTTGCGAGCCGAGTTCTGACCCTTATCGAAGTGCTCTTTTATGTTTTGATCTTCTATTGTATGAGCCACCTTGAAAATGGACAGACTGATTTTATCCAAATAGTGCTCATCTTTGTGGCCTTAACGATCACCCTCAGTAATAAAACCCTGTCATCACGATGGCTAAAGGGAAAGGTCACCACCTTTCTGGGCAAGATCAGCATGCTGGTCTATCTCAATCATTACGCTTTGGCCCGGTATGTCATGCCCCTCTTTGCCGGTCGCACCAGCAACTTTCAGCTTTATGTCATCTACTGTGTCGGGATCATCATCCAAGTGACGCTTTGTTTGTTGATTGGCAACATAATCAAAGCACTGTGGGGTTTCTTCTCCAGAAAGCTAAGAAAATTAGTATTAGCTTAAAACAGACTAAAATCTCTAGTCAAACTAACCTATATCCGATACATTAAAAGGAATTATTTCTTTGACCATTTAACAGAAGGCACATCTTTGATTGAGATGGGCCTTCTTTTTTTGGTTATGAGTGCTTCATTTGGGCTAGATAATAAAGCTTTGCTGTACCATACGAGGGTAAGACAATGAACCTGATGATCAGATCAACCCCTCAGTAAGCTCATCTCATTCTTTACTATGCATACAGGGTTGATCCATTACTCCAAAGGTTCACTCTGACAATTCTAACCAAAGAAATCAACACGCTGTGAGGAACACTAAAAATGCCTCCCAAAACAAAGCTTGATGTTTTTAGGAGGCACTTAATTAAACCAGATTGAATTTTTCAAATGACCAACAATACTACACTTACCTCAATTTTTTTGTGGTATAGATCATGATGTTTTTTTGAATTCCGAAGGTCGCGAAAGAACGTTTGAATTCATTGGTTACGACCAATTTGAATTTCTTGAATTTCAAATTTTGAAGTTCATAATCCAGATATAACGAAGGGATTTTGGCATTCATCATCAATTCCAGATTTTCTGCGGAGTTAACGACCGGCTTGATGGAGTTATAGAGGGTATATCCGATCGAGAAGACGCCGTAAACATACTGGTCATTGGCAACTTTGCCGATTTCGATCATGGCGTTTTTCTCAGTATAGGATCGATTCATCCACACATAAGCCGTGTCAAAATAGAGGTTGGTCATAAGACTGAATACCACGCCCGCCAAAAGGGTTTGTATGATCGGTTTAGAGATTTGTTTGTACCTAAGGTAGTTTATGCCGATACTGAAAGCCATGAGAAACAAAACCGGAATCTGGGTCATTAGAATGAGTTTGTCCAATTGGCTAAAATCATTAAAGGTCAGATCATTAATCAAATAGAGTCTGAAGTAAACCATCAAACTGGCAAACAGGATAACGCCCATCGAATAAAAAACGAAAGTCCACTTCAAGAAAGGGTTTTTCATTAGTGCCATAAACTTATTTTTATCGCTGGTTAACCAGGTGATGAATATGATAAAGAGCGTCAATGGAAACAAGATGATGAATTTTCTTTGGATGTAATCGTTGACTACGAAGGTTTGAAGGAAGAAACCAAGGTAAATAAAGATCAGCAGTCCCATAAACTCATCTTTGGCTTTATAAGCTTTGGCCATGAAGAAGGGTAAGCAAATGATGAATATGACAAACACGACCACATTGTACAGATTAAAGTTGGTCAAGAAGTAACGAAAGCCACTGATTAAACTTGTGATCGCCGCATACTTGCTGACGCCGGTAAACGATTTGATGATGTTGAACGTATTGATTAAGGCCGAGGATTTCCAACCGAAATAATAGTACATATCACACAATAAGTAAGCGATGGCACTGCCAGATCCAAATCCGAAGAAGGACATAAAGAAATCCGACTTATCCTTTTTCCAAAGTTTCAGTAAAATCACAATCCCGATCGCCATAACCAGAAAGATATTGGTGATGTATACGGCAAAAACAGAAAGAACAGACAAGAACCCTATCACAAAATACTTGTAGTAAGATTTTTCTTTCAGTTTCAAGAATAGGTAAATGATCAGATTGATAAAAAGCATTCTAAGAATGGAAGGCTCGACGACTCGAGATGCTATCAAAAAAGTGAATTCGGTTAGGGTATAGAGAGAAACCCCCATAATGAAGATCAGTTCTTTTCTGTTATCTAAACCATACTTCTTTTTAAGTTCAAATAGGATCATGATCAATAAACCGAAATTCATAAAACCCAACAGCACGCTCCCCATCCTTAAACCGTAATAGTTGTCTCCAAATACTTTGAGACCGGCGTACGCAATTACATTTCCGATTACGTTGTTTCGCATGTGTTCAGGTGTATAGTAATTCACTTCGACTACACCCGTGTCTGGACGCCATGTGCCATACTCAATTTCATTGATGGCCAACATGACATATTGGCCTTCATCGATCGGTTGATAATTGGTCATTCCCCAATTGGGCAAATCCACATCCAGGTTATACGCTCTAAACAAAAATATTCCAAAAATCGCTACAAAAAAGAGCGCAGTGATTTTACTACTCTTGGATTTAAAACTTAGTTTTGATAATTTCATTCATTAAGCTCCCGTTAAAACAACACACCCATTATAGTTAAAATGAGTTTAAAGTCAAGAAAGAGCAAGTTGACGGGTCCAGTTTTCATTAGAGTTCTGTGCTTTTGAGCGCATAAGTACTTGATGAAAATCAAGGCTATTTCACGAGATTCAGTTTATTAAAAGCACATCTGTTATAATTTATATGATTTGATAGTAATGGGGATATAAAGCATGAAAAACATGCGAGGGGTGCTTGATTTCCCATGAAACTGAAAGTTGAGTAGTTTCACTGGATTCCAAACACCAAAGTCTCAAATCGTCATGAATATGATGGATTGAAACGCTTACAGTCATGTTTAGCCGAAATATTCTGTTAGAGTCCAGATTTATTTAGTATAATCCTTACCGGAGAGGATGATAGAAAATGGAAAAAAAGCTGATATCAATCATTAGTTCGTGTTACAACGAGGGAGAAAACATCATCCCGCTTTATCAAAGCATCAGTGAAATCATGAGCAGTCTACCGCAATACGATTATGAGTTATTGTTTGCGGATAACGGATCAAAAGATGATACAGCTGAAAAATTGCAACGTATCGCTGAAAAAGATGCCCATGTTAAGGTCATCATCAATTTAAAGAATTATGGTCCAGATCGCTCTGGAACCTATTTGATATATAAAACCATCGGTGATGCGGTCATCTGCATGGCCAGTGATTTCCAAGATCCTCCGGAAATGATTCCGAGTTTTATCGAACAATGGGAAAAAGGCCATAAGTTGGTTTGGGGCCAACGGACCTCGACACAAGCCAACAAGAAGCTCAATTTGATTCGCACCTTATATTATAAAATAATCAGTGCCTTGTCCGAGAGTGATGAGGTTGAAAATGCCAATGGCTTTGGGTTGTATGATAGAGAAATCATCGATTGGATCAAATGGATCGATGATCCGGAACCCTTCATCAGAAACAGTGTTTCCTCAATGGGGTATAAGCCTTATCTGGTTCCTTTCGAACAAAAGGCACGCAGAGCCGGGAAAAGCAGTTACAATTTCCTTCGTTACATGAATGATGGCTTTACAGCCATGGTTGCCACAACCAAAGTACCCTTGCGCGTGTCGACTTACTTAGGCTTGTTTACCGCGACCATGTGTGTTGTGATCGGTATTGTCTATTTCGCCTTGAAGATTGTTTATTGGAACAGTTTCAATTTTGGGATAACCCCTGTTCTTTTGGGCCAGTTTTTCACAGGCGCCGTTCAATTGGTGTCCTTGGGCGTCATCGGTGAATACATCGGGGCAATATTGACCCGTGTCAAACGTCGGCCGATGGTCATTGAAAAACAGAGTTTCAATTTCACCCAAGATAGATCGAAACAGAATAATCGCGTGGATTGAAATCCATGATGAACAGTCCGCAACACAAGTCAAAGCACCAATGAGAAAATACAAAGATTTTATCGCAAACATTTCGGGTGAGATCCTATTCTATTTCTCACTATGGCTGATTACTTCCATCATCAGTAAAATTTCGCCCAACGGCTATTATGATGTTGGGATTTTTTCAGCAGCCATGTCCTTTACCAACATTTTCTTTGTAGTCGCCACGTTTCAGACCCGTGGCTATCTCGTATCTGATTTGTCTTCAGAGTTCTCGCTCAGACACTATCACAATGCCAGGTTGATCACGATCGCTACGGCTTTTACGCTCTGCATGTTGGCAGCCATCTTGTTACAGTATTCCGGAGAAATGCTGCTCGCGATATTCCTGTTTATGCTCTTCAGGATGTGGGATGCCTATTCTGATGTTTTCCATGCCATGCTGCAAATTGATAATCGCTTGGAATATGCGTCCTTGAGCCAAGCTTTAAAAGGCGTGATCTCGGTTGTTTTCTTTACACTGATCTTGTTGACGCTCAAAAACATCTACATGGCGATGATGGGAATGGTGGTTGTGGCGGCCTTGTTCAACCTGTTTTATGATCAGAGACTGACCAAGAAACTGCTTAAAAATCAGGTATTGCCCATAAGCAAATCAAAGAAAGAAATTTCAGCCTTGCTTTTCGCCAGTCTGCCCATGGTGTTTAACGGAGCCTTGATGATGATGTTGGTGGCTTTCCCAAGACTGGTCTTAGGTCAAACCATCTCTGAAGAAGTTCTGGGTATTTATGCTTCGGTCTCAGCGCCTACCGTACTGATATCGACATTCTTTGCTGCTTTTGCCCTACCGATGCTTCCCTATTACCGAAAAGCCTGGATCAGTGGAATTGAGAAAAATATCTATGGTATCATATTTATACCCCTGCTCATCGTCTTCTTTTTCGCACTGATTGGAGCCCCGATCTTACTAAAAATTGGTGGGGTGGTCTTATCGATCCTTTATACCAGCGAAATAAGTTCCTATGTCGATGTCTTCGTGATTTCATTTGGGGTTGCTTGTATCTTTGCCTGCGTTACCTTTTGCAACAACATGCTCTTGGCGGCCCGTAAAACGAAAAGTATGTATTTTTTCTCAACCATCGCGTTTGTGTTGGTCGCAATCAGTTCTTACCCGTTTATTCTGAAATGGAGCTTGTACGGGGCAGCATATGCCTTGATTCTCGGCTATTCCTTGGAATTACTGCTTCAGATCATTTATTTGATCGTCATAACAAGAAAACAGGTTAGCCATAGAGTGAAAACAAACCGTATTGAGTTTTAAGAAGGGAAAAAGAAACCATGAAAAGAATACTTCTGACCGGCAGTTCCGGGTTTATCGGAAAAAACGTGTTGCCTTTTTTGAGCCAACACTTCGAAGTCATCGCTCCCAAACGTCAGGATTTGAATCTGATGGATGAGGAAGCGGTAAAGACGTTTTTGAAAAATGGGAATTTCGACGCTGTCATTCATACAGCGAATCCAAATCCTGTCAAAAACAGTCTGGACCAAGCCGATCGTTTCTTTGAGGACAGCCTGAGAATGTATGCGAATCTGTATGCGTCAAGAGCCTATACCGGTAAACTGATTTATCTGGGATCCGGGGCAGAGTATGATAAGTCTCTGGACATTTCCAACATCAAGGAAGCAGATTTCGGAAGATCCGTACCTAAAGATGCTTATGGATTATCAAAATACATCATGAACATCATGGCGCAAAATGCCGATAATGTCATCAATCTCTGTGTCTTTGCATGTTACGGGCCTTACGATCATCCCAGCAAGTTCATCACCCACTGTATTCAGTGCTGCATCAACAAAATTCCGATCACAATTCGCCAGGACTGCAAATTCGATTATTTACACGTCCAGGATTTGGCAGACATGCTGGTCTGGCTTGTTGATCACACCCCAAAACATACCACCTACAATTCCGGCAGCGGCAGACACGTATTACTTTCGGAAATCGCCAAAATCGTATCGGATCAGTTCGGATCAGAGCTGCCCATAGAAATTTTGAATCCAGGGCTCAATAGAGAGTACACCTCAGACAATGGTCGGTTCGTTCAAGAGAGCGGACTTCATCCAAGAATCAGTTTAGAATCAGGCATCGCTATGCAAATTAAATGGGAAAAGGAGAAGTCACAGTTATGAAAAAAAGAGTTGCGGATATCTTAATTGAAACCTTAGTCGAGAGAGGCATTATCGATTGTTTCGCCGTCGTTGGAGGAGGAGCCATGTATTTGGACAATGCCTTGGCACTCAACTCCCAAATGAACAAATACTTCTGTCATCATGAACAAGCCTGTTCAATGGCTGCAGAAGCTTACAGCCGTTACAACGGCGTTCCAGCCTTGGTCTGCGTGACCAGTGGTCCTGGTGCCACCAATGCCATCACTGGCGTCATGGGAGCATGGCAAGACAACATTCCAATGGTGGTCTTATCCGGTCAAGTCCGTTATGCCATCTCTGTGGCTTCGACCGGACTGCCTTTGCGTTATCGCGGGGTCCAGGAGTTCGACATCATCAATTCAGTTAAAAACATGACCAAATATGCGGTCATGCTTAAAGATCCCTTGAGCGTTAAACAAGAACTCAACAAGGCCATCGACATTGCGATCGCCGGTCGAAAAGGACCGGTATGGCTCGATGTCCCGCAAGATATCCAGAATACCATGGTCGAAGTCGATGATCTTTATCCCAATGAGATCTTGCCCGCCATCCCTGCAGCGACAGACTCTGATGTGACCAAATTGATTGGATTGCTCAAAGAAGCCAAACGTCCAATGATCTTGGCGGGTAGCGGTATTGCGGAAAGCGGGAATATTGAGCAGTTTCGCGCTTTTGCGGATACCCTATCGATTCCGGTCGTATCCGCGATGGTTTCACTTGATGCGTCCTATCGGGAAAATGAACTCTTTTTCGGAATGTCCGGAGCCATCGGTCCAAGACCGGGTAATTTCATCTTACAGAATGCGGATGTAATATTGACTTTGGGCTGTAGTTTGGGATTCCAGACAACCGGATTTGCCCAAGACCGATTCGCGCCCAACGCAAAGATCATTGCCGTGGATGTTGACGAAAATGAAATGAAGAAGCCCGGCGTCAGAGTAGATTTCTTTATCCACAGTGATCTTGATTTGTTCTTCAAAGCGGCTAAAAACTCCATTGAAACACTGAGTGTCAGCAAAGAATGGTTGGATTACTGTACTCATCTGAAAAATCGCTTTTCACCCTTTGACCCGGCTAACGGTCTTTCCAAAGACGAACGGGTCTGTATGTACCAATTCTGGAAAGAATTCGAAAATCACGAACCCAAAGACAGTATCGTTGCTTTGGGCAACAATACCGCCAGCAGTGCCAAATGCCAAATCGGCGTGAAACACAAAGATCAAAGGATCATCGTCAACAAGAACTGCGGTTCCATGGGCGACGATTTACCGGCAGCCGTCGGTGCCGCCGTCGCGGCCGGAAAGACGATTTATTGCTGTACGGGTGATGGTAGCATCATGATGAATTTGCAGGAACTGCAAACGATCAAACATTATGATCTGCCTGTTAAAGTGGTGGTGTTCTCCAATGATGGCTATAATGCCATTCGTCAGACCAGCAAAAACTTCTTCAATAACCTGTTGTTAGGATGTACTCCGGAAAGCGGCATCTCTTTTCCTGATTTCGGGAAAGTCGCTGAAACCTTCGGTTTTGACTATAAGCACTGTAAAACAAACGGCGATGTAGCGGAAGCCCTCACATGGTTCTTTGCTCAACCCGGCCACTTGTTCCTGGAAGTCGATCAGAAACTGGATGATCCTGTCACACCGAAAGTCATGTCAAGACTCAAAGCGGACGGAACGTATGCGACCCCTGCCATTCAAGATATGTTTCCGTTTTTGGATAAAGAGGAAGTGGATGGGTACATGCTATGATAAAAGACAGCACAAAAACACTCAACCTTCTTAAAGTAAAGCCAACGGTCAGCATCCGCGAAGCCATCATCAGCCTGGTTAACGGTAAGAAGAAAACGATATTCATCGTCAATGATGACGATAAACTGATTGGTTTATTTACCAACGGAGACATGAGACGCTATTTGTTGATGGGGAAGGAATTATCCATACCCATCACTGAAGCAATGAATGTCAATCCCATCTGTTTCAAAACAAGACAGGATGCAGAAGCAGCACAAAGCGAAGGCACTTTCGTGGTTTATCCGATTGTCAACGATTTTGGGATCTTGACCGATGCCCTGTTTGAACAAGACAGCCCCGATGTGCGTTATAAGAATACTGAACTGGCTAATGTTCCCCTGGTTGTGATGGCTGGCGGAAAAGGAACCCGTTTGTATCCATATACCAAGATCCTTCCAAAAGCATTGATCCCGATCGGCGACTATACCATCACCGAACGCATCATCGACTCTTTTGAGAATTATGGCTGTAATGAAGTTCACATGATCCTCAATCACAAAGCCAGCATGATTCGTGCTTACTTCAATGAACTGAAAAAAGACTACTCCATGGATTATGTCCAGGAAGAAACTTTCCTTGGAACAGCTGGTGGCTTATATCTATTGAAAGACAAACTGAAGACTACTTTCTTCATGACCAATTGCGACATTCTGATCAATGATGATTTGGCTTGTGTTTATCGGACCCATGTCAAAGATCGCAACAAGATCACCTTTGTCTGTTCTGTCAAAACGGTAGAAATCCCCTATGGGGTCATCAGTACCGACAATTCCGGTCGGCTTTTGTCCATTGACGAAAAACCGAAGTACAGTCATTTTGTCAACACCGGGGTTTATGTCATTGAACCGGAAGTCCTGGATTATATCCAAGAAGGAGAATTCATTCACATCACCGATCTGGCCATCCGTTGTGCCAAGGCCGGCGGCAGGATCGGTGTTTTCCCGATCTCCGAGAACTCTTGGCTCGACATGGGCGAGTTTAAAAACATGGAAGAAATGCTTAAGGAATTGGAAGTTTAGAGCCTGTTATAAACCCTGGGTCATCCAGGTGAAGGTTGTATTTTGACCCCTGAAAATGTATACTAGTTAAGTAAAAAAGATAGAGGGAGAATTGAATGAATGTCCTGGTTACTGGAGCAGACGGATTTATTGGTAGTCATTTGGTTGAAGAACTAGTTAATAAAGGCGAGAATGTTCGTGCTTTTGTCTACTATAATTCATTTAACACTTGGGGTTGGATCGATATTTTGCCTCAAGAAGTCAAAGATAAAATAGAGATTTTCATGGGTGACATCCGAGATCCCAATGGCGTCAGAAAAGCCATGGAAGGCATCGACATCGTGTATCACCTTGCCGCGTTGATCACCATTCCGTTCAGTTATCACTCACCGGATTCCTACGTGGATACCAACATCAAAGGCACGCTCAATATTTTACAGGCGGCCAAGGATTACAAAACCAAAAGAGTGATCATCACTTCGACTTCTGAAGTGTATGGCACTGCCCAATATGTGCCCATCGATGAAAATCATCCTTACCAGGGACAATCCCCCTATTCAGCCACGAAAATCGGGGCTGACCGTTTGGCGGAGTCCTTTTATCGCAGTTTTCAAATGCCGATTACGATCGTGCGGCCATTCAACACCTACGGGCCCAGACAATCGGCTCGGGCGGTCATTCCGGCCATCATCATACAGTTGCTTTCCGGGAAAACGGAGATCGAAATGGGTTCATTGACTCCGACCAGGGATTTTAATTTCGTAAAGGACACGGTCAAGGGTTTTATCGCCATTGCCGAGTCTGACAAAACGATTGGTGAAGAAGTCAACATCGCCACACAAAAAGAGATTTCCATGGGGGATTTGGCTCAGATCCTCATCAATAAAATCAATCCGGAAGCCAGAATCATCACCAACGATGAACGCTTAAGACCTGAAAACAGTGAGGTCAACCGCTTACTTGGATCCAATCAGAAGATCAAACAACTGACCACATGGACCCCACAATACACCTTGGAACAAGGTCTTGATGAGACCATCGCTTTCTTAAAGGAAAATCTGTCAAAATTCAAAGCAGATATCTACAATATCTAGGGAGATTCTATGGAAAAATACATCCCGTTGTCAGTACCCAACTTAAAAGGTAATGAGCTTAAATACATCCATGAAGCCGTCGAGTCCGAATGGGTTTCTGCTGCCGGTCCTTTCGTCAATAAGTTCGAAAAAGACGTAGCCAATTATGTGAAGGTGAATGAAGCCGTTGCGTGTCAAAGCGGCACAGCCGGTCTGCATTTGGCCTTGTTGGCGTTGGGCGTGAATGGAAATCATGAAGTCTTCGTCCCTTCGCTCACCTTTATCGCCGCGGTCAATCCCGTCACCTATGTCAATGCGACCCCTGTTTTTCTGGATTGCGATGACTCTTTAACGCTTGATGTGGATAAACTTGAAACTTTTATCATCAATCAGTGTTATTTTACGGATGGGATTTTGATCAACAAACAAACTAAAAAACACATCAAGGCACTCATCGTCGTGCATGTGTTTGGCAACATTGCCGACATGGCACGGTTAATGCCTTTGTGTCAGAAATACAATTTGAAAGTCATTGAAGATGCTACGGAAGCCTTGGGCAGTTACTATACCGAAGGCTTCTACAAAGGCAAATTTGCCGGAACCATCGGGGATATTGGTGTCTATTCTTTCAACGGCAATAAAATCATCACTACCGGAGGCGGCGGGATGATTGTCTCCAATAACCCTGATCTTCTTAAAACCTGTAAGCATCTTTCGACCCAAGCCAAGAGTAATGAGAAAATGTTCTATCACGATCAGATTGGTTACAATTACCGTTTGACCAACATGCAGGCGGCTTTGGGTGTTGCTCAGTTAGAACAACTAGAAAGCTTCATTCAAATCAAAAAAGAAAATTATTTCAAATATAAAGCCTTATTGAACACCGACAATCTGACGATCCTTGATTTCAGAACAGACATTCGACCCAATTATTGGTTTTATTCCCTGTTCATCAAGGACTTGAAAAATGAGACTAAAGAATCCGTCATTCATTACCTGGAGCAGCATTCCATTCAAACCAGACCCATCTGGGGTTTGATCAATGATCAGCCTCCCTATGTCACTCATCAAACCAATGAAACAAGCAAAGCCAGATTCTACTGGGAACATGTTCTCAATTTGCCTTGCAGTTCCAATTTAAGTGCTCAAGATGTCGACTACGTGGCCAAGACCATTCTGAGTCATAAAGGACTATAGCGGTGATCTTTAATCGATTGAATGGGGTTCACTCCATTCAATTGATTGTTTGTGAATGACCTGAAAATGATCTGGTCTTTCATCCATTTCAAACACCAAAGAAGTAAACAAAATGAAAAATAAATTAATCCTTGTCGGTGCAGGTGGACATTGCAAATCAGTTATTGACTCATTGGATTCAGCCAATTATGCTGAAATTGTTATCGTGGGAAAAAGCAATGAGCTTGGTCATACCATCAACGGTTATCCCGTTGTTGGGACGGACGAAAACCTCAAAGAACTGTACGACTCCGGATTCAATATGGCTTTTATTACGTTAGGCAGCATTGAAAATACACTCAGGCGTCGCACTATTGCGACACTTTTAACGCAAGTGGGTTTTAGTTTTCCCAACATCATCGACAAATCAGCCTTAATCAGTCCCTCAGCCAACATGGGCCATGGGATTTTCATCGGTAAAATGGCGATCATCAACGCGGATTCACACATCGATGATTTTGCGATTATCAATACCCGCGCCGTCATCGAACACGATGGGCGGATAGGCAGCTTCACTCACGTCTCCATTGGGGCGGTGATCTGCGGATCCTGTACAGTGGGTTCGGACGTTTTTGTGGGAGCCAATTCTGCCGTAAGAAACAATATCACGATTGGAAACAGAGTCTTGATCGGCATGTCCAGTTGTGTCATCCATGATGTACGAGATGATGCCGTGGTGATGGGCAACCCTGCTAAGGAGAAAAAGTTATGAGAACACTCATTATCGCTGAAGCTGGCGTCAATCACAACGGCTCTTTGCAATTGGCTAAACAACTGGTCGATATTGCTTATGAAGCCGGAGCGGACATTGTAAAGTTTCAAACCTTCAAAGCAGAGAATCTGGTCACTCAATCAGCCGTTATGGCTGATTATCAGATCCAGAATCTCGGACAAGACAGTTCTCAATTTGATATGCTTAAAAAATTGGAACTGTCCTATGTGGACTTTTTGGAGTTGAAAACCTATTGCGATCACAAAGGGATTGAATTCATTTCTACCCCTTTTGATTTTGAAAGCATTGATTTTCTAAACCAACTCAACATGAAATATTGGAAGATCCCTTCCGGGGAATTGACCAATCTTCCCTATCTTGAAAAAATCGCAAAGTTGAAACAATCGATTATTTTATCGACCGGGATGGCGACCCTGGACGAAGTCCGGGAATCGTATGACGTCTTGATCAAAAATGGAGCCAAAGAAGTCTTCGTTTTACACTGTACTTCAGACTATCCTACCAAGTTGAGCGACGTCAATATGAATGCCATGTTGGCCATGAAGCAGGAATTTGGTGAAAACATCGGGTATTCCGATCATACGCAAGGGATCCTAGTCCCCACCGTAGCGGTCTCAATGGGCGCTAAGATCATCGAAAAACATTTCACCATCTCACGTTCCATGGAAGGCCCGGACCACAAAGCCAGTTTAGAGCCCTCTGAACTCAAAGCTTTGGTCGACAACATCCGTCAAATAGAAACCTGTTTCGGCAGTTTTGTGAAACAGCCAACCAAAGAAGAACTGCAGACACGATTGATCGCCCGTAAAAGCATCATCGCCAGTTGTGACATCAAAGCAGGTGACCTGTTTACAGCTCAGAATCTGACTGTAAAACGACCTGGAAGCGGAATCAGCCCGATGAAGTGGTATGAGGTCCTTGGACAAACGGCATCACGCTCATTCAAGAAAGATGAATTGATCGAGTTATGAAAAACATCGCTGTCGTAACCTCAACACGCGCTGACTATGGCTTGTTTAAACCCCTGCTGACCCGGATCGTCAACTCTAAGATACTGAACTTACGTTTGCTTGTCACCGGGACTCACCTAAAAAAAGAATTTGGATCAACCATCCAAGAGATCAAAAATGATGGTTTTTCGATCGCCGCGGAAGTTGACATCCTGAAAGAATATAAAGACGATGAAGTATCCATTGGAAACATCATCGCCTCGACCATTTTTGAATTCACCAAAGTGTTATCCCAAGAAAAACCGGACATGCTGGTGATTCTGGGAGATCGCTTTGAAATCTTGGCTGTTGCTTTTGCAGCCTATAATCTGAGAATTCCCATCATCCATCTGTATGGGGGCGAAACAACCGAAGGAGCTCAGGATGATGCGTATCGTCATGCGATCACGAAACTGAGCCACTTGCATTTTACCAGTACCGAAGAATATCGCAAAAAAGTGATCCAGATGGGTGAATCCCCTCAACACGTCTTGAATGTGGGCTCTTTAGGGGTCGAAAACATCAAGAACATGACACTTTTAAGTCGCGAGGAGCTTTGTAAGGATCTGAAATTGAATCCTGAAGATCGATTTGTTCTGTTGACCTATCATCCGGAAACACTTGAACCGGAAAAAGTTGAAGCACAGTTCAATGAGATCCTCAAGGTGATCACCAATCGCAGTGATCTGCATTTCATCATCACCAAAGCCAATGCAGATGCCAACGGTTCAAAAATCAATCGGCTTCTGGATGAATTTGCAGTCAAGCAACCCAATTGCCATCTTTATGCCAATCTGGGCACGCTGCGGTATCTTTCGATGATGAAAGAATCGATCCTGGTCATCGGCAATTCGTCGAGCGGGATCATCGAAGCACCCAGTCTGCATATTCCTACGATCAACATCGGCGATCGTCAAAAAGGCCGCGTTCAGGCGACCTCGATCTTCAACTGTCCTTGTGAATCTGCCGCCATCCTTTCGATGGTGAATCTTGTTTTGGATATCGATCAAACCAGCTTCATCAATACCATCAACCCTTATGAAAACGGGACCGCTTCTGAAAAGATCTTAAACAGCATCATTAAGGAATTTGTCGACAATCCGTTTGACTTCAAAAAGAGCTTCTACATCATTTAAAGCAACCAAGCAGGCATTTCACAGACAACGAATCGGAGGAAGACCCATGAATATCGCAGTAATCGGCTTAGGATCGATGGGCAGAAGAAGAATCAATTTAATCAGGAAATACAGCGATCAGATCGCCATCTTTGGCATCGACATTAATGAAGAACGCAGGAACACCGTAGAAGGTTTGGGTATCAAGACGTTCAAGGTGTTGGATGAAGCCCTCATGGCGGTCAATATCGACTGTGTGTTTGTTTGCACATCCCCTTTGTCTCATCACAAGATCATCAAAGAATGCCTGGAAAAGCACTGTCACGTTTTTACCGAACTCAATCTTGTCAGCGACGGTTATGATGATAATATCGCGCTGGCCAAGACCAATAATCTGAAATTATTCATGTCTTCAACCTTCCTGTATCGAGAAGAAATCAAATTCATCAAAAAGAGCATCACCGAGTCAAAGTGTCCTTTAAGCTATTCCTATCATATTGGACAATACCTTCCGGATTGGCACCCTTGGGAAAACTACAAAGATTTCTTTGTCGGCCAAGTCAGAACCAATGGCTGTCGGGAGATCTTCGCCATAGAACTGCCCTGGCTCATCGATACCTTTGGAAAAGTAACTCAAATTCAAGTGATGAAAAGCAAGATGAGCACCTTGGAAGTGGATTACGATGACAACTACCTCGTCTTGCTGCAACACGAAAGCGGACACAAAGGCATGTTGGCAGTCGATATCGTGACGCGTAAACCTGTCAGAAATCTCGAAGTTTTCGGAGAGAACTTATACCTGAGCTGGGACGGTTCCCCGATCGGGCTGAATGCCTATAACTTCGATACCAAAAAGATGGACAACATCGCCCTCTATCAACAGATCGAGCAGCTGGAAAACTACAGCCGGACGGTGGTAGAAAATGCCTATTTTCATGAAATTGAAGCCTTTATGAGTTTCGTGAAGGACAATACACCGCCGCTGTATACCTTTGAACGAGACAAACTGATCCTTGAACTGATCGACAAGGTCGAGTCTTGAAATGACCCACTCATTAAAAATCGGAATCGTCGGATTTGGATCCATCGGGTCAAAGCATCTTCACAATGTGACCTGGGTCCTGAATCAGGCTCATGTTAATTTTGAGATTGACGTCATAAGAAGCGGTAAAGGTAAGGCTCTTGATGAGAACACCCGTTCTTTAATCAGCACGGTTTACACGTCCTATGAAGCTGCCCCTTCCGATTATGATGTCCTTTTCATCTGTAACCCGACAGACAAACATTATGAAACGATCAAGATGTTTGTCGACAAAACAAAGCATATGTTCATCGAGAAACCCGTCTTTGATCAAGATAAGGTCGATCTCCAAGCATTGAAATTGAAGACGGACAGTGTCTATTATGTCGCTTGTCCGCTGAGATATACTCAAGTCATTCAATACGTCAAAAACAAGATCGATCTTACTACAGTGATCGCTGCACGCGCCATCAGTTCAAGCTACTTGCCGGACTGGAGAGCCAATACCGACTATCGGAAAACCTATAGCGCACACCGTGATCAAGGGGGCGGGGTATCGATCGATTTGATTCATGAGTGGGATTACTTAAAGTATCTCTTCGGGGTTCCTCAAAAAATCACTAATTTTCGGGGAAAGTTCTCCCCGCTTGAAATTGACAGCGATGATCTGAGTCTCTATATTGCTCAATATCCACGATTGATGATTGAATTGCATCTCGATTATTTCGGAAGACACACTTTACGTGAACTTCAACTGTTTACCACCGAAGATACGATTGTTGCCGACTTGGCGAAAAGCCAGATCCGGTTTCTGAAATCCGGGGAAGTCATGACGTTTGGGGATGCGCGGGACGATTTTCAAAGAAGAGAGATTGAACATTTCTTTGAGATCATAAACCATCAGAGTGCTAACGACAATACGATTGAAAATGCGCTTTTAACTTTACAGCTGGTTTCCGGAGAAACCCGTGCAGAGACCTCAAACGCTGTTTCTGTTGACTAAGTTTTGATACACGAATATACTAAATGACTGGGGTAACAATCATGAAAAAACTGAAAGATTATTTAGACAAACCTTTATCGGCGCTAGACTGGTCCCTCTTCGCTTTCTTTGGGATCCTGTGCTTTTTCTCCTTTGATCAGGGATGGGACTTGGTTCATACCGGGATCTCCTCCTTTGCCTATCTCAGAGGACACTTCTTGGATTTCTATGAATACAATAAGGTTATCGTGGGCGGCAACAATTATCTGCCCAGTACCTACATTATTTATGCAATCTGGAACCTGCCGATCCATCTTCTTGGTCTGATCAATGAAACCAGCTTTCAAGTCTCACTGCCGGCTTTATATTGGTTCAAGCTTCTGCCGACTTTGGTGTACTTGGCTTCCGGCTATCTGGTCTACAGAATCTGTCTGATCTTTGGACTTAAGCAACTGGGTGCCAAGATTGCCGGCTTTGCCTTTCTGACGATGCCGATTGGATTCTTCAGTCAGTTCATCTTTGGCCAGTATGACATCTTCACCGTGTTTTTCATGTTGTTGGGATTGTTTTTCTACTACAAAAAGAACAACTTGTTTTTCACCATTTTTATGGGGATCGCGGTAACCTTCAAATACTTCCCCGTCCTCATTTTCATTCCGCTGTTGATGTTGGTTGAGAAGGATGTCTTTAAAATCATCAAGTATACCCTCTTTCTCATGTTGCCTTTATTGTTGGAAGTCTTGATTTATATGCCCTCCGAAGCGTTCCGTTACGGGATTTTTGAGTTTGGTGCCACCAGTTATATGTTTTATGCCAACATAACCATTTCTCTATTCTCGCTTCGGATCGTCATTGTCTTTTGGATCTTGTTGGCGGCTTTTGCTTATTTCACCGAACTCAAAGACGATTTCAGCATCATCAAGTGGTCTGTGTTCTTTGCCAACATCGTCACATTCTTGAGTTTTGGTCTCTCGATGTGGCATCCCCAATGGTTGTTGTTTGCCGTTCCGTTTTGGATTTTGGGAACCATCTTGTCTAAGAAGTTTGACATCTTCATGATCATTGAATTCATGCTGATGGTGTTCTTTGTTTTGTTTACGGTCAACTTCTTCCCCAAGAACGTCGATCAAAACATGCTGAATTACGGGATTTTTAGAAGTTTGATCAATGGAGACATCAATACGAAATTGACCCTGGCCAATTTCTATGTTTTCACTCAACCAGACATCATCTATACCGTGTACTCATCACTGTTACTGGTTTATGTGCTGTTTAAACATCCCAAGTATCAAATCGAAAAGGCGGAAGATTTCGAATTGAGCACTCAAGCCTTGCAGTTTATGAGAATCCGCTTTATTCTGGGCATCGGTTTCTTTATCATTCCTGCCTTTATCATTCTGTATCTCAACATCAGATAACCTGATCCGATAACACAAGAAGCGACTCAAGACGGCAGAGTGACGCATGAGCCCTTTTGGAGCGCTCTAAGCGATCATAGCCTTTGACTTAAACTCACACTCACTATTTCCACAAAGCGCTCAATGGGCTTTAAAAGCCCTTTGATGAGTAGTCATTCTAAATTCAATGTACCAAATAAAAAAGGAAGTCTGATGAACACAGGGGTGTGTCATCGGACTTCCTTTTTGTGAATTGACTTGGTTTAGCGCCAGGAATCGACAATGATGTTGGTGTAATTTAGGTCTTCCAGTTTCTTTTGCATGTCTGCAATGAACTGGTTGGATCCGGAGACAAAGAAATAGGTGTTGTCCGGATCGTATTTGCCCGCAAAATCAGGGTTGTCGATCCGACGGTTGATGAAGAGTTCCGTGTCCTGACGGGTGACATACAAGGCCAGATGATCCGACGCGATGGCGTTGATCTTGTCTTGTCCGATCATGTCGCTTAAATCGCGGATCGAATAATGAAGATAAAACTGATCGGCTTGGCCATGATGGACCAGATAGTCGTAGATCGCCAATAGCGGCGTGATCCCTACCCCGTTACAGATCCCGACGATCTTGGTGGTCGGATTGAGTACAGGCAGGATAAAGTCCCCATAAGGATACTTGACGGTACAGGTCGATCCGATCTTGAGCGTCTCCATGACTTCCTTGGTGTACCCGCCGTTGTTTTTGATGTAGATCTCGATCTCGTCATCAACCTGAGGCGAATACGAAGCAATGCTGAAGGCTCTGGAGGTCGGCCAGTAATCGGAGGCACTGACCATTTCTGTGGTCAAATGCATAAACTGACCCGGTTCATACGGGATCGGTTTTGCGAGTTTAAGCCTGTATTTTTTGATGCTTTTACTGACTTCGGTGATGTCAGAAACAACACATGCGCTGACGATCGGCATTAGATGCCTTTAAAGAAGTCTTCAAACGTCTTAAGGACGTAATCCAGTTTCTGATCGGTCAAGCCCGGATAGACCCCGATGAAGAAGGTGTTGTTCATGATCATGTCGGTGTTTTCTAAGTTTCCTACCTGACGGTATTCAATGTTTTGGAAAGCCGGCTGTCTGGTGATGTTGCCCGCAAACAACTGACGGGTCATGATTTTGTGTTTTTCAAGGTATTCGACGATTTGGTTCTTAGTGAATTTGTCGTTGAGTTTGACTGTGATCGGGAAACCAAACCAGGACGGATCGGACTTCGCGGTGGCATACGGTAAGACCAGGTAGTCTTCGAATTGTTTCAACCCGTCATGCATGATGACGAAGTTCTTCTTGCGGGCTTCGACAAAACCCGGCAGTTTCTTCAACTGAGCCACGCCGACGGCCGCCTGCATGTCGGTGATCTTGAGGTTGTAGCCGATGTGAGAATAGACGTATTTATGATCATAGCCTTGCGGCAAGGATCCAAATTGCATGGAGAAACGACGGCCGCAGGTATCGTTGGCGCCCGGTTCGCAGAAACAGTCTCTGCCCCAATCCCTGAAAGATTGGACCAGGGTCTTATATAGGTTGTTGTTGACTAAGATCGCCCCGCCTTCGCCCATGGTCATATGGTGCGCCGGATAGAAGCTGGTGGTGGCCGCATGGCCAAAGGTTCCGACCATTTTGCCGTCATAGGTTGAGCCGACCGCATCGCAGCAGTCTTCGATCAGAAACAGATCATGTTTCTTGGTGAACGCGACGACCGCATCCAGATCAAACGGGTTGCCCAAAGTATGCGCGATCATGACCGCTCTGGTCTTCTCGGAATAGGCTTTCTCCAATTCATCGACTTTGATGTTGTAGGTTCCGATTTCCACATCGACAAAGACCGGGATCAGTCCGTTTTGGATGATCGGGTTGATCGTGGTCGGAAATCCGGCCGCGACCGTGATGACTTCATCGCCCGGTTTCAAGCGTTTTTCGCCCAGTTTGTGGGACGTGAAGGCCGTCAAAGCCAACAAATTGGCTGAGGATCCGGAATTGGTCAGCAGGCAAAACTTCATGCCCATGTATTTGGCGAAATCACGTTCAAATTCTTCGGCGTAACGTCCAGCCGTCAGCCAGAAATCCAACGAGGCATCGACCAGTTTGACCAATTCATCTTCATCGTAGACGCGTCCGGCAAAGGGAACGACATTCTTTCCGGGTTCAAACGCGTGTTGTTTCGCATCGAGTTCCTGTTTATAAAACTCTTTAACTTTTTCTAATATTTCATTTCTTAAATCTTGTGCCATAACTCCTCCTAGAGTGAAAAGAATTCAGTGATCTGATTCTTCATGAAACTGTCGATGTCTTCTTTGTTGTTGTAAGCGATCGTCCAATCGATGGTTTTTTCAACCGCGGTCTTGACGCCCCATTTGGGTTTCCAGTCGAAGACGCTTTTGACCAAGGATGAATCCAGCTTCAGGAAGTTGGCTTCATGGGGTCCATCGTTTTTGATGATCTCATACTGGAATTTCAACGGTGATTTGGCATTCCAGGCATCGTTGAACAATTTGACCAAGGTCCCGGTGGATACGCAATCCTCGTCGTTGGGACCGACATTGTATTTTCCGCTCTTGCTGAAATCGTCATACTGCGCTTTCGCGATGGTCATGTAGACATACAGCGGTTCCAAGACATGCTGATAAGGACGGGTCGAATACGGATTTCTGATTTTCAGCGACTCACCGGATAAAACGGCCCGGACGCAATCGGGAATGATCCGATCGGCTGCGAAATCGCCGCCGCCGATGACGTTACCGGCTCTAACGGTGGATACCGCGATTTTCCGGTCGCTCAGAAAGGAGCGGACGAAACTGGCAGTGACCAATTCCGAACAGGATTTCGAATTGGAGTACGGATCAAAACCGTCCAAGATGTCATTTTCACGGTAACCGTAGATCCATTCATTGTTTTTATAGACTTTGTCGGTGGTGATGTTGACGAAGGATTTGACACAGTGTGAATTGCGGACGCAATCCAGGATGTTGACCGTACCCATGACATTGACGTCATAGGTCGTACGGGGATCCTTGAAGGATTCACGGACGATGGGCTGGGCTGCCAAGTGGAAGACGATTTCAGGTTGGGCTTGGTTAAAGACTGCAGTCAGATGATCATAGTCTCGGATATCTCCGATGTGATGATGCAAAGACGATCCGAAATCCAACATCTCAAACAGTTTGGGTTGGCTTAAAGGTTCCAGGGAGTACCCGGTGACTTCTGCCCCAAAGTCAATAAGAATCTTGGTCAACCAAGATCCCTTAAACCCGGTATGACCGGTGATGAATACTTTTTTTCCTTTATAGAATGAGTTCATGAGTTACCATTTCTTCCATGGAGCCGTATCTTTATTCCACAATCTCTCCAGGAGTTCTTTATCACGCAGCGTATCCATGCATTGCCAGAAACCATAATGTTTATAGGCATTGAGCTGGCCAATCTTGACCAAGGCTTCCAAAGGATCGCGTTCAAAGATGGTTGAATCATCGTTGATGTAGGAGAAGATTTCCGGTTGAAGGGCCATGAAGCCACCATTGATCCATCCGCCGTCTTCGATGGATTTTTCTTTGAAACGTTCTACTTTGGAATCCGATGCAATTTCCAGCATCCCAAATCGTCCGCCGGGTTGGATCGCCGTCAAGGTTGCGATCTTGCCGCTTTCTTTGTGTTTTTGTAAGAGCACGTTGAGATCCACATCGGCCAAGCCATCCCCGTAGGTCATGAAAAACGGTTCGTTGCCGACATAGTCTGCGACCCGTTTGATACGACCGCCCGTCATGGTGTTGAGTCCGGTATCGACGATGGTCACTTTCCAAGGTTCAGAACTGTTGGCGTGAACCGTCATTTTGCTGGTCCCGCTGGAGAAATCAAAGGTAATGTCAGACATATGCAGATAATAATCTGAAAAATACTCCTTGATGATGTATTGTTTATATCCGGCACAAATGATGAATTCATTGAAACCGAATGATGAGTAATATTTCATGATATGCCACAGAATGGGTTTGTCTCCGATTTCGATCATCGGCTTTGGAATGAGGTGGCTTTCTTCACTGATTCTGGTGCCAAATCCTCCAGCTAAAATAACAAGTTTCATTAATATCCCCTTTTTTATACGTATAGTATACATTTATGACTTACTTAATTCAATTGCGAATGGGTAATTTTCACATGAGGAGCGCTAATTCCCAACCAATAAGATATCTGATTTGTATGGGTGAAATATGGTATTTTTGTGTCATTTTCACATTTTAAACAATCACTCTTGCAAACCCATCTCCAATAAGGTATAAACTGAACAGGACGTACACCCCCATGAGAAATATCAAACCGAAATTCAGTTTATCCAAGATGATTTACCTGCTTTGTACCCTCTTGCTCATCGCCGGACTTTTCTACAACCAGATCCTGCCGACCACGATCAGCACCCTCATCAAACTGGGTTTGGTCGTCTTGCTGATCCTGATGATGCTGGTATCCGGCAAGAAGGTCTTGATCCTGATCCTGTCATTTTTTCTCTTTGTTTCTTCAGGGGCCCTCTTTTATTCTCAATACGCCTTCAACCGTTTAATCAACCAAGATCCGGTTGAAGTCAACGTCATCAGCTTTGTCGTCCTCAAAACCAGTCCCATCGCTTCGATCCGAGACATCCTGGATGCCAAGATCGGAATGACCTTGCAGACCGATGAAACGGTCGCTGCGTATATTGAAGACTACCTTACCACCAACAGTGCCACATATACGATGATTCAGGCTTCCGATGACATTTCCAATCTGGAAAGTTTGTTTGCCAACAGCATCGATGTGATGATCCTGGATAACAGCATGCGCGATACCATCACGGAGTTTGATCCCGAGTTCGCTTCCAAGACCAAAACGATAAAGACGATCGAAAAAAGCGTCATCAAGGTTGATACCTCTAAACCGGTCGAAACCCACCTCGAGCCTTTTATCATCTTCTTCAGCGGGATCGACACCATGAGTGTCGGATCCATCCAGGAAAAAGCCAGAAGCGATTCCAACCTGTTGATGGTCATCAATCCCGTATCCCACAACATCCTGACGGTCAGTATCCCCAGAGACACCTATACCCCGTTGGGCTGCCGCACCGGGGCCATGGACAAGTTGACCCATTCCGGCATCTATGGGGTCGATTGTACCGTAAAAACGGTTGAAACCCTGTTTGACATCAAAACCAACTATTACATCAAAGTCAACTTTACTTCGTTTGAGAAGATCATCTCAGTCTTAGGCACGGTCGATGTCTATTCCGACATGGCCTTTACGACCACCTGGTTTACCACCTGGCATCTTCCCAAAGAAGTCTACTATTCTTTCAAAGCAGGCATGAACACGATGAATGCCCAGCAAGCCCTTTTCTTTGCCCGGGAACGGCACGCCTTTACCGATGGCGATTTCCAGCGCGGAATCAATCAGCAGGCTGTCATCAAAGGCATCATCAACAAGCTCATCGAGCCTTCGACCTTACTGAAGATCGAAGACCTGATTACGGTCAGCTCGAAAAACGTCGTCACCAACATGCCGGTTTCCAGTGTCATGAAATTGGTCCAAAGCCAAATCTCAGACAACAAGCCCTGGAATTTCACCACCGCCAACCTCAAAGGGAAAGCCGATATGCAGCCGACCTACAGTATGGGCGCTGACCGTCCGCTCTTTGTCGTCTGGCCAGATCAAACTTCGCTGCACGAAATCAAAACCAAAATCATCGACCTCATGGAAGAATCCATTGAAACGGATCCCTTCAATCCCTTGAGTCGCTACTATTATCCTCAGTTTGTGATCCCAACCTATTAGACCTGTCGGTCATACCTGCGGTGTTCGATTCACGCTGATCCTCCATTAATTACAAAAAAAAGACGGTGACCGTCTTTTTTGATGGATTCATTGAGTTTATGGTTATGACTTAAGAAAGACGATCGCTGAGAAAGGACTGGTAACCACCACCCCTTTGACAGTCGTAAAGGCTCTGACTTTATAATAAAAGCTTGTCTTGAGACCGACATTGGCTTTATAGGTCAAGGTATTGACCTTGGTCAGCATCTTATACTCTCCGGAGTAAGAAGACGCTGTATAGATCTCATAACTGGTCGCACCGGCGACTTTGACCCAAGTCAGGGTATTGACCCCTTTGACGCTGGTGCCTTTCAAGTCAACCGCAGACAAAGCAGGAACCAGTTTAAGCGTTGCATAATTTGAGTAGGCTTTTGAGTTTCCGGAAGTGACATAGGATCTCACCTTGATGGTCACCTGAGTTCCGGTACTGAGACCTTTGAGGATGGTCGAGGTCTTGGTTCCGGTATACACCACTTGATAGTTTGGACTCGTCTTTGTGGCATAGCTGACTTCATAGCCCGATATTTTTCCGCTAGAAGCATACATCACGGTGGCTGTATCAAAAGTTGTTTGACCGCTGATTTTCGGAGTCGCGACCGTAGCCGCAGAAACTGAGACTGAACTGAGTTTTATCATCAGCATCGTCAGTGAGAACATGATCATGATCTTAGCGAATTTTCTTCCCATGGATCTCCCTCAAGGTGGCACAACAGCATAGTCTGCCAATTACCCGCATTGTAATCCTCCGTTTGGAATTTGTCCAGTAAAAATGAACATATTTGTCTATTTTGTTACTTATTTATATTTTATTTGTATTATTTTATTATATTTTAATATTTCTAAAGGGTTCCCATCGGTCTTTTTCGACCATTTGACCCAGAAAAATAAAAGCGATCCCTGGTGGGATCACTTTGCGAACTTCGATTTGATTAAGCTTTTGACACTAATACAGATGCAGGAGATGTTCTGCTTCTTCTTTGGAGATCTCATCGATCTTGATCAGCATATGCGGATTCCCGTCAGTCTTGGTGATGGGACAATAACCGATCAAACGGTGCTTGATGACCAATTCACGGTCGGCTTCCCAGTTCTTGTTTTTGTAGATGTAGCCGTCCTCATTCACCAGTTTAGCAACCAGTCTCAAATCGTTGATGTAGAAAAAGCGCTGACTCATGATTGTTTCTCCACCTGCGTTTGTTTAAGAACGAAAAGCGTAAGCAGTGTTGCCCCAATGACGACACCGATGACGGCAGAGGCAATGATGATTTTCTGAACGTCCATTTCTTTAATTAGCATTGTTTTACCCATATCTATAGATTAAAACGAGGCTTCATGAATGTCTACCTACGATGAGTGTGATTTTGACAGTTTTACTTTTTTTTAAAGAAAATAACTAAATTTTCAGTGATGAAACGCCGTTCAAATCCCTTGATAAGTAGAAACGGATCCTTTCGGATCCGCTCATAACGATATTGCTTATTTTGATTTTTGTCTGCGTTTGAAGGAGATCAATCCCAATAAGACGCTCAGTCCCAAAGCGCTCCAGCCTAAGGCATTGAAGCCTTCACCGGTATTAGGGATCTGAGTCGTTCCGTAAGCGAAACCAAAGACAGAGAACTGGTCAGAACTGAAGGTCGCGGTAAACGTGACGGTATTATAGGTATAAGGCAAACTGACCAAAGTGGTCACGCCATCCCCATCGGTATGAAGCCGCAGCAATTTGAATGCAGATCCTCTAAAAGCTTCCGGGACACTGATCGTGATGACGATCGGACGGTTGCTGGTGATGACCGGGATTTCCTGTTGGTTGATCGATTTGAACAAACTGATGTCAAAGAGGAAACTTGGGATGGTTTTCGCCGTTCCCAGGGTTGCAAGATAGGCATCCAGTTTGGCTTTTTCAGCCGGGGTCAAAGAAGCTATGCTTCTTAAACCAAAGCCAAATCTGAGACTTAAGACATGGACCGGATCCAGTTCAGAGGCCGTGAAGGTCACCGCATCGGCAAAATCCGCAAGGATCGGATTGAGCTTGGTGTCTTTATCGGTCAATGAGGTCGTAATGGGGTCATAACTGGCTTTAAACGTGGAATCCGCCGTGATGCCGGTATAATCCTTGTCCCATCCGGTAAAGTTGTAGCCTGCCCTAAACGGGTTGTTGAGCGGCGGAATCGCATCAGCCCCATAAGTGACTTTTTGTTTGGACAAGAGCGTTCCGTCGTCATCGGTAAAGCTGACATTATAACTGTTGGTGCTCCACAGGGCGCTCATGGATTTATTCTTGGTGATGGTGAAGGTATCCCCGGCTTGATAGTCGGTGGTACCGTCAGTCCATCCGGCAAAGGTATGGCCGGCTTTGATGAGGCTGCCCGGATTGCCCAAGATCGTGGCGGTTGTCCCGGACCAGTACTTGATCAAATCGATGGGCATGGTGCCGGAGTCTTGATCGACGCTGTCATACAGTACGCTAAACCCGGGCATCGTGATCTTCTTGATCGCGATGACGTCTTCATTGCCGTCAAAGAAGGTGAAATGAATGACGCGGGTCGTGGCATTGCCTGAGGTTGAGAATTCAACGACCCTCAGCATGTCTTGGAAGATGAGTCCGGAAACCGGCGTCGCTGAGGACAAGGTCAAGGTTCCGATGGCGTAAAGGGCGGTGATGCCGATGACTATCATCGGGGAAACCAAAAGATCGCTGGCCTGAGCATCTTGGATCGAGATGGTGATGAATTTGACCAACGGCGCATAGACCGTGAAATTCGGATCGACGCTGACAGAAGTCCCAAGGGTCGTGTAGCTGATGTCGCCCACATAGGCTGCGATGGTGTCGTTGAGGACAGGATAGCCGCTGTTAAGGTCACTCAGGCGCCACGGATAATACGTACCGGGAACGACGTTGTTGACGTCTACCCAGGCGTTTAAATTATCCTTTAACGCAACCAAATCACCGATCAGATGGGTATTCACGATGGTATACGGTGATAATGCACTGCTGATCGCAGGCAAGAGCTGATCGCCATTGTACGCTGTATCGATCAACAAGCTCGATCCGCTGACGCCAATGAAGTATCCGATGTTTGATGCAATCGGGGTATTCATTTTGACAATGACGTTTCTAAGATCGACTTCAAGAAGCTTACCGGCTCCTACTGTGAACCCGATGATGCCGCCGACATAGTTCATGGGCACCGTTGGGTTGAAGGATCCGGAAAAATAGGAGTTACTGATCGATAATCGTCCAAAACCCAATGTGGCATACCCGACCAGTCCACCACAGAATTGATTGCCAAACAATAAGGCGTTTGATCCTGAATTCAGGATGCCTGCCCCGTCACTGACTTGTCCGACCAAGCCGCCGACACTGTCGACTCCGGTAATCGTGCCTTGAACGCTCACATTGGTAAGATGTGCGCCGTTCATCATGAGGCCGGCAATCCCGCCGACTGTAGAGCGGCCTTGGATCGAAGCATTGATCAAATGGAGGTTTCTGACTTCACCGGTGCCGTTGATCGAGGCAAACAGACCTTGAAAATCGCTGGCTGGATTGTTGATCGTCAGATTACGGATCGAGAAGCTGTTTCCGTCCAAAACCCCGACAAACGATCTTATCCCGTCGCTTGTTCCGATGGGAACCCAGTTGTTGCCTGAACCGCTGAACATGGCGATGTAGGGATCATTCTTGTTCCCATCCGCATTGGCATCACTGAAATCCAGATCATTCATCAGCAGGTAATGGCCATAGCGATAAATATGGTCATCAGTCAAATTGATGTTTGCCAATTCCCCCAACTGCTTTAGAAAATAGATACGAAAAGGATCGATGGCTGTCCCTGATCCATAGGATGTCAAGGTTGCCGAGAAATAGTCAGGAGCCGGTATCGCATGGACTGCCACCGGTTTTCCATTCACTTGAAACAGACACAAAAAACTCATCATCAAAACTAGAACAATGCGTCTAAGCTTGAGCATAAGGCCTTCTCCTTTGTGGTGTTCGGTGGAGGATGATTCGTTAACCCCGTCAAGGCCATCTAAAAAACACAGATGGCTCATGATCTCTTCATTGTTATTTGAACTTACTTCCCCCGTTTGAACACATCATAGGCTTATCAAAGTCCAATGTCTACCCACGATGAGGGTTATTTTGGGTTTATTCTGCTTATATTCAATGTGGCTGTATTGATTATGGATGATTTCTACTTAAAGACAGTGATGCAATATCAAATTGAACCGGTTTACGCTCAGAACATAACCGATTTGATTCCCAATCCTGATTCTCTAGTCATAAAAATGACACTTTAGAAAACAGAACTAAAGTGTCATTTGATGAGGGTTTGATTTTCATAGCCGGGAAATGAAGTTCGCTTTCTGACTAAGTGAAGACATAGATGGGTGAGCATGTGTAACAGCAAGACCCCAACATAACATGAGGCTATCAAGACCAACACATTCAGCATGGTGAAGTCTGTCAAAAACCAGTTTGTCAATGTGACGTGAACCAAATAGATTTCTAGAGACACCGTTCCTGGAAGCGTAAAGAGTTTCCACAACTTAGAATCCATCGTGATCGCTACCAAAAAGAGTAGGCCTAGAGCACAACCGGTCTTAATCAATGCGCCATTGAGGTTAAGCAATAAGACTGACCCTTCTCTGATCGACTCGGTTTGTTTCAGCAAAAGACTCAACAAACCCATGATTAGAAATACAGCACTGAGAAAAACTAGCTTACGTTTACTGGGTTCAAGCTTCATTTGAGCCAACAACACCCCACTCACAAAAGCAAAGGCTTGTTCACCCAAGAGCAAAGTCGGACTGGTCAAAAAGACCAAACAGGATAAAACCAGAAGAAACACGATCCCGGTTCTTTGTTTAAAGAAACTGAAGGCGATGAAGAAAAACATATAAAACAAAAAGAGATACTGAATGAACCAGAAGATCCCAAAAGACTCTACCAGGAGCATTCCATTAAGCACAGACAGGAGTTCAAATGAAGGTTGAGTAATCAGTATATAGATCAGATAGACGATCCAAAACGGCACCAAGATCTTGATCATCTTTTTCTTGAAAAAATGAACAAACCCTTCCCTTTCAAAGGACTTCATTAAGCCATAGCCTGAACAGATCAGAAAGAGCGAGACGCCGATCCCGCCTAAAGGCTGGAAGTAACGATAACCGCTTTTAGCGCCGATGTGGTTGATAACGACCAGAAAGACACCCAGTCCTTTTAAGATGCCGGTATGGGTCAAAGAACCAAAACCGGACTCCGATAAATCCGCTTGATGATTTGACAGAACATAGAAAAGACCAACAAGAATGATGCTGGTCAACAACATGATAGTCATCGCACTTCCCCCTTGTGCACTAAGCCATGGTTTATCAATGAGTTCAAGACTCACTTGAACGAAACTGAGTATTATTGGAATTACGGAAACAGCTCTTTATTCATCAAACTTAGAAGTTTACTTAGGCAATCCGATATCTTAACCAGGATTTGGTTCACATGAAGCAACCTAAATAACTGGACCCGTAAATACTCAATACAAATACAGGTGGTGAAAATCAAAGTGGATACCAGAATCACAGAAGCAACAAAGGATAAAGTCGGATAATCCATAAATGAGATAAACACATTCTTCAACAGTTGAATGAAGATAATCGGGTGTACATGGATCAAGTAAACACCAAAAGCCAAGGAAGAGATCACTTGAATCAGTTTTATGAGAAGCTTGTTACGCAGAGTTATCTTAGCGAAAAAAAAGAATAGACCCATGGATGATAGAAAGATAAGGGGTGAGGTATAACTTATAAACATAAACGCGTAACGGGTTTCAATAGGATTGTTCACTGTGAACGACTTCATTAGGATGAAACTTGCATAAACAAAAGCAACACAGGACAGGTATAGCATTATGGCTTTGCCTGAACTGATTTTCTCTTTCAGGTTGAGCTTCTTGATACTTGCTCCAAAAAGATATAAGACGCCTAACCACAAAGGACTATAGCCGTTTTTGGTAAAGAAAATATCATTGGTTAAAAGTGTAGGCAGGATACTAAAGACAATGAACAGCAGTACCAGCAATTTCTTGTTCATGGAGTCCGACAAATTACTGACGAACTTATTTAAGAACGGCGTAAACAAATACAAGCAAAAATAAGCCGTAACATACCAGTATTGTGCTTTCAATATTGGAAAACTGCTGTTGATAAAATCTGTAAGATTGATGACTGAATGAGTCAAAAATGAATAGACCAACAGAATTCCAAGTGAATAAAAGAAAACAGGAAACCAAAAACGTAAAAACTTTCTTACATTGATCACGGATGAAAACATGACATATCCGGAGATTAATGCAAAAAGATCGACTGCACAATAAGCTGAAATTTCCAAGATCCAAGCAAGGTTATAATTTGCAGATCCAACGATCGCAGTATCAAGAATTCCACCCTGACCCAAGACATGAAGTAATACAACAAAATACATCGACAAGATTCTAAGCAAATCTATACCAGGCTCGCGATTCATATATTAATTCTCCCCCATTAGTTTAAACTATTTTGTCGCAACTTTCTTCTCAAACTACATTTGTGAGATTTACACACCTAATTATTATGGACATAACATCAGCGGTAATCAAATCAAGAATCATCAAAACGATACTCAGTAAAATACGGACTCTGAAATATCAATACAGGATCGATTATCCCACTAACGACTTTCAAAGCGAGGATACCCCAAAATTAAGAAGGTATTCCCCTATATCGATATTTATGCAGATGTCCCACAGTTTATAGGCATAGTAAGCAATAAGCATCGGCAATCCCATCAACCCGCATTTTAGTCAGATTATACGAATTGTGTTATAAGTATGAGTTTGATACGCGGGATAATGTTTAATATAAAGAATAGGATTAGTGTAATAGATCATATGTACAAATTGATGCATATACGTCTATTATCGAAAGACTAAAAGATATTGACGCTCTTAAATCACCTCTTAATAATACCCTATATTTATCGAAATAGCAGTAGACAAAAAGTTTGAATTTTATAATTTTTAGATGATATAATCGCTTTTCATATATAAGAGAAGCCATATTAAGATTAGAATCAGAACGGAGATGATTTACCCTCGAGGGAATAAAAATGCTTATTAAACCTAACTATATTTTGAGATGCAGAGAAGCAAATTATTTATGGGTTATTTTAAATGCGAAGTTTTTAAATGAACTTTACCAACAACTCGGATGCAACATTGAGTTTCAGTATTTCCAGCGGCTTCAAGGTGTTGATCGTCAGTTCTGTCAACGCAATTGAAGTCAAGAGCGAAACGGTTCTGATCGCGCTTCAAAGGACCGGTGCTAAAGTCAT
>CAXXCK010000002.1:0-240058 GCA_963678045.2 Erysipelotrichaceae bacterium | reverse complement strand
CGGTCGTCTTGATGAAAACTATGAATCAACTCTGGAAGAGTATAAGACGTTAATGGCAAAACATGGGAAGATATTGAAGGTGTCACAACTTCTTCATGCGTTTGAATTATTCAAACTTGAGAACAAGTATAACTTATGTGAAGATTTGATTAATACTGAAAACGGAGAACTGATAAGAATTTTCGATAGAGAGACGAAAAAGGTAAATAGCAACATAAAGGAACAACACTTAAGAAATATCCTAGTACGATTTCTTAGGTTGAATGTTGAAGGCGAGACGACAATAGAGCACGCTACAAATCCCTATAATGATGAAGAATCCGTCGATATAAAGGTTACAAACGGAAGAGCCGGAGCAATGATCGAGGTTAAGTTCGCCTTTACAGCGAAATATTATTTTGGGCCTACTAGATACAATTTTGATGACCGAATTAAAGCGGGATATGATCAACTTAATAAGTATTGTGCACATGAAGCGTTTAATAAGCAAAATATACATTATGCCTATTTATACATGTTTCATACTCAAGAAAGAACTGATGAGCAGCTTCAAGTTTCTGTTGATAGAATTTATGAGAGTTCCAAAATGATGTACACATCTGAATTTATATCACGCTTTGAGAAATCTATTATTGATGATGTTAAATTATGGAAGAAAATTTTAAGAACTATTTTAGTGATTTGACTTAGAACTTTTATACTGCTAAAGTTAATACAAATGGAGGGAAACATGACTGACGTTGGATCTGCAGTTTCAGGGCTGGTTTTCTTGTTCTTGTTGGACTAGTATTAGTTTCTGCGAGTCTAGTATTTGTTGGAATCCAGATTAAGAAGCGAAAATGACTAAAATAAAAGATAGTTGTAAAACTATCTTTTATTTTAGTCAATTAACAATCTTGGATTAGTATGGTAACGAAACTGATACTCCCCTGGAATCGAAATCCGACATAAATCCCCAAGTGAAACTTGGAGTAAAGGTTCCACCGGTAGCAATATTCCCAATATTAACTGCCCCATTAAATGCTAGTGTTGTGTACTTGTGAAAATAGTTTACATAAAGTGTTTCAGATGATGTGCCAGAAGTGCTTGTCGTTGCTGATAAATCAAAATGGATTTCGCCCTTATTCAGAGTCGGAGGGTTATCAGTGCCCATTCTCATTAGTAATTGGTCATAAATAAAACCGTTACTACGAGTGTCCTCAACCGAGGTTTCATAAGTACCGTGGATCCAAGTCGAACTTCCCATATATTTATAGTAGTTATTTCTAAAAATAGATGTAGTATAGCATCTCCATTGCACAGAGTATGTATCCCAGGATATGGCAATAGTGTCTTCCTGATATGTTCCCGGATTGTTAAGCCATTCCCATACTACATCCACATCAAGATATGCTACTGTACCATCTGCTTTTCTATGAGCCAAAGATTTTACGGTAATTTTTAGAGTAGATGAACTAATTGTCATAGGCGATATTTCGCCGGTACTCTCACTATGATCATCAAATGATAAGATAAATTCTTGAGTTGTGGCAATATCTTTGAACTTACCTGCGAATACTGGAGTAGATGAACTGATAAAAAGTAAAGCGGCTATAGCGAATACAAAACCCCACCTAAATGATTTCATGGATTTCTCCTCCTTAAATGAATAATATAGTTAAGTGATTATTTTGTGAAGTGTTTTTAGATCGGTTTTGCATTTTGTAGAAAATATCTAGCTAAGATGTGAAAACGCTAACATTTCTGCATAACATTCACTGATTTGTGTGCAATCTCAGTTTATACTTCGAATAGTCATTGCAAACTTTTTACTAACATTATTTTCATAAACCTTTCATTTTTATGACGTCGCCATTGTTCATAATATGTCAGTAAGGCTCAATTTGTAAGGATTATTGTATGGCAGTATTCTACCAAAATACACCGTTGTCATATCCTGTTGTCGGCACCATCTCCTTCGAAAGCCTTATAGAATAACGCTTTTTGGTGGTCCAAAGTGTCAGGTATAACAAAAGTGTAACGTTTTTATAAAAAACGATTAAAAAAAGGCAAGATAATACTCATAGTATGTAGACTATCGAATGAAGAAGGGAGATAATGAATTTAACATGATTAAGGGGGATGCATAGTGAATCCGATTAAGACATTCATCATTGGGTTTGTAATCTGGTTAATTACACTATTAGCAGTTGGGATGGTTTTTTCATTTAGCGAAGAAGTCTGGGGTGCATCAATAATTTTCATGGGTATAAACTACTTATGCTATGTATTAGTTAAGCTCTCACAAATTCAGAAGTAAATTCATTTCTAGAACTTATATGATAATCCTCAACTTCATTCTTGACCACGGTCTAGGCAAACTCACCTTGGGACTCGGTATAAACAGATTTAATTCCTTAATGACTTGTGAAAGAACATTCGTCTAATTGTACAGGATTAACTGGGGTGTGTTGGGTTAGCGAAATCATTTTGTGAAACTTCATAATAGTAGCTTTCGTAACATCGCCTGTTTGTGACTTCTTATCCACTTTGTAAAATCTTTCCTACTCAATTTATAGTGATAGATTTGACCTGTTTCACTTCCACCAAAAAGTCGATTAAGCCATCCTGAGAAGGATGGTTTTTTGTTAGTTGAGAACATATCACCACGACTGATTTTTTACCCATATGATAATCCTCTAAGGGCTCTTCTATAGAACCACTGTAGGCTAAATCAAGTGAGTTTTGACTTGAGCCAAAAAGAAACCGAAGTGATGATTAATCACCTGATTGATCAAAATCTTGCCAAGAAGGTAAAACTGGTAACGGGTTCTTTGTTGAACCAGTACTGAATCCCATGTCTTGTGATCCGGATACCGGGGTTTGTGCTCTTTAAGTATAAGGAATATTAAATGTATCATCGATTAACCATCTGTGTCAGATGGTTTTATTTTTGAAGTAAGTTCATATTCACTTCACATAAACGGTGTAGACTGACCAAGGTAAAGGAGTCTCTATGTTAGAACTAAGAAAGATTAAGAAGTCTTATAAGCTTGCAGGTCAGTTGATCCCGGCATTGAAAGGCATCGATCTTGAATTTGGTGAACATGAATTTGTCTCAGTTTTGGGTCCCTCAGGGTGCGGGAAAACAACGCTGCTGAATATTATCGGAGGACTAGACCGGTATTCATCCGGTGATCTGTTGGTAGAAGGAAAATCAACCAAGGATTTTACCGATGCTGAGTGGGATGCTTATCGTAATGCCACGATCGGTTTTGTTTTTCAAAGTTATAATCTGATCTCACATTTATCCGTTTTGGATAATGTTGAGATGGCCTTGCGTTTGTCTGGCATCCCAGCGAAAGAACGCCGTGAACGGGCCATCAAAGTATTGACCCAGGTTGGTCTGCAGGATCAGCTCCATAAGAAACCCAATCAGATGTCCGGAGGACAGATGCAGCGGGTAGCGATCGCAAGAGCCTTGGTCAATAATCCGAAAATCCTGTTGGCTGATGAACCGACCGGTGCCATTGACAGTAAGACTTCTGATCAGATCATGGATTTGATCAAAGAGATCGCCAAAGACCGATTGGTCATCATGGTCACCCACAATGCGGAAATCGCCAGTAAATACAGTGACCGCATTATCCGTTTATTGGATGGCGAAGTCATCTCGGATTCCAATCCTACCGAACTCTCAAAAGAACCACAAGCCTCGACGAAGTTGAAAAACAAACGCACAACAATGCCATATCTGACTGCCATCAAGACCAGTATGATGAATCTCTTGACCAAAAAAGGCAGAACGATCATTACGGCTTTTGCGGGAAGTATCGGGATCATCGGGATTGCTTTGGTCTTGTCGATCTCAGCCGGTATGACGACGTATGTCAACAGTATGCAAAGCGATACCTTAGCCGGGTTCCCGTTGGTTATCAATCAGAACGTGTCCACCAGTATCTTTGCTCAGCGTCAAAATGCAGCTCAGGGTGCGATCAATGGAACAAACACCTCAGATTTCCCAAGTGAATCCATCGTGTACTCCTTTGATCAGAAAACAAGCACGATCACCCATACGAATCTATTGGATGAGGCATTCTTCGCTTATCTGAATTCGATGGATCCAACCTTATCAAATTCCGTTTCCTTAACCAGCGGGATCGCCTTGAATGTTTTGGCTGAAACCTCGACCGGAGAATTTATCAAGACCACGACCGGAAATGCGAGTGCTTTATCTGCGATGGGCCTTGGTTCTTCAGATGTCTTCACTTCGATACCCAATAACCCAGAATTCATCAAATCCCAATATGATATTTTGTATGGTCAGTATCCGACTGCCTATAATCAGCTGGTTCTGATCGTGGATAAGCAGAATCAGCTGGATGTCTCCGTGCTTACTGCTTTAGGCATTTCGATCGATGAGAAGTATACCTTTGAATCGCTGATCGGGACCCAAGTTAAAGTCATCCCTAACGATCTCAACTATACTGAGTTCCACGGGGTCTATATCCCATCCACAGATTATGCCTCATTATATGCCTCCTCTGACGCCGCTACCCTAAGCGTGGTAGGCATTATACGGGTCAATCCTGACGCTTCCAGTGAACTGTTGAGCACAGGAATCGGTTATACCACCATGCTGACAGATTCGATGCTCAGTTCGGCCCAAACCTCTCAAATCGTAAAGGCTCAACAGGCAAACCCGGACATCAATATCTTGACTGGCAGAGTGTTCAATGCTCAGGTCAGTTATCAGAATGTCATGCAAAACATCGGCGGTGATTCAACCCCCACCAGCATTCAGATCTACCCGGCATCTTTTGAATCCAAAGATGCCATCAAGGCTTATTTGGATGCCTATAACACTGGTAAGACTGAGGCACAGTCTATTGTCTACAGTGACATGGCTGAAACGATTTCATCTACGATTTCAAGTCTGATCAATACGATTACCTTGATTTTGGCTGCCTTTGCTGGTATCTCACTGGTTGTCTCCTCCATCATGATCGGGATCATCACCTATGTTTCCGTCATTGAACGTACTAAAGAAATCGGCATCATGAGAAGTTTGGGTGCCCGTAAACGCGATATTTCTCGCATTTTCAATGCGGAAACCATCCTGATTGGATTGAGTGCCGGTTTGCTGGGCGTTGGCTTAACACTGATCCTGATGATTCCCATCAATATCCTGATCAACAATCTTCTCAGTGTTCCTAATTTTGCCTACCTATCTTTCACTAACGGGGTCTCGTTGCTGGTTCTAAGTACGGCGCTGACTTTAGTTGCCGGATTGATTCCGAGCCGTATCGCTGCCAATCAGGATCCTGTTATCGCTTTGCGTACTGAATAAATTCGATTATGATATAGTGAGAATACGAAAAGGAAAACCCATGACCAAGATACTTCTGTGTGAAGATGACACCAATATCCGTAAACTGATCGCGACCTATCTGGCTCAGCAAGGATTTTTAATCCTTGAAAGCGACAATGGCGCTAGTGCCTGGTCCCTTTTTCAAAGTGAAAAAGTGGATCTGGTGATCACTGATCTGATGATGCCCAGACTGGATGGGTTTTCCTTGACTCAGAAAATCAGAAGTGCTCAAAAGGATGTCCCCATCTTGATTCTGAGTGCTTTGGAAAGCGTCGAAGACAAGGAAAGAGGCTTCATCAGCGGTACGGATGATTATATGGTCAAACCCATTGATCTGAAAGAACTGCTGATGCGGATCAAAGCCTTGCTGAGACGCTATAAGATCACGATGGAAGACAAGATCATCCTTAAGACCTTGGTTTTGGATCGGGCCAACAATCAATGTAGCGTCTCTGATAAACCCATTGAACTGACAAAGAAAGAGTTTCAGCTGTTGTTTAAATTGTTATCTTATCCCAATGTGATCTTTACCCGTGAACAGCTGATGAATGATATTTGGGGCACTGACTCTTTGAGTTTTGACAGAACGGTTGATACTCACATCAAACGGTTGAGGGATCAGATCGTTTGTGATGATTTTGAAATCATGACGGTACGTGGTTTAGGTTATAAGGCGGTCCTTCAATGAATAAACTCAGTACGAAAATCATCGCAATCCTGATCTTGACCTTGATGGTCACATCGATCTTTCCCAGAATGTTTGTTTTTCTTTTTAATACAGGAGACATTTCCGGACTGGTCCGTTCCAATGAGTTTTTTATCGGAATGATCATCACGGCAACAGCGTCTCTGCTTTTATTTAGTTTAGGAATCAACGGTCTAATCATCAAACGATTAAGAAGAATTGCCGAAGCTTCCCAAAAGATAGCCCAGGGTAACTTCGACATCGGTTTGACGACTAAAGGTCATGATGAGATCAGTGCGTTGACCAAGCATTTCAATGCGATGGCCGAAACATTGAAGGCCAATGAATACTTGCATAAAGATTTCGTCCGTAATTTCTCTCATGAACTCAAGACCCCGATCAGCTCGATCAAAGGCTATGCTGAACTGATTGAACAATCCGATGTCAGTTCGCAAAACAAAGAATACCTGAAGATCATCATCGATGAATCGACACGCCTATCCCGCCTCAGCCAAAGTATGCTTCAGTTGTCTCAAATCGATTCAACGAAACTGATCCGAACCGAAGAACCTTTCAAGGTCGCTGAACAGATCCGTAACATCATCCAGCTTCATCAACAGGATTGGGAACGAAAGAACATCGAGTTCAATCTCCAACTCGATGAGGTCTCTTCCTCTTTACATAAAGATTGGCTTCATTTGCTTTGGCTAAACTTGATCACCAACGCGATCCGCTTCTCTAAACAAGACGGTTTGATCGACATCGTTCTGTCTGAAATGGACGGAAATCTAGTCTTCAAAATCACTGATCACGGAATGGGCATTGCAGAAGCCGATCAAGACAAGATCTTTAAACTTTTCTTTGTAGCGGATCGATCGAGAAGCAGTCAAAGCAGCGGTTTGGGATTGGTGATTTGTAAAACGATTGTTGATAAACTTGATGGAAATATCACATATCATAGTCGGGAATCTCTCTATACGACCTTTATCGTTACAATACCTAAAGTGAGGCAGATAATCTAGTTTAAACCAGATTTTATGCTTGTAGAATATGGGAGACCATTATTGTATTATCCTGTGAAAACAACACAGGGATAAGACCATTAGGCCTCACTTCCACCAAAAAGTCGATTATGCCATCCAAGAAGGATGGTTTTTATTTTGTAATGCCAACATAAAATCTTGGTAATGGTAAGTTTCGTTAAATAGTAAAGTATGCTTGACATTATTTGAATTGGCATGTATTGTATATGTAAAGTTAACTTTACATAAAAAGGCATTCGAAATGAAAAATAACGTAGAGAGATTTAGAAAAAATCATAACTATACTCAGGAAGATCTTGCGGATAAGCTTGGGGTATCTCGTCAAACGATTAACTCGTTAGAAAAGGGAAAATATAACCCATCAATTCAACTGGCCTTTAAGTTGGCGATGCTCTTTAATGTAACGATAGAAACACTATTTATCTATGAGGAGGAAGAAAATGGAAAAGAAAGTTAGTCGATATTACATTCAGTTATTTGCATACTCAATGTTGGGTTATTTTTTTGGATCAATGCTGTATGCCATGTTTGGGGGCCAAAACGATATCCTTAATTTAGTATCAGGTTTTGTAGGGTCACTGGTTCTGACACGCGCCCTAGATCGACATAATCAAAAAAAGTATCCCTGGTTCAATCGCAAAAAAGATGAATTGGATCAAGATGAACGAATTGTCCAAATCAAAGGCAAAGCAGCAACCGTGACAATCTATCTGATCTATCTACTGTTGTTTATAGGGATGGTATATGGAATCATTACTGACAATCCACAAATCCGATATGCTAGTACTTCAATTTGCATGCTTATAGTTGTGACGAACCTAGTAATATTCAAACTCATAAGTCGAAAAATGTAGGTTCACCAAAAGTAAAAGCGATATACAAACGAGCTTACTCAAGGTTATGCTCCTTGCTAAACTAAGTGATAGGTCCAACACACTTCACTTACTCTAAAAGTCGATAAAGCCATCCTGTGAAGGATGGCTTTTATTTTATTTGATGAGTGGGGTGAAATTAGAAACGGTTGACAACGAAGACTGTGAAGTCAAGTTCTAGAATTGATTGATCCACGGTTTTCCTTTTCGATCAACGTTGTAAATACCCCAATGTTTTTCAGCCTCCAAAGGGTCAGTTCCACCCTTCCAAGGTTCATCAAAGGCTTCGAAGATAAACATGGTGACTTGATTCTTCCTAGACCAATCGATCATGCGATCCAAATAGGCTTTTTGATAGTCTTCAGTCGTTTGAGAGGGATCCATTTGTTCATTGGCACTTGTCGTCCATCCAAACTCGGTGAAAATGACCGGTGTATTCGGAAAAGCCACTTTCGTTTTATGATATTCATCGATGGTCAGTTCAACCGCTTCAGCATAGGGGACGCGTTGCCACAAGGGATATACATGTATGGAAATGAAGTCGACGATTTTTGCGAGTTCGCTCCCCTGAGCGCGCCATTCATAAGCTCCTTCACAGAAAGTGATGGGCAGATCCGTTTTGGATTTCAAGATTTTCGCATGCTCGCACAAGATCGCAGGACTCATTTTATTCGGATGCCAGTGTGCAGTATTTTCATTACCGATCGATATTCCTAAAACAATCGGTTTATATCGATTGGCAAGTGACGCCACCTGGTCAAGCTGCTCAAGGTTCATTGTTTTGTGACGCAGGAGCTCCTCTTCACTGTATACGCCTCCCCAAGGACAGTTTGGATTAGAGATCTCGCCTTTGGGTTCGACACCGAGCATGATTTTAAGAGGCAAATGATGTTCTGTGATTACTCTTAAAACCGATTCAGCGTGTTTTGAGATGTCATACATGCGGATATAATCAAAATGCTTGGAAAGCAAGACGAGATCTTCTAATACTTCGGCATCACTGGGATAAGCTTGCGTTATTGGGCTTTGGCCATTTCTGTAACCTGAGTAACAAATGGCGGGTTTGTACTGAAACATGGGGTACCTCTCATTTCGATTATGGTGGATGCATCATCAAATATCATACTTATTCTATCATAGCATTTGGATACCAACTTGGATATCTTCCCCTCGCATTTTCCAATGCAACACTAAAGTAAGCTGAGTGTCATTTCATTGGTTCTTGAGGTTGTACTATTTTCTGTTTGTCACTTGATAGTCTGTGAATCAACAGAAAATAAGAAAGCGTTATTCATGAGCACATGGTTTGATATATAGATGAATATCTATATAATAAGCGTTGTGATATCAAGATATCAAAAAACGAAACAAGGAGAAACACAAGATGTCTAAAATTGGAATTATTATTGGAAGTACACGACCTGGTCGTAACGGAGAAGCAGTTGCGAACTGGGTCTATGAATTGGCAGCAAAACGGACGGATGCTGAATTTGAGCTCATTGACTTGGCAGACTACAAGTTGCCACTTCTGGATGAACCTTATCCTGCGATCTATCAGAACTATACTCATGAACATACGAAGAAATGGTCTAAGAAGATTGCCGAAATGGATGGCTTTATCTTTGTAACTCCTGAATACAACCATGCTGTGGGCGGTGCGTTGAAGAATGCCATCGACTATCTGAATGTTGAATGGAACAACAAAGCAGTTGGCTTTGTCAGTTATGGAAGTGCCATGGGTGTCCGTGCTGTTGAAAATCTACGCGTTATTGTTGCTGAACTTCAAATGGCGGATGTACAAAAGGGTGTTCAATTATCCTTGTTCACCGACTTTGTTAACTTCAGTGAATTCAAGCCTCATGCGATGCATACTGACATCTTAGGTTCTATGTTGGATCAATTGATCCCATGGACCAATGCCTTAAGACCATTGCGTAAGTAATCCTATAATCGAATTAGTATCCTGTGAGGGGATTTGAATCACTCACTACCACCATTTGTTGAAAAACCGCTGAAATGAAGTTGTAAAGCCAAAGTAGACACGTAAATAAAAATTATTTATTCAAACCCCAGATCACGTTTATATTGAACTGGGGTTTTGTAATCTAAGGCGTAAGCCAGTCTTTCGTTATTGAAATAGGCAATGTATTCATTGATGAGTTTGGGTAAATCATCGGCTTTATGATAATTGAAATCGTGGTAGAGTTCTTCCTTAATCCACCCATTGATTGCCTCTATGATTGGATTATCGGTCGGGGTGCCGCTTCGGCTCATGGAACGGACTATGTTATAATTCAAGTGAGCTTGTTGATAAGCTCGGCTGGAGTAGACAGCCCCCTGGTCTGTGTGAAGGATGATGGGGTGTTCTGCTCCTTTTATTTTGGTTTTGAGCTGCTCAAGTGTCTCGAAATAGGGCTTGATGTCGGCTCTTTTAGAAGATAATGAAGAAGCGATGATCTCATTATTGAAAGTATCTAGGATATATGTCCACTCCCAGTGAATCCCTTTGCTTTTTAGAACGGTCATATCGGAGACAACGATCTCTAATGGTTTGCTGGCGTTCCAGAAACCCTGAACTTCATTCTTAAATACTTTGTGCTCTAGTCCTGGCTGACCGCTTTTAGGCCTTCTGGTTTCGGATCGGATCCCGGCTGACTTCGCACACACATGCGCGAGATGATCAGAGAAGATCCATCCGGTTTGATTTCGGATCGTTTTGGCTAAATTGTGGTATCCGTAGGTTTTATGCTTCTGGTGGGCTTGTTTGAGAAGTTTGGTCAGATCGATCCGATCCAACTCATACTGAGGCTTGATGTCTTTTCGTTTGGTCCACTTATAATAACCGGATCGATTTAAACCGAGATACCTTAAGATGAAAGTCGTTCCGTACTCTTTCTTCAATCTCTCCACTATTTGATAATCTTGCCGTCTAAAGTGACGTACACCTTCTTTGAACCAACTCCTTTCACGGTGTAACCTTTTTTTAGTCGTTCTACCTCCACTTTAAGTTTCAGATTCTCGAGTTTCAGAAGTTCCAGTTCACTCATGTCTTTCTCTTTTCGTAACCCTAGGCTAGGGTTGCCTCTCCGCTTTGGTTTGAGTCCTTCCTCGCCTTGGTCATGATATTGAACGATCCATCTCCCGAGGTTTCCTAGCGGTATTTTTTCTGATATCGATAAATCTTGCTTTGACCAGTGTTCTTCATAGTAACGTTTACACACTCTTAGTTTCTCCTCAAAACTATACATTCTGTTTGTTCCGCCTTTATTCCTTCCCATGAGATTCTCCTTTCCTAAAGGATATGAAAAAAGTAGACAATCATCAAATGTTTTCATTTGAGTTGTCTACTTTAAGTTTACTGCTTCAGAAAAGCGGTTTTTATTTGATATCCTGGCTATTTATGACAATCAATCCTTCAAGTATCATAGACTTTTTCTTATGCGTTTCGCAGAGAGGATTAACGCTTTGTCATTCAGATTGCGCTCAAGCAAGTCTCGGATGTAGCCTGAGAAATAAATGGCGTGTTCATCAGGATACGCCAGCGAAGGATATCCGGAACCGCGCTGTAGATAGTCATCCGTCATAACGGTATAGCTCTTGTCGATTTCCAAAGGTGATCCATTAATGAGGATTTGTAATGGTTTCAAATGGATCTGTACATTAGTACTGAAAGCCAAGGCTCCAATACAATGACCGCGGAAACCCGGTCCTCTTCCGTTCTTTTTGATGTGGTCGAGATCAAAACTGAGTCTCAAGGCTTCCATGATATCTTCGCCTTTTACTTTGATCAAGGTTGGATTGAGCGGAGAAGGCGAGGCTTCCAGTAATTTCATTTTACTGATGTCTCCGGTCAAACCGTGATTCACGATCCCATGATGCATTAGGGCAAAGTCACAAGGGTGTTCTTTCATTAACGCATCACAAATAAAATTGACCAATTCACTTTCTTCAGACATGGAATGATTTAAGGAATCAATGTTGTAAAGGGTTTGATTCAGGTTTTGAATTGAGACTTGGGTTTGTTCCTTGATCAATTCAAGGGTTTCTTGATCTTGTTTAAGATTATTGGGAATGGACTCCCCATGAAAGTTGATGATGTGTCCGTGATCGATGGTCAGTTGCAGTCTACCGATCAGATTGCCATATTCACCGGCGATATGAATGATGGTTTGATTGACGGTATAAGGTTCCTTGATGACTGTATGAGAATGTCCCCCGATGATGACATCGATCCCTTCTATTTCCCTGGCAATCATCTCATCAGTATGGATCCCTTGATGACTCAACAAGATCACAAAATCATACGATCCTTGTTTGCTTTTCATTTCAGCTTTGATGAGAGGAATGGGATCATGGACATGGAGATTGTCCATGTTGAAGAAGACATTGTATTTGCAATCCCCATCCAAACCGAAATAGGGGGAGACCCCAATGATGAGAAAACGAAACCCGGATTTCTCAAGCAGGATACAGGGTTTGACGTTGTTCAGTCGCGATCCATCCAACTTCGTCAGATTGATCGACAGCAGCGGCAAGTCATCTTCAGCCATGGCTTCCAGGGCACTAATACCACTGAAGCCTTCATTGTTTCCAATGCACAAAGCATCATAATCTGCCAAACTCAGTAAGGCTTTTCCTGCTCTGCCTTGAGTTCCGCTGATCATCGTACTTTTAAAGTCACAAAAATCACCAGCATCCAGTAGCAGATCATCGTCCTGCTTGTTTTCTTTCAGATAGGTCACGATTGAAGCAAACTGATCAAAGTTACTATGGATATCATTGGTGTGGTAGAGAGTAATGGTTTTCATGGTGATTCAAATTTCCTAACATAAACAATAGCATATCTTATATCCGGATACATCAATCCTAAGATTGAAAGTTATGGGAAGAAGTCCAACAATGTTTTAAACATATAAATCGATTAAACAAGTTTAGGCTTTGGTCTAGGCAATTACTGCTTCAAATTCCTGACGATTTCCAAATATCGCTCAGTGGCAGCCTCGGAGGGCAATCCCTTCCTGCAGATCTCCAAGTCTTTCAGTTTCTGATTAGGTCGTTCAACAATCAACTTGTTATTAGAATTGAGTTTCTGACTTAAGGCTTCAAAAGCTTCTAAGAAACGTTGGTCTGAGCGGGCCAATGGATAGAAGGAAAGCACGTACACGTAGTAAAACAGATTGTATCTTAAAAAAGGATACTCTACCTGCATGAACAAGGTCCCCATTCCATAGTGACAAGGGCCAATGGGTACTTTGACAGTCCAGTGATGTAGAAGCGTTTCTACGGCTTTATCGAGATCATAAGACCCATCATTCATGCCGGCACAGCGAAAAGCATCCAAAGCGATAAGCGTAACTCCGGGATTTGAAAACTCAGTTTCCGGTCCATGACCGAAAAAGAATTTGTTACAGCGCCAGCCCCCATCCTCAAATCGATTTCCAAGCAGATGGGTAAGCAATGCTTTCACTCGAAGATCATCGGCGAATCCGTTTCTGCACAATGCCGCCGCAGCGTGAGCCATATGACAGGGATAGATCGTTCCTTTAGGAGAGGTGCGAATTTGTCCATCTTCTCTGATTGCGTTGAGGAAAAGCTGAGCCGCACCCTGAAGTGCTTCATGGGTCTTTTCAACGTTCAATTCGCTCATGACCATAAGCGCAGTCAAGGTACTGACCGGTCTCTCTATTCCAAGTTGTCCATCCGAGGTTGCCCAGAAATCAGCCCCGTTATCATGGCGTGTAGAAAGAAGTTTATCTAAATCAGTCATGAGAAGTTTCCTCACTTTTATCTCTTTGATTTCACTGTATCATGTTCTCTCGATGTTTCAAGACAATGAATGGTTTTCAAGAGCATTGAACTGTATGTTGAATCGGGAAATCTGATTTATTACCACACACCTAAGCGCTGACTTCGGAATCCGGATGTATGTTAAGATATAGTTCAGTAATTAAGTGGGTAGTTTTCTCGGAAAGTGAATTTATTTGTTGAGAGTGATAAAAAAACTGATCTGGTTTCGACTTTTTGTGAAGCCATTCAGTCTAATAAGAGAAAGAGGGAAGCATGGACACTGAAAAGATAACCAAGGCGATTCATGGCGATGATGAGGCCCTGGTGGATTATCTCAAATCGATTTCTTCTTTACTGCTGAAAATGTCCATGGGTTTGCTGGGGGACAATGATCAGGCCAAAGACTGTATCTCTGAAACGATTGCGCAAGTCTACAAACATCGCAAGAAGGTCAAACAGCCCGAGTTTTTTCAGACTTGGATCATCCGGATCCTGATCAACGAATGTAAAGATGAATTGAAGAGAACGCAACGCTATATCGCTTTACCCGAGAATTTTGACATCATAGAACCGGTTCAAGAAGATTATTCATTCGTAAAGGATACGATGGAGAAGTTGCCTTTTGAGCTCAAACAGATCATCGTTCTTAAGTTTTATAATCAACTGACGTTTAAAGAGATTTCACTGATATTGACTGTTCCTGAAAGCACAGTCAAAAGCCGTTATGCTTTGGCCCTCAAGAAAATGCGGGTAGAACTGGAGGCACTCAATGACGAATAATGATCAATTTAAAGACTGGATAAGTCAGATCGATCAAGCAGACAGTTCTTCGATCGATGGATTGATTGAACATAAAGTAAAGCAACTCAGACGTAATAAACACATCCGCTGGATCAGCGTACCCATCTCTTCTTTGGTTTCATTGGTCTTGGCTTTTGCTTTACTGGTCAATATGAATGATGCGTTTTATGTTTATGCCTTAAATAATCCAATTCTGAAACCGTTAACCCAACTGGTCAATGGCAGACAAGATATACTCAGTGCCTTTGACAGCGGTTATGTTCAAGTGATCGATCAAACAATCACGGTTGACGACTATAGTCTGGAAGTCGATTCGATCATCTCAGATACCAGAAGCATCAATGTGTTTTATAAAATCAGAGTCCAAGGAAAATTGATTGAAAATTACAAGGGTCATGAGTCGATCGATTTAAATTTCCTGTCTTTGAGTGGTGAAAGCATCAGTTATGGCATTTCATATCATCACTTTGAGAACTACTGGTGGGCCGAGATTTCCTTAAAGGATCTTAATGCGTATAAACCCTTCATCATCAAGTTCACCCCGGATCATGATGTTGAACAACAGTTTGGCGAACTTCAGGTCAATATTGATCAGACAAAAGTAATACAACCCGTTACTGTGCCCATTGATGAAACCATCGTTGTGGGCGGTCAGAAACTGATCATCAAAAGTTTGGAGATGGGCGCATTCAGTTCACAATTGACTTACTATCCGGATCCGCACAATGACAAACTTGTGGTACTTGTCATGTTCGAAAACTTTACCAGTGGTGTTTCCTGGGATGATGACTCGTTACCTATCAACTACAAATATGAAAACTTCCCCTTTGGCCAGTTAAATCACGAGAAGACTTTCAGTTTGAAATTGAAAAACGCTTCATTACTCGACAGAACTTTTGAAACGATCACTTTTGATCCGAAAACAAGAAACTTTAATACTTTGCCTCCTCACCTTAGCTTAAAAGAGGTGGTCGTTGACGAGAATGAATACGAAATTATCTTGGAAGAGACTCAAAGCGTAGGCAATCAAGGATTGATGCCCATTATGTCTGATTCCATTGAGGATCCAACTGGATCAAGTGAAACAACCATGTTGAATAACCAACAAGTGCATCACATCAAATTTGTTTTAAAAAATGACCAGATCATCATATTCAATGTGATTGGGGGAACTGAATTAAGAGAGTTGCCTGAGCCACTTATCATTGCTTTACCTTAAGCCTCAGATCGAAAAAACATAGTTGAATAATCGTAAACGGAAAACTGTCTAAAAGACAGTTTTTTTTAGGTAGAAAATCAAACAGGATAGTTCTTATGTTTAATGTAGTTCCAAAAGACATTGGCCGCATATGATAGTTTATGACTCTTCAACTTTGACAGTGCAATGATGCTGGTGTGAACCGGATCAAGATCAACGGCTACGATATTGGGATTATTGACATACTCGACTTGCTTGCGATACAGCAAAGAAATGCCGAGTCCTTTCGAAACGAAATCGATAATGTTTTCAGGGCGGTGGGCCGTTTGAACAATGTCAGGAATGAAGCCGTTGTCTTTGCATAAATTGGTAAGGTAACCATAAAGTAAAGTATTCTTATCCAGAAACAGGAACTGATCATTGAGTAATTCTTTGATGTCTAAGCTGGTTTTGTTGGCGAGTTTATGTTTCTTAGGCAATACAGCGACCAATCGATCGGTGTAGTAAGGGATACTTTCCAACAAAGGATCGTTTTTCTCGATGATTCGGGTAAAGGCCAATTCATAATTGCCATTACTTAAAAGATGCTTGATCATCAGTGATTCGCTCTCGGTAAAGGTCAAATGGATATCCGGATGACTATTGAGAAAACTGGCGATGATGCCGGTGATGTTGTATTGAGCCATGACCGGAATCGAGGTAATCAACAAGTGATTCCGGTTGTGTGAGGTTTGACTGCTGGCGAGCTTAAGGATGATGTTGCTTTTGTCGTTGATCTCTTCACATAAGGATAGGATATTTTGTCCAAAGGGCGTTAAAGATACGCTTCGGGTGGTTCGATCGAAGAGATGCTGGCCCAATTGAGTCTCCAAGGTTTTGATGTGTTTGGATAAGGAAGATTGGGAAATCAAGAGTTCTTCTGCGGCACCGGAGAAACTTCTCATTTGGGCAATTTTTATGAATTCCGCGATGTAGGATGTTTCCATTTTGATTTATTCCTTTAATGAATAAATAATACAGTATTTGGAATTGTTTGTAAACGCTTACCTCGGTATACTTGGTTTAGCATACATTTCTAAGTCACAAGGAGGAAAAGAAATGAAAAGAATACTGACAGTCATATTCTCATTATTGTTGGTTATTGGTTTGGGTGCCTGTACTGCCAAAAAGACAGGTTATACGATTGGCTTATCCATGAATGACATGGGCAATCCGTTTATCAGTTACGTTGCCGGTGGAATCAAAACTGCCGCTGAAGCTGAAAAGAATACTGTTTCCACCGCAGATGCTGCCGGAAATGTTCAGACTCAGATCTCTCAGATTGAAAACTTCATTACGATGAAGGTGGATTCGATTTTCATCTTCGCTACGGATCCGGTTGCTTTGGCAGATGTTGTCACCAGAGCTCATAACGCAGGCATCAAGATCGTTACCGCTGGCGGTAGTATTGCTGGCGCTGATGTGGTTATGAATGTTGATCAATATAAATGGGGAGAACAAGCCGCGACATTATTGGGTACTTGGTCCACTGCTACCTTTGGGAAAAACACTGGAAAAGTCATCGTCATCAAATCAACCACGACGGATTCAGGAAGATTACGTTCCAACGGGATCGCTGAAAAATTAGCTTCTTTAGGTTTCAATGTTGTCATTGCGACCACTGAAGGGATGTCTGCTGCAGAAGGCAGAACCATCATTGAAAATATGTGGCAGCAGAATTCCGATGCCATCGGCGTTATGACCTATAATGCGGATGCCGCGACCGGTGTCAATGAATTCTTTATGGCTCAAGCTGGGCTCGATTTATCCAAATTAGGCATCTTCTCATGTGATAATTCTGATGCGATCACCGCGTTAATCAATCAGTCAAAAACAAATTTATCTGTCTTCAGAGGCACTGTCGGTATCGGCGGACCTACCATTGATGGCAAGACTGTTGACCTGCCTGGGGGCACTTATACCATACTGAGCCGTTTGATGAAGGGTGACGCAACCGGATATACCGGAGACTCCACCGTTGACGTCTTACCTCAATAAGTAATTAGCTGTAAATAGGAAGAAAAATAGGTAATACCGAAGTATTGATTACTTCGGTATTACTATTAAAGGAGCCCACTATGGAAGACATCATCCTTTCGATCAAAAATATCACCAAACGTTATCCCGGCGTTGTTGCCTTAGATAAAGTCTCGATCGACTTTAGAAAAGGCGAAGTTCATGCCTTGCTGGGCGAAAACGGAGCCGGGAAATCAACTTTTATTAAAGCCATCGCCGGGGCGATTCAAGCCGACTCAGGGGAAATTATCATCAATGGGAAATCTTATGCTCATTTGACACCTCATGAAGCCAAGGCAGAAGGCGTTGAAGTCATCTATCAAGAATTCAATTTGATGGAATCCTTGTCGGTAGCTGAAAATATCTGCTTTGGTGAAAAAACGGGATCCTTAGTCAGTTTTAAAGCCATGGAACGAAAATCGAAAGATATCTTTGATTTAATGGGTGTCAATTTGGATCTAAAGAAACAAGTCAGAAATTTACCGTCTTCCCAAAAACAATTGGTCGAGATCGCTAAATCTGTTTCAAGAAATGCCAAGATATTGATTATGGATGAACCCAGCGCACCCTTATCGGTCACTGAAATCGATAAGATGTTTGATATCGTCCGTAAACTTAAAGCCAAAGGCGTAACGATCATCTATATTTCCCACCGTATGGAAGAAATATTTGAGATCGCTGATCGCGTTACCGTCTTACGCGATGGGAAATACATTGCAACCAAAGACATTGGTCAAACCAGCATCAAGGAACTCATTTCACTCATGGTTGGTCGTGAACTCAATCAAACCTATCCAGACAAGCATTACCCGATCGGTGAGACCATCATGGAGATCAAACATCTTTACGGCAACGGTGATGAAGACATCAATCTGTCACTTCGAAAAGGGGAGATCTTAGGCTTGGCAGGACTGGTCGGTTGTGGCAGAACAGAGTTAGCCCGAGTCATCTTCGGCGCTGATAAAATGGATAAAGGCGAAATCCTGATCCATGGTAAGAAAGTGCATATTCAACTGCCTAAAGATGCGATTAAACATGGGATCGGATTGATTCCGGAAGATCGTAAGCTTCAGGGCTGTTTCCTAGAGAAACAGATTCGATGGAATATCTCTATCGCCAACATTCGTGAACTATCCTCTCGTTTCATCATTGACAATAAAAAAGAAACGACCCAAACGGCTACCTATAAAAGTCTGCTTAACATTAAGACCCCCAGCTTGGAGCAAATGACAAAAAATCTCTCAGGGGGTAACCAACAGAAAGTTGTCTTGGCCAAAACCTTGGCTACCAATTCAGAAATCTTGATCTTTGATGAACCGACCCGCGGCATTGATGTTGGGGCTAAACATGAGATCTATAATCTCATGGTTGACTTGGCCTCCAAAGGCAAGGCCATATTGATGATCACCTCCGATATGCCTGAACTCTTGGGTATGTCTGATCGTATTCTGATCTTACATGAAGGCAAAATTACCGGTGAACTTGAAAAGAAAGACTTTACTCAAGATCGTATCTTAGAATTAGCATCCGGACTTAACTAGAGGAACTCCTAATGAACAAACTAAACTATTCTGATTTTTTCGGGAAATACATGATCTTTATTCTCTTCATCGCACTATGTATCTTCTTTAGTGTCATGTCTCCTTATTTTCTGTCTGTCAGTAACTTAACCAACATTTTCGTTCAACAGTCCTATGTCATCGTGGCTGCAGTTGGGTTGTCCTTCATCATGATTTCCGGAGGCATGGATTTGTCCATCGGATATCAGATGTCTTTGGTAGGCGTCATTACCAGTATTCTGATGATTAATGTCGGTTTGCCTGTGTATGCCTCTATGGCGATTGGTTTAATCTTAGGAGCCAGTTTGGGTCTCTTCAATGGTTTTATGGCCAATACTTTGCGAGTTCATCCGTTGATTGTCACCTTGGGGACAAGTACGATTTACCAGGGCTTATCTTATACGATCTCCGGTTCCAAACAAATCATCAATTTGCCTCAAGCCTTTAAATACTTTGGTCAAGGCTATGTCTTTGGATACATCCCGGTTAGTGTCATCATCATGCTGATTGTGGTCTTCATCGCTAATTTTGTACTCAATAAGACCTACTTTGGACGATATGTGTATGCCTTGGGTTCCAATGCGGAAGCAGCCCGTTTGGCCGGGATCAACGTCAAACGGATGAAACTCTTGGTTTTCTCGATCTGCGGTTTCATCGTGGCTCTGGCAGCCATGATTCTCTTTGCTCGTTCAGGCTCTGCTCAATCCTCAACCGGGCCTGGGACGGAATTCACCTGTATGACAGCAGCCATCTTAGGCGGCATCTCTTTCATCGGCGGTGAAGGCAAAATCGGCGGCGTTGTCGTCGGAGTCTTGTTATTGGGTGTCTTAGGCAATGGGATGCAACTCATCAACATGGGGACCTATGTTCAATATGTCATCAAAGGCATGGTGCTCTTAGGGGCTGTCGGCTTTGATATCTATCAAAAAGAGAAAGCCAAGAAAGTTAAGAAACTGGCGGTCGAATAAGTATGGAAGATCCAAAACTCATCATTCCCTTGTTGCCACAGGCGACACTTGACGCGATCAAGCATAAATACCTGGATGTGCCTTATTGTAAAGAATCGCCGGCTCAGGTACTGGATATTTATTTGCCTGAAACACCAGGTCATTATCCTGTCATCGTTCATTTCCATGGGGGAGCTTTCCTATTTGGAACCCAGCGTGATATGAATCTGGTTCCGATGCTGAGAGGATTAACCAAAGGCTTTGCCCTCATCAGTGTCAGTTACCGCATGAGTGCGGAAGCACGTTTCCCGGCCTTGATCTGGGATGCCAAAGCAGCCATCCGATTCATCAGAGCCAATGCGAAAAAGTACAACCTGGATACCGATAAGATCGGGGTCTGGGGTCCTTCTGCCGGAGGCTACATCGTGTCGATGTTGGGGGCCACCAATGATGAGCCTGCCTTTGAAGATCTTGATATGGGCAATGCTGCTTTCAGCAGTTCCGTTCAAGCCGTTGTCGATTGGTGCGGTCCTTCCGGGAATTTTCTGGAAATGGATCCGGCGATCCGTTCTAATGGCTTTGGCGAGGCGGATCATAATGATCCTTTATCACCGGAATCCAGAATCATGGGGGCTCCGATCACCACGATCCCAGAGCTCGTTAAGCTAGCGACCCCATCGACGCACTTAAAAAAGAGTCTACCGGCCTTCATGATCCATCATGGTGAAGCCGATCCCATCGTGCCGGTTCAGCAATCCATCGCCTTTGCAGAGGCCATCGTTGCAGCTCATGGTCAAGTGACCTTGGAAACCTTCAGTGGTCAAGGTCATCACGGACAAGCGTGGTATGAAGAAGAAGTCATGAGTGATAAAGTTTTTGAATTCTTTCAAGAAACATTGAGGAAATAAATATGGATGTCAATTTTCTGCATTTGGATTTTGGAGATGGAGTCTACGCCATCTCAGCCCCCGGTACAGAGCAAATGTATCTGGTCTTGGGGACCAAGAAAGCCGCGTTGATCGATACCGGAATGGGCATCGGTTCTTTAAGAGACTATGTTTCCAAGATCACGGAGTTACCGCTGATCGTCATCAACACGCACGGTCATCCTGATCATGCCGGTGGAAACGGGGAATTCAGTGATACCGAAATCTACATGAGCGACAAGGACATCGACATCTATACGACAATGTGTACAGTTGATTTTCGACTCAATGACGTGCGCTTCATGATCGGTGATGATGAAGCAGAAAAAATCATAGGAGCGTTCATTACAGGGCTTCCTAAGACCATTGACTTGAAAGACGGAGATGTGTTTGACTTGGGCGGAAGAACGCTCAAAACGATCGCCGTACCGGGCCATACTCCAGGCTGTATCTGTCTCTATGACGATTTGACATCTTGCTTGTTGGCAGGGGATTCCTTGACCAACACCGATACTTGGATGTTCTTGGATCATTGTGATCCGCTGATGACTTATCTAAAATCCATGGTTCGATTGTTGGGCCTTAACTTGAAAATATCCAGAATATTTCCCGGGCATTTGCCGACGCCGGTCTCTGTGGACATGATCTTAAGAAAGATAGCCTGTGCCAAAGCCATCCTGGCCAATCCGTTAATCGGAGTCCCTGTCAAGACTTTTGCGGGAGAAGGTTTACGCTATGAGATCGATGGCGGATCCATCATATACAATCCGCTTCACATTAAAGAATAGTCAGTTCAAGTTTCATTTCACTCAATGTCGATTTACTCAGAGACATCACTGTTAATCAAAGGGAGAAGGATTATGCCAATCGGAATCATCGTCAATGCCTGTTCTGTCTTGTTTGGGGGAATTCTTGGTGGCTTGGCCGGAAACAAAGTCCCCTTACGGTTAAAAGACCGTTTGCCGACCGTCTTTGGTTTCGCAGCCATTTCGATGGGCATACTAAAAGTCGTCGATACGAAAAACCTGACCGTGGTGATCTTATCGTTGATACTTGGAGCCATAATCGGAGAACTCTTGGACATAGAAGACAAACTGGAACGCATCTCCAAATGGACCATCCAAAAAGTCGGTGGAAACAAAGAAACCAGCGAATTGGCCATTGAGTTGTTGGTCATGGCCATGGTGGCGTTTTGTGTCAGCGGTACCGGAATTTTCGGAGCGCTTGAGGAAGGTTTTACAGGAGACCCTTCAATTCTGATGTCAAAATCCGTTTTGGACTTCTCGACAGCCGTGATCTTCTCATCGGTCATCGGATATTCGATTGCCTTGGTCAGTATCCCGCAAGTGGTCATCCTTTCGATTGTCTTTGTCTGTGCCAGTTTCATTTCACCGTTAATGACACCCTATGTTTTGGGTAACTTTCTCGCTGTGGGCGGCATCGTCACCATCATGATTGGGACTCAGATGAGTAAAATGGCTAAAATCAAAGCAGCGAATGCCATACCGGCCATAGCGATCGTCATTATTCTGTCTTACCTCATCCACTGAAACGTCATACCAGTTCAATCCTAGCCTTTTGTTTCAACAGTGTCATAATGAGATTTTTTCTACACTACTCTCAAAAAAAGCCATGCGTACAGTAATGGCTTTTTTACGATTAAGCACTGACCAATGCGAATAAGGTCAAAATAAGATAGAATACTACTGATGGGAGGTTAGTGATGAAAGACAAGTACTATGAACAAGTCTACTTAGAAAACGAAATGCTTTTTAAACATACTCCCTATTATCTGGAACAAAAACTCATCAACAACATCACCTCCGGTAATCTTGAGAATGCCTTACTGGATTTGCGTGAAATCAACAAGAGCAGTAAAGCCGTCTTGGCTCAGGACCCGCTGAGATCCGCAAAGAACTCCATCATCTGCAGCTGTACCTTTTTCTATCGTGCCGCCATCAATGCGGGCATCTCGCCAGAAGTGGCATTTGCCGACAGCGATGCTTTCATCAATGAACTGGAACGCTTGACTACCAAAGACGACGTGTTGAAATTTGAAGAAACGATTCTTAGATCCTGTGTCAACCGGGTCGAAGCTTTCCTTCAGGTCAAATATCCTCCGATCATCATTTTCAGCATGCAGTACATCGACAGTAACCTCACCAAGAAACTGTCCCTGAGTGACATCGCAAAGCATGTCCATGTCCATCCGAATTATCTGAGCTCCGCCTTCAAGAAGAAGACCGGTAAGAGCCTGACCGAATACATCAATCATCAGCGATTGTCGGAGGCCTCGTATTTCGTGGCCCATACCGGCTATGAGATCTCAGACATCGCCGCCCTTTACGGTTACTGTAATCAAGGGTATTTCATTACGAAATTCCAGAAGGAATATGGACAGACTCCTCAGCAGTTCAGAAAGTCTTTGACCCTCATAAAATAAAACGATCATCTCGTTAATAAATTATAAAAAACCTTAAAATATTAGAATATCTATTTTTAATACAATCTATAATGGGAAGCATAGAGTCTAACACTATGCTTCTTTTATTCCATCATCAAAAACCATTGTTTAGCCAGTGACCAGAGACAAGAGGCCTCACCGATGCACACTCCGTTTAATCAGAAATCTGTCGTTTATCAGATCTACATCAAGAGCTTTAAAGACAGTAACGGTGATGGCATCGGGGATCTTAAAGGCATTCTTTCTCAATTGGATTATTTGAAGGAACTGGGTGTGGATGTCTTGTGGATCACGCCTTTTTATCAAAGCCCCAATCATGACGGCGGCTATGACATCAGCGATTATCGCTCGATCGGTCATGATTATGGCACGATGGATGATTTCGATGCCTTGTTGAAAGCGGCACATCAGCTGGGACTCAAAATCATTTTGGATCTGGTCGTCAATCACAGTTCAGATCAGCATGCCTGGTTCAAGGAAAGCTGCCTAAACAAAAACAACGATAAGCGCGACTATTACTTCTGGAGAGACGGCCAAGACGGAAAAGAACCTAACAACTGGGGAGCCCTCTTTGGCGGTCCGGCCTGGACCTTGGATCCGCTCACCAATCAATATTATCTTCATCTGTTCTCGCCTTCTCAACCCGATCTCAACTGGGACCATGAACCCTTAAGACAAGAAGTCTACGCCATGATGACCTGGTGGTTAGAGAAAGGCATCGATGGCTTTAGGATGGATGTCATCAGTCTGATTTCCAAGACGCCTGGTTTACCGGATGGGGAAGTCGGGCCAAGCGGTTTCGGCAATTCCCGTCAATGGGTCACCAACGGTCCAAAAGTCCATGACTACCTCAAAGAAATGAGACGGGAAGTCTTGAACCATTATGACATCCTCACCGTCGGAGAAGCCTCCGGCGCAACCGTTGAGGAAGCCTTGAAATACGGCTCTGCCGATCACAGTGAATTGGATATGATCTTCCAGTTTGAACACATGGATCTGGATGGCGGTGAGACCTTTAAATGGAATGATCAAAAAATCGAGTTGATCGAATTGAAACGCTGTCTGTCGAAATGGCAGACCCAGCTCACCAGGAAAGCCTGGAACTCGCTCTACTGGTGCAATCATGACCAGCCCAGGATCGTCTCCCGACTGGGTGATGAATCCAGCCATAGAGAAGTTTCGGCGAAGATGCTGGCGACTTGTATCCACATGATGCAAGGGACACCTTATGTCTACCAAGGTGAAGAACTGGGGATGACCAATGTCCACTTTCAAGATCGATCAGAACTAAGAGATCTCGAAAGCCTGGATGCCTATGATCGTTATACGTCTGATGGCAGGTTCTCAAAAGAAGAGATGCTGCGACTAATTTCCCTAAAGGCCAGAGATAATGCCCGGACCCCGATGCAATGGAATGATGACCTCCATGGCGGATTCACCCATGGAGAACCATGGATGGCAGTCAACCCCAACCACCAAGACATCAACGCCAAAGAACAGCTTAACCGACCAGATTCTGTCTTTCATTACTATAAACATTTGATTGCCTTACGAAAAAAGTTCGACATCATTACGACCGGCAACTATACCTTGCTGGATGAAAATAACCCATCCGTCTTTGCTTATCTTCGGACCACCGATGAGGAAGTCTTGTGGGTCCTGTGTAACTTCACCAATCAGACTGTGGACTATGTTCGACCTGACTGTATCCAAGAACAGGTCAGTACGATCTTGATCAGTAATTATTCTGATTCCGCCAAGCTTACTCAGCTAAGACCCTATGAAACCAGAGTCGGGATAAGATGGAGCGATCCTAAGCGAGGCAAACATGACTAAGAAAACGCTGCTTTTACGAGCCGATGATTTAGGCTCAAGCCACAGTGCCAATCTGGCAATCACCAGAGCCGTTGGAAAGGGACTCATCAAGAACGTTTCGGTGATGGCAGTCGGACCTGCCTTGGATGAAGCCGCCACGCTTCTAAGCAAGTCCGATCACTTGTGTTTCGGGATGCATGCGACCCTCAATGCGGAATGGGACAAAGTGAAATGGAAACCGGTGACCTCACTGACTCAAGACAGTGGTTTGATCGATCAACAGGGCTATTTCCTCAGTGATCCTTCTTGCTTCATTGAAAGCAAACCAAGTCTCGATCTCATCCTGAAAGAATTCGATGCCCAGCTTGTTTTATTGATCAGTAAAGGATTCAAGATCCGTTATGTGGATTCCCACATGCTGCCGGAAGCCGTGATCGAAGGGTTGGATTCCGCCATGGCCCAGTGGATCAAAGACAAGGGCTTGATCGATCACGCTTTCTACTATGGTAATCCAGTCTTTGAATCGGTGACCGGTTTACGTGCATTCATAAAAACACTCAGAAAAATGACATCCGGACAGCACTTCATGGTGGTCCATCCGTCCTTAGATACCCAAGAGATGCGTCAAACCGGCAATCAGAGCGTATCAGGAACGCAAGTGGCTCAGGCAAGACAAAAAGAAACCACCGTTATGAGCAACAGACTGCTGCCGTTGATCTTGAAACGCTTGAAGATAGAAACAGTGAGTTATGAACAGGCTTTGCCTGGTGAAAGGATGGACTTTACAAAGTTCTGAAATGAAATCATGAAGACACTTCCCAAAAATGTAACGCAAATTGATGAACAGATGTATCGAATCCAAGATGCAACGGTCTATGAATACCTCTTATTGGGCAAATTCAAAGCCTTGTTGATCGACACCGGGATGAGTCAAGGTAAACTGGGAAAGATCCTGCCTCACTTGACAGACTTGCCCATAACCGTGATCAACACCCATGGCCATATCGATCATGTTGCCAACAACCATCTGTTTGACAAAGTGATCCTAAGTATCAAAGATGAAGCCATCTTTAAAGAACACTCGGATTTGAGTTTTGCGAGTCAGCTCTATGGTTCTTTACTGGATGAGATGAAGATCCCCAAGTTCATTCAGAACTGGTCACTGGTTAAAAAATATGTAGCCAAAATGGCCACGATCCCACCCAGAGAAAACCGCGAGGATCTGCCTGAATCCAGACTGATCGACTTGGGTGACAGAACGCTCAAGATCATCGAGACCCCAGGTCATACCCCAGGCAGTATTTGTCTCTTGGATGTGGAAAGAAAGATCCTGTACAGCGGAGACATGGTGTGTGATCGGGGGGTCCTGTTGAATCTGCCGCATTCGACCTCGGTACACGTGTTCCTGGATTCGATAAAGACTTTGAAGGCTTTGGCTGATCAAGGTTTATATAGCGAGATCTATCCTGCCCATCATACTGTTCCGCTTTCCTTGTCTTTCCTTGACGATTATATCGATTTAAGCGAATCGCTCATCAGCGCAAACACCGTGGGTGACTTCGTCCATTCCATGTTGGGTGATGGGTATATCGCCAAACACAAAAGCATCGCGATCAGTTATCGTGATGGAAACATCTAGGAGGCCTCACTATGGCTATCAAAGGTTTGAATCCGGATTGGTTTGAACAACCCAAGGTCGGTAATCCGATCACCAAGATCGATCACATCAAAAGAAAATTCTTGGATCTTCCGTATGGACAAGACAGTGATTTACAGAAACTGGATATCTATCTGCCTGATGAAGTCAAAGACAGTTATCCGATCGTCTTCAACATCCACGGGGGCGGTTTCTCCGTCTGCGATAAGCGTGATTTCCATTTGTATCCGACCTTGTTTGCCTTACAGCAGGGCTTTGCGGTCGTCTCCATCAACTATCGTTTATCGCCGGCAGTTCGATTCCCTGAACATTACTTTGATGTAATGAGGGCCTTGAAATGGGTAAGTCAGCACGGTCAAGAATATTCACTGGATCCCAAGAATCTGTTTCTGTGGGGCACTTCTGCCGGAGGGACTTTGGTCCTGTTGGCAGGATGCGACGAAGTGCTTCCTTTGCCGTTTGATTTCAAAGAAAGAAAGTATCGTCTTGGCGCTGTCGCTTCTTTTTGCCCAGGCTTAGATTTCATGGATTTGGGCAGTCCTAAATTCTCGCTGGAACAAGTGTTGCTGAAAGCGATGATGAGCAAGACCAGAAAAGGGATCTTCGGAACCAACAAACCGACCCAAGCCCAACTGGATCAGCTCAACCCGTTGACCTATCTCAAACAAGGTTTCCCGCCGCTCTACATCATGCATGGCGATGCGGATCCGGCAATCCCATATCGTCAGGCCGTGACCTTGTATAAACACATGCAGCCCTTATTGGCTCCGCAAGATCTGGTTCTTCATACCTTGCCCGGAGGAGTTCATGCGGGAGCCAGAGCAGAGTTCTTCCTCATCGAAAATGTTCAGCCGGTACTTGATTTCTTCAAAGCCAGGATCCAATAAACCAGGGTGCTGATCAAACAGAAACCATCATTTCATTAAGGGTCTCATACAACCCCTGTTTTCCTGATGGGTTGCGGATCATGAAATATCAATCGTGTAATGCTAAGTGACGTTGTGCAGTGACTAGACGTAACAGTGGTTCACACCAAAAAGGAAAAAGGGAAAATGAGTAAGACTAAATTCATCACGACGAAAAAAGAACGCTATTCGCTTTATTTACTGGCTTTCGGGGCGGCCGTATTCAACAGTGTGCTTGGCTTGTTCTCTAACTATTTAACCGACATCGGACTGACTGCGGCGACGGTTTCCGTCATCTTGCTGATCACAAGGGTCTGGGACTTCGCCAATGATCCGCTTGCCGGATCCATCATCGAAAAAGCCAGATTCAAATCAGGGAAGTATATCCCATGGCTTCGTTTCTCGACGATCTTTCTGCCGATCTTTGGGATCATCATGTTTGCGGTTCCCGCAAGCTTGCCGGTTTGGCTCAAGATCATTCTGACGACCGTCTTGTATGTCTTGTTTGAAGCCGTATTCAATTTCCTGGATATCCCGATCTTCGGGATTCGTTTGGTGACCACCAATCAAGTACAGGAACGTACCGATCTGGCTTCTTTTGTCGGGCTGTATACCTTATTGGGTCTGTTGATTGGCTCCGTGCTCTTTCCGCAAGTCCGTACCGCATTTGGATGGGGGTTGACGGCCTTGTTCTTTGGGGGCTTCGCGATGATCACCATGGTTTGGTATCCTTATGTCGCCAAAGAACGCTTCAACATCAAAAGCAGCGATCCTTCCGTCAAAGACATGATTCGGGCCGTCGTTAAAAACAAACAGCTCTTGATCTTCTATGCCTCCTTGTTGGTGTGTATGTCGACGAACTATCTTCAGGTCATCGGCTTGTTTGTCTCCCGTTATGTCTTCGGGAATGAACAGTTTATGAGTCTCTTATTGATTGCGATCCTGATTCCGTCCTTTATTGCCGCCATTTTCATTCCGACCCTGACCAAATACATGGATAAGTTTACTTTGTTCAGAGTCTCGTTGTTGGGTTTTGCAATCGCCGGGGTCGTTTCCTACTTTGTCGGATACTCAAATCTGACACTGGTCTTGATCTTCTCCGCGATCCGAGGCGTCTTTGTCGGGATCTCCTCCTTACTGGCCTATTCCTTTACCCCGGATATGGTCGAATGGGAACACTATACTTCCGGTGAACGCAGCGAAGCGGTATCCTTCTCTTTTCAGACGTTCACTGCCAAAGCCATCACAGCCTTGTTGTCAGTCACCATGATGGCCATTCTGAGTGTCTTGGGTTTTGTTTCCGGAGAAGGCGTGGCTCAGTCTGTGCCTGTCGTGACCGGCATCTGGGCGATGTTTACCTGGATCCCATCCGTCGGAACGATGATCTCCTTGATCGGATTCCAGTTCTATCGGATCCGTGATAAAAAGGTCCAAGTCATGATCCGTCATAATCACGGGGAAATCGATCGTGAAACAGCCGAAGCACAATTGAAAGAGCTGGGCGGCTATTAGAGCGTCCTGGTGAAGTAACCAAGTTCATATCAATCCAAGTTAAAAAAACTGTAATGCAATTACAGTTTTTTATTCGAGTCAAGAAAGCATGAGCGACATTCACCAAATTAGGTATAATAGATAGGCAATCAGTGAATCAACACTAAGGAGCTGTCCTTTGAATCAATTTTCCAGAACTGAATTACAACTTGGTAAAGAAGGCATGAGCCGTCTGGTTTCAAGCCGGGTCGCTGTTTTTGGGATAGGGGGAGTCGGCGGATACGCGGTCGAAGCGTTGGCACGCAGCGGCGTCGGATCTCTTGATCTTTTTGACGATGACACGATCTGTCTTACCAACATCAACCGTCAGATCGTGGCAACCCGCCAGACTGTGGGGAAATACAAAGTCGACATCATGAAAGAAAGAGTCTTGGCAATCAATCCGCGATGTCAGGTCAATACCTATAAAACATTTTTCCTGCCGGAAAACTCAAGTGAAATCGACTTCAGCCAGTTTGATTATGTGCTAGATGCGGTCGATACCGTCACAGCCAAACTTGAAATCATCATGAAAGCCCAAGCCGCCGGTGTTCCGGTGATCAGTGCCATGGGAGCCGGTGACAAGCTTGATCCGACCCGCTTTGTCGTCACTGACATCTACAAGACCTCCGTCTGTCCCTTATCCAGGGTCATGCGCCATGAATTAAAGAAACGCGGGGTCAAGAACCTCAAAGTCGTTTATTCGACTGAAGCGCCTTTAGAGCAGATCATGGAAGAAGGCAATGACTGTAAAACCAACTGTATCTGCCCGCCTGAAACCAAACGGACCTGTACGATCAGACGATCCATACCGGGAAGCAATGCTTTTGTTCCTTCGGTATGCGGACTGATCGCTGCCGGTGAAGTCATCAAAGACCTGGCTATTCAGCCAATACAGTAACACAAACACCATTGGGTTCTTTCTAAAAAGAACCCCTTACACATCGTGATCATAAAGGGTTTTGGATCGGGATTGTCCGTACTCATTTTCAAACAGATTCCGTCGGTCACCTTCATGATTTCACTGGGTTTGATGTTGATTGGGGCAACGATGGTTTACCGTGACCGCGATGTTGATCACTGAATTTACTGATATCAGAACGGATCGTGTTATAAAAGACGGGCTGATAAGTTGTATTTGATCTACCCCGGGCGTATGTTGTGTTTGCATAAGAGAAGCTCGAAGGGAGCACAACATGAAACGATTGATGTCCCTGGTATTTGTAATGGGATTGTTATTGTTTACCGTGGTCAGTGTCAAAGCAGACAGTATGGAACTGAAAAGCATCGAATCGGTCCTGATGGAAATCAGGCAGGATCAAAACATCTCCAGTTCAGTACCTATCGATTTATCCAAAGTCACATCGGCCCGACTTGAAGAATTGGGTGATTCTGTGATGGAGAAAGTCATTGGAAACACGGCTGTTCACGATCAAATGGACAACGCTTTAGGCGGCGACGGATCTGCCTCCTTGACCCGAGTACACGTCAGAATCGGTTATGATTATCTGTCTGGTGTACCGATTACCATGATGTCGTTTATGGGCGGCGGGATGATGTCGTATGGAAACCGAATCGGCGGGATTGCTTATTATAGCCAAAACGGAACCATACCCGGGTATGTCAGTATGATGAGCGGGTTTGGATGGGTTTGGATGTTGCTGGGCTTGCTTGGCTTGGTTGCTTTGATTACTGCAGCGATCCATTTCACAAGCCGTAAGTCAAAACCAGCCGTCCCTACGCAAGATGACAACAGTATGAAGATCCTAAAAGAAAGATATGCCCGCGGTGAGATCACCAGAGATGACTTCACACGCATGAGCGAGTTGCTGAATAAATGAAATTCAAAACCAGGATTTAGTTCCTGGTTTTTTTATGCGGTTGGTTAAGGGAATGCATTTGAATTCAGAATCCGGCATAACAGTGTGTCAGAGTTTTCATATGATGGTGTCCAAAAAATGAGACACGCTATATTTGAGTTAAGGCATAACGCTATACTGAAATTGGAGGATAAGCCATGACGGAAAACATCAGTGAGAGCATTGAAACATTAAGAATGGATCCAAATAAGTCAATTGAGTTTTGCTTATGCGATGCGTCCTTGGACTATGTTCAGATTCATGCCTTCGCAAAAGTGTCCGATACTTATTTTGAGATCAATGCAACGAATCATGTCCAATGTGATCATTCATTTGGAGGAGGCTTTACCTCCTATCACCACTATGTGTTTGATCCTGTTAATTCAGCTAAATTTTATCAGTCTTTGGTTTGCACCTCAGATCTGGTCTTGTTGTCTCAGCTCATTAAGCAACGATTTGGGGATCCTGATGGGTTAATGAAGTTGGAAAACCACTGTCAGGAAAGATCGATTGTTTACCATTATACTTACCGATCTGAAGAATAATGACGGATTCAGACAGGATTTGAGTACAAGGGTTACGATCTAGAGTACAAAATGACAGGTATCGTGTTGAACAATTCTTTGAAAATCGATATTATGCTTATATTATTTGAATGATTCAAAGGAGATTTATGAGCACGACCCACTATTCTTATGGACAGTTGAAATCATTTTGCGAAGAGGCCTTCATGAGATTTGGTTTCACAAAATCAAAAAGCCAGATCATTACTGATGTACTGCTGATGGCAGATTTATATGGAATTGATTCACATGGATCAAATCGAATTGTGATGGTTCATCAGCAGATCAAAGATGGCTACATTGATATCCATGCCAGTCCGAAAATCGTCACGGAAACCCCCGTTTCAGCGGTCGTTGACGGTCAACGCGGTATGGGCCAGTTGGTGTCTGATTATGCCATGAAGCTGGCTATTCAAAAGGCAAAGGTATCCGGGATAGGGATGGTTACGGTACGCAACTCCAATCATTATGGTATTGCTGGGTACTACTCTTTGATGGCTTGCAAAGAAGGCCTCATCGGCTTGTCGATGACCAACTCGTTGGCCGCTGTCGTACCGACCTTTGGGAAAAAACCGATGATGGGAACCAACCCCTTTGCCTTCAGTTTTCCAGCCTCACCGCAACCTTTCAATTTTGATGCGGCAACGTCGGTCGTATCGGTAGGCAAGATCGAAATCTACAATAAACAAGACAAACCGATTCCACTGGGCTGGGGCATGAACAGTGACGGCATTGACGAACCAGATCCTTCCGCCGTTTTAAGAAGCGTATTCAGTTCAGCGTCCGGACTTCATCCGCTGGGGGGCGGTGATGAGATTTCAGGAGGTCACAAGGGGTATGGATTCTCCATGGTGGTTGAGATCTTGTGTTCCATCCTCTCACTGGGAACGACATCCAACCATGTTGAGACGGTAGAGGGTCAAGCCGGGGTCTGTCATTTCTTTGCGGCCATTGATCCAACGATCTTTGGGGATCCGACATCGATCCAGAAACATCTTGAAACCTATCTCAGTGAAATCCGCACTTCTGAAAAAAGACAGGGACAGAAGCGGATCTATACTCATGGGGAAAAGGAAGTTGAATCCTATTCAAAACGTATGATCGAAGGCATTCCCGTCAATGATAAAACGATTGAAGAAATGAAAGATCTGGCAGCTTACCTGAATATGGATTTCAATTCATTCTTTTCATGACCATCACAAAAAACAGTAAAACCATCCAACTCATTGTGTGAATAATCCGTGTTTTTAGGATCAATGACAGAATTTTAATCAGCGCAGATTGACATCAACTTGAAACCCTATAGAATTGACTCTAGGGAGGATATATGGTTAGCTACTTAAATTTGGGAAGCTTGGTATTTGGTGTTCTGTCATGGGTCATTCCTTGTATTGCGTTGATGACGCAAAAGAAGTGGAAGATTTCAGGTGAACACGTGGTGTTTATCAGTTTGCTGTTAATGGGTTTTTCTCTTCTGTTTCAACTGATGGTTCATCAGGCTTTGGTTTTTAAACAGGATCTTGTGGCAATCATGGACACCATTGACGGTGTGGTCATGATAAGCACGATTTTGATCATCGGAACGATCTTATCAAATGTGGTCATGCTTTATGGTCAACGCAAAAGCAGACCTGAGTTAAAAGTCTAAATCATCTTCGCTAAAGTCAATATTTTCTACACATCAAAAACCCATCTGAATTCAGATGGGTTTTTATTCAAACTGTCACTCAATATCTAACTGTATACTGCGGATCTCATCGCAGGTGATCTCGAAGATGTCATCCAAAGCAAGTTTTGTTTTTACGACGGTCAGGGTACGAAAGGTTAGATCGATGTGGGTGATCAGCCCTTCAAGGGTTTCATAGGCATCACCGCGATAGAACTTGATCTTGACCATCATGCCTTTTCTGAGCTGATTCATGGTGTCAGACAACTTGTTGTTTTCATCTTCCGTACGTTCTCGCCGAGGTTCTATGACTCGGGTGCGTTCTCTGATTTCATCATAATAGCCCTTAAGTGCTGCAAAGGGTAAAAACTGTTTGGCTCGACTGGCTTTATCATTCACTGTTATGGCCTCCGATCAGTTTGTTGCGTTTACGGACCGTGCTTTTTTCGGTATAACTGGTTCCCTTGAGGATCGCATTTTTACCGTAACGGTTCTTGATAGAGATCACGGTTTCCTGCAGTTTCTTTTCCTTGGCATCTTCAACCGCATCATCGAATAAGGATACGGTTTCCATTGAATCGTCCATCAGATTATTGAGCCCGATGTTGAGCCGTCTTATGGGGGTGTCTTTCTTGGTTGTTTTAAGGTAGATTTCCTCAAAATGGGGCACGATCTTCTTATAGGAGTTGGTATGTTCGCCCAGTTTGCGCGATCCGCCGGTGGCTTTGACTGAGTCATCCCCATATCCGATGGACAAGCCGATCGAATCAATGACCAAATGCCGTTCCACAAGATCCAAAACCAGTTGATCCACCATCTCCTTCATCACCATTAACGCATCCTCAAACTTATAGTCTTCAAACAGGATCTGTCCGTTGGATAGCGATGAACTTTTCGCTTTATAATCATGGATCTCTTTGATCGTACAGGGTTCAATGCCTTGGGCATGATCGATCAGATACTCGGCATTGATCCCAAACTCACGATACAGGATCTTCTCAGGGATCTGGGTAACCTCATAGAGGTCATAAGCCCCGTATTTTTCAAGTCGCTTTGCGATGCCTCGTCCGATGCCCCAGATGTCAGTGATGGGTTGATGATGCCAGATCGTTGCTTTGAAAGAGGCTTCATCAAGATATCCGATGTGATCATCGACATGCTTGGCGGTGATGTCTAAGGCTACTTTCGCAAGAAAAAGGTTGGTTCCGATTCCGGCCGTCGCCGTGATCCCGGTTTCCCTGAACACCGCATCCGTCAGCATCTGCACCATTTCCTTTGCGGTCTTATGATATGGTTTCAAATAGGACGTCACATCCAAGAAACATTCATCCACGGAATAAACGTGGATATCATTCGGACTGATGTATTTCAAATAGATAGAATAAATGTTGGCCGAGACTTCCATATAGAGTTTCATTCTGGGCAGGGCTGTGATGTAGCTGACATGATTGGGGATCTCATAGATCCGGCATCGGTTATGAATGCCCAAGGCTTTCATGGCAGGGGTGATGGCAAGGCAAATCGCCCCGTTTCCCCGGCTTGGATCAGCCACGACAAGATTGGTGGTCAACGGGTCCAAACCGCGTTGAACGCACTCTACCGAGGCAAAGAAGCTTTTCATGTCGATACAACACACTGTTCTGTCTTCCATGTCGTGCCTCCTTACCTATGATGGAATTATACCATTTTGACCCTTTCGTTCATAAGACTTGAAGGGGTATAAAATGATAAAAAACAAAGCTCGAGAAGATAATAGTTAAACAGTTTAATTAATTCGGGCACTCCGTTTGTATCTCGTGTCATGCGATGGTAAATTATCTACATTACTTGGAGAACCCTATGAAGAAAAAGTCGCTGTTACCGATATTCCTTATCGTTTTTGTTGATTTACTGAGCTTTAGTTTTATATTACCCCTTATCCCGTCGATTGCGACCAACTATGGGCTCAACCCTTTATGGGTAGGAATCCTGTTGGCGACGTATCCGATCGGCCAGGTCTTTGGTGCACCGATCTTAGGCCGTCTTTCGGATCGCTATGGACGAAAACCAGTGTTGTTGTTTAGTGTTTTGGGATCCTTCATCTCTTTATTGATCTTGGGTTTCACCAACACGATCATCTTGATCTTCATGAGCCGTTTGACAGACGGTTTGACCGGCGGTAACATCACTGTGGCTCAATCGTACATTTCAGACATTACGACACCTGAAAACCGGGCCAAAGGCTTGGGCATCATCGGGGCAGCCTTTGGTTTGGGTTTCATTTTCGGTCCTGCTTTAGGCGGCATCCTCAGTCAGAGCGCCTATGGTTATCATCTGGCTGCCTATGTGGCTGCCGGACTGTCTTTCACGAATTTGATGCTGATCACCTTTGTTTTGCCAGAGTCTTTGGATAAAGCCTCCAGAGAAGCCTTGAAACACAATCCGAAAACAAGCTTCTCCTTAAACGCGCTTAAGCAAGCACTGGATAAACCGGTTGTTGGACCGCTGCTGCATAGCCGAGTCTATTACTCGATTGCACATGGTATCTTTCAAACGATCTTCACCCTGTATGCGCAAAAGAAACTGAATCTGGATCCGGGAAGTACCGGTCTGGTTTTGGGGTATGTTGGGATACTGGCGGTTTTGGTTCAGACCTTAGCCATCGGACGATTGACCAAAGCTTTCAGTGAACAGCAACTGATCTTCTTTGGAAGCTTGATTTTGAGTTTCTCCTATGTGGCATGGGCCTTAGCCCCAAACCTCATTTCCTTATTGATTGTCTTGATTCCGATTTCAGCGTCTTCCAGTGTGCTGAACACAGTTTTGCGCAGTTCCTTGACCAAATCAGTCAGCCGGGAAGAAATCGGAGGCATACTGGGACTCAGCACATCTCTTGAAAGCATGACCAACATCGTGACACCGATCTTCGGCGGTTTACTGATCGGCTCGATTGGAACATGGGCACCTGGCATCTTCTCAGCACTGGTTACCCTGAGTCTCTTCTTCTTCGTCAGACGCAAAATGACTTTCAAACCCGCTTTAAAAATACAACCGGTTTTGAATGAGAACTGATTAACTGTTATACAAATGACGTCTTTAAGTCATCGAGAAATCGATGACTTTTTTAATGAGAAACATTAAGGTTTGAGATAGGCATAACCTTCATGTTGCTTCATGACTAATTCTGCCACGCCCGAAGGGACGACCTTCACAAAGTCATACAATGATTTTGGATCGATCCCGAAGGATTTCAAAGCGTTGTTACACGCGACGATGACGACCTTATCCTGAGAAAGAGCAATCAATGAGTTCTCGTTTTCATGATTGGCAGGAGTCTTGATCAGATATTGGACTGCCTCGGAATTAGCGACGATTTCGATGGTGAGTTCTGAGTCATGCAGGGCATTGAGCAAATTTCGGCAATTTGCCAAACTCAGTTTCCATTTGTCCATTTCATCGACATGGATTAAGACAGGATAGGTACTCATGTGTGTTGTTCCTTTGTTGTATGGTTCCTTGATAATTTTGTAACCATAACCACTGATTTCAGTATAGAGCCAATCTGTCCATGCAACCACTAAAAAAGGAAAATCGTCAAAGCAGTCCTGGTTTTGTCACCCAGCCCAAGCTGACTTTTAAATGGTGTTTGATATGTATCCCATAAAGTGGTTATAATGCGGTTAGAGGAGGAGTCACTTATGTTGATGGATATCCTGGATTTTCTTGAACCCTTGATACAAGGAAGATGGGAATATCTTGGGGGCTTATTCTTAGGCGCCTTGGTCCTGTTTCTAGTCCGTGGTGTATATCAGTTGATTACGGAAAGAGAAAAAGCAAAAGACCAAAGTTATGCTCAAACCCATCTGAGTGTTCCGATTAAAACATTAGAGAAAACGTATTGGATGATTCTGTTGTCTATCATAATCTTACTGTTCATTGTGTTGCCTGTTTCATTGTGGATTACTGTAGAAGCATTGAAAAGCATCAAAGATATTGATCCCGGAATTGCCTTGCTGTTTGTATTGGCGGTCATGGTCATCATTACGGTCATAATGATCGTAGAGGTCGTTCGTCTAAAACGGATGAGTCGCAGAATAAAACTGATGAAGGAAATCAAAACCGTCTAGTGGATCCTTGATTGTGTTACTGATTATCTGTCCTAGAAATCGCATCCTTGCAGGATGAATAAGTTCAATTCAAGTTTAAAATATAGCCTTGATGATTCATGCTTGATTTTGGTCATCTCAATCACTTTTTTATTGAGTTAGGGATTAAATTCACCCAGTCAACCATCAAAAACCAATTCACGGAAATTGGTTTTTTTATCTCAACAATGATATATATTTGGTGCAATTCTGTGCTAAATGGACAAACTTCATTAAATCATTTGCATTTTTTATAGAATATCAGTAATATTACTTTTCATCCTAATGATTATGGTTTAATATACGGATATATATATTTTTTGATTAAATTAAATATGGTATTCATTCAAATTGGATACAGGGAAAAGGGTAGGTACATGAAAATCTTATTTATCGGGAAATGCGACAGTTTTTCTGCAACGCTGATTGATAAACATGTCAAAGAAGGCGATACGGTCAGTATTATTTCTGATCGTGATTTTGGAAAAGGAAACAAGCCGAAACATGACTATAAATGGTATCACTATCAGGCGGAGAGTCTCAATGTTGAACGCATCTTCAGCAGCATTCGGCCTTTTCAAGTGGTCTTTGCCGGAAGTCTGTTTGGCGCACAAGAGTGGAATTATGAAGCTGACTCAAACCGTTATCTCAGCGAACTGCTGAATATTCTTAATCTTTCGGCAAAATACCGAGTCAATAAATTCATCTATCTTTCAACGACCGAAGTTTACAAGCATCAAAAGACCGACCTTGTGGATGAAAGCCAAGCCTTAGGGGCAACCAGCTACAAAGGCCTCTTAAGTGTTCAAGGCGAAGCGCTTGTCAAAGACACGGGCACTTTACTGTCGATCAAAACACTTGTTCTACGGTTTTCAGATCTTTACGGATATAAACCGGAAGAAGAACGAAACGATTTCATCAACAGTTTGGCCAAACAACTTCATGTGCTGGATGAGATCCACGTCGATAAGAATCAAAGTTACGCGCCATTGCATGTCAATGACGCAGTTGAAGCTGTTTTCCGCTGTGCAGGCAATACACCTTCGGATGTCTATAACGTTACGGGCAGTACCCAAATCAATGCGATGACTTTTGCGATGACCCTAAAAAAGAAACTTCAGGTTTCTTCCTCGTTGATCGCCGAACAAAGCGGTGTGATCACGAATCAGTTCGATTCCAAATTGATCAAGACTCAATTGGAATGGGGAGAATTGCAGTCCCTTGATGAATATCTTGCGACCTATCAGTATACGGCCAAGCCGCTTGAAGCCACTAAGAAACCCATAGAGACACAAGAACACAAGGATCGTCTGGTCCTTATCCAGATCGTTGAAAACGTGTTATCCTTTGTGGTCATGGCCAGCTTATCGACCATGTTCAAGGATCACAGCATCTTAAAAAATGTCGATTTGATGACCATCTACATTGTCTCCATTGCCTTGTTCTTTGGAATTCGGCAATCGATTCTGTCCATCATCCTGACCTTTGCCTTTTATCTATATGGTTTACAGTTTGATTTTGGAAATTTCATCCACATCATCCTCAATGCGGATACCTTCCTGAAACTGGCTCAATACATCTTCATGGGGGTCGTCGTTGGATACACTGTCGATCAATACAAAACCAGTCAGGAACAAAAAAGCATCGAAAAAGACTTCTTGGAAAACGAATACAATGAACTCAAAGAGATCAATGACTCCAATGTGATGATCAAACATCAGTATGAAAAACGATTGATCAGCTATAAGACGAGTTTACCCAGTCTGTATGCGATCACCAACCAATTGGATACCCTGGATCCTGAAGTACTCTTCTCATCGATCATTCATGTGTTGGTGGATGTTTTGGAAACAGAAACCGTGTCTGTCTATTCCTATGAACCCAAGAATGGATATGCCCGTTTGATCAGCGCAAAAAATGAGGAATCGATCTTCATCGGCAAATCATTCAAACTGTCTGAACACAAAGAGCTTGAACAAAAACTGCTTGAAAATGATATTTATGTCGGGGACCAATGGTCTCAGGACAGTCCAGCAATGGCAGGCCCGATCTTTCATAAAGGCAACATCATCGCCATCATCGTCATCAAAAAAATGGCCTTTGAATCCTTGAATCTGTATCAGGTCAACCTGTTGAGAACGCTCACCTCCTTGATTTCGTCATCCTTCATCAAAGCTTATCAATATGAAGAAAAGGTACATAACGAAAAATACATCGACAATACGGAGATCCTGATCGCTTCCGAATTTAAACGTTTGATTGAGATCAAACGTAATGACGCAAAACAAGCGATCGCCGACTATACGATGTTGAGACTGACCCACACTGAAGCACCAAGCAGTTATTATTTCAAAGTCATGTCGCTGTTTAGGTCGACAGATTATTTTGGGGTCGACACTCATGACCGCATTCATGTCTTGCTTAGGAATACTGCCACTCAAGACATCGCGTTTGTAGAAAACCGTCTCAAAGACAAAAACATTCATTTTGAAGTTGTTGATTTGAATGCATTGAATTAAGGAGGACAGAAACATGCCTATTTGGTTGATTCTGATTGCGAACTGTCTTCTTTCGATTTTGTTTATCGTTTTGGTCAAAGATAAAAAACAAAGGGTGTTTGGCCTGTTCTTTTTGATGCTTCCGGTCTTGGGATTCGCGTTTTACTTTATCCCCAAAATCGGGTTTCAACTGACTCAAAAAACAAACTTATACGACGTCAGCAACGTCAAGCTCATGATCAATGATGAAACGTATTCCCAGAAACCGGATATCCAGAAAGAAATGAACATCGTTTCTTTCAATGAAGTCATGCAGATCGGTCGAAAAGAAGAAAAACGATCCTTGCTTCTGAACGTGCTTCAGGATGATCTGGTCGACAATGCCGCCTTCATCCGATCCGCTTTGGGTGATTCTGATTCAGAAACGACCCACTATGCCGCATCGGCAACCATGCAGATCTATACCAAACTCCGTTCCGTCATCCAAGCTCTGGAAACCAGCTTGCAGATGGATCTCAACAACAGCACCTTGATGCTGGAGTTGCTTACCGCCATCAGTAACTACATCCAAAGCGGTGTCCTGACTCAGCGAGATCACGATTTTTACTGTAACAAATACATTAGAATCTTTCATCAGCTCAACGCCAGTGAGCCTGACTTGCTGACCTGTGAGCACTATTTGAATCAGGCTGATTTTCAATTTGACAGTCATGCCAATCACGAAAGCATCGAAACTGCCTTAAATGCCCGTAATCGCTTTGATCAGGAAGAAGCGCACTTAAAGGTATTGGAGCTCTATTATAAGACTGGGAATCAGCGCAAGTTCAATGAGGCTTTTGAAACTTTTAAGAATTCAAAACTGACAGTATCCAACAAGGGACTGGAATTGATTCGATTCTGGAGTAAAAGGACTGTTTGATGTTTTCAAGAAAAAGGCTCGCCTACATCATCACCATCACCATCATTTTCAGCGGACTTTTTTTTCTGTTTAACCTTGACCATGACTTTCTGAGGTCACAGGAAAAGAACCAGGCTGACTCCTTTGTCAACTCGGAGAAATTCAGTGCTACATTAACTCAAACTGAAGATCCTGGTATTTTGGTGATCGGTGTACCCAAAGATAAGAGCGAAACTCAAATCAAAACCAATGTGGTCAAAGCCCTGTCTGAAATCAAAAGTCACATCACAAGCCTCGACACTCTGAAAGCAGCGGACTTAAAAAACAATCCGATCTTGATCTTCGTGGTGGCTGATGTCAGTAAAGCAGCAGATTTACAGCTCATCGCCGATTATGTCAAAAAGGGCGGTAAGGCTATTTTTGCGGCAGGGATCCCCACGGATTCCGATTGGCGTTATCTTGACCCGGTATGGGGAATACAAGAACGAGGATCATTCTCAACCATCTCAGACATCACCTTCAATCCAGGGTATTTCCCTTATGAGTCCATAGCCATCAAAGACGGCTTTCCAAGCTATTCGATGACCTTGAGGGTCGAAGAATCCAGTGAGGTCCTGTTGGAGGGACCAAATCAGAACCCCTTGGTATGGTCCCATGATTATGGATTGGGTCGAAGTACGATGATCAACGGGACCTTCATGGAAAGCAAGTTATCCTTAGGGATATTGGTTGCTGCCCTGTCCAATACCAAAGAACACGCACTTTATCCGATCTTGGGGACAAAAACAGTCTTCTTGGATGCGATACCGCCTCTGTTTGACGGTAATGACGAAAATTCTTTTGAATACTACGGCAGAAGCGCAGAGTCCTTCGTTCGTGATAAATTGTGGGCTGTTTTGCTTCAGAAAGCCAGTGTGTTCGATTTAAAACTGACCTCAAGCTTCTTTGCGATCGACAAGCAGAATTTTGAGAGTCAGAATGCCAATCAGCAGACCTTTTCATTCATCAGCCGTCAGATCATTCAAAACGGCGGAGAGATTACCCTCTCGGGTAACCATGTCAATCTGGATCAGTTGACTCAGACTAGGGTCCAAATGACCAAGACTTTCTTCAATCAGTTCTTTCCAAACTATAACCTTCATGCGTATTATCCACTCTACGGAAAAATCGATGAAGCACAAATCAATACCATCAAATCGGTTTATCCTACCATCGATATCCTGCGCATCCTGTATGAAGGCGATGAGACGACACAATCGACCGGTGATTTTGAAGTCAGAGACGATTTGGTGGTCTATCCAACCACGACCTATGGGTATAAAGCAGAAGGAACACAGTTGTATACTTTCTTGTCACTCTTAACATCGCACGGAACCATTTCTCATAGTTTTGACATCAACTCCTTATTTACCGTGCCTTCCAGTGAAAGCAACTGGAATACCTTGAACAAGTCATTTGATGTCCTCAGTGAGCAGTATTTCGGAAAAACAGCTTGGTTGGATCCTTTGACGATCTCCCCGGCGGTCGAGAGACTGAAAGAGTTGGCAGGGCTGACCTTAAAGACACATACTGAAGTCGGATCACTCACGGCAGCCTGTCTGGATTTGAGCCTTGGTCAGAAATTCATGTTTTACTCGAAAGACAAGATCCTGAGTGCCACCGGGGCAAGCTATAAACAGATCAGTCCGAATTACTATCTGATCGAAGCCAGTGCCGCGACATTCACGTTAACATATTGAGTTTATTTAAAAGGAAGAAGGTGGATTACTTATGCGCGTATGTATCATCGTTGAAGGCAGTTATCCTTATGTGGCCGGCGGTGTATCCGGTTGGGTCCAAATGCTTTTGGAAAGATTCAGTGATCTCGACTTTGTCATCTGGTCGATTGCGACCAGCCGTGAAGAGATGAGTGAGATGAAATATGTCTTGCCTCCCAACGTGAAGGAAGTCAGAACGATCTATCTCAATGACATCAAGTTCAAAAGCGAACATTCTCATCTCAAACTAAGCAAGGCTGAACACGAAGCCCTGAGATCTTTGATCATGGAAGAACACCATCAGGATATTCAATGGAAACCAATCTTGGAACTCATAAAGCACCACAAAACTCAACTGATCGATATTTTGATGAGTCACGACTTTTTTGAGATTGCGGTCGAACTGTATAACCAGGATTTTTCCAGAACGGTTTTCAATGATTTTTTGTGGAGCCTGCGTTCAATGTTTTTTCCGCTGATGTCAACCCTGATCGAAGAGTTCCCTCAAGCAGATCTCTATCATTCTGCCTCTACCGGCTATGCCGGTTTGCTGGGGAGTGTAGCCGGCTTTGTTGCGGATAAGCCCTTTATCATCACGGAGCATGGGATCTATACGCGAGAAAGAGAAGAAGAAATCATCAAATCCGACTGGGTCATCGGTGATTTCAAGAAGAACTGGATCAATTTCTTTTACCGGATCTCCAGCATTGCCTATCATAAAGCAGACAAAGTCATCTCTTTGTTTGAAACCAACCGAAACATGCAGATCGAAATGGGTTGCCCACCTGAAAAAACAGCCATTATCCCCAATGGGGTCGATGTGGCGACCTATTCTCAGCATCTTGATGTGACTGTAAAGCCAAAACCGGCGAAAAAAGCGCAAAAAGACAACCATCAGAAGATCCGTATCGGAGTCACAGCTCGGATCGTCCCGATCAAAGACATCAAAACGATGATCTTGGCTTTTGAAGCCGCGACGCATCGCTATGATAATCTGGAGCTGGTCATCCTGGGTCCGACTGAAGAGGATGAAGTCTACACCAATGAGTGTCTGGCCTTGATCCAAGACTTCAACCTGGATTCGATCTCCTTGCTTGGCAGAGTTGACATAAAACCCTATTTACCGACGTTTGACATCATGCTGCTGACCAGTATCAGTGAAGGCCAGCCTTTGGCGGTCCTAGAAGGCATGGCGGCAGGGATCCCGCAGATCTGTACCAATGTCGGCAGCTGTAAAGAACTCTTGTATGGGATGAGCGGTGATGAACTGGGACATGCCGGATTCATCGTTCCGGTCATGGATATCGAAAAAATCGCAGAAGCCATCGAGGTCTTGGCCAAAGACAAGAACTTAAGACAACACATGGGAATGATCGGTCATGAACGTGTTAAAACATACTATCAGAAGCAAGACTTCCTGGATCAATACGAGATCTTGTATCGTTCGTTTTCAAAGCAGAGTTAATCTGAAGGAGGAGTAATCATGGCAGGCATCGGTTTCGAACTAAGAAAAATATTCCGTAAAACCACCATCACCAGCAGGATCAGAGGGATCGTCTTTGCGACAATGACCACCATTGGTCCAACGATCATCTTCTTGGTGATGCTTTTAAGTATCAATATGGCGTTGGATGTTTTAGGGGTCTTGGAAACGCAGCAAATCTTTTTCTCAAGTGCCACCTTATACATCTTCCTGTTCAGCATCATCGTATCCGGAACGACCGGAACCACGATCACGCGCTTTATCTCTGACCGCATCCATGAGAACGAAGAAGAGTATATTCCGTCAGCCATGTTTGGAACATCCATCTTCGTTAGTCTTCTGTCATCGGTTTTTGGTTTGATCGTAGTGGTGTTACTGTATCGAGATGGGGTTACGGATCTGGTCTTGTTGGCTTCCCTGTATACCCTGACCATCGTCGTCAGCATCACCTATAATCTGATGTTCTTTATCTCTGCCTTGAAAGAGTATCTGAAAATCACAGCCGCTTTTCTCACAGGCGTCATCCTGGGTGCGGTTAGTTTCTATGTGCTGTATCAGTTCACCCACATCAATGTGTTGGTCATTATCCTGATTTCGATGATCGTTGTCTTTTCAGTCATCAACCTGATGTTGATTTACCTGATCCTGACCTTTTTCCATCACTCCAATCGTGATTACTTTGCTTTTCTGACTTACTATAAAAAGCACCCCTACTTGTTTTTGAGCGGGTTCTTCTATATCGTGACCCTCTATGTCCCTAACATCCTGTATTGGTTCTTCTCGGACATCGCCATCAAGGTGTCGATCTTCAGGGTCGCTCCATCGTATGACATGGCTTTGTTTCTGGCCATCTTGGTCAACCTGTCGACCCCGGTCATCTTCGTTGTCAAGGTTGAAACCCGCTTCTTTGAGAAGTATCAGAAATATGTCGGGAGCCTGATCAACGGAACATACGGCATCATCGAGAAATATCGTAAGATCATGCTTAAAACGATGGATATTGAACTGTTTTACATCTATGAAGTGCAATTGATCATCACCATCATCCTGACTTGTGTGGGGATCCTGTTCTTGCCGATGCTGGGTTTTGGCGGGATGGTCTTGAATTACTTCCTGATGCTGTCTATCGGAGTCTATTGTACCTACCTGATGTATTTCACCGTCATTTTCTTGTACTACTTCGATGATCAGTTTGGTAGTTTCATCACCACCTTTACCTTCTTCGTATCGACCTTCATTGCCAGTTTGGCTGCTTTGAATTTAGGGGTATCTTTCTATCCGATGTCCTTGTTTGTTGGAGGCATCGTATCTTGGATCGTGGGTTTCTACAGATTGCGCACTTTCATGAAAACCATCAATGCCAGACTGTATTGCAAAAGTGCAGAGTAAGAGGGACCTATGACACGATTTAACTGGAGAAACAAAAATTATCTGATCGGGATGGTCTTCGTATTGGCTTTGGGTGTTTTTACTAATTTCTATTTCGGTTCGCTGAATCAGGTTGAACCGGTACCGGATGACACAACCCCGCTGGATGAGTGGACGCTTGAAAACAGTCCCCTCAACGGCCTGCCTTTGGTAGAGAATAAAACCATCTATCTATTGGATAAGGCGGCTGATCTTGACAGCATCTATATCACGGTCTTTCCTACAGAAACCGATGAAGGCGTCATCGATTTCTCGATTTTTGACTTGCATACAACGCTGGATCAATCCTTTAATCCGACTTTACATGCGAATGTCACCATCGGAGACAGCAGCGGGAAGCTATCCAACTTAGTCGATACAACCTTGGTCAATGCGATCATCCGTGTCAGAGGCAATTCCTCACGCGGGGCCGCTTTCAAATCCTATAAGATCAAGTTTACGACCGATAATGACAACTATAAAGGCTTCAGTGTCCTAAATCTCAACAAGCATGTCTCTGATCCCAGTAAGATCGCCAATAAGTTTTCTTTTGATTTGATGAGCCAATTGGATAACATGGCCAGTCTAAGAACCAACTTCGTTAAAGTCTACATTAAGGATGATTCCGTGCCTGAAGGACAAAGAAAGTATGTTTATTATGGTCTATACACCAACATTGAACAACCCAACAAGAGCTTCTTGACCGCTCACGGATTGGATGCGAATGCCACACTGTATAAGGCAACCAGTTTTGAATTCGGTCTCTATGATGCCTTGAAGAATGTGGATGATCCAGCCTATGATCAAGCAGCTTTTGAAAGTGTTCTGGAGATCCGAGAAGGCAATGATCATTCTAAACTGATCAAAATGCTTCAGGACATCAATGATTTAAACGTTGACTTCAATACCAGCTTCAAGAAGTATTTCAATGAGGAAAACTATCTGACTTGGGTTGCCATGAACATTCTCTTGGGCAATGAAGATACCCTGGCTCACAATTTCATGTTGTATAATCCGACCAACTCACTGACCTGGTATCTGCTGCCTTGGGATTATGATGGAACCTTCAAATTCAATGAAGCCGATACGGACTCTAAAGCTCCGACCTCTTTACAAGGGATCCAAAGAATGACGGCCATCAATCTTCACCGTCGCTATTTCTTATCATCGGAAAATGTAACCAAACTCACCAACAAGATCGAAGCCCTGATGAAGACGACCTTTTCAAGCGAGAACGTCAACAAGACCATTACCAGCTACTTTCCGGTCATGGAAGCCACGTTGGGAAAACTGCCGGATGTCGGACTGTTGGGTTTAGAACCCAATAAGCTGCGTGCTTATGTCCGTGGATTCTATGGTGAAATCAAGAAGAATTATGATGATTATCTCACGGCGCTGAAATATCCGACCCCTGTCTTTACGGTTACCCCTGAAAAGTCTTCCACAGGATCGATTCGCTTTGCCTGGGAATCTGCTCGTGATTTTGATGGAGATCTGGTCAAATACTCGATTCGGCTTGCGAAAGATCCAAACATGAAAAATGTGGTCTTTCAGCAAAAAGACCTCCTGGTTACCAATGTCACCGTCAACTTAGCACTTAAGGGCACTTATTATCTGGAAGTCAAAAGCGTCGACAGTAACGGGAATAGCCAATACTCGCTGGATACCTTCAAAGATCCGATCACGGGCGACCATTACTTTGGACTCAGACAAGTGACGTTTGACTAGGTGAACCATGCAATATCAAGGTCAATCACTCAGACATGAGTATAAATACTACATCAACCTGAAAACCTATCAGATCCTCAAAGATCGTTTGTCGCATGTCGCAAAACGGGATGAAAATACCATCCGAGAGGAAGGGTATCTGATCTCAAGCCTCTATTTCGATGACTACATGAATTCTGCTTTAAAAGATAAAATCGATGGGGACCGATTCAGAAAGAAATTCAGGATCCGAGTCTATGAAAGAGCGTCAAAACTCATCAAGCTGGAATCCAAATCAAAGCTGGATAACTGGACGGCCAAAGAAAGTGTCTTGTTGTCGCTTAAAGAATACCAGGATATTTTAGAGGGAAACACGGAGTTTCTGATCCAGCGGAAAGAACCCTTGTGTCATGAACTGTATTCCCTCATCAAAACAAGGTTGCTGAAACCGAAAGTCATTGTTGAGTATGAACGCGAAGCCTATGTGGTCGAAGAAGGCAATGTCAGACTGACCTTCGACAAGCAACTTCGATCCAGTATCAACGGGTTGGATATCTTCGACCCTGAGGTGATCTACAGTGCTGCCTTGTCGGATGACATCATGGTGTTTGAAATCAAGTATGATTCCTTTATCCCGAAATACATCCGCAAGCTGATCAATGAACAAAGTATGCAACGCTATGCCGTGTCTAAATATATCATCTGTAAAAAGAGAAGAGAGAGGGTAATCCAAAATGACTAATTTCGTAGATATTCTGAAGAAAAATTTCCTAGAGAACGGACAGATGGCCGATCTCAGCATCCCCGGCATTTTCATGGCTTTGATTTCTGCGTTCTTGTGCTCGATGATCATTTATTATGTTTATCGCAGATTTTACCGAGGGATCGTGTACAGCAGCAATTTCAACATCCTGTTGGTTTTGGTGAGTATCGTAACCGCATTCATCGTTTTGACCATCAGTTCCAACATCTTGCTGTCCTTGGGGATGGTCGGTGCATTAAGCATCGTCCGTTTCAGAACCGCAGTCAAAGATCCTTTGGATGTCGGATTCTTGTTTTTTGCGATTTCTGTCGGAATCACGTCAGGAGCCGGGTTATACATTCTCTCCTTTATTGCGACCCTATTTATCTCACTTATCTATGTCCTGCTTGTTCAGGTCAAAACCAACTCGAAGGTATACTTACTGATCGTAAAGTTTGAAAATCAATCCAATGAAGAAGTTCAGAGGATTCTGAAAACACTCAAGTTTGAACTTAAGAATAAAACCACGATCAAGAACACCACAGAATTGACCCTTGAGTTAAAAATGAAGAGCGATAATACGGCGTATATGACTCAGCTGACCGCTTTGGATGGGGTAATGAGTGCCGTTTTGGTAGAGTATACCGGAGACTTTGGTGAGTAAAAGCCTTAAGGTTCTTCTTTTCGTCATTAGTATAGCCCTCATCATCGGGAGTGTGTTTTATGCTCTCTACATTCATATTCCGGTAACCACACTCAACTATGAGGAAAGCGATACTGTTTTGATCAATCCGTCGCGCGGTTTTTATGTCCAGTTTGATACCGGACATCTGAAAGGCATTGAATCCCTCAGAGACAAGGGCATCACGCTGGTGCTCTTGGCTTTTGACATTGCTGAGTTTGTTGACACTGACATATCACGCGCCAAACTGGAAGAATTGTCTTTGGCTTTGGATGCCGTCAGAGCCAATGGCCTCAAAGCCATCCTGAGGACGGCATACGGCTTTTATGATCCTCAAGAGTATCAAGACCCTCACTCATTAATAATCATCCTTGACCATATTCAGCAACTTTCACCGATCCTGTCTCAACATAAAGAGGTCCTCTTATCGGTTCAAGCCGGTTTCTTGGGTCCTTGGGGTGAGTGGCATCACAGTAATCTTGAGAATAAAGCAGGACAACTGGATGCGGACACAATCAACGGGTTGTTAAAGGCGCTTTGTGAAGCCGTGCCGTCACCCATCTCCATTGCGGTAAGAACCCCCGGTTTCATCCGCAAAATCGATGACACACAGATCGATATCACCAGGATCGCATTTCATAATGACGCGCTTTTATCCGGTGATTCCGATATGAATACGTACGACTTGACGTCATCGACCAGACAGGGTGAGCTAAACTTCATAGAGTTGAGAAACCATCCGGTCGCCAACGGCGGCGAGATGACAAATCTCAGCGCTTATACCCAAGCCGATCAAGCCTTATTGGAGTTTTCAAAACTCAATTTGACTTACTTGAATCATGAATACAACAAAGCCGTCCTCGATGAGTGGGCTAAAACACCCTATGATGATCAGAGGTTTATCGATATCATCACCAGCACACTGGGATACCGGTGGTCTTTGCGATCGGCGACCATGCCAGTAAAATTAAGAAAAGATCAGACACTGAAACTTCGTCTCACCCTGTTCAATTCCGGATTTGCCGCCATCGCTTTGCCTTATGAGGCAGAATTGGTCGTTTTTGATGACTCAGGCATTCTTCAAGTGTTGCCTTTTGAAGGGGTCAATCTGCAGGATCTCAAAGCGCAAGACACTCTTAACCTCAAAATCGGTTTCAAACCGACACCCTTTAGTGAGCACTTTACGATTGGACTGAGACTGAAAGAAAATCAGTTGGGTTTACAGGATGATCCGCGATATAAGGTAGCGCTCGCCAACGACACTTTGAAGTTTCATGACGGGATCAATGATATGTTCTCCTACCGATGGGATGGCAAAAGCAACTATATCCTTGAGACAAAATAATAAATAACTTTTAATTTGGAGGATCAAAATCCGTTGTTTATAAATCCAATACTTTTAAAAGTGGCTTTGAAAAGGCGATCCGTTTATAAAGGATATTTAAAAGGATTGCTTGTTATAGTTGTGAATAAGATGAGATAATCTACGAGTTTTAAGGACAATCGCGGTATTTGTGTCCTTTTTAGTATGAATTTGTACAAAAATCATAAATAAATATGTTGTATATAAGTTTAAATATTATATAATCTAAGCAGAAGAGTTTATGTTTGCATAGGAACATTGTGCATAATCAGAACGAAGAACATTTGAAGACAAAGGTAAACTATTCGAAAGGATAGGGCACAAAACTACAGGGCCTGAAATGGCAGCCAGTTTCCTAATTAGGCGTTCTTTTTATTAGTTCAGCAAAAAGTCGATTCGAGTGAAGTCTGTCTTCGAAAGTCATTGGTTTGGTTGGGTGTAGAATCTTGTCTGTTCTCGTGTGAACAGGCAACAAAGGGGAAAAGTATGTCAAAGAAATTTAAAGCCGTTCTGTTTATGATGACCGTCGCCGTTATGGTGGTAGGAAGTTTAGTACAACTGCAAGTCAAAGTAGAGGCTGCAGCCCGTGAGATCGAAATCAATGTTGCGGCAGATGCCATCAGTAACAACCTGGATCTGACCGGTTTCTCTGATAAACTCAAAACCGTGTTGAACAATCAATACAATATTTCACTGGATAAGATCCACATCAATACCGTTGACAGCAGTTCGATGGGGACCTCGAATTTCAGCTGGTATCGCTTCGATCATACCAATCAGTATGCACAAGCCCTCAGAAACAACACCAACGTGGTCACCTACTACAGCGATCCTTATATGATGACGACTTTTGATTATCATGTCAGAACCTTAGCCAATTCGGTTGAATTCAACGGTTACGGGTCGCCGGCGTTTAAAGACTTTGTTTTTACACCCAATGACAACGCCAACAACAAGATCTTTACTTTCACCTTGAATGAAGCGCAGATCAGTTACCATACCGCAGAAGGCGCAGGCTTCATCTTCAATGCCAAATACACCAATAACTCAGACACGGATCGCAGACTGTCCGGCTATGTCGTTCTTTTGGGACAAACTGACATTTATATTTATCGTTTGGATAACATCGAAATCAATGCCTTTAAAGAAGAAACATCTCTGACACTCAATTCAATTGCTTCCACGACCGGAGCCAGTGGCAGTGCATGGGGCGGAACAGTCTATAATCTGGCCACCATCTCGAAACAATCTGTTTCATCCGGCAGCTATCGTTACCTGAAGCTGGTCGCAAGTCCGACCACGGTATCGCTTTATCAATTCACCAACAATACCTATTCGACCATACAATACAAACTGTTTGAGAATTTCACGTTGCCGATGTCCTACAATACTTTCGGTTACGGGATGATGGCAGCTTATTCTTCCCATGGCTGTTCAGAATTGACCACCGTAAAATTCACCGATTTTAAGTTGGCAGAAGACACCTCGATCAGTTTTACGGACCGTGTCAGAAGTACCTCTTGGCAATATGAAGACTCCTTGCGTTTGTTTGTCAACGTCGACAATGACGGCATCGCGGATTTCTCCAGTGCCAACAACTTGAGTTCAGTCCTCTTCTACATGATTGCCAACAAAGCCCATTATGTCGGATGGGGCTTAAACAGCAGCATCACCATCGGTTCTACGGCCACAACAGTCAAGGCACAAGCCGATTCATTGATCACCAGCAATTATGGCCGAGGGACCTTCATCAATCGGGCTACCAGTGCGACTTTGGATCAGGGGATCAGTGCCTTAGCGGCCTACATCAACGGTCAGCTGACAGCCACGGCTTTGTTGGTCAAGCCGACCTTATCGACCTCTTTCCCAGCAACCAACACCTTCAACTTTACAACCTCCACGACGACCTCTTTGAACAATCCGGTGTCTAACTATGAATGGCGGACTTTGGATGTCCCTACCGGTGTCTGGTCGACCCTTGTCAACAACACCAACGCGTATAGCGTGGTATATCCATCCGGTTACTATAAATTCGTATCGATACGTGTCCAAGACAGTGTGACTCAGCAGTGGAGCGATTATTCTGAAGCCTATATTGCCACGGATGCGAATGCGACTTCCGTAGCGACCTTTACGCTAGACAAGACTCAACTCATGCCGGATACCACAGTCGACTCTTTAAAGACTGGAACCGTCATTACAGCCTATGATAATTCTTATCATCCTTCCGGGGCAGCTTTGTCCAATTGGGAATGGAAAGTCTACAATGCGTCGTTGGTTGAACAGACCGATATGGCTTTGACCTATACCACGATCCCGCAATCGATCTCCTTCAACTTCGATTCAAAACCCGCCGGGATCTATTCGATCCAGCTGCGCGTTAAAAAGGGAACGACGGAATGGTCGACTGCCTATAAACAAAACGTGACTGTCTTTAAAGAAAGCAGCACCATTTCGATTACCCCCAGTGAAATCATCGCCGCAAGCGGAAAAGGCTATACCGGAACAGAAACCATCGGTTTCACCGTGGCTTCTACCAACAGTACCATTTCCGGTTATCGTTTGATCAAAGTCCCGACAAGTACCGGAACCAACCTCATCAGTGACTGGGTCAATGCATCTGCAGCCAGTGTGACCGGCAGCGGATCCGTGTCTGGAGGTTCTTATGATGTTTATGTTCAAGCCAAAGATACCTTGGGCAACAGTAAGACTCAGTTGATCGGTCGTTATCTTTCCTCGCATACCGTCACCTTCAAAGATTTTGACGGTTCTGTCATCAAGACCTTGTCTGTCATAGAAGGCAGTATGGTTCAAGCGAAGGATGTCCCATCCGACCCAAGTCGCACAGCCTATACCTTTAAATCATGGTCTAATCTGAGCTTCACCGATCCGATCCTTGAGGATACGAGGGTGAGTGCCCAATATGACATCATTGTCGTCGACATCACGATTACCGCTGATCCGCAAACCAAGAGCTATGGGGCTTCTGATCCAAGCAATTTGACCTATACGATCACCTCAGGATCTTTGTTTGAAGGCATTGGGCTTAGCGGAAAACTGACCCGGACCACCGGTGAAAATGTCGGGAAATACTCGCTTCTGCAAAACAACCTGACTTTAGCAAACAACCCACACTACAACATCACCTTCGTCAGCGCTGATTTGACGATCAACCCGGCCTCGCTGGTTTTGACACCGCAGGATAAAACCAAAGTCTATGGGGCGGCTGAACCCACCATGAGCTTCTCAGCGACAGGATTGAAATTCAGTGATACTGTCGAAGTCGTTCAAAATGAAGTCTATACGACGATGACCGGTGCCCAAGCCACTGTAGGCACACATGCGATCACTTTGACTGAAGCCACCGCAGACAATTACACCATTTCCTATGCCCCTAAAGCCGCGACCTTAACCGTCACGCCGGCCAATCTGGTTCTCAAACCTAGCAGCTTATCCAAAGTGTATGGCGACAGTGACCCTGTTCTTTCCTACACAGCGCTGGGATTTCAGTATGATGACGATAAGAAAGTCATCGATGAATCCAATCTTGAGTATTCTGTGAAAACAGACAGTGCTGCCGTTGTCGGAGAACACAAAATCTATATGGATGGGGCCAGTGCCGATAACTATCAGATCAGTTATCAAGTGGGTACCTTAACGGTAACCAAAGCACCGTTGACCCTCAAAGTCGACAATAAGACCAAGGTCTATGGCGCCTCTGAGCCCAGCCTGAGCTTCTCCATCGTTTCCGGAATCAAGTATGAAGACACCAAGAGCGTCGTTACCGGCGGGACCTATCAAACCACCTCCGGCAGCAGTGCTGTCGTCGGAGACTATGCGATCACCTTCACAGGAGCCAGTGCCAGTAATTACGAACTGACTGTCCAGGATGGGACCTTAAGCGTCACACCGGCAAACTTGACCTTAACCCCAGTAAACAAGACGAAAGTCTATGGAACACTGGATCCGGTCATGGCCTATACGATCAGCGGTCTTAAGTATGAAGATACCTCATCCGTTCTCAATGATGATTCAGTCAAGTATGAATTTCCGAAAGACGCTTTAGCGATCGTAGGAACCCACACGATCTCAATGAGCGATGTCGAAACCAACAGTAACTATACCCTGACCTATGCCACAGGCAAACTGACCGTGACTCCGGCTGAATTGATCCTGAAACCAAGCGATCTGGCCAAAGTCTATGGTGAAAAGGATCCGACACCGACCTTTATCGGACTCGGTTATAAATACAGTGATGACAATCAAGTCATCGATACTGCCAACTTGGTTTATACCCTCCATACCGGCAGTGCAGCCACCGTCGGTAACCATACCATTTCGATGAGCGGTGCTACCGCATCCAATTATTCGATTACCACTCAAGAGGGAACCCTCAGTGTTTCCAAAGCACCGTTGACCCTCAAAGTTGACAATAAGACCAAAGTCTATGGGGCCTCTGAACCCAGCCTGAGCTTCTCCATCGTTTCCGGACTGGTGTATGAAGACACCAAGAGCGTCGTTACAGAAGGAACCTATAAGACCACCACCGGCAGTGATGCCGTGGTCGGTAACTATACGATTTCACTGAGCGGTTCAACGGCAGACAATTATGAATTGACGATCCAGGATGGCACATTGACCGTCACCAAGGCCCCTTTGCTGCTTCAAGCACAGGACAAAGCCAAAGTTTATGGGGATGACGAACCGGCAATGAGTTTCGTGGCCACCGGACTGCAGTATGAAGACTCGTTGGATGTTGTGTTGAATGAAGTGTTTACGTGTGTTAACGGTGCGCAAGCCACAGCAGGGACTCATTCGATCACCTTATCTGAAGCCAGCGCAGACAATTATGAGATCACCTATGGAGAACCGGCTGTATTGACTGTCTCTCCGAAGGCGTTGACGATTGCTACAGTCACCGTTAAAAACAAGATTTTTGATGGGACGACACTGGCTTCTTTAACGGATGTCAGCTTATCTCAAAGCGCATACGGCGATGTGCTAACGGTCCGCAACGCGGCAACCGGAACCTTTGAAACAAGTGTGGTCGGCGTTGATATTCCTGTCAGCGTAAACTTCGCGCTGGATGGTGAAAAAGCAGACAACTATACCTTGGTTATCCCGATGGATCTGAAAGCCCGAATCTATACCTTAAGAGAAGTCTTCAGTGATTTGGCTGAAGGAAAAACGGATGGTTATAACCTGGAAGAAAAATCACTGACGGATGTCACTGAAGAACAACTCTTTGATTACTTCAAAGAAATTAATGAAAAACCAGAAACCAGACCGGCTCAGTTTACCAGCGACAGTGAAGAATATACGGCTATCTTTGCTCATTTGCCTGTTGAGCGCCAAGAAACGATCGCCAAGATCGTGGATGACGCCTTGGCTAAGGGAAATGCTGAACTGTCCCTCAAACTTTATAACAGTCTCTCTGATGAACAAAGATCCGCATTGCCTCAAGCCACGATCAACACCCTGATGGAAGTCTTGGCTACTCAAGGTGAGGTCACGGTGATCTTGGATGTGTATTCCGGCTTGACCACACAGCAAAAAGTGTCCTTGCCTCAAGAAATCGTTAATCATGTCGTTGATGCCTCAATCAAATTAGGAGACAAGACGAAAGTCATCATCATCTATACCGGTTTGACTTCGCAGCAACAAGGGCTGATTCCGTTACCTTCCATCAATAAGGTGGTTGATACAGCCATCAGTACCGGCAAGATCGACACAGTTGCCGAAGTGTACGGCAAACTCACCAACGCTCAAAAAGACGGCTTATCTCAAGTCAATCTTGAAGCCTTGCTGAAAATCGCCTTGGACAATTCCAAAGCCGATCTGTCCGCAGAACTCTACTTCAGATTCACCCCTGAACAAAAAGCCAAACTGCCTCAGGAACTGATCAACCGTTTCGTTGAAATGATGATCAATTCCGGTAAAGAAACGGTTTTTGTCGACATGTATCATTCCTTAAGTTCTCAGCAACGCAGTCAGCTGCCTGCTGAATCAGGCATGACCTTGTTGAAGTATGTCACCAACAGTCTGTTGAAATACAACGCTGTTGATCCGCTCTCCAATGTGTCCTTGGTCGGGTTTGAGTCTTTCGTCAATTTGAACGACGAGGTCAATCCCAATGTCGATTCCATTACCCTTAAAATCAATGGGACGATCTTGGAAACCACACAGCAGCCAACCGTAACGGGACTTGAAACCGATAAGTATGCGCTTGTTCATGTGTATGATTTGAAAATCATCAAAACAACTTATCTTAAAGACGGGTCCTTTACCAGTGAAATCTTGAGTATGGATCAAGTTCAAGGTGAGATCACCGTACGACTCCCGGTTCCGGAAGCCTTCTCAAGTAAAACCGATCTGGGTGTCATCTATATTGCAGCAGACGGGACGTCAACCACCATGGCCAGTACCCTGGTCACCATCGACGGTGTCCGTTATTTGGAATTCAAGACGACTCATTTCTCCTACTATGCGATTGTTGAAGCCAAGAGCCCATTCAGCTTATGGTCAATGTTCTCAATCGGGTTTGGTGTGATCACCTCACTTTCCACCGCATACTATCTGTTCTTGGCGCTAAAGCGCAGATCAAAGAAAGAATCAGCAGCCTAAAATGATCCTCAAAACAAAAGAAACATCAAAACGACCGATTAAGATTGCACTTTGGTGTTTTCTTTTGTTTATGTTTACGTCACTTGCTCCAATGGGTATCCATGCGGAATCAGACCTGATCAGCGTCAGCGGGTCCTTTCTGGGAAATGCCTATCATTTGGCTGCGGGCAGTCAATTGGATGCGATGGACTCCTTCATAGAAGTCAAAAACAACTCAAATGAAGTGGTGATGTTCTCACTGTCTGCGAAAGTTCAAAATGGATTAGCGCTTGTTTTCCAACAAGGGTCGCTATCGCTGAGTGCCAACTCGACACTCCGGATCCCCATTGGGATCGTCGTTGACCAAACGATGCCGGCAGGGGATTATCCGCTTACCCTCGAACTCACTTACACGGCCTCATCCCAAGCAAAAACAGTGATCGTTTTGGCTTCATCACTGAAGGTCGACGCCATAACGAGTGACGTGACGATCCATGTTGTCTCAAATGATCAAAAACCGGTGGAAGCCATACTGCATTTGTCACAAATGGTCAACGGGGATGCTATGGGACTGCGCAGTGTTCAGGCAACCAGTCTGAACGAACGATTGCCTTATGGCGATTATCGACTTCTGGTGGATGGTTCGGGATATCAAAAAATGTTTTTCTTTACCGTCGATAGCCCCGCACAAACCAAAGACTATATTTTTGAAACAATCATGATCCCCAGCGTCAGCGTAACTTCGCAACTGGATCCAAAAACCAAGAAGGCGACTGCATTTGACGTGGTCTATGTGATTGATAATCTGATCTCCGAGAAAAACAACATCAAGATCGATCTGTCAGTCTATGACCAGTCGACCTTGATTGATCTGATGGACATCGCGTATCTTCCGACACTGTCCATCAGCAAACTGCAATCGACTTACCGCTACATCCCAAAGAGTCCGCTCAACGGAAACTTGACCTTCAAAGTGACTGTCAGTGATCTTGCGGGAACGGTCTTGGGCAATCAAGTCAGTCAAAACTTGGATCTCAGAGATAAAACATGGATGAATCTCATCAATTGGCTTGGTTTCGCAGTAGTGTTTACAGGCTTGGGTACCGGACTGTTTTATGGCTTAAAAAAACTCAAGTCACGTCAAACTCACCTTGGCAAACCAATTCTGTCGCCTCTCTTAAGCTCGGTCAGCTCAGTGGATCCTTCACTGATCCTAGAAAAAACCAGTACGCCTAGAAATCAGATTCAACCCGTCTTGAAACCGGTAATCCTGCCTGTTTCTTCTGAGGAGTTCAGTGTCTTCGGGATCGGATTTACGCTTACAGGTGATGTGTCTAGTGAATCGAGCCTGATCATCAAAGGCAAGGTCATCGGAAACCTCGTTTCCACCCAACGGATCATCATTGAGTCCGGTGCTGAGGTCACAGGAAATGTGACAGCACAAGACATCAGAATTTGTGGGTCGGTCAACGGTATCATTACCGTCCATCAGGAACTCAGTATTGAACACAGTGCTAAAGTCGTCGGATCCATTCATACAACAACGCTTTCCGTCGAAAAGGGTGCTGTCTTGGATTGTCAAATCTCGGATCATTAAAATCAAAGACAAGATTAATTGCATTTTGTTTATTACAGCCATCTTCCAAACGATCGATAAAGGGTATGTACTGAGAGATGGCTTTTTATTTTTTTGCGTCCATCAGGGACATGATTGACGCAGTAATGGCTTGGGGAGATTGCTGCATTCCATCATAGATCCACACCCTTGTGACTGCATCGATCCCACCCAAATGATAATTCAGTTCAAAAGCGTGGAGATCGCGTTTGAATAAATCCGAGAAAGTCATAATCTGTTTGATTCTGAAGCGTTCGATCAGATAATCGATGTTACCCCTGTTTCCCATGGATAAGGCTACAGCATGACGCTGAAAGACCTGAAATCGGAAAAGTAAAAGATCAGCCAAGGTTGGGTCATCCAATTGATCAAGTGACTGTTTGATTTCATCCAGAAGTTGACCCATATAAGTGGTAAGCACCTCATCAAGAGAACCGAAATGTCGGTAGAAAGTCATCCGAGTCAAGCGTGCTTCATTGACGACACGGGTTATTGTGATGTCTTCGATCGATTGAAGTCTCATCAATCTTAAAAGCGCATTGATGATTTCCTTTTTGGAACGGGATATCCGAGGGTTTTGAGTCATGTGACAATCTCCTTGTTTGTGTCTCATTTTGCGGTGCCTGCTTGTCGCAGTTACTGGCAAACGGTATACTGTTACAAGTGTATCACTAAAGGAGTCTTAACTATGGCACTGTTTTTTCCGAAAGTCTTTGACAATAAAGTCAGATTCAATAAGATCATTCTGCTTTTGTTTCTCGTCATAACGGTGCTGACCGTTGGAAGAAGCCTGGTCCATATTTTTGCTTTGGACGGCGGTGCCAACTCCATTGCGACCATCATTGTTTTTCAAGGTAACCCGGATCCAAACCAAGTCATCTACTTTATTTTCTCATTATGGGGCTTGTCCCAACTGATCATCGGACTGATGTATATCGTCAGTTTAATCAAATACAAAAGCATGATACCCCTGTGGTTGGTCCTGATCTGGTTTGAATACATTTTTAGGATCGCCATCGGTAAAATCATCAAACCCATGAGTGAATCAGTATTGAACGGAACTGCCCCGGGAGAAATCGGCAATTATGTCTTTGCGGTCATGATTCCGATCCTGTTGATCTGGATGATCGTTGACTATAACCAAAACAAGCAAAACCGCGAAGTATAAAGTTACAGTCATCTAAAAAGCCATCTTTGTTGATGCAGTAGTAAAGTAAAAGTAGACATTAAGAAAAGACAAGTTCTTTGATTAAAGTCTACTTTCTACATATTCTATAAACAGGAGGAGACGTATGGGAAGAAATAAAGGCGGAACAAACAAGAAATACAGTGTGGAAGACAAATTGAAGATAATAAATCGGTATTTAGATCAACATGAATCCCTAAGAGAACTCGGACGAGAGTTAGGAATCTCTCATCAGAATATCGGGAGATGGATCGTCCAATATGACAGGGACGGAGCAGAAGGACTGAAACCCAAGAAAAAAGGGAATCCTTATTCGGCTCTGCATACGAGTAAATCCTTGAGTGAGCTGGATCGATTAAGACTCGAAAACATGAAACTTAAGGTGGAGTTAGCGCGAGCAAAAAAAGGATACACAGTGAAAGGAGTGGGTTCAAAGAAGGAGTACGTCACTTTAAACGGCAAGAATATCAAATCACAGAAGAACTCGAATCAGAATTCGGAGTCAGTGAGTTATTGAGTTATCTCAATTTGAATCGGTCAGGGTACTATAAGTGGCTTAAGCGTAGAGAAACGCTTAATCAGTATGAGATGAATCGCCGTGATCTGACTTTACTTTTACAACAGGAACATAAGAAACACAAGAGTTATGGGTATCATCGCCTGGCAGCAGTGATCAAAAGCAACACAGGATGGGTATTCTCAGATCACCTGGCCCACGTGTGTGCGAAAACGGCGGGAATCAGATCCGCAGCAAAACACTATCACTATTTAAAAACCGGTGAAGAAAGCATAATCTATCCAAATCAGATCCAGGGCTGGTGGAACGCTTCAGAACCCTTAGAAATCGTCGTATCGGATATGACTGAACTTCGAAACAAGGGAACTAAATATGAGTGGACTTATGTCTTGGATACCTTCAACAATGAGATTATCGCTTCCGCATTATCTCCATATCGAGGTGATCCGAAGCCTTACTTCCAGTGTCTCGAGCAGTTGAAAGCCAAAATAAAAGGAGCAGAGAAGTCCACAGTTCTTCACACAGACCAAGGGACAGTCTACTCCAGCCGAGCTTTCACCCGAGCTCACCAAAATTATAACATACGCCGTTCGATGAGCCGAAGCGGAACACCGACCGATAATCCGATAATCGAAGCGATAAACGGTTGGGTAAAAGCAGAACTGTATTTAGATTTCAACATTCGACATACTGATCACTTCGAGAAAGTCATAACGGATTTTATTTTCTATTTCAACAACGATCGCCCAGCTTACGCTTTACAATACAAAACCCCAGTTCAATATAAGACTGACCTGGGGTTTACATAGTCTTTTATTTAGTTGTCTACTTTCGCTTTACAAGTGCATTTGTTGAGATGGCTTTTATGTTATTGGATCAGAGTTAGTAGGCCTTCTATTTCCGAATCGGATTCAAAGAACTGTCATCAAGTTCACCAAGATGATCTTGGGCATTTCAGTTCACTTCTGCTCATCAGTAATCTATAATTATCTCGAATTCAAGATAAATGGAGTGCACGCATGAATGAACTGAAAAGCCTGGTTACCTTACTGAAAGCGTCAAGAAGCGTTGAGAAACAAATCGAAAAAAACATCGCTGGATTGAATCTGAGCCTGAGTGAATTCATGGCTTTGGAAGCCTTGCACAGTAAAGGCGAAGATCTTCCGATCCAGCTCATCGCCAAGAAAGTCTTGCTAAGCAGCGGGTCGATGACCTATGTGATCGATATGTTGGTTCGCAAAGGACTCGTAGAGCGAGTAAATTGTACTACGGATAAACGCGTGATCTATGCCCGGCTCACCGAGTCAGGGAAAACTCAGATCAGCGCTGCTTTTGACTCTCACGCACAGTTTGTCAAAGGGCTTTTCGGAGTCCTGAGCGAGGATGAAGCCAAAGAATACATCCGTCTCAACAAGAAAATAGGCGTGCATGCCCAACAAGGTCTTGAATAGAAAGAAGGAATAACAATGATACGCAAAATTGATCACACAAAAATGGGAAGCAGCAATCTGGGGTGGCTTCGCAGTCTCTTCCACTTCTCCTTTGCCCAATACTACAATCCCTCAAACATGAATTTCGGAGTACTCAGAGTCATCAACGATGACCTGATCGAAGCCCATGAAGGCTTCGACATGCATCCTCACCGCGACATGGAGATCGTCTCATATGTCTTGGACGGTGAACTGACCCATGGCGACAACATGGGCAATGAAAACACGATCAGCCGCGGGCATGTCCAATACATGAGCGCCGGAACGGGGGTCGTTCACAGTGAACACAACCGTGGAGATCAACTGGCCCGCTTGCTTCAGATCTGGATCGTTCCTGATCAGCGAGGGTATAAACCGCAATACGGGGATCATCGCTTTGAAGCCAAAGACAGACACAATCAGTGGCTGCAGATCGTATCATCAACCACAGGGTCTGCCCCGATCAGGATCCATCAAGATGCCAACATCAATGTCCTTGAGTTGGATGCGGGAAAAACGATCCGCTTTGAAGTGAACGCAGATCGCCAAGCATACCTAGTCTTGATCGAAGGCAGATCACTGGTAAACGGAGTACAACTCACCATGCGCGATGCGCTGGAAAGCGTTGAGGAAAGTTTATTGTTAGAAGCTCAAGAAAACAGTCACTATTTGGTGATCGAAATGAGGAAAGCATGATGTTTAACATCAACGAAGCAAACAACTTATTCTATATCGGTAATGATGAGAACAGCATACAAGGCAAAATCGACTATTCCGTCGAAGACAAAATCCTGACGATATGGCATACAGAAGTTGGCGACAGTTTAAAGGGCCAAGGCGCCGGCTCAGCGTTGGTGGCGTATGCGGTCGACTATGCCCGTAAGCACCTACTGAAGATCAATCCTGTCTGTTCCTATGCCTTGGCTCAGTTTGAAAAAAAGCCCGATTATGCGGATGTCTGGGCTAAAAAGTAAAGAATCATTTCTTATATAACCTGAACCATCTCATTGAGGTGGTTTTTTTGTGGATAACTTCCAAATAGTGTTTTAAGGGTCAAGCTGATTTTCTGTTAGAATGAAATCATGACTTCCATAAACCGAAAAACCCCGCGTTATCTGCTTTGCTTCCTGATCACGCTGATCTTACTGAGCGGATGTACAGCCGCAAAAATACAAGCAATAAAATTACCGAAAGGCAAGGATCTTTCGATCGTTGTCGTCAGCGATCTGCATTATCTTGACAAAGGACTGTTTGACTTAGGTCCTGCCTTCATCAGGTATGTGGATAGCGGAGACGGGCGGATGTTTCAATACAACAACGAGATCGTGGATGCCTTTGTCGACAAGATGATCGAAACAAAACCGGATATCCTGATCATCAGCGGTGATCTTACCAACAACGGTGAATTGCTGAGCCATGTCAAACTGTCTGAAAAGTTAAAGAAAATCGAACAAGCGGGGACAAGAGTCTACATCATCCCCGGTAATCATGACATCCGAAATGCCTGGGCCAGAGCCTTCACAGGCGATACGCAAATCAAAACCGATACCGTATCCTGGACCAAATTCGAGAATCTGTATTCTGATTTCGGATACAGCGAAGCCGTCCTAAGAGACAAAGACTCCCTCAGTTACTTGGCGATGCCTTCTGATGATCTATGGCTCTTGATGCTGGATACCAACAATTATTCCAAAACAGACCAGGTATGGGTCCCTTATTCTGGCGGCAGACTCTTGCCTCAAACGCTGGAGTGGATCAAGACCTGTACGGCTCTGGCTAAGAAAAGCGGTGCCCGCATCCTGACGGTTATGCATCACAATCTTTTAAACCACAATGAACTCTTCTCAGGGTACGCGATAGACAACAGCGCCGATGCTCAAAAACTCTTCCATGAAGAAAATCTCGAACTCGTGTTAAGCGGACATCTTCATATCCAGGATATCCGAAAAGATGCTTTTTCCGAAGATCCGCTTTATGACATCGCCACAGGAACATTGTTGATGGTCCCTTTCCAATACGGGACGCTTCAGTATGATCCGGTTACCGGATTTGATTATCTTACGAAAAAACTGGATGTTGAGGCATGGGCCAAGCAAAATCAGCTGACCGATCCCAACCTGCTGAACTTCACGACTTATGCGACGGCTTCGTTTTGGAATGCTTCCTACAACAAAGCCTCTAAGCGTTTGCTGGCTTTGGGAACCTATACATCAGCAGACATCGATGAGATGGCCACGACCATGGCAGACTTGAATCTCTATTACTTCGGAGGCCGATCCGATTTAATCAGTGAACGAATCAGACTGAGTTCAGGCTACAGTAAATGGACCTATGCGACAGAACCGGAATTCACCAAAGACTACATCATGCTGATGGCCAGAAAAAGCCTTAGGGACAACAACCAGATCCACATCGATTAACCCAAAAAGACACCAGAAACAACCGGTGTCTTTTTTCATAACTTATATTCCTATCCTCACAAAAGCTTTATTGTATCAAGCAATAATCCCTTTTTATAAACATGAGAATTCATTCATGTTTTGATTGAAAGCCAGAAGGGTCCTTGATATACTGTAACCACTGCGTTTATGCAAAAAGGAGAAATGATATGACAACACAGAAATTGGCCAATCCCGGTCCTTTGGGTTTGCTTGGGTTTGGTATGACGACCATCTTATTGAATGTCCACAATGTCGGTTACCTGCCTTTATCGATCATGATCATTGCCATGGGTGTGGCGATGGGTGGTTTGGCTCAATTGATTGCCGGGATCTTTGAAATGAAACAAGGCAACACCTTTGCCGGTACAGCGTTCATCGCGTATGGCTGCTTCTGGTGGTCTTTGGTCATCATCTGGACCATGGCTCCTGCCGGTTTGGCTGCCGATAAGATTGCGATGGGCTATTACTTGTCGATTTGGGGTTTATTCACGGCTTTGATGTTTGTTGGGACCTTGACTCACAATAAAGCGACCCAAGTTGTTTTTGGATCACTGACTGTTTTATTTGCTTTGTTGGCGCTTGGGGATTTTACCGGTAACGAGACGATCACGCTGATCGCCGGCATCGTCGGGATTTTCTGCGGGTTCAGTGCTTTCTATAATGCGCTGGCCCAAATCATCAACGGCGAACACAAAAAGTCCATTTTCCCGCTGTAATCACAGCTCAATATAGGCTAAGATAGAGGAAAGTGAAAGCGGGGAACATCAATGGACTGTCCATATTGTCACGAAGCCATGATTCAAGGGGAACTGGTTACCCCCAGAGATCAGATTGTGTGGTACCCCAAGACCGAAGAAGCGTTGTTCGATTTTGAAAAAGACAAGATGAAGATCGTTGTGGCTAAATACCGGTTCATCAGAAAATCCAGGAAAGAATCCTGGGTCTGTCCGGCCTGCATGAAAATGATCGTTGACCTTGAATCCAAATAAGCACCTTGATTATTAACCATAAATCAGTTACGATTTTAGAGGACCATAGGCAAAGTCCAATGACTTTGCTTTTTTTATCCCTTGAAGGAGAATTCATGGAAAAACTCATCCAGCCCATCGCCAACACCTTAAAAATATCATTCGCTCAAGTTAAGAATACCCTTGATCTTTTGTCCGAAGGCAATACGATCCCCTTCATTGCCCGTTACCGCAAAGAAGTCACCAAAGGTCTCGATGAAGAACAGATCCGTTACATCGATGAACAATACCAGTACCAAAAGAACCTGGCCAAGCGCAAGGAAGACGTCAAACGCTTGATTGAAACCCAAGGCAAACTGACCGACGAAATCATCAAGCAGATCGAGGCCTGTGAGACCTTGGCTACGGTTGAAGACATTTATCGTCCATACCAACAAAAGCGCAAGACCAGGGCGACCGATGCGATCGCCAAAGGACTCAAACCTCTGGCACAGTGGATCTTGACTTGTCCTAAAAAGGGCAGTGTCGAAGAAGAAGCCAAACGGTATCTTACGGACAAAGTAGAGACGATCGACGATGCGATCCAAGGGGCCAAAGATATCCTGGCTGAAATGGTCAGCGATGATGCCTCATTACGACAGAAGATCAGAGAAACCCTGTTGACAGAAGCCAAGATCATCGTGAAACTGGCGAAAAATGCCATCGACGAAGAAAAGACCTATAAGGTCTACTATACCTACTCGGAACGCTGCAGTACGCTTGCCTCACATCGCATTATGGCCATCAACCGCGGTGAACGGGAAAAGATCCTGGATGTATCACTGGACTACAACAAAGAACGTTATGCCAAGGTCCAACTCAGTAAACTGACACACAATCAGGAATCGATCGTCAACGGCCTTTTGGATGAAGCCATCCGTGATGGTTTGAAAAGACTGGTGTATCCATCCCTGGAGCGTGAACTGCGCGCAAGCCTGACTGAAAGGGCCCAGGAGAAATCGATCGATGTCTTCTCTGCCAACCTGGAGCGGCTGTTGTCTCAATCCCCGATGAAAGGGGCAATCATCTTAGGCTTGGATCCGGCCTACCGTACCGGCTGTAAGCTGGCTGTCATCGACAGTACCGGCAAGCTCTTGCGCATCGATGTCATCTTCCCTCATCCGCCCGTCAACAAGAAAAATGAAGCCATCAAGAAAACCATTGAGTTATTGAAACAATACCAAGTGACTCTGATTGCCATCGGTAACGGCACGGCCAGCCGTGAATCCGAAGCCTTCATCGCCGAGATCTTACGAAACAATCCGGACATCCAAGCCCGCTATGCGATGGTCTCTGAAGCCGGGGCGTCTGTCTACAGTGCCGGTGATCTGGCACGGGAAGAATTCCCTGATCTTCACGTTGAAGAACGCTCTGCCGTCTCGATCGCACGGCGTCTTCTGGATCCTTTATCAGAACTCATCAAGATCGATCCCAAAAGCATCGGTGTCGGTCAGTATCAGCACGATCTGGCCCCGGCCCGTTTACAGGAACGGCTCGATTTCGCCGTCGTCAAGACGGTCAACCGAATCGGCACCGATGTGAATACGGCCAGTGAAGAACTGCTCAGACACATCGCCGGGCTCAATAAGACCGTCGCCAAATCACTGGTGGCTTATCGTAATGAAAACGGCCATTTCATCAGCCGTCTTCAACTTCAGAAAGTCAAAGGACTGGGAGCCAAAGCCTATGAACAGGCAGCCGGTTTCTTACGTCTTCCGCAAGCCAAGGATGAATTGGACCGTACGGCCATCCATCCTGAAAGCTATCGCTTGACCCGTCAGATCATGACCGAGTTGAGCATCCGTTCTTTATCGGATGAATCGCGTTTGACAGCCTTGTCCACAGCGGATCCCAAGGCTTTGTCGGCACGATTGAATGCGGACACCTATACGGTCAGTGACATCCTAACCGTCTTGGCAACGCCCTTCAGAGACTACCGTGAACGTTTTGACGGACCGCTGTTGCACAGTGACATCGTCAAACTGGAGGATCTGAAAGTCGGGATGTCTTTGGAAGGGACAGTCAGAAATGTCACTGATTTCGGAGCCTTTGTCGACATCGGTCTCAAAAACGACGGGTTGGTCCACATCTCCAAACTCAGTAAGGACAAACTGTCTTCACCCTATGAAAAGGTCGCCGTCGGCGATATTGTGACGGTCAGTGTCCTTGAGATCAATCTGGAAACGCACAAAGTTTCCCTGAGTATGATTTAGGCTGTTAAACTCACAAACTTATCGTATAATAATTTTGCTGGTATTCTCCTTTCCTGAAGAATTCAGCACGCCCCGTCCCCATCGGGGCGTTTCTATGTACCAAGTAAAAAAGAAGTCATCCAATGCGGATGACTTCTTTTTTTATCGTTGAGGTGGAACCGGTAAGGCACCAACCAAACGGTGAGGGACATACGGTTCTTCAAGATAAGCCATTTCTTCTTTGTTGAGTTTGATCTCAAAGGCTTTCACGGCATCTTCCAGCTGACTCAACTTGGTCACGCCAAGAATGGGTGAGACCACCTGAGGACGCTGCAACAACCAGGCTAGCGCAATGTGAGAGCGGGCCACCTGATGTTTCGCTGCGAGTTCACCGACGCGATCGATGATGGGCCGATCGACTTCTTCCGATGCCCCGTATTTACCGATCGCCGTCTGATCCGTCTCCAAGCGCAACGAGGTTTCTAAAGGTTCTTTCGCCAATCTTCCGGCAGCCAAAGGACTGTAAGGGGTCAAAGCCACTTTACTGTCGGTGCAGTAAGGGATCATTTCCCGTTCATCTTCCCGGTAGATCAGATTGTAGTGATTCTGCATCGACACAAACTTCGTCCAGCCGTGTTTTTCAGCGACGTTTTGGGCTTTTTGAAACTGCCAGGCATACATGGCCGAGGCTCCGATGTAGCGTACCTTGCCGGCTTTAACCAAGTCATGGAGCGCCTCCATCGTCTCTTCGATCGGGGTATCATAATCCCATCGGTGAATGATATACAAATCGATGTAGGTCGTCTGAAGCCGCTTCAGGCTTTTTTCGACTTCACTGTGGATGGCCTTTCTCGACAAACCGCTGCCGTTAGGCCCATCGTGCATTTTAAAATACACTTTCGTCGCGATGACGACCTTGTCGCGATCGGCGAAATCCTTGAGGGCTCTGCCCAGTATTGCTTCACTGGTGCCGTTGGAATAGACATTGGCCGTATCAAAGAAATTGATACCCAAGTCCAAAGCCCTTTTGATGATGACACGGCTATCCTTTTCATCCAAAGCCCAGGTGTTGAATCCGGAAGCGCGATCTCCGAAACTCATACAGCCCAAACACAGTCTCGATACCTCTAATCCGGTATTGCCTAATTTCATGGTTTCCATGGGATCCTCCTAAGTCTATCCTCATTGTAGACCCTGGAGTCAACTCCAAGTCAAGACAAAGTGTTAAAACATGCTCAAAGAAAGGTTAGGCTGACTTCAAAGCTAATTATTGTGAAAAAATGTGTCATAATGACGGATTTCATCCCATAGTGTGCATTTCGTGCTAAACTAAGAACTGTTAACACAGTTGGGTTTTTTAAACCCCTATTTAACCATAAAATATGCTGAAACAAAAGAAATTTATATCTCTGAAATCCAAGACGATCTTACTCCTGGTGGGCGTGTTCTTTTTTATGTTTGTCGGTACCACCGGCATTCTGAGTGCGGTCATGCTTCATCGTTTTGAAACCATAGAAAAAGCAGATCTGACGGATCATATGACCCGTACACAAAATACCATACAAGAAAAAATCGACCGCCTGGAAAAGATCGCTTTTGATTGGGGCGTATGGGATGATACCTATACCTTCATCAGTGATCAAAATGAAAAATACATTGAAGCAAACCTGGTCGAGGATGTCTTTACCAATCTCGATATCAATGCGATGATCTTCATCAATGATCAAGGTAAGATCATCAAGGCGGAAGCGCAAAACAGTGCGACCGGTGCTTTGGAAACGCCCACAGCGGCGTTATTGGACTTCGTCAAAAACAGTCCGGTCTTGCTCAACAACAATCCGGGTTTTATCCTTAAAGGCATCATCAACCTCCCTGAAGGAACGTTGCTGATCGCCTCAAGCCCGATTCTTCCCAGTGATGGCAATGGTCCTGTGAAGGGCAATCTTTTGGTGACCTTTTTGATCGATGAGGCCTATGTCACCGAGTTAAAGGAACAGTTGAAACTGGATCTGACCTTGGAAACCATGAATGAACCGATACTCTTGAGTACCTTTTCAAATCAACCCGAAATCAAGATCACCACGCTCGATCAAGATCACATCCAAGCCAAGTCTGTCTTAGTTGACCTGCTTGGAAATCCTGCCATCAAAATCATCATCACGGCCAATCGGGACACCTATAATGTCGGGCGAGAAGGGGTCATCTTGGCCGGAACCTTCATCTTCCTCATCAGCGGATTTTGCATCCTGATCCTATCCTTCTTTATGAACATGCATTTTTTGACAAAACTCAACTACATCACTTCCACCGTCGATAAGATCGGAACCGATAAGAATTTCTCGGATCGCTTAAAAACCCCCAGAAGCCATGATGAATTCACTGTGGTCATCAACGAAATCAACGGGATGCTGGATGATCTGGAGACCGTTCATAAAGAAAATGAATTCAATGCCAATCATGATGCCTTGACGGGACTGCCAAACCGCCGATTGCTGCAAGAACTGATGACGCACTCGTTGCATCAAAGCCAACGCAGCGGATCCAAGCTGGCCTTGCTTTTTCTGGATTTGGATGACTTCAAGATCATCAATGATACCAAAGGTCATGATTTTGGCGATGATGTCTTGAACAGCGTTGCCTTCCGTTTATCAGAGTGTCTCAGAAAATCAGATATCCTGGCCCGAATCGGCGGAGATGAATTCATCGTTCTGCTGGAAAATATAGAAAATGCTGATCAAGTCAAAACGGCGGCAGAAAAAATCTTGAATTGTTTCAAAGAAGTCTTTACGATCAAAGGCCATGATTTCACGATATCCACCAGTATCGGGATATCCTTGTATCCTGAAGACGGCAAAGATGCACAAACCCTCATCAAGAAGGCAGATCTGGCCTTGTATCAAACCAAAGTAGTCGGGAAATCACATTATGCTTTCTATTCGACGATCGCCAGTGAAAAGGATTCTGATTCCCAGACCTAAGCCGATTACTCAGCCATAAAATCAATCACCCTGAGACGAAGGAGGTTCCTATGATCATCAGACAGGCTACACAAGACGATGTCTCTGGCATCCTGATTATCTTCAATGATGCCTTGATTCACTCCACGGCCGTGTATTCTTATGAACCGGCTACCTATGATGAACAACTCGCCTGGTTCAAACACAAACAGGATGAAAACATCCCTGTCTTTGTGGCTGAAGATGAACAAGGACTTTTAGGATACATTGCCTATGGACAATTCAGACCCAGACCGGCCTATCGATATGCGATGGAACTCTCGATCTATGTCGATCAGCGTGCCAGAAATCAAGGGGTCGGTAAAGCAATGATGACAGTGATCCTGGATCATACTGAAAAAATCGGCATCAAAACCCTGATTTGCGGTATCGATTCTGAGAATAAAGCCAGTATTGCCTTATGTACGAAGTTCGGATTCAGACACAGCGGGACCCTCAACCATGTCGGTTATAAGTTTGGCCATTGGCTGGATCTTGCCTTCTATCAGCTGGATCTCAAGGGACCGGATCATCCGATCGAAAAATAAGGATCATCAAGTTCAACTCGACCCGATGATGAATAAGTATGATAAGACTGACAGAAATGTCAGTCTTTTTTGTAGGGTCGTTGATAATGGTTATCTATTGAGGGAAGCGAGTCATAAAGGCTTTGGCTTTTCTGGCGGTACCGGGTCGAGGATTGTTGGCGTGCCTCAAAATGAATGATCGGATGAGGGCTTGTTGAGAAGAGGTCGCATAGAGCTGTGTAAACAGATCAACGACATGTCCAATCATGATGTTTCTGCATTCCGGCGAGATGGCTCCTTGATCGAGATACACCCGGTCTTCACAGTGGATCAAGTGCGTGACGAAGGTCTTCTCCAGTTCAGGATGATAGGGGATAAGTTTGAGAAAGCCTTTTGCTGCATTGCCGGCCGTGATCATCGAATCTCCATCGATCAAGTCCAGATAGGTTTGGGTGACCTTCATGAATTTCTCACCCCCATCCAAGCCGATCAGATTGGGCAAGGTAAGCAAGGCACCCCACTGGATGAAATGATTGGGATGGTTTAAATGAGATGCGATCCTTTCGAAAAAAGGATAGATGATTTCAGGATGATCCAGACTAAGCCTCTGAATCAGTTTGTCACAGGCGAATTTCAAACTGCCGGGGTCGGTTTCGATGAGGTCCAATAATCGATCCGGCAAGTTTGGTTCAGAAACCATTCTTGCCATGACAGAAGGAAAATCCGGCTTTTGTTTCAACCATTCAATGAGATCTTCTGAAATTAGGGTCATCATCGCTTATTCCTCCTTAGCCCATTATAGCGCGCTCGTCCGACTTGATTCACACGGAATCCAACTTTCAGAGTCTGTTCAGAGGAAGGTTGTGATCTTGTTTAGCAGGGTGATTTCACCTTTTCTCAGGTCTTATCTCTGATGATCGTAAGGATATGCTTTTGTGTTTATTCAAATTAGGACCTCTCCGCTGGTTTTTATCACGTTGATTTTTGTATAATAAAAGCGTTGAATAGGAGAAAAGACATGATCGATGTTCATAGCCACGTATTGTTTGGAATAGATGACGGTGCCAAAACGATAGAGGATTCGATAGAAATGTTTAGAGTTGCCCACAACGATGGGGTCAAAAAGGTCATTGCGACCAGCCATTGTTTGCCGGGTTTGAAATATGAAAACGACATCACCATTTTAAAGGCAGTCTATGATCAGTGTTGCGAAGCCATTCAAGCAAACGGCTTTGATGTAGAACTCATTTTCGGATGTGAGCTGATGGCGACGCCTTTATCGCTATCGTGGCTCAAAGAAGGCAGAGTCGCTACGATCAATCATACGAAATGGGTCTTGGTTGAACTGCCTTGGCATTCATCAGCCATGTTTAGCATTGATGCGGATCAGTATCTAAGCAGTGTCATGGAGATGGGGTATAAGGTCTTATTGGCTCATCCCGAACGATATCCCTTTGTACAAAAAGACTTTGGCTTATTGGAGAAATGGCGCAAGATGGGCTGTGTTTTTCAGCTCAACAAGTCCAGTTTTTCAGAAGACCAGCATTCCATCGAAAGAGACTTGGCCTGGAAGATGCTGAAAGAGGGTTATTGCGACATCATCGCCACCGATGCCCATCGCTCTACTGGTATCCGCATCAACAAGCTCAGTGACATCTATGATCAGATTGCCTTGCTGTATGGCGAGGCCACAGCCAGAAGGCTCATGGTCGAGAACCCTCAACGATTGCTGGATGGCTTGGATCTAAAACAAAACTGACTCATGCCAAAGATCAAACTGTCGCTGTGTGTGTTGGGTTCAACCTATGGGGTATGCCGTTTTGACCCTCAATCAGAAGTGCCTTCCTGGTCGATGCAGGGTGACTTTTATTCGATCTCCAGGACTCGGGATGAACTCTCTGTGGTTTGTCAGGCAGCGTTGATCCCACCTGCAATCAAAGCGGAAAAAGACTGGCGTATTTTAAAAATAGAGGGTCCTTTTGCGTTTACTCAGATTGGGATCCTCAATGCGGTCACGTCGGTGTTGGCTGAAAATGGGATCAGTCTCTTTGCGGTTTCTACCTTTGATACCGACTACATCATGGTGAAAAGCGCTGATCTTCTTGATGCGATCACTGCCTTAAGACTAGCCAAGCACAGTGTCGACGATTCTTTAGTCTAGAATCCCAAGGCGTGATGGGCTTATTCATTGAATAAATACAGGAAATGAAAAGCAGGATGATATAATTCTCTTATGAAACTCTTTAAAGACAATCCCAATTACAAAGCGCAGCGCTCTGCGCTTAAAATACTCAAATACATCGGTCCCGGTCTTTTGGTGACCGTGGGTTTTATCGATCCCGGAAACTGGGCCAGTAACGTCGAAGCCGGCAGTGCCTTTGGTTTTTCGCTGCTGTGGGTCGTGACTTTAGGAACGGTCATGCTGATCATCCTGCAACACAATGCAGCTCACTTGGGCATCGTGACCGGCGAATGTCTTTCTGAAAACATTGCCCGTCATTTCAAGCCTTTCACCAAACGTTTGGCTTTGGGTACAGCGGTCCTGGCTTCTGTTTGTACGGCCTTGGCAGAAATCTTAGGCGGTGCCATTGCCCTTGAAATGCTGTTCAAGATTCCTTTAAAAATCGGAGCCATCATGATTCTGATCCTGATCAGTGTCATGCTGTTAAGCAATTCCTATCATAAACTGGAACGCTGGATCATTGCCTTCGTATCGCTGATCGGACTCAGTTTCATCATCGAGATCGCGTTGGTCGATCTCAACTGGATCCAGGTCATCCCGGCGTGGTTTATTCCCAGTATTCCCCACAACAGCATGCTGATCATCATGAGTGTCTTGGGGGCCGTTGTCATGCCCCATAACTTGTATCTGCACTCTGAAGTCATCCAAAGCCGTCAATGGAACCTTGAAAATGAAGAGGTCATCCATCAACAATTACAATATGAATTCATGGATACCATCTTTTCCATGGTGGTCGGCTGGGCCATCAATTCAGCCATGATCCTCATCGCTGCTGCCACGTTCTTCAAAGTCGCTCGGGTCGGATCCTTGACCCAAGCCCAATCGATGCTGGTGCCCTTACTGGGTAGCGGTGCTGCGTTGATTTTTGCCTTGGCTTTGTTTTTTGCCGGGGTATCATCCAGTATTACCGCCGCCATGGCTGGCGGATCGATCTATGCCGGTTTCTTCGGAGAACCCTTCGACATCAAAGACAATCACTCCAAGGTAGGGGTCTTCATCACGCTGGTCGGCGCAACGCTGATCATTTTCTTCATCAATGATCCGTATCAAAGTCTGGTCATTTCTCAGATGATGCTGAGCATTCAGTTGCCTTTTACCGTCTTTCCTTTGATCATCTTGACCTCCAATGAAAAAATCATGGGCAGATTCAAGAATACCCCTTTAGAAAAAATCAGCCTTTGGGCTGTCGGTTTGGTCGTCACCGCGTTGAATCTGGCTTTGTTGCTGGATATCGTAGGTTTAGTCAAGATCTAGCCCCGTTAAAAAGTCAAACAGGCTCAAGAATCACTACTTCTTATACCCTGTTTGTCTTTTGTTTTGGTCAATAAACAACAGGGAGTTTATAATAGGCTATATAAGAAGGACCCATGAAAAAATTCGACATCCAGCTCTACCAAAAACCCGATAAGATCTCCTCTTATTGGATCCATCAACCCTTCACCGTGATCATGATCATCGTTTTTGGTTTGGCCTTCAATCTGTTGATGCCGTATGGGGCACTCAAGCTTGGAAAAGTCATCGATACGATCTTGATCTCTTCTTCGATCAGGCCCGTTCAACAGGCTGTTTTAACCTACATCGAAGTCATCGCCTTTATCCAAATCTTGCGTTTCATCAAACGTTTCTATATTCGCCGTTTTGCCAACCGGACTTTGGCCTCTATGCGATCCCATGCGTTCAATACGATCTTGGCTCAACCCTATGCGTTGACGCTGCAAAGCGAAACCGGAAATCTGATGAGCCGGATCGTTGGGGATGTGGATGCCTGTGTCGAAGGGATGCGTAAGTTCACCACCGAATTGTTTGATACCGGGGTCCTGATGGCAGCTTATGTGGTAGCCTTGCTTACGATGGATCTTACCGTAACCATAACGTCGATCTTCTTTATACCGATCGCCATGATTCTGGCAGAAAAACTCAAGACCTTCATCGTCAAAGCTTCGGCTGCCTATCGTAAACAAAGTGCCGTGATCACCTCCCTGACACTGGAAGTCAGTGAAAATGCCTTGCTGTATCGCATCAGCAGTGTCGATCCCATCATTCAGAAAAACTACGATGAAGCCCTTGAAGACCTGCGAAAGAAAGCAGTCAGGGCAACCATCCTGGAGAACTCGATGCAGCCCTTGTATAATGCGATCGCCATGCTGGGGGTTGTATTTGTGCTTGTGTTAGGCGGTCAAAAAGTCATCGACGGACAATGGACCATCGGGACCTTCAGTGCGTTCTTAACGATCTTTACCGCGATGTCGCTGAAGTCCTCCAAAGCAGCCAAACTGTTCAACAGTGTTCAGAAGTCTTCGGTCTCCTGGAAGCGGATCAAACCCTTCATGACACCCTATCAGTCTTTGACTTTATCTCAAGCGAAAACAGAGACCAACAATCACCTAAAGATTCGTGATCTGAAATTTGCCTATCAGGATGACTTGATCCTCAACGGACTCGATTTGGATTACCATGGCGGTCAGTTCATCGGGATCACCGGACCTGTTGCGTGCGGAAAGAGTACCTTACTGAGCGTTTTGACCGGACTCTTTGACTATCAGGGAAGCATTCAAATCAACGGGACCGAACTGAAATCGATGAGCCCGGAAGAACGCAGTGCCTGGATCGCCTATCTGCCTCAACGGCCTCAGCTTTTCGGAGAAAGCTTGAAAGACAATATTACCTGGGAAAATCCGGATGACATCGAAGCGGTCTTGAATCAGACCCAATTGAAACAGGAAATCCAAGCCATGGAGAATCAAAGCGAAACCTTTGCCGGCAATCTGGGCAGCCGTCTCAGCGGCGGTCAGAAAGCACGGATCGCTTTAGCCAGGACACTTTACTCACAACGCAAGATCCTCTTGCTGGATGATCCTTTTGCCTCTGTCGATATCGCCACAGAACAAAAGATCATCGAAGCCATCAGGCAAAGCTATTCAGACTGCATCATCCTCTTTGTCTCTCATCGCGTCCGTCACTTCTCTCAATTTGATCAGGTGTTGTTTATGGAAGAGAAGGGGAAAGCCATCAGCGGTACGCACTCGGAACTCTTGAAGCGATCTGAGCTTTATAAAGAACTGGTTGAACTTCAGGAAGGAGACCTCAGCGATGAAAGCTAAGCGGGTTTCCTCCATCGCGATCCATACCCTAAGCAAACACAAAGGCTTGTTTGTCGGCTTGGTGTTGTGTGCGGTGGCTGTGGTCATCACCGGTTTGATTCCTCCCTATCTCTTGAAACTGATCATCGATCAGCATCTTTTGGTTTCAAAAACGGCAGGGTTGATGCCTTTGGCAGCCTTGTATGTGTCGGTCCTGATCATCATCGGTGTCGCCGATTTCTTAAAGGGATTCGTCTTGACCAACTTAGGCCAGCTGATCACGGTCGATTTACGATCTGAAGCCATGGCGAAAATGCATCGGATGGATCCGGCCTATTTTACACTCACCCTACAGGGCGACACCGTTTCCCGTATCATCAGTGACCCGGAAGCCGTGGATGTCTTGTTTAGTTCCGGTATCGTCAGTATGGTGATCGATCTGTTTAAAGTGATCGGGATCGTCATTTCGATCTTCCTCTTAAGCACTCAGATCGGTCTTGTCACCTTGGGTTTGATTCCCGTCATCGTGGTCATCACCCGTGTGTTTCAAAAGGGCATGCTGAAAGCACAGCGCCGAAGCCGGGCTTTGATCGGACAGATCACCCAGCGTATCGGCGAGACCTTAAAAAACATGCTGGTCGTCAAAGCCAATGGCCGAGAAAAGACCATGATGGACCGTTTCACTGAAACCTTAAGACAACATTACTTCAGCAATGAATCGATCAATGCCTATGACTCGTTGTATCCGGTGGTGATCCAAATCACCAAGGCGCTGTCCATCGCAGTCTTGATCTTATCGCTTTTCTCTAAAACAAACTGGTTGAGCATCAGTATCGGATCGATCGCAGCCGCGATCGAACTCATCTCCAATCTTTTTGATCCGATTGAAAACATCGGCAGTGAACTGCAGTCCATTCAGCAAGCCATGGCTGCGATCACCCGCATCGATGACTATCTGGCTCAGCCGGAAGAATCGGCACGGCTTATGACTCAGATCCCAACGGATCTGTTGAGTACCGGTCCTTCCGTGTTGGCGTTTAATCATGTCTCGTTCTCATATGAAGCGCAACAGGTCGTTTTAAAAGACATCGAACTTCAAATCAAAGGTGGACAGCATGTGACCTTTGTCGGTAGGACGGGGGTCGGTAAGAGCACTTTACTGAAGCTTGTTCTTGGTTTGTTGAGCCCTGACCAAGGCACGATCACCCTCAACGGGATCGATGTCGCAACGATCCCGCATTCACTTCAGCGTCAGCTTTACGGCAGTGTCGATCAGAACTTCCCCATGATCAAAGGCACCCTTAAACAACAGATCACCCTGGGAGATGATCACATCAGCGACAGCATGGTTTTAGATGCCTTGGATCAAGTTGGTTTAGGCGGATTGTGCACGCAGGTCCCGCAGGGCCTTGAAGCAAAGATCCCTCAAGAGTTGACTTTATCGGAAGGCCAGAAACAACTGGTTGCGATCGCACGAGCCATCGTCACCAAACCGCCGGTTCTGATTTTGGATGAAATCAGTTCCGGACTGGATTCGATCAGTGATGCCTTGATCAGCGAGGTCCTTAAAAAAGTGGCAGATCACAAGATCGTCCTCTCAGTGACCCATCGTCTATCCAGTATTCGCGAGGATGAAACGGTGGTGATCCTGCAGGAAGGGCGCATCAAGACACAAGGCTTGGCGAAAGACCTCAAAGAATCCGATCCCTGGTTCAAGAAAGCCATTGCGTTGGAAAAACTGCTTCATCAATCAACCAAACCATGACACGCTCATGGTTTTTTATCGGGGACATTTCTTGAAGAGTGTCGATCCCTGTGATACCCTATACACAAGGAACCCATGGCCAGAAAAGCACGACAATCCGACAAGAGCACTTTATTATCCATCACCCAACGATCAACCCAAGGCCTTTTCAGAAACAACGAAGACCGGGAAGCGATGTTGGGCATTTTAAAGCTGGCTCAAACCAAATTCGAATACGAGTGTTATGCCTATTGTCTGCTGGACGATCAGGTTTTGCGCTTGGTACTGGACACCAAAGGCAGAAGCATCTCAACGATCATGTCTTCAATTCTGGTGGCCTATGGCGCTTATCGAAAAGCTGAAGGAAAACTGTTTACCGGACGCTTCATCAGTAAAGCCCTGCACTCTGAACAAGACTTAAACAGGGAGATCGAATCGATCCATCAAAAGACCAACAGCCAATACAACAGTTACTGTTTTCATTGCGAACAGGCATCCAGACCAAACCACTTCAAAGTATCGCTTCAGTCAAGGCAGCTTACTTTCGGAGAGATCGATGCCACACTGACACTGGAAGAAGCTCAACAAAAACTATCGCTCTGGATGAAGGAAAAGGGCTGTGATCTGACCAAACTCAAGCAAGATAAATCCTTGCGCAATCAATGCATCGCCCAATTCAGAAAGACCACCAATTGTTCTCTTAAAACGATCGGGCTCTTGTTTGGCATCAGCGAGTCCTCGGTTTCAAAAATATTGAAATAAATCGTGCTTAACACTTGAAATTCAAGAAGTGTCCCTGTATGATGACCTCATGATGAATGGACACGGGTCATAACCGAGTCATCGATCATCCACCTTACGGAGAACCTTATGGAAAAAGTACTGAATAAAGAATTGCAGAAACAAGTCGTGAAACTGCTTGACCCCATGAAAAATAAGATCACCATTGCCTTGTTTACCACGACCGACGAGTGTGAATCGTGTGAGCCGACCCAACAGATCATCACCGAAGTGGCACAGCTCAGCGACAAGATCGAGGTTAAAATCTATGATCTGAAGAAAGATGCGAGTGAAGTATCCCGATACAACATCGAAATGGCCCCGAGCTTTGTCATTCTTGACCATGAAGGTCAATACAAAGGTGTCAAGTTCAACGGCATCCCGGCTGGACATGAATTCAATTCCTTTCTGTCAGCCTTGGTAGAAATGTCCGGCGTTGAAAGTGAAGTGCCTGAAGCGTTTATGGCGCGTGTTGCCAAGATCGATAAACCCGTCAACATCAAAGTGTTCGTGACCATGAGTTGTCCTCATTGCCCTGGCGCGGTTCAAAAAGCGCATAAATTGGCCATGTTGAATAAAAACATCGTCGGAGAGATGATCGAAGCCCAGACTTTCTATGAATTGTCTGAGAAATACAACGTATCCGGGGTTCCCAAGATCGTCATCAATGATACTGTCGAACTGATCGGAAACCAACCGATCGAAGAATTCCTCCTAAGCATCGAATCCCTATGAACACAGTCCGTGCTTTAGAATCTTCGGCACAGCTTGAGAAGATCAAATCGACGCCAGATCCGGTCATTCTTTATTTCTCAACCCCTCAGTGCGGTGTCTGTCATGCGGTTTTACCAAAACTGGTTGACGCATTACGGAATAACACGATCGAAGTGATCGAGATCGATGCCTCAGTGTATCCGGAAATTGCCGGACAGCATCAGGTCTTCGTCGCTCCAACCGTGCTCATGTATTATCAAGGCAGTGAAGTGCTGCGCGAAAGCCGATTCATCGACATTAGTAAAGTAACCCGTTTACTCAGCCTGATCCAGGTAAGTTAACCCTAAGAAAGAAACACAGCGAGGACCCCCATGTTTAACTTCTTCAAATCCAACACACTCAGTCAAGACAAAGCCTACGAACAGCTTCAGCAAGACAAATCGATCAAACTGATCGATGTCAGAACCAAGGACGAATTCAAAGACGGTCACGTCAAAGGGAGCGTCAACATTCCGTTGAATACCTTGCCTGGCCGTTATGTCAGTGCACTTCCGGATAAGGAAGCCACGGTCTATGTGATCTGCTATAGCGGATCAAGAGCCTCTGATGCGACCGATTTCCTTAAGAAGGCCGGTTACGCGAATGTTCACAACATTGGCGGTGTGGCGTCATGGAAATACGGTTTGGTCAAATAGTCAGTTTAGTCAGCCATCACACAAAGATGGCTTTTATTTTGTGTGAAGTGTAGAATAGAGTTCAGCGGTTTAGAAAAACCGTGATCCAAATCCCAACAAAACACTATGAATCAAAAGTACACCTCAAACAAACGCACCATCGCCTTCATCTCACTGATCATCACCAGCGGTCTTTTTTTGAGTGTTCTGATATTGCCGCTCTCAGAATCCGTTAAACTGACGATCTCGATCGTCATGGTGGTCTTTTTGATTCTGTGGGTAACATTTGCGACAGGCGGCTTGCCGTCTTTGGCGAGAACGGTGTCACTGCTTCTGTATTTCGTGATTTTAGGTCTTCTGTATGCCTGTCTATTGAGGATTAGATCGCTTAACGCGCTGGCATCCTCATCGGCTTTTCAATCGTTTTTCACCATGATTTCAACGATCATCCTCCTTTCAACGCATTTTCCAAAGCGAGTCAGGCAGGCTGTTGAGCGCTGGCTTAACCAAAGGGATCAGGCTGAATCAGATTCATCACAAGTTGTTTCTGATGATGAGTCCCTACCCATGTCTTATCAACTATACCGTCAACAGCGGTCGCAGGAAATCTTAAGATCCAAACCAACCAGTATGCTTAATGCAAATCCAACCCTAGCGTTCATCCGTCTGATCGTTTTCATCTTCTTGTTTTTAGGAGGTGTGACGCTGATCATGATCGGGTCCGGTGCGATCCCGATCGAAAAGCTGTTGAATTCGGTTTATGTCTGGATGATGGTTGCGGGGCTGGGACTGATCCTGGTGTCCTTTTTTGTCATCTTTGAAGGATTCATGTCTGCGCTTAAGAATGCAGCACTGATCCTGCCGATGTTGATTTTGCTGACGCTTGGCTTAGAACGTGTACTTTCGCTCCTAAAGGATTCGGTGAGTGCCTTTTTGATGGCCATGAGTTTATTCTTAACGGTCTTAGGCATCCTGCTTTTCCAATGGGTCAAAGCCATCACCTTAAGATACACGATCGCCTTGATCATGTTTAAACGGGGCGAAGTCTGGCTGGGTGTTGAGCAGTTGCTGATGGAATCATTGCCGATTGAGCATTACGACCAGGTAACTGTCGTCGAAATCAAAGTCGATGACCAGTTTGACCTTGCTGACCTGATGGTTCTGGGACCCAAACTGGAACGATATGCTCATGCCAGAAGGATCATTTTCGCTGGTTTACGTTTTGATCCTTCAGAACAAAACGTCCAACTGTATTTCTGTATCGGAAACCAAACCGTTTCTGATCGACGCTTATCCCGATTCTTTAAACGACACTTTCATTATCCCTTTATTCTGACTCATTTACAGGACCCCAAAGCGATCCTTGAAGCACGCTTGATTCCGACTCTGGATGAAATGATCGAAGCCAATAACCGCAACACGGTATTCCACTATGAAGATGAAGGCATCGATCTTGCACAGCTTCAACACATCATCCTGGTCTTGACCTTTAAAGATGAAGCTTCTACGAGACAAGCCGTGCTTGATCTGACCCAAGAAGGGTATGATCAAACCATGATCACGGATACCCGAAGACAAAATGAGTTGCCCGCATCACAAGACAACGGCTGGTTCGTGCTCTCAGTTCAAAGCGAGACCCGTTTGGGTCTTGACCGAGTCAATGTTTTAACCCGAAAAATCAACCAGATCATTCAGCCGACCCAAGGCAGACTAAGCTATTGGGTATTGGGACAGTTTCAAGCATCTGATCAGGAAGCCCTGACACAACAAGAATAAATCATCATAAAACCAGTTCTGCTCGCACATCTTGAAAACAGTTTTCAACTTTTGACCCAGGGTGTATACTGGGGGAAAGAGGCGTCGTGTCGAGATGGACTGGGGCAATCTTAACGCAAACATCATCACATCGGCTTCAACTCTATCATTGACTTAGCCCGCTAAAGGAAAGGGTCTATGAAAAAGAAGATCAAAAAAATCCTGTCGATCATGCTACTGGTTTTGTTGTCTCTTCTTGTCGTCGTTGCTATTTTCCTATCCGCTCCTCAACGGTTGAAATCCAGTAAAATCGCCTGGCTGACCAGTACCTTGATCGCTCATCGGGGATTGCACAGCGCCACTGTTCCTGAGAATTCCATGGCAGCCTTTGAAGCTGCCGTGGACAAAGGCTACATCATTGAATTGGATGCTCAATTGACCCAAGATAACCAAGTCGTCGTCTTACACGACAATGATCTTAATCGGATGCTTGGCGTCGATAAAAAGATCACCGAAATCACCTATGAGGATCTTCAAGACTATACCATCACCGGTTCCGACCAAAAGATACCGTTGTTAAGTGAAGTGCTGGATATGATCGATGATCGGGTCCCGGTCTTGATCGAAGTCAAAAACGATCTGAAAGTCGGTCAATTGGAAGGGGCCATGTATCAAGTGTTGAAAGACTATACCGGCCGTTTTGCGGTCATAGCCTTTAATCCGTATTCACTGGAATGGTTTAAAAAGAATGCCCCAACCATGATCCGAGGTCAAGTTTCCGGCCATTTCAAGCTCAGTGCCGAAGCCAAAGCCAAAGGCGAAAAACCCTTGGTCTGGTACAAACAGTTCATGTTGAGCAACCTCTTGATGAACTTCACCAGTAAACCCAACTTCATCGTTTATGAAATCGAAGATACCTCGATCTTCAGGATCCTCAGCATCAAACTGCTGGATGTCCCACTCTTGGGTTATGCCATCGACAATCAGGCAGAATATGACAAAGCCAAACACAATTTCGATAATCTTATGGTCAATACCGTCGATCTGAAATAGGTCCTTCCAGTCTCAATTTCCAAGAAACTTGAAGAATTGATGCGAAAGAGTTAAAATAAAGCCAAACCATACGCAGTTCATCCACATTCAAGTCGTCATCATCACGCTCGAGTGCACAACGCAGCCCCGATTTTTATCGGCTTTTCGACTAATGATCGCTTCAAATGCAAGGAGAACGATATGCCTGTCACAGGTGTCATCACAGCTGCCGGAAGATCATCCAGAATGGCCCCCGATCACAAACTCATCATGGACATCCATGGGAAAACCTTGATTCAGCGCAGTCTGGACAGCCTGCTACCTTTCTGTTCGAAAGTCATCATCGTCTTGGGTGCCTATCAGCAAGACATCCTCGAGGCCTTGAAAGATCAAGACAAGGTCGAGTTCATCACCAATCCAAATGAACATCATGACATGTTTGATTCCGTCAAGACCGGATTGAGCCGGTGTGATTCAGAGCGGGTCTTGTTTTTGCCGGGAGATTGTCCTTTTGCCTCGCCTGACCTGATCAAACGCATGCTGAAGACCAGTGGGGATGTGGTCGTACCGGCTTACAAAGAAAAGACCGGCCACCCCATCCTGTTGAGTCAGCACGCCGTTATGGAACTGCTTCAAGATCCCGGTTTGCATAATCTGAAGCAATACCTTCAGAATCATCCGATCATCCGGGTCAACACCAAATCTGAATCCATTCTGTGGGACATCGATACCCACAGCGATCTTCATAAAGCCCGCATCTACTTCGCTAAATTGGAAGGAGAGTGACCCTATGGAAGCGATCAGCCGCTCTGTAAAACGTTTTGATTTTGATGAAAAAATCAGCGGCAGTGCCTTGTTCAGCGCTGATCTTCATCCACAAGGGCTGTGGTATGCGATCACCTTAAGATCGAAACAACCCAGAGCCCGCATACGCAAGATCACGATCCCAAACTTGCCTGACGACGTGGTGATCGTCGATCACCATGATATCCCTCATCGAAACATTGTTCCGATCGTACTGGAGGATCAGCCTTTTTTGGCGGAAAACACAGTCAACTATATCGGTGAACCCATCTTATTGATCGTTGGACCGGATCGTCAGATCTTAAAAGAAGTCCATGATAAAATCGAAGTCGACTACGAACCCTTGAACCCTATCTTTTCCATTGAAGAGGCCCTGCAGAGAAAATCGGATTTCATTTATAAAGACAAGGCAACCTTTGCCCAGTATTGCTACAACAAAGGCCAACCCGATCACATCAACATCGATAAGCTGCGTGTCATCGAAGATGAGTATCATACCGGTTATCAGGAACACGCTTATCTGGAGACCCACTCGATGATGGCCACTTATCTCAATGAGGTCGTCACGGTATCGGGTTCGATGCAGTGTCCTTACTATATCTTTGATGCCTTGAAAGCCGCATTGGGCTGGTCAGAGGATCGCTTAAGAGTCATCCAGCTTCCCACCGGGGGCGGCTTTGGCGGTAAGGAAGAATATCCTTCGATCCCCGGCGTTCATGCGGCCTTGGCCAGCATCAAGTCTCATCATCCGGTTCAGTTGGTCTTGGATCGGCAAGAAGACCTCATCGCCTCAACCAAGCGTCATCCTTCGATCATCAAAATCAGCAGTGTTTTAGATGATCAAGACAAGATCCTGAGTCAACACATCGACATCAAAGAAGATGCGGGTGCGTATGCCGGTTTATCCAGCGTGGTCTTACAACGCGGGATCTTTTCAGTCGGCGGGGTCTACAATATCCCCAATCTCAAAGTCACCGGGGCAACCTACGCCACCAACAAAGTCGTATCCGGGGCTTTCAGAGGGTTCGGCGGTCCTCAGGCCTTCTTTGCGATCGAAATGCATATGGAACACATCGCCATGGAACTTGGACTAGATCCGATGACCTTTAAACGGCGTTTCTACCTTAAACAAGGCGATCGTTCTTCAACCGGAGGCCTTTTCAACAGCCCGATCAAACTGGACGAAATGACCGATTTGATCGATGAGATGTCCCAGTTTACCCAAAAACGCCAACACCATAAACAAGGCTCCCTTCAGGGGATCGGATTCTCAATTTTCTTCCATGGCTGCGGCTATACCGGGGCCGGTGAGTCGGAACTGTTGAAATCTTTGGTCAAGCTCAGAAAAAACAGCGACAACACGGTCGATATTTTCGTCTCCAACACGGAGATCGGAAATGGCGTCTTGACGACATTGAGAAAAATCGTCGCAAGCACCTTGAAGATCCCGCTGGATCAGGTTCATCAGTCATATCCTGATACCCTGACCAGTCCCAATTCCGGACCTACCGTTGCCTCACGGACGACTTTGATCGTCGGGAAACTGCTTCAGGAATGTGCGCAAGCCATGAAAGCACGCTGGGATGAACCTCAGTTTGAGATCAGCAAGCGCTACGTCACTCCGGACCATCTGTTTTGGGATGATAAAGCCTTTAAAGGCAATGCCTACCCTGAATACTCCTGGGGAGCCAATGTGGTCGAAGTCGACATCGATCCGTTGACCTATCAACCCAAAGTCATCGGCAATTGGGCTGTCTATGACATCGGGACCCCCATCGATGAACGCATCGTCAAGGGTCAGATCGAAGGCGGATTCATGCAGGGGCTGGGCTATGCCTGTATGGAAGAATTGATCATCACCCAAGGCAAGGTGCTTCAGGACTCGCTTTCGACCTATATGATCCCTACGTCAAGAGATTTCCCCTCGCTTCAGATCAAACTGATCGATAATCCCAGTCCGGATGGACCCTTTGGAGCCAAAGGCCTGGGAGAGTTGCCCTTGGTCGGGGTTGGACCGGCCTATGCCAGTGCGATCCAAGATGCCATCGGACATGCGATACATGAACTGCCGGTCACGCCGGAAAAAATCATGGAGGCGATCATTCATGAAACTTGATTTTATCCTCAATGGCGAACCGATCTCCATAGAGGTCGATCCGCTGAGTCGTGTGTTGGATGTGTTGAGAAACAAGCTAAACCTGACTTCAGTCAAAGAAGGCTGCGGAGAAGGAGAGTGCGGAACCTGTGCCATCCTGATCGATGGGAAACTGGTCAATACCTGCTTACTTATTGCGGCGTCGATCCAAGGCAAATCGATTGTATCCTTGGAAGGTTATCGAAAAACGGCTCGTTTTGAAGCTTTAAAACAAGGTTTTGAAAAAGCGGGCAGTCTTCAGTGTGGGTTCTGTACGCCTGGCTTTGTCTTGGCTGCAGAAGCCTTGTTGTCACGGCATTCTCATCCCAGTGAAGCAGAAGTCCGTCAGGCCATCGAAGGCAATCTTTGCCGCTGTACCGGTTACACGATGATCGTGGACGGGATCCTGGCAGCTGCTGAAAATGGAGATGGTTTATGGTCAAGCTGATCAAACCGCACGATCTTGCGCAAGCGCTGGATCTTTTGTCAGAAAACAAGATGCTCGTATTTGCAGGCGGGACCGATTTGATGATCACGCATCGTGCAACGGCAGGAACATTGCCTGATTTCAGTGAGGATGTTTTGTTTATCGCCGAATTGAACGAACTCAAAACGATCAAGATCAATTCAGCGTGTCTGGAGATCGGCGCTTGTGTCACCATGGCCGACATCCTGGCTCATCCCGATATCCCTGACAGCATCAAGATGCCTTGCGAGCACATCGGTTCTGTGGCGATTCGAAACACAGCGACCTTGGGCGGCAACATCATCAATGCCTCTCCGGCTGGGGATGCGTTGGGGATGCTGTATGCCTTGGATGCGAAAGTCATCTGCCGATCAAAACATCGCGGAGAAGTGCGCTACCCGATTGAGCGTTTCATTCTTGGACCCCGAAAAACGGTCTTGAAACACGATGAGCTGGTCTTAGGGATCGAGATCCCAGATCAACCAAACCTGCAGTTTTGCTTTAAGAAAGTCGGTGCCAGAGCAGCCAATGCGATCTCAAAGCTGTCTTTTTACGGGGCATGCGTTTTTAACGGGAAGGAGCTTGTGGATCTAAGGATCGCTTTTGGGGCCATGGGTCCCACTGTCATCCGGGACCGTCAGGCTGAATTCATGCTTTTGAATACCGAGCCAAACTTCAGAGGCAAAGAAGCTCGTCGTCTTTATGAGGCGCTTTTAAGTCCAATCGATGATCTTCGTTCTTCCAAACACTATCGCAAACAAGTCGCTTTAAATCTGTTGACTGACTTTATCGAAAGGGAACACTACCGATGAGAAAAAACTGGGCAGAGATTTTGTTTTGGGGCAGTTGCTGGGGAATTATGGAAGCGACCCTGGGCTATGTGATTCACGTCTTGGCTGTGCCTTTACCGGGTTTGCCCGGCTTCATCCTGTTTCCTGCTGCCTTTATCCTCATGAACAAAGCCATTGAGTCGACCGGTAAGAAAACCATCGTCCTTCAGATGAGCCTCATCGCAGCCGCTTTGAAACTGCTGGACTTTTTGATCCCGGGCAATGATCCGATCCGAGTCCTCAACCCGGCCTTGTCCATCGTGATGGAAGGCGCGGCTGTTTATGCGATTTATGGGTTGAGTATACGACATAATTTGGGTACCAATTTCATGATGGGCATCCTGTGGAGAGGGGCTTTCCTAAGCTACATGCTGCTTATTTCACAGTTTGGGCTGCCGGCTGGCCTGGTGACCAGCGGACTAGGTGTTGCCTTTGTGTTTCTGGTGATGGAAAGTGCGATCAACGCATTGATCCTAAGTGCCTATAGTCAGCTCGACACCGTTCAAATCAGATTTCATCCAAAGTGGCAACTGGCTGCTTCTGCCTGTGTTTTGGCAATAGCCCTGCAATGGATGAGTTGAGTCGTGGCCCAGGTTGCTTTCATCCTTGCCGATCATAATCAAGGTAAAACAAGCCGTCTGATCCACTTGTCACAGACCCTTGAAAAAGGGAGCTTTGATGGCTATGCCTGTGTCAAACGTTTCTCCAAGAAGCACGAATTTCTAGGCTATGATCTGGTTCGCTTAACCAGCGGTGAAACGATGCCTGCCTTGATCTTAAAAGAACTGTATCGTGATGAATTCAAAGACTTCTTTGTCTTTGGGCCTTTCGTCTTTTCAAGAGATGCTTTTTACAAGGCTGAGCGCACCATTTTGTCAGCGCTGGAAGAACCAACAATCACAACCATCATGATGGATGAGATCGGTCAGGTCGAACTCAGGGACTTGGGGTATGCCTGGACCTTAAAAGAAGCCCTGAAAACCGACAAGCAGCTGGTGTTGTGTGTCAATCCGCGCGTTTTAGAAAACATACTCCACCATTTCAAAATCCACGACTTTACCTTGATAAAATAGAAATCAGACACCATGTTTTCAAGTTAACCGCTTACATTGTCCTCACTTAAAAGAGGATTTTTTGTGAATGAAAAAACAAACAAGAAACTTACAAAAGTGTGATGTATATCACATCATATTTGTGAATGTCATGATAGAATAATCAGGCATTCAGGAGGAACACAATGACAAAGACATGGGAGTTGTTTAATGCAGGCGCTTGGCAGACCGACATCAACGTCGAAGATTTCATCAATCAGAACTTTACTTACTATGAAGGAGACGATGCTTTCTTAGCACCGATCTCGGAAAATACGAGAGCCGTCTGGGAACGTTGCGAAACGCTTCTGGCTGAAGAAAGACGTTTAGGCGTCTTGGACATCGAAATGGACGCCGTATCCGGCGTCAATAATTTCAAGCCTGGCTATATCTTAAAAGAAAAAGAATCCATTGTCGGTTTACAGACCGATGCGCCTTTGAAGCGCATCATCAACCCTTACGGCGGGATCAAACTGGCCTCCAAGATTCTGGAAGTCTACGGCAGAAAGATGAAGCCTGAATTTGAGACCTTCTTCAACGATTATTCCAAGACCCATAATCAAGGGGTCTTCGATGCCTATACCGCAGCCATGAAGAAGGCAAGACATACCGGTTTATTGACCGGCTTGCCGGATGCCTATGGCCGAGGCCGCATCATCGGGGATTACCGCAGAGTTGCTTTATACGGCATCGATTTCCTGATCGAAGTCAAAAAGAGAGACTTAGAACAGATCACCGAGATCAACGATGTGACCATTCAACTGCGTGAAGAAGTCAGCGATCAGATCCGTGCTTTGAAAGACATGAAGAAGATGGCTGCTTCCTATGGCTTCGACATCAGTCAGCCGGCTGCAAACGCCAAAGAAGCCGTTCAATGGCTTTACTTCGCCTATCTGTCTGCCGTCAAGGAAAACAACGGGGCTGCCATGTCTTTGGGCCGTACCTCTTCCTTCTTGGACATCTATATCGAACGCGATCTTAAAAACGGGACCTTGACCGAACTGGAAGCACAAGATTTGATCGATCAGTTCATCATCAAGCTGCGTTTGGTTCGTCATCTGCGTTCTCCGGAATACGATGAATTGTTTGCGGGCGATCCGACCTGGGTCACCGAATCGATCGGCGGGGTTGCCTCTGACGGCCGTCCGCTCGTCACCAAGAATTCCTTCCGTTACCTGCATTCCCTGACCAATCTGGGACCGGCGCCTGAACCCAACATGACCATCCTGTGGTCCGAAAAACTGCCGGATACCTTTAAACAGTACTGTGCCAAAATGTCCATTCAGACCGGTGCCCTGCAATATGAAAACGACGATCTGATGTCGCCCTTGTATCGCAACGATTATGCGATCGCCTGCTGTGTTTCAGCCATGGAAGTCGGAAAACAGATCCAGTATTTCGGAGCCCGTACGAACTTGGCCAAAGCCTTGCTGTATGCCATCAACGGCGGTTATGATGAAGTCTACAATGAAAAAATCATCGACGGGATCCCGGCGTATACGGCCGATGTCCTGGACTATGATAAAGTCATGGAACTCTATACGTTGACCTTGAATAAAGTATCCGCTTTGTACGTCGATACGATGAACATCATCCACTACATGCATGACAAGTATGCCTATGAAAAATCCATGTTTGCCCTGCACGATACCCATGTGACCCGCTTGATGGCCTTTGGGGCTGCCGGCTTGTCCGTCGTAGCGGATTCCTTGTCTGCCATCAAATATGCGAAAGTCAGACCAGTCCGTAATGAATTCGGGGTCGCAGTCGACTTCACCATCGAAGGGGACTTCCCGAAATTCGGCAATGATGATGACCGCGTTGATGACATCGCCGTCGATATCGTCACCAAGTTCTCAGGCATGCTGAAAGAACATCCTTTACACCGTGAAGCCGTTCATACCCTGTCGATCCTGACCATCACTTCCAATGTGGTCTATGGCTTGAAGACTGGCACCACACCGGATGGCCGCAAGAAGGGCGAACCGTTTGCCCCGGGCGCCAATCCGATGCATGGAAGAGACAAGAGCGGCGCTCTGGCTTCTTTGAATTCTGTCGCCAAGATCCCTTACGGCGATGTTTGCCAAGACGGGGTCTCCAATACCTTCTCGATCCTGCCTGAAACCTTAGGCAAGACCAAAAAGGAACAGGTCGTCAACACGGTCTCCATCCTGGAAGGTTACTTCAAACAAAAAGCCCACCACCTCAACGTCAATGTCTATTCCAGAGAAGTTCTGGAGAATGCCATGGCTCATCCTGAACTCTATCCGAACCTGACCATCCGTGTTTCCGGTTATGCGGTGCACTTCCATCGCTTGACCAGAGCCCAACAATTGGAAGTACTCAATAGGACCTTCCATGAATCCATCTAGCTTAGGATACATCAGTAAAATAGAACCCTTTGGGACCTTTGACGGACCCGGTATCCGATCGATCATCTTTCTTTCCGGATGCCCGCTGAGATGTCTGTATTGTCATAACCCCGAAACCTGGCAAGCCCAGATCGGAAACCGCAAGACCCCTGAAGAAATCACCGAGATGGCTTTGAAAAACAAGCCCTACTACGGGGCTTTGGGCGGGGTGACCTTCAGCGGGGGAGAACCCCTCAACCAGCCGGAATATCTGCTGGCATGCTTGAAGTCGCTTAAAGCGACCGGCATTCATACCGCCATCGATACCTCCGGTTATTCGACCTCCACTTTATTGAAGGAGATCCTGGAAACCGTGGATCTGGTGATCTATGATCTGAAAGCTGCTGAAAGCGAGCTGTATGAAAAAATCACGTCCAGGAAAATGGAAGTGACGGAGAAATTCTTGGAACTGGCTCAATCAGTCAAGACGCCCTTATGGATCAGGCAGGTTCTGGTTCCTGGTCTCAATGACAATCTGGTCAATCTGGTTTCTACCGCGCATCGCATCGCAAAACTGAAGTATGTTGAAAAAATAGAGATCTTGCCTTATCATACCCTGGGCAAATCCAAATATGAACTCATGGACATCGACTACCCGTTAGGGGATACCCGATCCATGTCGATGACTGAAGGCCAGAAATGGCAAGAACAGCTGATCGAACTCGTCCATAAACTAAACCCATCTGAGTGATCAGATGGGTTTTTACGTCATGATGAATTCTAGAAGCATTCAATCAAGCTATGAATCAATCAAACTTAATGAATTTTGAGGTTAAGAGAAAGGGGAAGAAAACTTAACTTCAAAGGTCATTAAACCCGACTCGAAACCGGAATCCAGATCTTGACATCCAGTTCATCTTCAAATTCTGAATCTGGGGTGTCAGGCGTGTTTTCATAATACATGGTTTGATAACTTTCAGTATTCTTTGATCTTTGATTATCCAAAGACATCATTGAACTTTCAACATTGCTTCGATCGTAGATCTTCATCGTCGTGTCATAGTCAAGTCTTTCCATAATAGACCTCCTCAGGTTTCGAAAATCCGTAATCCGTTGTGGTTTCTCGATCAGCACTGTCACTGTTCTACATCACAAGCATACACCTATTAGAATTAAGTATCAACTAAATATTATAATAAATAATAGAATAAATAATAGAAAAAAATATAGTCAAAAATATCAAACAAACGGGACGAGCACAATTCGCTGGTTCCATAAGGCGTTATTGATGTTTTGTTCGTGTGAACATTCGTGTAATCATAGGTAAGATTTAATTTCTGATTTTTTAAACTTGATCAATTACGAGTGGATCGGACTGGAATTGGCTTGAAAATGGCTGTTTACTATTTTGTTAAACTAATTGTATTTATAAAAATTACAATAAGTGTGTTAACAAATAAGTGATAGAATGATTGTATAAATAGTCAAATCAAGCTATAATAGGATATACGAGAGGAGACTCACGATGAAAATCATAAAATCAGCGATCGTTTCAAATTCCGATATTATCAAGAATTATAAGACACAGCGTGAATTAGCCGAGACACATGGTAAGATATACATCTTCAAGAATAACCAACCAGACGCCGTGTTGTTTTCGATCAATGCATTTGAGCGTGTATCTGAAGTACTTGAAGCCATTGAAAATTCCGATGAAGAAGGCGCAATTCTGGCGCTTGAAGCCATCATTAAGAATAGAAAACCCGATCCAGCTGCGGATCTATAAAGAATTATAAATTGGTTTTATAAGACCTTCTTAACAAAGAAGGTTTTTTTACGGTTTTATGGTCAAATAAAATATTGAATAAAAATAAAAAATAATATTAGTCAAATTATTCGTAGATAAATACAGGCGATTATGAAGATTTGGCGATCTCTCCGACTTCAAGAAACAAGCAATTTAACGTTAATGGGTATATACTGTGGTTAGAGCGACGGGAAAGATTAACTCTTTTAGCCCCTTGTCTCTGTTATTCTTGGGTTTGTTGAAGTGATTGTTTATCCCACGCTGTTGTATCTGCGCCATGTTATCGTTAATCAAACGATTTCAATATAAGTACAGACTATTATTATTGAATCGGTAGTCATCAACACCCAAAATACAATCTTACAGATCTTGTTTATCTTGGTTATCCAAGACTTTATTCATTGCTTAGACCGCAGTCGTTTGGTAAATCCGAACCGAGAGGAAGTGTATTCAGATGAAAAACAGAAAATTGAAATGGATCATGTTGAGTTTATCCTTTGCCATGATCGCCTTGATGAGCAGACCGTTATCGACCAAAGCAGCCACTCAGATAGAACCGAAAGTATCTCTGAGCGATGCCAGCAGTTTTGCGGTCTTGGGTTATGCAACCATCACCAATACAGGCACAACGACCGTCAACGGTAGTGCCGGAGGCAATGTTGGGGTTTATGCTCTGACAGCCATCACCGGAAAAGAAACCATGTCGATCAGCGGGACCTATCATGAAGCTGACGCAACAGCAGGTTTGGCTCAGTTGGCTTTGAGTGCCGCAATCACGGATGCAAAAAGTCGTTCAGCCACGACGATCCTGACTGAGTTGGGGACACAAACCCTGACAGGCGGAGTCTATACTTCGGAAAGCGGAACCTTCGGACTTACCGGGGAGTTGATTCTGGATGGCCAGGGAAATTCGAATACAGTATTTGTTTTCTTGATGGCTTCGACCTTGATCACGGCGGATGCCAGTAAGATCACCTTGATCAATGGAGCTCAAGCCTGTAACGTATTTTGGCAGGTCGGCAGTTCTGCGACCTTAGGCACCAATTCAGAGTTTGCAGGCCATATCCTATCCACGGGATCGATCACTGCCAATACAGGAGCCATCATCAATGGTTCATTACTGGCCAGTACCGGCGCCGTTACCTTAAGCGGCAATTCGATAAGCAATAATGTCTGCTCACTGTCAATGGCGACCTTGACGATTATCAAACATGTCATCAACGACAATAACGGAACCCTGATCGCCTCGAATTTCAATTTGCACATCAAATTGAATGGCGTAGACGTAGTCGGAAGCCCGGCTATCGGTTCAGAAACCGGCGTCGTCTATACGCTTGAAGTCGGTACTTATGTCATATCTGAGGATGGTGCACCCGGATATCTTGCCTCCTATAGCGGAGACAGCTTAACCGGAACCATTACTTTAGCAGTCGGTGAATCGAAAACCATCACGGTGACCAACAATGATATCAATCCCAACATGTTGCCGGATACCGGTGAACAAGACATCATCTTATTGGGTGGCGGACTCATGATTGCCTTTATGGCAGCGTGGTTTCTGAGTAATAAGAAGATCGTTTAAAGAATAAAAGTCCTTTCTATAATAGAGATAAAAAAAGCAGATAAGTTCAACCAGACTATCTGCTTTTTTTATGATCTGCTTTATTTTAGTTGGGCAGTTTTGTTCCGCACTTCATGCAGAAATTTGAAGTCACTTCATTCTTGGCTCCGCATTGAGGGCAGAACTTAACATTGGCTTCGACTTTAGCATGCGGTACTTCTGGAGCCGGTATATTTTCTTTGGTAATCAAGGGTCTCAGGTTAAGTTTAACGGCAGATTTCCCTTTTTGTTGGGCATTTCTGAGATAAAGGGCATAGGTGCCTAAAGCGATCCCGGCGATATACACATAAAAGCCGATCGATAAGGTCGCTCCGTAATCCACGGCCCTCAGCAGATCCATCAGGTTGATGCCTGCCAAAAATCCTCCCACAGCGATCCCGCCAGTCAGCAGATAGAACGATGCGTGGCCGTTGATGAACAAGCTGGCTCCTGCCACAACCCCGGCTAACGGAAAGAGAAAGCCATAATTCTTGGTATCCAGCCAGGTTGCTGAAGTCCCGTTCATTGAAATTCCCGGTAGAAAACTGCCAATGATCATCATCAAAGCTGCAACCAAAACGAACTTCTTAACGTTATCGTTCCAAATCTTTCCAAAGACATCCTGTTCCATAAGAACCTCCTTTGTGTGATCAAGTAATGACAGCCTCCATCATGTAAAAAAACATCTAGTGAGGCAACTGGCTACCATTTCAGGCCCTGTAGTTTTGCGTCGCCGGCTTTCACCGGGTTTGCCTTGATCTGTTAACGTTCTTGCCCCCATTATAGGAATGCGATTGGCAGTTGTCAACCTAGTTTATACAAGTTAAAAATCCAAGAAAAACGGGTCAGTGCAATCGCATTCTGCCAACAGGGTAGAAACATAGCGCCTCATGAATTCATGACGCTGATGACCGATCTCATTGGCTAAAGCGGTATGATAATGGCCATCCAATTTAAACAGTTTTTCATAGAAATGATTCAAACTGGTGGTGGGTAAAGTTCTATCTTTGTAGTCCTTTGAACTCAGGTGTTTTCGATACGGAATTTCCGGATTGAAGATTTCCCGCCCTTGAGCTCCGCCAAAGGAAAAAGCCCGGGCGATCCCGATGGCCCCAACCGCTTCCAAGCGATCCGCATCCTGAACGATCATGCCTTCACGGCTCGACATCGGACGATTGACCTGACCTTTAAACGACATGGTCGATATGATCTCAACGACCTGCTTGATCAAGTTTGGATCAGCTTGATTGAGACTCAGCCAGTCTTGGGCAGCTTGAGGACCGGCCAATTCATCACCGGATAGTTTATAGTCTTTGACATCATGAAGCAAACAAGCCAAAACGATCAGGTCTTCATTGAGATCTTGATCATCTGCTTTGGCCAGCCGCAAGGCCATCTTGGTGACCCTTTGGGTATGTTGCCAATCATGACCTGTCGCTTCTTGCTGTGTCAAGGATCGGACATACTGTTCAGTTTTCTCTATCAATGGATTCATAAGGATACCTCTAACCCATTATAGGGGAAAAGCATTCAATCACACAGAAGATTAAGTAGACTCTGTTATCCGCAGCCAATTGAACCACCCCTTGGGTGAGTGATATACTGAACTCAAGAGAATGATGGAAGCCCTGTTAAGAGAAACTCGTTTTGATTTCATATCACCCCAGGATAAAGACTTTATTCTGGCTTTTACGCAAGCAATAAAAGAGTTAGGGTATGATTTTGGTGATCAGATCAGCAGTGGTTATTGCTGGGGCAAGTACATGATCATTTACACTAAAGGCAAGCAGTGTGTGGCTCGACTTTATCTTCGTGAACACAGTATTGTGTTGAGACTGTATCTCAACAAGATCGACGATCACCGCGCATTTATCGAATCCGGTCCCAGTTTCATCAAAACGGTTTTTACTTCAATGGCAGCCGATTGTAAACACTGTCACAATGAAAAAGAAGGGCGCTGTCAATTCCGTAAAAGCTATACGATGGATGGCCGATCTTATGAAAAATGTAATGGGCTCACCTTTGAGTTTGAGGATCCTGATCTTTTGAAACTTCCTGGGTACATCGATCTTATCCGAGAGTTTGCCTTATCCAAGCGTCAGCAATCCGTTATGGCAGTGTCCTCTAAGATTACGGATCGCAAGGGCGGATGATGAGGGGGACTCCTGCTTGGTGTGATATGATTAGACTAAGATGAAGTCCCATCAGAAAGACAAATCTATGAAAAATATTGCTACTTTCTCCATCGTTGCCCGTGATCCGTTAACCGGAGAAATCGGGATCGCTGTACAATCAAAATTCCTGGCTGTCGGTTCTGCTGTTCCCTGGGCCAGAGCGAATGTGGGCGGTATTGCCACTCAAGCCTTGGCCAATCTTGAATTTGGCCCGGTAGCCTTAGATCTGCTCGAAAGAGACTATACAGCCCAAAAAGTCTGTGAATCCCTTCGGGCCAGAGATCCCCACATCGAAGACCGTCAGTTTGGAATCGTCGATGCCAAAGGCGGATCTGCAACTTTTACCGGAAAGAACTGCTTTGAGTATGCCGGAGGCATAGCCGAAGAGAATCTGGCTTGTCAAGGCAACATCCTGGTAGGCCAGGATACGGTCGAAGCTTTGGCGAATACCTTTAAACAAACGGAAGGTCCTTTGGCTTATCGCTTGGTTGCTGCGCTGGAAGCGGCTCAAGAAGCCGGAGGCGATAAACGAGGCCGTCAATCCGCTGCGCTGCTGGTGGTGAAACAGGGCGGAAGCTATGGCGGATACAATGACCGCTACATTGACCTAAGAGTCGATGATGACCCTCAACCCATCAAGAAACTTAGACATCTTTTAGACTTACATCAGCTTTATTTTCAGAAAACAGCACCGGAAGATCAAGTGATCGTCGATGATGCTCTGGCCACCAAGATCCAAAAGGCACTGCTCTATTTGGGGTATTACCAAGGTGAGATCACCGGTGACTTTGACGACGTGACCCTCAAAGCCTATCAGGATTTTTGCGGATGGGAAAACTATGAAGAACGCCTTTGTGAAGGCAAGATCGTGGATAAGCATGTCTTGAAAGTGCTCTTGGCTAAAGGTAAGTAAAATCAGCCTTAAGCATTGGCAACCAACCTGTGAAAAGGTATAATTCATAAGACTGTTTTGTCGAAAAGGGAGACGCTATGCTGATCATTGAAGGGGTCGTTGGAGTAGGTAAAAGTTCGTTGATGAATTATCTGGTGAAAGAAGGCTTTACCCCTTTTCCTGAACCGGTGTTGGATAATCCCATCCTGGGAAAGTTTTATGAAGACCGTAAACGGTATGCATTTCCGCTACAGGTTTATTTTTTAGCGAAACGGTTTGAACACTTACAAGCGGCAGCCATGATCGAAGACTCTGTCATGGATCGCAGTATCTATGGGGATGGCATCTTTGCGGCCATGCATAAAGAAAGCGCCACGATGGAGGCGGAAGAATACGGAGTCTATGAACAGCTTTATCAAGTCATGATCGATGAAGTCAAGAAACCGGATCTCTTGGTCTATCTTCAAGTCAGTGTCGATGAAGCCATGAAACGGATCCAAAAACGGGGCCGTGTCTATGAACAAGCCGTCGAGCGATCCTACTGGGAAAAGCTCAATGAAAAATATGAAAATTATTTTTCGACCTATGACCATTCACCCATCCTGACCATCAATGTCGATCACCTTGATTTTGAAAGTTCACTGGATGATCGAGCCTATATTCTGCTTCGTATTCAAGAAGCGCTGAATCAGCTAAAATAATCACCTTAACCGCCTTATGGGCGGTTTTATGATGGTGAAATTTCATAAAAGGGTATAATGGAGATAAATAATGAGGAGGTTCAAATGCTGGAAATTCCTGAAACCATTCATCTCGCATCCCAACTCAATCAAACCATCCAAGGCAAGACGATAACTCAAGTCATCGTCAATGCCTCGCCTCACAAGTTTGCTTTTTTCTATAAGGATCCGCTGGCTTATCCAGACTTGCTGATCGGAAAGACCATCGGAAAGGCCAAGGGAATCGGACCGCTGGTGGAAATCGAAGCTGAGGATCTTCGGCTCACCTTTGGCGATGGAGCCAATCTGAGAGCCTATGTTTCTGGTAATGACATACCACCCAAACATCAGCTCATGTTGGGCTTCGCAGACGGTTCAGCGCTGGTCGTCTCAATTCAGATGTATGGGTTTATCTCTGCGTTTAAAGCCAATGAAAATGAGAATCCGTATTATCTGGCAGCCCAAAATGCGATCTCGCCTTTGTCTCAGGAGTTTGACTTTGAATTTTTCAAAGCTCTGGCCCAAAAGACGGATCAAAAACTCTCACTCAAAGCGTTTCTCGCTACCCAACAACGCATTCCCGGCTTGGGTAACGGAGTTCTGCAAGACATCCTGTTTACGTCCGGGCTCAATCCGAAAACCAAACTGAACGAGCTTGATCCTACTGAGTTTGAATCCCTGTATAAAGCCTTGAAATCAGTCTTGAAGTCCATGACTGAGTTGGGAGGCAGAGACACTGAAAAAGATCTCTTTGGACATGAGGGTCATTATAAAACGATCATGTCAAAAAACAATCTGGGCAAGCCCTGTCCAAAATGTCAAAGTCCGATCATCAAGGAAGCCTATATGGGAGGAGCGATCTATACCTGCCCGCTCTGTCAGCCTAAAAAATCTGTCAGTGTTTAAAGAAGTGATACAATAAAAGAAATGAAAGCTAAAGGAAAGTAACATGAAACATAGAAAATTAGCCTTTTTTGTCTTGAGTCTCTTTGTCTTGACTGCCTTGACCGGTTGTATCCCTGGAGACGGTTCGATCGGGTCTACCAACCCTGCCGGTTTTTTCTGGGGCATCTGGCACGGCTGGCTGGCACCGTTGACCCTTCTGATCAGTCTGTTTGATAAGAACATCAGCATTTACGAAATCAACAACAGCGGCTTCTGGTATGACTTTGGTTACTATATGGCCATCATCTCCGGTTTTGGAGGTCTGTCTTTAGCAAGAAAGAGAAGACGTCACGGTTAAACCATGAGTACCCCTCAACACGAAATCACGCAATCCAAGCCTTTGCTGGATAAGTTTGGCAACATCGCCGAACCCGGTTACGCCAAGACCTTATTGCCGATCTACAGACGCTCAGAAATCAAGGCTCCCGGTTTCAGGATCAAAGAATGGGACTATTATTTCATCGGCAATGACCATTACGGCATTGCGTTGACGGTCGCGGATAATTCATATATGGGACTGGATTCGATCACCTTTTTCAATTTCGATGAGAAGACTGAAAAGACCGCCAGTTTCATGTCATTTTTTACCTTTGGAAACAAACTCTTGCCTTCCAGTTCATCCAAAGGCAACATACGCGTCGTCAATAAAAAGTATATTATCGAATTTACACATAAAGAGGATTACCGCATCCTGGATTTCAAGGTCGAGAAATTCGATCAGGATCAAGCCCTGATCGGACGCTTGATCCTCAGCAATGCCCCCAAAGAAAGCACGGTCATCGCCACGCCTTTTGATAAGCCCAGACATTTCTATTTCAATCAGAAGATCAATTGTATGCGTGCAGAAGGGACCGTGACCATCGGATCCAAGCCCTATGTCTTCAATAAGGACAGTTCCTTTGCGGTTTTGGATTGGGGAAGAGGCGTTTGGACCTACAAGAATACCTGGTATTGGGGCAGTGCCTCCGGTTTGGTCAACGGGGTCAGTTTCGGTTTCAACATCGGTTACGGTTTCGGAAATACCAGTGCCGCCAGTGAAAACATGCTGATCTACAACGGCAAAGCCCACAAACTGTCACAGGTTACCTTTCACATTCCAATGAAAGACGGTAAAGAAGACTATTTGAAACCGTGGACTTTCAGCAGTGATGACGGCCGTTTCGAAATGACTTTTGAACCGATCCTGGATCGTCATTCCAATACGTCCTTGCTTATCTTGAAATCCAATCAGCATCAAGTCTTTGGCCGTTTCAGCGGTAAAGCCGTTTTGGATGATCAAAGCGTCATCACAGTTAAAGAGTTTATGGGCTTTGCGGAGAAAGTATCCAACGCCTGGTAAATCCATCAAAAGGAGACCTCATGAAGATCCTGGATAATGGTCAACTCAACTTCATCGCTTTAGAAGAAGCCCTTAAGAAACCCGCTGTCTATACCAAATCGACGGCGAAGTTTTGGGATGATGATCATATTTCTAAACAAATGCTTCAGTTTCATCTCAATCCGGCTGTGGAAGCGGCGAGTAAGAAAGCAGCCACGATCACTTCAGAAGTCCGTCATATCGTAAAAGTGACCAAAATGAAACACAAGACCGTACTCGATTTGGGCTGCGGTCCGGGTCTTTACGTCAAAGAGTTCGCGGATCATGCGGCATCCGTCGTTGGAGTTGATATGTCCGCTCATTCCATCGATTACGCAACTGAGCATGTGGGATCTGAGAAATCCAATGTCTTGTTTAAGAATCTGAATTATCTGACCCTTGATGAAACCGCAGCATACGACGTCATCACCCTGATTTTTTATGATTTTGGAGCCCTGAATTTCCAGGAACAGACAAGCTTACTGAAAGTCGTTCATCAAGCCCTTAAGCCCAACGGGATCTTTGTGTTTGATGTCTTGACCACGCATTGTCCTCATCCTGAGTCCACCAGCACCAAATTCTATCGCAGCGGATTCTTTAGTCCTGATCCTTATATGGAAATCCATCAGTCATTGTTTTATTCGGAATCTTCGGTACGAGGCGATCAATATGTGTTGATCAGCGAAAGCGGTGATCTGAGGATCATCCGTAATTATGACCGTTTGTTTACGGAAACAAGCATTACGAAGCAACTCAATGAAGCCGGATTCACAATCCTTGAGCTTACTGCCAATCTGTCCGGTGATGCCTTGACTTCAGAAAGCACCACCATGGGAATCTTTGCGAAAAAGTCACCCTGAATAAGCAAAACACTATTCAAGCGATGCATTATATGGTATAAAGGTCGCATGAACAAGAAACTCAAAAAGCCGCTTTTTCAAATCATGAGCTTCCTTATCAGTACTGCTGTTTTAGCCAAGATCCTCTTCAGTTACCATGTGATCAGCTCCATGTTGGATCTGTTGAAGGCTTGACCCCATCTTAGTTAAGGTTTCACTTAAGCAATCCGGTTACGGATTGTTTTTTTATGGGTCATGGAAAAAAGTTGGAGCGGTCAAGGTTGGGGTCCTGTCGTATAATGAAACTAGAGACAAGGAGGCACCATGATTCCATACTCCCGTATAGAAGTGACCCGCATCACGAGTCAGGATTGTTTCAGGATCAAAACAGAGAAACAAAGCATCATCGTGGATCCCGGTTTTTTAGGCAGCTTTGAAGACCAGCACTTTACAGCTGACCAGCTTCAGAAAGCCAGCGTGATCTTGATCTCGCATCATCATTTTGATCACCTGCAGCCTCAATTGCTAGAACGCTTAGCGGATAAAAAGACCTTGATTCTGGCGACACAGGCTTGCCAGGATCACACTGCCTTGCCCTTGACGATCGTCAAACCCGGAGATAAAATCACCCACGGCGACATCGTGATCAAGGTCGTGGATGCTTATAATACGCCTCAGGGCCGATCACAGCCCAAGAATCATCATAAAGGAGAATGCGTCGGTTATGTGTTCAGGATCAACGGTAAGAATTTCTATTTTGCAGGAGATACGGATGTCATTGAAGAGATGAAGGAGTTGGGTCCCATCGATGTCGCGATGCTGCCGATCGGGGGAACCTATGTGATGGATGCCCGTGAAGCGGTTGATGCGGCACTGCTGATCAAGCCTCAATTGGTCTTGGCCATGCATCAAATGACCAGTGATCCCTTGGTGTTCAAAGCACTGATCCACGGGGTCAATATCCCGATGGTCTTTCTGAAACCGGGTGAACAACTTACCATATAAAAGAGTGTCGTCAGACACTCTTGGTTTATGCTTCGATTTGAACAGCGATCCCGATCAAGCCGGGTCCGGTATGAACACCCAGGGCGGGTGAGACCGGTCCGACATACACATCTTTGATGTTGGTCAAACGGGTCAACACATCTTCTCTGATTTTCTCCAGTTCTTCCAGCGCATTGCCGTGGGCAAAAGCGATGTTGACCTTAGTTCCGTCTTGGGCATAAGTACAAGCAATTTCCTTGATCCGGGTCAAAGAGCCTTTGCGGCCTCTGACTTTGGTGACGGTCGTATAGATGCCTTCATCATTACAGGTGATGATCGGTTTAAGATCCAGGGTTTGCCCGACAAAAGCAGAGACTTTACCGATACGTCCGCCTTTTTGAAGATACTCCAAGGTAGACAAGACGAAATAGACTTTGGTGGATTCAATGATCTTTTCGACTTTACCGGTGAGATCGTCAAAGGTGAAGCCTTCAGAAGCCCATTGGGCTGCTTTGATGACACTGAGTCCGCTGCCGATCCCGATGTTTTTGGTGTCGATGACACGCATCGGAATGGGAGAATGTTCAGCCATCAGACGGACCATGTTGCAGGTTCCGGAAAGACCGGCAGATAAAACAACGGCCAGGATATGGGTATAACCTTGCTTAACGATGTCATCCAGGGTTTCTTGAACGACTTGGCCGGTAGGCAAAGAAGTCGTCGGGATTTCTACCGACAAATGGTTGTAGATTGTAGCCGCATCGATGTCGACCCCATCCTGATAACTTCTATCCTTATAATTGACTTGAAGCGGAAGGACAAAGATGCCCATTGATTTGACGATTTCTGCCGGTACGTCACTGCCGGAATCCGTTAGGATCGCAATTTTTTCAGTCATGTTTTTTTTCTCCTTGAAATTGATTGATCAATGCTTTGGTATAGCGTTGTGTCGCAAAACAGAGCGCTGCCAGTTTCAGGATCTTATTTTGATCCGTCAGTTGACCTTCCATCAAGGCCATGGGTTGGGATTGTTGACCCTGCAATTCAACCATGTTCACTGCGTTCTCGACTTCGGTCACAAACAGATTATAAGCCTGTCTCAGTCCCAAGGTCTGAGTTTCGTAGAGGATGCCTTCACGGATCTGGCTGATTTCGAAAACATCTTTCAGCAACGCGATCGTAAAGATGAAGGCCACGTGAACTCTGGTATACTTTTTACTGACAGGCGAAGGCAACAATTTCAGTTTGACATAGTTGTTGATCATCGCTGCCGTGACCGGTTTGATGCCCAAAGGGGTCAGATGTTTGTCGGTCAGCTGTAAGACCTGATCCATGTATAAATCCAGATCGGGCAACGCTTCCCATAAAGGCAAGGATACAGTTGAATGCAAGGGTTCTTGTTCCATGGGAAAAGTATAAAATAATAATCATAATTAGTCAATGTAGTTATTATAATTAGATTGCCGATGGTGAAGGAACCTGTTCGATATTTACCACATTGATGTGGAAAGAACACTGACCTTATGAAAGCGCTATTTTAAATGGTTCGCGTTAGAATAGGTGTTAGGTAGAATTGCGCGAAAACAACGTATCGTATGCATTGGCAAACACGACTGATCACTGTCCTCGAGGAGCCCATGAACAGAAAAGAAGAAATCGTTAAATTCATCCTGAATGAAAAATCGTATGTCAGTGTCGATGTGATCGCGAAAGCCGTCAATACCTCGCCCAAGACCGTTCGCAATGAACTGGTTCTGATTGAACCGGTCATCGATGAGCATCATCTTTCCATCATCCGCAAACCGGGTCAAGGGATCTCGATCGAAGGGGACCCTTATGATAAACAGCAACTGCTCAGTTACTTCAAGACACGCCATGACACCAGTTATCTGAGTCCGGCGGATCGTCAGCGAAGCATCCTGTCGAAACTGTTCTCTGAGAACCGTCCGCTGATGATCAAAGAATTGGGCCTTGATTATTACGTCAGCCGCTCAACCATCACCAAAGACATCAGTGAGATCAACCTGATGCTTCAGGATTTCAAACTGATGGTCGAATACCAAAAAGGCGAAGGCATCGTCATCGTCGGTGAAGAGACCGCCAAACGCAAAGCCTTGGCTAAACTGCTTCCTTTTGAAGAAAACAAGAACCTCGTCTATTTTATGGGCGATGAGAACGAAAGAAGCTCGCATTCCTTCATGAATCGGTTTCAGGAGTCCTTGCATCTGGACTATAAAAAAGTCGAAGACATCGTCTCTGAAGCAGAGACGAAACTGGGTTACTCCTTCTCGACCGAAGCCCGCATCAATCTGATCATCCACATCGCCATTGCGATCCGAAGGACCCAGCAAGGCAACAACATCCGCTTAACTCAAGAATTGATCCATGCCCTAGACGACCAGGAAGAATACAACATTGCCTTTGAGACCGCCAAGCGGATCAATGAGGAATTCAATGTGGCCTTGTCTGAAACGGAAACCTACTATATCCTGCTTCATTTTATGGGAGCCAAACGCATCAAAGAAGGCCTCAACGTCTTCAACTTCAAGTTGTCCTCAGATACCCCGGTTTTAGAAGATTTGATCCTGAAGTTCATCCGGAGCGTTCAGCTGGAACTGAATCTGTTTCTGGAATCGGATACGCAACTCTTCAACAGCCTGATCCTGCATCTGAAGCCGACCATCAACCGCCTGCTTTACGGATTATCGCTAGAAAATCCGATGTTTGAAGAAATCAAGTTTAGTTATCCCACGATCTATATGGCCATCGCCAACAACGTTTACCTGTTTAAGGAAATGTTCCACATCGAGATGCCTGCCAATGAGATCGCTTATCTGGCTTTGCATTTCGCTGCTGCCCGCGAACGCAACATCAAACCCATCCGGGTCTTGGTCATGTGTGCCAGCGGACTGGGCACTTCGCAGCTGATCGTGGCCAAACTGAAGCGGGCCTTCAACAACCTGGAGATCGTCGATGTGACCTCTACGATGGATGTCAGCCGCTATGACGAGAGCATGATCGATCTGATCATCTCAACGGTCTCGGTCCAATCCAAAGTCAAGACCATCGTCATCAATGCCTTGTTGCCGCAATACGACATGAATGCGATCCGCGAGATCGTCGAAGGAAAGAAGACCTTCGCCCCAACCAAAGCATCCCTGTCGAAAGACAATCTCCATATTCATTTGGATTTGAAATCCAAAGAAGACATCCTGACTTTCCTTCATACCAATCTTCTCAGTAAGAAAATGGTCAATGAAGACTATCTGAAAAGCCTCTGGGACAGAGAAGCCCTGGGTCCAACGGTCATCTCATCGCTGATCGCGGTACCCCACGGGGCCTTCGAAACCGTCTTGAGAAGCTGCATCCAAGTCGTGACCTTGGCGCATCCTGTGGTTTGGGATGGGACCAATGAGGTCAAGATGATCCTGAACGTCGTTTCCACCAAAGAAGACGCGTCAGACTATATTGAGTTCTTTACCCGTCTTGCGGACAATTCCGATGACCTCGCGTTATGGAATCGGATCTGCGCGATGAAAGATAAAGATGAACTGGCCAAAGCGCTGGAAGAAGTGTTGTTGAGCAGTTGATTTCACGGCTGTCTGATATGAGAATGTATTCTCTGTGAGTGTGGTTCAGTGAAGAAAAAAACGAGGGGTAACTTATGAATGGCATCGTGAAATTTTACAGTTTGGCCAAAGGCACCGGCGTGATCGTCGGAGAAGATCGCAAAGAATACATCGTTAAACTCTTTGGGATCGTCGGAACCGGCTTACGCCGCTTGTCCGAGAATGAAGCAGTCACCTTTACACCGAACGGGTCCAAAGCGACTCAGGTCCAACCGATTGGAGCAGCCAAATGAGTACGGCATTGTTTGACCCAAAGGTCATGATGCTGGACATCGAAGCGAATACGGCCGATGAAGCCTTGATCATCCTGGCCACCAAGCTGGTGGAAACAGGCTATGTCAAAGAAAGTTACGTTCAGGCGATCTTGGATCGCGAAGCAGAATTCTCGACCGGCTTGCCCGGATTCGGAAGAGGGGTCGCCATTCCTCATGCGGAACCCAATCATGTCAACAGTTCCGTCATGGCCGTCGGTATCCTGAAGAAACCGGTCCAGTTCAGAATGATGGGGAATCATGATGAACCGATCGCGGTTGAAGTCATGTTCATGCTGGCGCTCAAAGAATCGCATTCACACATGTCGGTATTGCAGAGTTTGATGGATCTGATCCAAAACGAAGCCCTATTGACCCAAATCAAAGAATCTGCCTCTCAACAGGAATTGTTTGATCTCATCAGCGCCAACATCGCTTAGGCGATATAAGGCGAGATCCAGCAAACAGAATCGGAATACCCAACTTGAATCAAAAATAGCGGCCGCTATTTTGGATAAGCCAATACGGATTATCGTAATGGCGCATGGAGTAGTGAAGTCAGTGCAGTGGTTTGAAGGCAATTGCTGAATAAGAATTCTGCTTAGCTGACGAAGTGGTTGTTGTTAAGAAAGAGGGCATCGAACAAACTCAAGAAAAACAACAAAGCAAGTGTTTAGGTGTGTTATTGATTTGTTCGACTATCTCGGAAAGGAGAGATAACTACCTCAGTTCGGTAGTTATGAATGGAAAAATGAAAAAGATTCTATTAGCTTGTGGTACCGGCATTGTTACTTCTACAGCCGTCAACCAAAAACTCACAAAAGTCCTAAATGAACGAGGGTACGCGAGAAAATTTTCCATCACTCAATGCAAGATCGTAGAAGCTGCATCGAAATCAGGGGAATATGATTTTGTGGTCGCAACTACACTGGCGCCTCCAGGATTGAAGTGCCCTTATGTGAGTGGTATTCCGTTTCTAACGGGGGTTAATGTTGAGCCTACGATTTTGAGAATCATTGAATTGCTAGAAGCACAATAAAGGAGAAAACTATGCAATTTATTCTGGACTTTTTTGAAGTCATCCGCCAACTAGGCGCATCGGTCATGATGCCGATCATTATTATGATTATGGGTTTGGTTTTACGCGCAGGAGTCGGCAAATCGATTCGTGCCGGTCTTACAGTAGGCGTTGGTTTCATCGGCTTGAATTTGGTTATCGGTGCTTTGGGTTCAAACCTGGTTCCGGCCATCACAGCCATCGTAAGCAATTACGGTTTGAAACTGTCTACGATTGACGTTGGGTGGCCTTCAGCGGCTGCGATCGCGTTTGCTTCCACCGTCGGTATGGTCATCATTCCGGTTGGCTTGGTCGTCAACATCGTTATGTTATTGACCAACACAACTCAGACTATCAACGTTGACATTTGGGATTATTGGCACTTCGCCTTCACCGGCGCTTTGGTTGCTATTTTGACAGGCAGCACCCTCTATGGGGTTATTGCTGCGGTATTGAATATGATCATCGTCATGGTCCTTGGGGACTATACGGCACCTGGTGTTGAAGAAACCTTGGGCTTGCCGGGCGTATCCCTGCCACATGGCTTCTCAGCTGCCTATGCTCCTATTGCCATCGTTATCAATAAAGTCATCGACATGATCCCGGGCGTCCGCGACATCGACATCAGACTTGAAAACGTTCAAGCCAAGTACGGCGTTATCGGCGAACCGATCATGATCGGTACATTCTTGGGCTTCTTGATCGGTATCGTTGCGAAGTATACCTATGGAAACGTCCTGTTACTGGGTGTCACCATGGGTGCTGTCTTGGTACTCATTCCTAAGATGGCTGCCTTGTTGATGGAAGGTTTGATTCCTATTTCTGATGCTGCTACTGAATTCGTTAAAGAAAAATTCAAAAATCGCGGAAAAATCTACATCGGTTTGGATTCCGCTGTCGGCGTTGGTCATCCTTTGACCCTGTCCGTATCCTTGATCCTGATTCCGTTGACCGTATTCATGGCTGTCATCATTCCTGGAAACAAAGTTATTCCGTTTGCTGACTTGTCCGTTATTCCTTGGATGTTCGTTCTGATCATTCCGGTTGTTAAAGGCAATGGTTTCAGAGCTTTAGTCATCGGTATCGTCGTCTTGGCTTCCGGTCTGTTGATCGCAACCAACTTGGCACCGTTAATCACCGATGCTGCCAAACAATCCGCTTTCGCCATTCCTCAGGGCGCTTCCTTGATCACCAGCATTTGTGACGGGGCCAATCCTCTGACTTGGGCTATCGTTCGTTTGTTTGAAAATCCGTTAATCGGTATTGGTAGTGTTTCCGTTATTTCGTTGGGCTTGGCTTTCTGGAACCGCGTTCGTATCTTAAAAGAAGTTAAAGAACTGCATTCTGAAGCTTAATTAAACACAAAGGGGCATGCGATGAATATTCGAGAATATCAAGATAAGGTCTATGAAGTTAGACCGAAGTTATATTTGTTTGATGTTACTTTGCCCGGAATTCTTTCCGGTGCGGTATTCATCGTATGCCTTTATCAAGTATTGAGTACTCAAGTCTATGTCAGTATGTATAGTTTGGTGGCCTTGGTTGCGGCTTATACGGTAATCAATTCCTTTCTGACGCTCAGCAATCCGCAAAAGATTGTGTTTGAAAACGGAACGATCCAGTTTAAGGCCTTTAACCAGACCCATCGTTATGTGATCAGTGATATCAAGAGTTTCAATGTTCGTGAGTTTCCTTCCGGCGGATTGATTTATCTGCGGATCGATCAGAAGTTTCCAAAAGGACGTTATTGGATCAGAACGCACAAACATGAGGATGGCAAAGAATTGTTTCAGCGCATCCTGGATCTTGACTATCAGCTGAATCCGGACAGTTTGAAATCTTATGCCAAAAGAACCAGCGTCAAGGCTAAAAACATAAGAGATAAAAAGAAAAAAGGGAATGACAATGTTTGAAAAAGAAAAAGCGCAAATATTGAAGTATGGCATCTATTTGGATCGTTATGGTTTGATTACCTTAAGCGGTGGTAATTTGAGTATGAGATTATCGGATGGCAATTTCCTGGTCACACCTTCAGGCATGATCTATGAAGAAATGGATCTGGATGATCTGGTCATCGTCGATAAAGACGGCAATGTCGTTGAAGGCCATAGAAGACCCTCAGTGGATACTGCGGGCTTACTCTATATCTTTAATCATCGTCCCGAAATCAACGCTGTAATTCATACCCACCAGCCTTATGCGACCGCCATCGGACTCGTTCAAGATGAGTTTCCGTGCAATCTGACAACCCTTGCGAATGCTGCTCACGGCAGTGTCAAAGTTTGTCCTTATGCCTCAACCGCAACCGAAGATCTCGGTGTCCAGGCAGTCAAGTATTTAAATGACCAACTGGCTGTCATTTTGAAACACCATGGATTGATCGGGGTCGGTAAAGATCTTAAACAAGCCCTGTATGCCTGCGTCTATACAGAAGAAGCCGCAAAAACATACTTCGTTGCCAGAGCCATGTCGCCGAATGTTGCTGAATTGACACAGAGTCAAATTGATCAGGCTGTTGATGTCTTTAATCATTACGGACAAAAATAGATCCTGATTGTTCTAAACAAAGATTCATTCAAAAATCAGACTGTTGACGCTTGTCGACAGTCTTTTTTTTATAAAATCAACACGATCGCGCCTTTTCTATGAAGTGTCCATTATAATAGAATTGCTTATTTAAATTTATGGAGGAATCATGATCAAACTCATCGCACTCGATATTGACGGAACCCTGTTTAATTCAAACAGAGACATCACCAAGATCACACGAGACGCACTCTTGGCGGCTCACGACAAAGGCATTACCTTGATGCTGGCTTCAGGCCGCTCGATCCATGGCTTAAGACAATTGGCCCTTCGAAACGGTTTACCGCTGGATAACATGGTGACCTTGGCTTATAACGGCGCCTGTGTGGCCGAAGGCAATTCAGAAGCGATCCTCTTTGAAACCCCAATCGAAAAATCCGTTGCCCAGCGACTGATCAAAGACCTGAAAAAAACACCCATTACCGTTATGGTTCCGTATCATCATGAACTCTATGTCGAAGATTTTGACGGTCTCTTCGTGAGATTTGAGTTGGAAACAGAATGCTTCACCGGTAAACTGGTCCCGGATTTATCGATCCTTGATTTTGACCCCAACAAGATAATCCTCACGGGTCAGAAGGAAGATCTGGATCGCTTTATGGCGGAGCTTGCCCCGCGTTACGCCTCAGAGGCTTCCTTTGTGTTTACCGGTTCAAACAACATCGATGTGGCCCATAAAAACATCGATAAAGGAACAAGCCTAAAACGATATTGTGAGCTCAAAGGCATTGATCGTATGGAGGTCCTGGCTTTTGGGGACAACTATAACGACTTGTCCATGATCGAGTATGCCGGCATCGGTGTCGCCATGGGCAATGCGGTCGATTCAATCAAGGCAATCGCAGATCGGATCACTGGCTCCAACGATGAAGACGGCATCGCCATGATCCTCAATGAATTCATCTCAAGATCACTGATAAAGTGATCTTTTATTTTAGTTGACTGTGATTTTGAAGTCAGTTGAGCTAAATTGCCGTGAGTAAACGACAGGGTGTCCTATAAAAGGCTTATTTTATTGTGAAATAGGCTCATTATGCATAAAGTTATTGAACACAAAAAGTGAAAAGTGGTTATAATGTATACAATCCAATTAACGGAATGCCTTTTTGATAATCAGGTCAAGAACATCGACTCGAGTTCGTGTATGAATTCAACCCGCAAGTTGAGACCTTTTTGACAAACATTCGTTTAATCGGGCTGATCCAAAGGAAAGGGGATTAAGTATGAAAAAGTTGATGATGAAGTTTAGTGTAATCATGGCGCTTTTGAGCAGCACGGTCAGTGTTTCTGCTGCTTCACTCAGTGCAAGCATCGCAGTCAACGTGTTGTTGTCGAAAGATGCGGATGCCGCAGTCTTGAAACAGTTAAAGACCGTAGGAACCGTCTTGAATGTTTTTAATGAAATCGATGCCGTCACCATGAAGATCAAAGCAGGCAGTCTGTCAGTCCTGCAATCTTTGCCGTATGTCGTATCCGTTTCAACCGATTCGGTTCGTAACGGGGCCCCCATCGATACGGTGGAAGCCACCGATTTTTCAGCCGGAAGAAGTACCTGGGATCAGGATGCCATCAACGTCACCAACGGGCTTTCTGACAGAACCGTGGCTTATGACGGAACAGGCGTTTATGTGGCCGTACTGGATACGGGCTTGGTTGATGCCTGGCGTCAGTATTTCCCGCAAGAACGCATTGCGGAAGAATATGCCATCGCGTTTGGCGGAGGCGGCGGTGAAGTCGGTGCCGTTTCGACCCAGAAAAACAAATGGGAACATGACCAGAATTCACACGGGACCCATGTGACCAGCACCATCTTAGGTTATCAGTTTGGAGTAAACAAGATCAACGGCACTGCACCCAATGCCACCATCATCCCGGTCAAAGTATTGAATCAGAACGGATCAGGCTGGTCTTCAGTCATTGCGCAAGGCATCCTTTACGTGGCCAGTCTGAAAGTAGGGCCTTTAAGCGGAAGTCCTGTCGTCATCAATATGTCTTTGGGCGGATCCAACTTGGATGCGGTCGAAAAGGCAGCCATCGACTATGCCATTGAAGTCGGGGTCATCATCGTCGCTTCAGCCGGTAATTCCGGTGAAGCCGGCATGGGTTATCCTGGTGCTTACGAACCGGTCATCTCGGTTGCAGCCAGCGGCTGGGTCGGTGAATTCACCCAACCTAGTTGGTGGGTCACCAAAGATGTTGCCGATCCTACCAATCCGGCTGATTTCTACATCGCGGATTTCTCCAGTCGTGCGAAAGCCGGCCAGGATCTGGATGTTGCAGCGCCGGGTTCTTGGATCTTGGGTCCATATCAAGTCAACAGCGGTCAAACCAGTTATTACTATCTTGGAGGAACCTCCATGGCTTCCCCGCATGTTGCCGGGATCGTTGCTTTGATGGTTCAGAAGAATCCGTCATTGAGTGCCTCTGAAGCAGAAGACATTCTTGAAGCCGCGGCCATTAAGTTGCCTGCCGGATCCAGAACGATCACCGGTTCAGACGGAGCCACGACCTCAACCGTATCCTGGGGCGATGATGCTACAGGCGCCGGTCTCATCACGGCCGATGCGGCTTTAGCAGGAACGAATTAATCCAAAACAAAAACACCTTCCCAAAGGTGTTTTTTTATAGGACTTGAATCAAACGGCGTTTAGACCTACACTGTGGGTAGAAGGAGGAGAAACACTATGAAATTCACCTTGAATTCAAAAAATCTGTTGCAAGCCTTATTCATCGTCGTCATTGGTTTTCTTCTTTTTAACCTTGCCTTTATCCTTTTGGCACTTATTTTAAACGGGATCTCGATGGTCACCCAGGATCCTGTTCAAAACAATGATTTGGGTTATTTGATTTTCCTGATCGTACTGCTCATCTTGTCTTGGGTTTTGTTTCAGACAAAACTGAGCATCCTGATCAAAGCTTCGTTTTTGACGATGCCAGTGATGTCCGTGTTGGTTATGATCGGGGTCTTGATGTTTGGTCAGCCAAGTTGGCTGCTTTATGGGGTTGAAGGTTTAATCATTGGATTGATACTTGTCTTCCTGAGACAAATGAAGCAACCCTGGCAGTATACTTTTGCGGTGCTTTATTGCACCGTGATCGGATTGATCATCACCCTTTTCAACATTGAGATCTAAGAAACGTGCATTGAAAAACACGATGAAATACTCTAAACTGAATGGGTAGATTTCAGACTCGTTTTATCAAAGATTCACTAATAATCAAGGAGCACCAATGAACGAACACATCCCTTTCTCAAGAGCAGAAACCTGCCAAATCATGGAACCGATCCACAGCAATTCACAAGGCAATGTCCATGGCGGAGAACTGATGAAGATCATGGATACCACAGCCGGCTTGGCCGCTTTGAAGCACGCCAGGGGACCTGTCGTGACGGCCCGAGTCGATGAGCTGGAATTCCACCATTCGCTTCATGTCGGGGATATCGTGACCTGTGTGGCCCAACTGTGCTATGTTGGAACCAGTTCGATGCAGATCATGGTCAGCGTCAACGTTCATGAACTCCAAGACTATGCCCAACATGTCACCGCCTTGACTGCCTTTTTTACGATGGTTCATGTCGTCGACGGGAAACCGACGGCAGTCCCAAGACTCAATCCTGTCACTGAAACCGAGAAGGAAATCTATCGGCTGGGTGAACTGAAATACAACCAAATCAAAGCCAAGAAAAAGCAATGATCAAACGCAGACTTGCATGCCTTTTTAGGCAGTGATACACTCTAATTAATGAAGTCCACAGTGGACTAAAAGAGGTAAACCGATGGGTAAAAGAATCGTTGGATCGCTTTTAGGTTTAGGGATGATGGGTTTATCCGTAGGGGCTTATCTTTCTAATGAGCCGGCATCGAAAACAGACAAAGGGCTTATGATCATTGCGGTCTTCTTTGTCTTTGGGTTTATTACTTTCCTCAACGGGATGATCGGCAAGAAAACAACCCCCTCACACCCTCAAACGCCTCCGCAAACAATGAGTCCAACAATCCTGCTGTGTCCTTCGTGTCATAAGCCGGTATCTCCCGAGTTCAGTGTCTGTCCGTATTGCGCAACAGTCTTAAAGCCAAAATGTCCAAACTGTCAAAAAGAGGTCTCATCCGACTATAAAACTTGTCCCTATTGCGGGACCTCCTTACTCAAACCATAAGTCAAAGTCAACTTAAGATGATATTTAGTTCCCATTCACACGGTTTATACGCCTCGTGGGTAGACTTTTGCCGTCAAATGGTTCAAAATAGGAAATGACTTGATTTATTCTCAGAATATGCTATTTTTGTTACGTATAAAATAGTTGGGTTATATCAACGGGGAACCATGAAACAGAAAAAAACAGTTAGAATCCTTGCCTATGCAGGAACAGTATTCACCAGTATCGTCATGTCGATACTCATCTTATTGATTGCCGTCATCACCGTGGTCTTTTATGGTCCTTCAACAACCTCCAGAGACATGCTGGTTTTGACTTCACTGGAAACCAGTGCGATGAAATTCTTGCCTCACTTGTATTTCTCTCAGGCCCAGATCGATGGGATCGTGAAGGCTAATTCGACTCGCGGTACAGAGGATACCTCAGACGGGGATGACATCATCATTCCTGATGATGAGATCGATCTTGAGAAGATCGACATCATCGACATTTCCGGTCCGACCTTTATTGGGAAGATGATGATCGTCTATGATCCTTCCCGCGTCTATGTTTCGACGATCGGGGATTTCAGCAACGAAAAACCGGGTAAACGTCTGTTGGATATGGTCAAGGCTGAAAATGCCATCGGCGGTATCAACGGCGGAGCCTTCGTCGATGTCGGCGGGGTTGGAAACGGCGGGATGCCGATCGGGATCGTCATCAAAGACGGTAAAGTCATCATGGATTCACCAAGTCAATATAAAGTATTAATCGGACTTGATTCCAAGCATAAATTGGTTCTGGGTGAGATGACGGCCAAACAAGCCTTAGACAGAGGCGTCGTCGATGCGGTCTGTTTCGGTCCGATCCTGGCACTCAACGGTGAACGGGTTCCGATTACCGGTTCCGGAGGCGGTTTGAATCCCAGAACGGCCATTGGTCAACGAGCCGATGGTGCAATATTGCTCTTAGTCATCGATGGGCGTCAGCCTACCAGTTTGGGAGCCAGTTTTAAAGATGTTGCCGATGTGATGATCAAGCATGGGGCAGTCAATGCGGCAGCACTGGACGGGGGGTCCTCTACACTGATGGTTTACGAAGACAAGATCCTGAATCAAACCAGTCTGTTGACTGGACCTAGACGTATTCCGACCTTCATCATGGTTTCTAAATAACATGAGAAAGATAAAGAAAAGTAAACCCCTCAGTCGGTTTCTGAAAATTTACTTCAGTATTTTTGCCGTGATCCTGATTTTGGTTGTTGGGATTGTCTATGTCTATCTGGCCGATTATCAAAAGAATTTGCCCAGTGAAAAAGGGGTAGAAGTCATCCAAGCCATCGAAAATTGTGACATGGAGACTTTGGATGCCTTCAGTTCCAACCTCCCGTTATCCTTGAAGAATGAAAAGTACTTCTCACAATACTTGAAATCCTTCGGAGAAAAACCCGATCTCTTCTTTTATGCCGGTACGTCGGATGACGATAACAAACTGATCTATCTGATCGGTAATCACGATAAGACCATGGCAACCTTGACCCTTGAGAAAACGGGCGAGAAATCCAGATTCGGCTTTGAAAAGGTCAAAATCCTGGATCTTGTCTTCAAACCTGTGAAGAATCCTAAAATCATCGTTATGACCCCGGTCGATCTCATGATCAATGAAACCCCGTTTACTTCTCAGATTCAGGATGTCCAATCCACCAAGATCACCAACTTTGCGCCGGCTGTCACTGAAATCGAGATTTTGACCTATAGCTTTCCGCAGTTTCAATTCATCACGTCGGTCACTGTGCCTGATCATCCTGAAGTCCAAGTGAATTTTGACCCGGAAAACGCAACCTATACGATTTCATCACCGATCGATCAAACCACGAAAGAAAGTCTGACAGTTTTCGCAGAAAAAGCCATTAAAGATCATACCCGTTTATGGAAACTTCCTTCCATGACCCGCAGTACCTTCATCAGTGCCTATGTTTATCCGAAATCAAATTTCGATAGTCTTGTAAGATCCTATGATCTTTTGGTCAAATACGATTTCATATCCGAAACGTTCAGTGATTTCAAAATTCAAGAAATCAACCAATACGGCCTTAATGCCTTTACGGCCCAGGTCAGTATCTCACATTCCGTGACCTCTACCTACATTGGGAAAATCGTCACACAAGTCTCTCATCCTTCCTATCTGTTTTATTTCACCAACCTGAACGGAAAGTGGAAAATAACGGACATGAGTTTGAAGTCAAGCGAGTAAAAGTTTCATATCAACCAATAAAAAAACCCAAAGTCTGAACAAGTGACTTTGGGTTTTATTTTGAGTTAAACGATCTTGGTTGACCAGTTTTCTACGTTCCAGACTTCGGTGACGATGTCTTGATAGAATTCAGGTTCATGGCAAACCAACAGGATGGTGCCTTTGTATTCCTTTAAAGCGCGTTTGAGTTCTTCCTTCGCATCGATATCCAAATGGTTGGTGGGTTCATCCAGGAGCAACACATTGGTGGGGGTATGCAGGATCTTGCAGAGTCTGACCTTGGCTTGTTCGCCGCCGCTGAGCACACTGAGCTTGGATTCCAGCTGTTGACGGGTCAAACCGACTTTGGCCAAGGCATTTCTGATTTCAAGTTGATTGAAAGAGGGGAAAGCCTGCCACATGTCATCGATGCAAGTCAGGGTCGAATTCTTTTTCTGTTCCTGTTCGAAGTAACCGATGTGCAGGTACTCGCCTTGTTCGATTTTGCCGTCCAAAGGTTCAAGCAAACCCAAAATGCTTTTCAGTAAGGTCGACTTGCCTAAGCCGTTGGCGCCGGTCAAGGCAATCTTCTGACCGCGTTCGATGAAGAATTTCAATGGCTTTGAAAGGGGGGTCTCATAACCGATGACCAAATCGGTGGCCTCAACGATCTGTTTGCCTGAAGTACGGGAGACCTTGAAGTTAAAGACCGGTTGTGGTTTTTCAGGGGTCAATTCAATGCGTTCCATTTTATCCAGTTTTTTCTGTCTGGATTTGGCCATATTGGCTGTAGCCACATTGGCTTTGTTGCGGGCGACGAAATCTTCCAGTCGGGAGATCTCCGATTGCTGACGGTCATAAGCAGATTCCATCAAGCGTTTGTTTTGTTCATAGATACGTTGGAATTCATCATAGTTACCGACGTAACGCGTCAGTTTTCTGTTTTCCACGTGATAAATCAGATTGACGACTTCATTTAAGAAAGGCATGTCATGAGAGATCAGAATGAAGGCATTCTCATAAGCCAAAAGATAACGCTTCAGCCAGGTGATGTGGGTTTCATCCAGATAGTTGGTGGGTTCATCCAACAACAGGATATCCGGTTTTTCCAACAAGAGTTTGGTCAATAAGACTTTGGTTCTTTGTCCGCCGGACAGATTGTCGACGTCATTTTCCAAACCGATCGCACTCAGGCCCAAAGCCGAAGCCACTTCATCGATTTTCTTATCGATGATGTAGAAATCATGATGATCCAGTGTATCCTGCAAGATGCCGATCCGCTCAAGGGTCGAATCCATATCCAAGTCAGAATCCGTGGCCATCCGATTGTACAACTCAAGCATTTCTGCTTCAACATCAAACAGGTATTGATACGCCGTTTGAAGGACTTGACGGATCGTCAGTCCTTTCTCCAAGACGGTGTGCTGATCTAAATAACCGACATTAACTTTGGATGACCAGATGACACGGCCTTCTTCAGGGGTCAGCTTGCTGGTCAGGATGCTCATAAAAGTCGATTTGCCTTCGCCGTTGGCGCCGATCAATCCGACATGTTCTCCTTTAAGCAGGCGGAAAGAAACATCTTCAAAGATCCCTCTGTCGCCAAATCCGTGACTTAAATGCTCTACTGTACAAATACTCATGTCTTCCTCCGTCTAAATGTCCAAAAAGAATCATACAGGACTTGAGCCACTTATGCAATCTTGATGTTTGAAGTGCAGAAAAAAACCATTGTTGAAATGGTTTATTCACCGAGCTCTTTGAACAGCTCGTTGAGTTTTCTTACCGTGTTGATGTTTCGGGCAGTCATGTTCTTATAGACAGGCGATCCGATGAATTTCTTCATTCCGCTTTGTTTGCTGTTTGAACGCAGGATGTTCCAGCCGATGGCCCCGGGAGCACTGATCAAATGATCCACGGAAGGGTCATGTTTGATCAGGGCAAGTGTATAAGGATTATCGTAATGATCGCTCAGAAACAAGATGTCTGTTTTCTGATCATCATCATTGGTCCACTCTTTTGGGAAGATCATGCAAAGCTGTGCGATAGAAGCTTCCTCTCTCACCATGACTTCAATGGTTAGTCCCAGGTGATGTCGGATGTTTTCTTCAAGTTTCGACTTGATAGACAGTGTTGAGGGATCATTGCTCATAAAGAGCACGTTGCCGGAGTTGATGTAGGTTTTGACATGAGTAAACCCGGTCTGTTCAAAGACAGACTTCAAGTCTTTCATGTCAATCTTGGAATTTCCGCCGACGTTGATGCCTCTTAAAAGGGCCACATACTTGTTCATGGTTCCATTCTATCACTGAAGTTGTGTCTATCCTAAAGAAAAGACCCAATAGGGTCTTAATCCAGCAAGCGTGTATACAATTCTTTGATGACTTCTTCGCAAGCGATGAAAGCATCAACGACTTCAGGATTGAAATGAGTGCCTTTATCGCTGAGGATCTGATTCATACTGGTTTGGTGATCAAGCGGTTCTTTATAAGGTTTTCTGGATCGAAGCGCATCATAGACATCACAGATGGCCAGGATCTGAGCAGACAACGGAATCTGATCCTGTTTCAACTGATAAGGATAACCGCTGCCGTCCCATTTTTCGTGATGGCTCTCTGCGATTTCAATACCCATCTCAATGTATTTGTTTCCTGGGTAATTATGATAAACTTGCTTCAAAACATTGGCTCCAATGACCGGATGGGTCTTGATGTGTTCAAATTCATCGGCCGACAGTTTGCCGGGTTTAAGTAAAATACTATCCTTGATTCCCACTTTGCCGATGTCATGAGTGACCGAGGCATTTTGGATTTTACTGATAAACTCAGGGGTGATGAGCTGTTGATAACGTTCATTTTTGCTCAGTGCTTCCGCCACGATCCTGCAGCCTTCTTTAAGTCTTTCAACATGGCTTCCGGTATCAGTGTCCCGTGACTCAGTAATGTTTGAAAGGGCTGAGATCGTCGCCAATTGGGCTTCTGTGATCTCTTTGACTTTTTCGTTGACCAAATTCGTTAAAAGCTGATTGTATTTCATGACTTCTTCTTCTTTTTTGATGTGTTCGGTGATGTCGTTCATCGAGACCATCAGACAGGTGTCATTTCCCCAGTAGAAAAGGTCGATGTTGAAGAGCCCGTTATAAATTGATCCGTCTTTCGATTTGACTCTTGCTTCACGATTGTGGACACTGGAGGTCGTTTCGAGCGTTTTAAGAACTTGCAGTCGATCCTCATTGTTTTCAAAAATTTCCAGCTCTAAGGAAGTTTTACCAATGACTTCTTCTCGGGTATATCCCATTTTCTTACAATAGGCTTCATTGACATCGATGATGATTGAATCGGAAAGGCGGGAAATGGACATCAAAGACCCGCTATTATGGAAAGCTTTCGAGAATTTCTCTTCAGAGGCTTTCAGTTCTGAAATATCCTTAACGACACCAAACAACACCGGTTGTCCATCCCAATGGCCGGTTTTGACCCGAGTTTCGACAGCGATGGTTTGACCGTTCTTGGCTACGATGGGAATCGGGCAATATTCACGTTTCCCCTGAAGCATCTCTATGACGTTTTTTAGGGCTTCATCCTGCCGATCCTTTGGATGAACTTTCAAAACAGACTGTTTATACAATTCAGCTTCGGTATAGCCCAAACGGTCAAAGACGGTTTTGTTGGCGTGGATGATGTTTCCGTCATTATCCAGAATAAACAGCATGTCGTAGACAGCGTTGAAAAAGTCATAAAAGTTAGCCATCGCATCCAAGGCTTTCTTATTCTCCTCCGCATGCCGGATTTCCTCTGTGATATCGAAAACAAGCGCATAGATGGAGCCTTGATCTGCAGAGTTTATGACGAATTTGTAATAAGTATTGGAATGCGCATCATGATGCACATAAGACTTCTTTCTTTGGGTAGTCAGGTTGTTCAGCCCGGTTTGTGCCCATTCCGATGCTTTCAGTGATCCTTGTGCTGCAATTTGAGAGAGTGATTTATCCAACAGCTCATTTTTGTTTGTTTCAGAAAACTTCTCCATAGCTTTATTGACAAAGAGAATTTTTGAATCGACAGGATCACCGTTTTCTCCAAAAATGATTTTCATTTTGACAAAACCCATAGGCATATCTTCTACCAACTGCAATAAATACTCGATTTCCATAAAGAACCTCAGTTTTCGGGATATTTTTGTTGTCTGCTTCAAAAATATTCTAACACACTATCCGCTGATATAATCTAAATATGCTTAATAATATTAATTATATATAATATATATGTCTATAAAGTTGATGTAATATGTAATATATACGAAAGATGTATTTGTGCGTGGACAAGTAAGTTGCCTAGAGGACTTGGGTGGACAATGCTTGACGAAAACAAAGCCACACTCTACACTGAACACAAGACAAAGTACTTTATTTAATCTTGTTTTAATGTAAATACGGTATCTTGATTAAAAGGTGATCCATGCATATCCTGATTGTTGAAGATGAGAAAGATCTGAACAAAATCTTAGTCAAGAAACTGTCGCTTGAAGGTTATACCTGTGACAGCTGTTTTGATGGCGAAACAGCGCTGATCTACCTAGAGCAAGAAACGATGTTTGATGCGGTCATTATGGACATCATGATTCCGAAAATCAATGGGTTTGAAGTACTGAGAAGACTTCGTTCTACAGGATCCAATACGCCTGTCCTTTTGTTGACGGCCAGAGATGCCGTTTCTGATCGGGTCAACGGCTTGGATCTGGGCGCGGATGATTATCTGGTCAAACCCTTTTCATTCGATGAACTGATGGCCCGGATCAGAATGATCACCCGCAAAGCGGCCGGTTCGAAAACAAACACTTTAAGTGTGTTGGACCTGCAGGTCGATGTTTTAACCAAAACCGTCACAAGGAACAATCAAATCATTGCCTTGTCAGCCAAAGAATTCATGATCCTGGAAGTGTTGATCCGAAATAAAAATATCGTCCTGTCACGAGAAAGCATCGAAAGCAAGGTCTCTCTTTATGATAAGGAGATCAATTCCAATGTGGTGGATGTCTATATCCGTTTCCTAAGAAAGAAAATCGATGACGATCATGAGATCAAGCTGATCCAGACCGTCAGGGGCAGCGGTTATGTCATCAGGGATACCCTATGAAAAACATGTCGATCAAACTAAAGGTGACCTTATGGTATACCTTGCTGATGATCTTGGTCGTCATTGCGGTATTGGCTTTCATGTGGATCATCAGCGGATCTGTCATAGAAACCGATCTGAAACAACAAGTGGCTTCCACCGTGAATGCCATCACCAACAACATCTCCCTCGAAGATGAAAGCAAGGTCGAAATCGATGGGAACCTGATTCAAAACGGCGTATACATGGTGGTCTACCATGAGGATAAAACCTTGATCAAAGGCAGTTTCCAAGGGAACTTTCTTCCAGACGGACTTGAATTCATGTCAGGCAAGACTCAGATCGTGACTCAAAATTCAGTCGACTTCTATGTCTATGATCGTCAAGTCGCGCTTACTGATGAAGATCATCAGTTGACTGTCTGGGTCAGAGGGGTCGCTGAAGCCAATGCGGTTCCCAATCTGATGAAGAGTCTGTTTATGATGGCGCTGTTTACCTTGCCTTTTTTGGTTTTGATCGCGGCCATCGGCGGCTATCTGATTTCCAGGCAGGCTTTTAAACCGATGGATAAATTGATGGTGGCGGCCAATACGATCTCAGACGGAAAAGATCTGTCGAAGCGGATCGGTCTTGACAGTAAAGATGAAATCGGTCGCTTGGCGAAAACCTTTGACGGGATGTTTGCCCGTTTGGAAAACGCCTTTGACGCAGAGAAACAATTTACGTCCGATGCCTCACATGAACTCAGGACGCCGATCACGGTCATCTTGGCTCAAACGGAACTGGCTCAGAAAAATGCGGTGACTTTGGATGACCATCAGGAAGCCTTGACGATCATTCATCGCCAAGCCCTCAAAATATCTCAGTTGATTACCCATCTTTTGGCTTTTACCCGCTTGGATCAAGACGGCGCCAAACTTCAAAAGAGCGAACTGGATCTCTCATCCCTGGCCGAAATGGTTTGCGATGAAATCCAATCCTCGAAACAGACCAACATTGTCCTAAGCACACAGATCCAGCCTAAAGTCACGATGATCGGGGATCAGATCCTGTTGACCCGGCTCATGAGCAACCTGATCGAAAATGCCTATCAGTACAGTCATGAAGACGGACACATCAGCGTCACTTTGACTCAGGATAAGAAAGAAACCCGGTTCTCGGTCAGCGATGACGGTATCGGGATTTCAGCAGAAGATCAAACCAAGATCTTTCAGCGTTTCTACCAAGCTGAAAGTGCCAGAACCGCCCAAACCAAGGGCAGTATGGGTTTGGGCTTGGCCATGGTTCAAAAGATTGCCCAGCTTCATCAAGGCCAGATCGAAGTCCAAAGTACGCTGGGAAAAGGCAGTACTTTCACCTTTATCATCAAAAATAAAAAATAAATCACTTTTAATGAGACTTTAATCTTTGCCTGACATAATAGATTTACCTTAAGAAAGGAATCATCTCTTATGAACAAAAATACTCAACTTAAAAAGCATTTGCCTCATTTGGCAGTACTCGGACTGGCCTCAATCGTTTTGTTTGGCAGCCTCAACATCAATGCGTTGACCTCGGATACGACAGCAGGGTCCACCGCTCCGGCTCCTACGCCGACACCGACCCCTACGCCAACTCCTAAGCCTACCCCAACGCCTACGCCAACCCCGACTCCTACGCCTACACCGACTCCAACCCCGACTCCGGCACCTGCTGCCCCCGTCTTGACCGGTTTGGATTTGGCGAAGCAAGTTGCATTGGCTGATGCCGGATTTAGTGCCGCTGAAGTCACCTTCACAGAAACCGAAGTCGAAACCGAAGACGGAATTACGGTGTATGAAATCGAGTTCAAGGTCAGCACCACTGAATATGAATACAAGATCAGCGCATCAGGGACCATCCTCAAATCTGAAACAGACAAAGATGACGATGATCATGATTCGATCGAAGGCGATCGCACCCACGATTCAACCCTTGAAAACAAAGACGATCAACACGCCCAAGAATCAAGAACTGAAGATCACCAATCTTCAGACAACGACTAAAAAAATTACCGATTCAAGTGAACCGGTTTTTATTTGGATTGACCTTTATTTGAAAGGGACTTAAGGGTTATACTGAAGACAGAGGCGCGGTATGCTGATTCCCTTGTTTATCAGTTACGGGTTATGGTTGTTTGTCCTGATCTGGTTGACCCGATCGAATTCTCATCGATGGCGTTTTTGGGTCAAAGGGTTTACCTGTGCCCATTTTTTGTTTTTAGGAGCTTGGGCCGTTGTCCGGTACAATCTACATGGGCAAGAACTGCTTTTACTCATGGGCTTGGGGAGTTCATTCTTGGGCGATCTGGCCTTGGGGCTCAAAGAAAAATCCAAATGGCTGTTTGGGGCAGGGCTTGGTTTCTTCATGACGGCCATGCTATGTTACTGTGCTTTTTTCGGAATCAGTGAGGTCAGTCTGTGGCTGAGCATCCCTGTGTTTTTGGGATCAGGCTTGATCACCCTCAACATCAGTCAATCCAGATCCTATGATTTCAAGGGAAGCGGGTTCTTTGTCCTGGTGTATGGGCTCTTGCTTTTAACCATGGCAGTCAGCGCTTTATCCAAAGGCTTGCTTGAACCAAGCAGTGCCGCCTTAAGCAGAACCATAGGCGCCATCCTTTTGGTACTGTCCGATTTCATCTTGATGCATGTCTATTTCTACACACCCAAAAAACCGCATCACCTCATCCAATATCTGATCCTGTATCACGCCGGTCAATGTCTGATCGCGTTTAGTTTATGGTTAAACTGAGTCCTCAAGCTTCATCGTCTTTCAGAATATACTGAATCGCGACACAACCCGGACCGCCTAAAGCGATCATAACGGGAGAGAAGTTGATGTATTCGATGTCCAGATCTCCGAATTTTTCACGCACCCGTGCTTCAAGCATCTTGGCGATTTCCAGATTCATCGCATGGACAATATAGATCTTGTGTTTCAGACTGACCGCATTCTCAGCCATTTTTTTAATGATTTGATCAAAAGCTTGCTGCCAGGTGCGGCCCACCCCGAATTTGTCGAGTTTTTCCATTCCCGGCAAGAAAGTCAGGATCGGTTTGACGCCCATCATCCCCGCAAAGGTAGCGGCGAATGGGGAGATTCGTCCTGAACGTTTCAGGAAGTTAAAATCGATTGGAATCAAGAAAGACTGACACTCGGTCAGGCAATGATCCATGCGTTGTATGATCTCGTTAGGGGTATGGGATTCAGAAAGCCGTTTGGCTAAAGTAACCAGATATTTTTGAGCGCCGACCAAGGTGCGGCTGTTATAAAGAATCAGATTGGAATTGAGTTCACCTAAAGCCGAGGCAGCCACATCATAGGTCGAACTCAGACCTCGTGCCAAACACACATGGATCCCTTCCCGATACTTGTCGTAGATCTCCATCACTTGACCTAAGGAAGGCAACGAAGTGAAGGCTCGGTGCGTTTTGGTCAGTTCGACAAAGCGCTCCGGGGTTATGTCCAAATAATCCCGATAGTTGATTCCGTTGACTTCTACCTGAAGCGGAACCAGTTCGACATCCAATTCTTTGGCGAGCTCTGCAGAGATGGTACTGCCGGTATCTGTGATGATTTTCATAAGGGACCTCTTAACCTCATTATACATAAAAACACGCTTTGTGCCAAAACAGGAAGTTCGCGATGCCTGAATTGACATAAAAAATGCAACGGGATGACTAAAAAATGTCCCCTGTGAAGGACCCCGCAGTCTGTTTTTTTGATGGGGAGTGTGGTAAACTATAGCCATGTTACAAAAGGGTGTCAAGGTCAAAAACGATGTGTTTTGGACCCGTGACCAACTCAATCCTTTTGAAACAAAGGCCTAAGTTTACTGTTTTATTTCCTGACAACTGAATATTTTGTATAACTGTGGAAATATGGTCCGCGAGTCTCTACCCCGACACCTCAAATATCGGGACTACAAAATCAAAATGAGCTGACAAGCTGTTTTTTGGTTTTTATGAGACATCCGGATTGGATGTTTTTTTATTTCAAAGGAGGTCTCCAATGGCTAAAGTTAAAGTATCTGTCGTCATGGGTTCCATCAGTGATTATGAGACCGTCATCGAAACGATCAAGATCCTAGACTCTTTTGAGGTCCCTTACGAGAAACAAGTCGTCAGTGCTCACCGGACTCCGGAAGACATGGTTGAGTATGCAAAAAATGCCAGTCAGCGCGGCATTGAAATCATCATCGCGGCAGCAGGAGGCGCGGCCCATTTGCCTGGGATGATCGCCTCACTGACGGCCTTACCAGTCATCGGGATCCCCATCAAGACATCCGCTTTGGATGGGTTAGACAGTCTTTTATCCATCAACCAGATGCCGGCAGGCGTCCCGGTTCTCACCACCGCCATCGGCGTTGCCGGTGCTAAAAATGCAGCCTTGGCTGCCATCCGTATCCTGGCTCTCAACGATGCAGTCTTATCGGAAAAAATCCGTCAACACCAAAAAGACATGGTTCAAAGTGTCAAAGAAAGTCGTTTTTAATGGGGTCACGCTTGAGTCCGGGCGGTAAAATCGGGATCATCGGTGGAGGTCAGCTCGGCCAGATGATCGCCTTGTCGGCCATCCAAAGCGGGTATCAGATCGCTGTCCTGGATCCGGACCCTCAGTGTCCTTGTGCTGCCTTGGCTCACCCTTTGATTGTGGCCCAGTATACCGATGTCAGTGCTTTGGCTCAACTGGCTCAGCAGTGTGATGTCTTGACCTATGAATTTGAAAATGCGAACAGTGCTTTGATCGACGGATTCAACCTCAAGGGTTTGATCCCTCAAGGCGCCTTGGCTTTGACGCTGTCTCAGCACCGTTTGACTGAAAAAGCCTTTGCCCAAAGTTTAAAGATCCCAACGCCACCTTATCTTCCGGTTAAGAAACAGGAAGACCTTTTAACCCTGACTGACTTTCCTTTGATCATCAAGAGCTGCCGTTACGGCTATGACGGCAAGAATCAAAAAATCATCCGCACAGCGTCGGAACTCTCGACCCTGAGCTTGGATTTCCCTGCGGAATACATCGCTGAGAAAATGATCGATTTCGAAAAAGAAATCTCCGTGGTCTGTGCCTGCTTCAAGGACGGGATCAGTTTCTTTGAACCCTTTGAAAACGTGCATGTCAACGGGATCCTCAGTTCCTCGCTTCATCCGGCTCAAATCACTCAAGATCAAAAAGATCTGGCATTAGACTATACTCAACGGATCGCATCGGCCCTTGATTACAAAGGGGTTTTGGCCGTGGAATATTTCGTCACACCAGAAGGCGTCCTGTTTAATGAAATGGCGCCTCGTCCCCATAATTCAGCCCATGGCACCATCGAAGGCTGTACCTTCAGCCAGTTTGATCTGCACATCGCCGCCATCACCGGAGCACCGCGCATTACGCCGGTGAGAACCTCAGTGACTTTGATGAAAAACATCCTGGGCCAGGATCTTCAAAACGTTCTGCAAGCCTTGGACAGCTATGACCCTGATTTGACCCATTGTCATCTGTATGGGAAAAAAGAAGCCAGGACCAACCGTAAAGTGGGTCATCTGACCTTCAGTGCGCCGACTTTAGAAGCCTTGAAGGCTTACCTGGAAGACTCAAGGAGACCTGTATGAACCGACTCTTTATCCATAAACGTGAAGGCTTTGACCTTAATTCATCCGCTTTGAGCGCCTTGATGGCCTCTCAGCTCAACATCGACGCCAAAGTCATTTGCCTGCTTGGTTATGACATCCTTGATCTGGACCCGTCGGTCTTGCCTGAGGCAATATCCCGTGTTTTCAGTGAAGCCATGAGTGATGATGTCTGGACCGAATTACCCCAACACCAAGGCTCGATGATCGTCAAAGAACCCTTACCGGGACAATATGATCAACGTGCCGATGCGGCCGGTCAATGCCTCCGTCTTTTGGATTTCGAGACTCAAGCCAGCGTCAAGACTTTTGAGGTCGTATTGATCGATCGGGTCCTGACTCAGGCAGAAAGGGAACGCTTTGTTTCCTACTGGATCAATCCGATCGAAATGAGAGAGAAGTCCCTGACTCAGGAACTCACCCTGTCAGAGCCAGAAGGCGATGAAGGCGAGATCCAAGGCTTTACTGAGTTCACTGAAACCCAAGCCAAAGCTTTCCTGAGTGACAACAAGGCAGCCATGTCGAATGCTGATCTGATGCTGATCCGTGATTTCTTCAAGACCCATGAACACCGTCAGCCCACCATGACCGAATTCAAAGTACTCGATACTTACTGGAGCGATCATTGCCGTCACACCACCTTTGAAACCCAACTCTCTTCCATAACGATCCCTCAAGGTCCCTATGAAGCAGACCTGAGAAAGACCTTGGCTTTGTTTAATGTGACCCGCGCTCAACTCAAACGCACCCATAAACCGATCACGCTGATGGAAATGGCCACCATCGGAGCCAGAGCCATCAATGATCCTCGGGTTGAACACAGTGAAGAAATCAATGCCTGCAGTGTCAAGATCGATGTCAAGATCAACGATACGACCTCGCCTTGGCTGCTTCAGTTCAAAAACGAGACCCATAATCATCCCACCGAGATCGAACCGTTCGGTGGGGCTTCCACCTGCATCGGCGGTGCCATCCGTGATCCTTTAAGCGGCCGTGCTTATGTCTATCAAGCCATGCGGATCAGCGGCTGCGGCAATGTCAAAGAAAGCATTGCGGAGACCTTGCCTCATAAACTGCCCCAACGGGTCATCGCCGCCAGAGCGACCCAAGGCAACAGTGCTTACGGCAATCAGATCGGGGTCGCCACGACCCATGTCAAAGAAATCTATCATCCCCGTTATACGGCCAAACACCTGGAACTGGGAGCCGTCGTCGGTGCCGTCAGAGCTGATGCGGTCAAAAGAGAGACCCCTCAACCAAACGATGTCATCGTGCTTTTGGGAGGCAGAACCGGCAGAGACGGGATCGGCGGAGCCACGGGTTCTTCTTTGGCCCACACCACCGCCTCACTGACCCTGTGTGCCAGTGAAGTCCAAAAAGGCAATGCCCCAGAAGAACGTAAACTGCAGCGTCTGTTCAGAAATCCGATCGCCTCGAAACTCATCAAGAAATGTAATGACTTTGGTGCCGGAGGCATCAGTGTGGCCATCGGCGAACTGGCTGACGGCTTGATCATCGATTTGGATAAAGTGCCCCTTAAATATCTTGGCCTCAATGCGACTGAACTGGCCATCAGTGAAAGCCAGGAACGCATGGCGGTGGTCTTGGATCCGAAAGATGCCCAGGCTTTCATTGACTTAGCCCATCAGGAAAACATCGAAGCGACCTTGGTCGCCACAGTCAGTGCTCAGCGCCGTTTACAAATGCATCACCAAGGTAAACTGGTCGTTGATCTGGATCGAACCTTGATCGAATCCAACGGGGTCCGTCAGCAAGCAGCCGCAAATCTGATTCAACAGGCTCAGCCCCTCAACGACAAGCGCCCCTTTACCCAAGCCACTGCCTTAAGTCATTTGAGTTCCTTGAATGTGGCTCTTCAAAAAGGCCTCATCGAACAATTCGATTCCAGTATCGGGACGACCACGGTTTTAAGTCCTTTGGGAGGCAAGTCCCAAATGAGCCCGACCCAAGGCTCGGTTCAAAAGATCTCGGTCGTCGATCAGGAAAGCGACACCGTGTCGATCTTGACTCAAGGATTCATCCCTGAACTCAGCGAGATCAATCCTTACTTAAGCGCTCAAGGAGCTGTCCTGGAATCCATCGCCAAAACGATTGCCCTAGGCGGCAAACTAGACAATATCTTTTTCTCTTTCCAGGAATATTTTCCGAAATTGAACTCGAATGATGAAAAATGGGGCAATGTGGTCCAAGCCCTCTTGGGGGCCCTCAGTGTGCAGGATGCCTTCAAACGGCCTGCCATCGGAGGCAAGGACAGTATGTCCGGTTCTTTCAAAGACATGGACGTTTTGGAAACCTTGGTTTCCTTTGCCTGCTCAGTTGCCGATCCTCAAGACATCTTGCCTCAGCAAGCCTCCTGTACACAGGAATCCCTGTATCTGGTCAAAGCAAAGCGTCTTCCCAACGGGCTCTTTGATTTGGAGTCGATCCGTAAGACTTTCAGCCAAGTCCAAGGGGAAGTTCAGGCACACCGACTCAGTGCACTCAGAGTCATTGAACAAGGTCTCTTTGCCTCAGTCTGTGCCTTGGTTTTCGGAAACGAACTTAAGGCCGAGATCCAAACCAAAGAAGATCTGTTTGAACTCATGCCGGCTTCTTTCCTGATCGCCGCAAAAGACACTGTCCCTGCGGAATGGATCAAGATCGGACAGGTCTCCGATTCCGTCTTTCGTTTCAACGGGATCGAGATCGATTATGAAAAGGCCAAAGCAGCCTATGTCACCGGACTGGACTTTCTGTATCCGGTACTTGGACCTCAAAACAGCTCGACCGTCATCACCAAGGACACGGCTAGACCAACCATCCAATACACCGGTGACATCCCGGATCAAGTCAAGGTCGTCATCCCTTATTTCCCGGGAACCAATTGTGAAGATGATACGGCCAGAGCCTTTGCGAAAGCAGGGGGCAGTCCTCATCTCGTTGCGATCCGCAACCTGACCAAAACGGATCTTCAAGACTCTCTGAAAGCCTTGGTCAGCGCCATCGACGAAGCCCATATCCTGGCTTTGCCCGGCGGATTCTCCAGCGGGGATGAACCCGATGGCAGTGCCAAATTCATCGTCAATGTCTTACGCAACGACCAAGTTAAACAGGCCATTGAAGGCTTACTGAAAAGACAAGGCTTGATCTTGGGCATCTGTAACGGATTCCAAGCCCTGATCAAGACCGGACTCTTGCCTTACGGAGCATACAAAGACCTCAGTGAAAAGGATGCGACACTGACCCACAACACGATCCATCGACACATCTCAGCGATCGCGACTACCCGGCTGAGCAGCAATGCCTCACCATGGCTGAGCACCTTGAAACCCGGACTGATCGTCAAAGTGCCCCTGAGTCATGGGGAAGGACGGCTCAAAGTAAGCCCTGCGCAAGCCCAAGCTTGGTTTGATCAAGGTCAAGTGGCCTTCCAGTATGCGGATCCCAGCGGACAACCCAGCATGGATCCCCGGTATAACCTCAACGGGTCAGACCATGCGATCGAAGCCCTGATTTCACCTAACGGTCAAATCTTAGGCAAGATGGGCCATACTGAACGCATCGCCAAAGATCTCTATAAAAACATACCCGATCTCCAAGAGCTCCAACTCTTCCAAAATGGGATCGATTACTTCAAAAAGCGCTGAAAGGAGCACACTATGGAAAAACTAAAACTGATTTATGAGGGCAAAGCCAAGCAACTGTATACCTGTGAACGGGAGGATGCGCTGATCATCCATTATAAGGATGACGCCACCGCCTTCAACGGCATCAAGAAAGCCCAGATCCAACACAAAGGCATGCTCAATAACGCGATCTCCACGATCATCTTCAAAGAAATGGCCAAGGCCCACATACCGACCCATTATCTGGAAACCTTGAACGAGCGGGATCAGTTATGCAAGAAAGTCACGATCATTCCTTTGGAAGTCATCGTCCGTAATCTGATTGCCGGTTCGATGTCCAAACGGCTCAATATCCCGGAAGGCACCGTGTCTCCTCGTCCCATTTATGAATTGTGCTATAAAAACGATGAACTGGGCGATCCGCTGATCAATGAAGATCATGCCTTGGCCATCGGGGTCGTCACCGAAGCCGAACTCATCACCATCAAGACACTCACCTTACAGATCAACGAAGTCCTGAAAAAGCTGTTTGATCAATTGGGTATCATCCTGGTCGATTTCAAGATCGAATTCGGACGTACTTTAGACGGCACCATTGTCTTAGCCGATGAAATCTCACCGGATACCTGCCGTTTCTGGGACAAAGAAACCCACATGAAACTGGACAAGGATCGTTTCCGCAGAGATCTGGGCAAAGTCGAAGATGCCTATCAGGAAATCTTGAGACGTTTGGAGACCCTCAACTAAGTATGGGAGAACTGAACCTGCTTTACGAAAGGGAACTTCATGAGGAATGCGGGGTCTTCGGGGTTTTCAATTGCCCGAAAGCGTCCGAACTGACCTACTACGGACTGCATGCCTTGCAACATCGCGGTCAGGAAGGCGCCGGCATCGTCGTTTCCGACAATGAAAAACTTACCAGCGTTAAAAACGAAGGCAATGTCCGCTTCGTTTTCCCGGAACACGTACTCAAGAAACTGCTTGGGATCCATGCGATCGGGCATGTCCGATATTCCACCACCGGCGGCGGCGGTATTTTAAACGTACAGCCTTTTCTGTTTAGACACGGAGACGGCGATTTCGGCTTGTGCCATAACGGCAACATCGTCAACTCTGAAGTCTTGCGCAAGAACCTGGAACGCACCGGATCGATCTTTCAGAGTTCTTCGGATACCGAAATCCTGGCCCATCTTTTGTATCAGGATTCCCGGGTCAAAAAAATCGAAGCCATCAAAGAATCCCTGATCTATCTGGAAGGGGCATTTGCTTTCTTAGTATTGACCAAGGATCATCTCTATGCGATGCGTGATCGCCATGGTTTAAGACCCTTATCGATCGGGACCCTGGATGAAGGCTATGTCATTGCCAGTGAAACCTGTGCCTTGGATGCGATCGGAGCGACTTTCCTCAGAGACATTTTGCCTGGAGAAATCGTCACCATCGATAAAGACGGGATCCATTCCGACTTTTACTCTAAAGATACCCAATCCAAGATCTGTGCCATGGAGTATATCTATTTCTCACGGCCGGATTCCGACATCAACGGACTCAATGTCCATCGTTCCAGAAAAGCAGCCGGCCGTATCTTAGCCAAAGAAAGCCCGGTTGAAGCCGACATCGTCATCGGAGTTCCCGATTCCTCCTTGTCTGCCGCTTACGGCTATGCGGAAGCCAGCGGGATCCCTTATGAAATGGGACTGATCAAAAACCGCTATGTAGGACGTACCTTCATCGAACCGTCTCCGGCGTTGCGTGAAAAAGGCGTCAAGATGAAGCTTTCGCCCTTACGTTCGATCATTCAAGGCAAACGGGTCGTTTTGATCGATGATTCGATCGTGCGGGGAACCACCTCCATGAAGATCGTCGAAATGCTTCGCCAATGCGGCGCCAAAGAGATCCACATGCGCATTGCGTCTCCGGCCATCATCGCCCCGTGTTTCTATGGTGTCGATACCTCGACCTATGAAGAACTGATCAGTGCTTTCAATGATACGGAAGCCGTCAGACAGCTGATCAAAGCCGACTCTTTGGCCTTCTTGTCGATGGAAGGCTTAAGCGAAGCATTAGGCCATCGTGAATTCTGTCATGCCTGTTTTACCAAAGATTATCCCACCCATTTGTATGAACACATTGAAAACGCCAACAAAGACGGCAAATTCTAAAGGAGCAATCATGAGCCAACATTATGCATCCGCCGGGGTCAACCTGGAAGCCGGATATGAATCTGTCAGACGCATCAAGACCCATACCGAACGCACCCGCAACAAAGGCATGATGGACAACATCGGTTCCTTTGGGGGCTTGTTCGATCTGTCCAAATACAACATCAAAGAACCGGTCCTGGTCAGCGGAACCGACGGGGTCGGCACCAAACTCAAAGTCGCCTTCATGATGGACCAACACGACACGGTCGGGATCGATGCGGTCGCCATGTGCGTCAACGACATCCTGGCTCAAGGCGCTCAGCCTTTGTATTTTTTGGACTACATCGCAATCGGTAAAAACAAGCCTGAAGTCGTCGAAGCCTTGGTCAAAGGTGTCGCCGAAGGCTGTGTTCAAGCCGGCTGTGCTTTGATCGGCGGAGAAACGGCAGAAATGCCGGACATGTATCAAGACGGCGAGTATGACATTGCCGGTTTTGCGGTCGGTGTTGCTGAAAAATCCCAGCTCATCGATCCCAAAAACGTCAAAGCCGGTCAAGCTGTCATCGGATTGGCTTCCAGCGGACTTCACTCCAACGGGTTTTCCCTGGTCAGAAAGATTCTGTTTAAAGACCATGCCTCCTCACTCACAGAACCTTTTAACGGTTCGACTTTGGGCGAAACCATTTTGACGCCCACCAAGATCTATGTGAAACCGGTCATGGCCGTCTTACAGAAAATCAAAGTCTCCGGCATCGCCCACATCACCGGCGGCGGGTTTATCGAAAACATGCCGCGCTGTCTTCAAGAGCATCAGGGCTTGTTGATCCACAAAGGATCCTGGAGTATTCCCGCGATCTTTGATCACCTGCAGACTTTGGGCAAGATCGATGAAGCCGAGATGTATAACGTCTTCAACATGGGCATCGGGATGATCCTAGTCGTGGATCAAGCCGACGTGGATGCCACCTTAACGATCTTGCGTGAACACCATGAAACAGCCAGTGTCATCGGGGAAGTGACCGAGTCGACCGGGATCCAATTCAAGTGAAAAAACTGGTGATCTTTGCCTCAGGCAACGGTTCCAATTTCCAAGCCATCCTGAGTGCCATCGACAACAAAACACTGGATGCTGCCATAGTTGGTTTGATCTGTGATAAAGCCGATGCGTTTTGTCTGACAAGAGCCCAAAACCACGGTATTCCGTTTGTCGTCTTTCAGCGCAGTGAGTATGAATCGAAAATCGCCATGGATGAAGCCATCCTGAAACAGTGTCAAGCGTGGCAAGCCGATTGGCTCGTTTTGGCCGGTTACATGCGTATCTTGACGTCTGTTTTGATTCAAGCCTATCCCAAACGTATCATCAACATTCATCCGTCGCTGTTGCCCAAATACAAAGGCAAAGATGCCTTGGGTCAAGCCTTGGCCCATCATGAGACGACCTTGGGCATCAGTATCCACTATGTCGATGAAGGCATGGATACCGGAGAGCTCATTGCCCAGTTGCCTTTTCAAATCAAAGCAGACCAATCCAAAGAAGACATCGAACAGACCCTGCATCACCTCGAACACGAATTCTATCCGCTGATCTTACAGCGGCTGATTAAGGAGAACCCATGAAAAAAAGAGCATTATTGAGCGTCAGCGACAAGACCGGTCTGATCGATCTGGCCAAGACCCTGATCGACCATGACTACGAACTTATCTCAACCGGCGGGACCAAGAAAAGCCTTCAGGATGCGGAACTGAGTGTCTTAGGCATCGAAGAGGTGACCGGGTTTCCGGAAATGCTGGATGGCCGAGTCAAGACCCTGCACCCTTTGGTTCACGGCGGACTGCTTTTCAAAAGAAACGATCCGACCCATGTGGCTCAAGTCCAAGCGGCCCAGATCCAAGCCATCGATGTGGTCGTGGTTAATCTATATCCCTTTCAAAGAACCATCGAGAAAGCCGATTGCACCGTTGAAGAAGCCATCGAAAACATCGACATCGGCGGACCTTCGATGCTTAGAAGCGCCGCCAAAAATCATCAGGACGTCACTGTCTTGTGTGATCCGCTAGATTATGAATCCTTTAAACAAAACCTCAATGATCAAGGCGAAACCGACCTTGCTTTCAGAGTTGCCATGGCCGCCAAAGTCTATCGGACCACTGCCGCCTATGATGCCTTGATCGCCCAGTATATGAACACTTTAATCGGGATCGAAACCCCGGAGCGCATCACCGAGACCTTCGTGTTGAAACAGACTTTGCGGTATGGGGAAAACCCGCATCAGAAAGCCAGTTTCTATGCGACTCCGTTTGCGGAAGCCGATTCGATTGCTTCAGCGATCCAGCTTCACGGCAAGGAACTTTCCTACAACAACATCCAAGACGGGGCTGCGGCTTTGCAGCTGTTAAGTGAATTCACTCAGCCTTGTGCAGTCGCTTTGAAACACACCAATCCCTGCGGCGTCGGGCTGTCCGATGATTTGTATACTTCCTGGAGAAAAGCGTACGAAGCCGATATGACCAGCATCTTTGGCGGCGTGGTGGCCTTCAACCGTGAAGTCGATGAGCCCATCGCCAAAGAACTTTCCGAGATCTTTTTGGAAATCGTCTTGGCGCCTTCGTATACCGAGGGGGCTTTGGCCCTCTTAAGTCAAAAGAAAAACATCCGTTTGATGAAGACTTCCAATGTCTCTACCAAACCTTATACCCGTACGATCGTGCGTGTCGCAGGCGGACTCTTGGTTCAGGACACCGACAAAACTTCTGCGAAACCAGAAAACCTTAAGACCGTCACACTCAAACAAGCCACCTCGGATCAGCTTACGGATGCCTTGTTTGGGGAAAAGATCGTCAAGCATGTCAAATCCAATGCGATCGTGATCGTCAAAGACGGTCAGACTTTAGGCGTCGGAGCCGGTCAGATGAATCGGGTCGGAGCCGCTGAGATCGCCTTGAAACAAGCCGGAGAAAAGGCCAAAGGAGCCACCTTGGCTTCCGATGCTTTCTTTCCGATGAACGATACCGTGACTTTGGCTGCCCAATACGGCATTGCCTGTATCATTCAGCCGGGCGGATCGATCAAAGACTCGGATTCCATCAAAGCCTGTGATGACGCCGGCATCGCCATGGTCTTTACCGGTGAAAGGCATTTTAAACACTGATGAACAGGATCTTGATCATCGGCTCAGGCGGCCGTGAACATGCCTTGGCCGCGTGTTTTAGTAAAAGTCCTACTGTAGAGAAAGTATTTGTCGCACCGGGCAATCCCGGTATGAAGGATGTGGCTGAAGTCTTGACCATTCCGATGACGGATTTTGAAGGCTTGGCTAAGGCTGCCGTTGAGAAGGGCATCACCCTGATTTTTGTTGGACCTGAAGCCCCTTTGTCACAAGGCATCGTGGATTTCATGCAGTCCAAAGGCTTAACCATTTTTGGTCCCAGTGCCCTAGCTGCCCGACTGGAATCCAGCAAATCTTTTGCCAAGACCCTCATGAACAAATACGGCATTCCGACCGCCAGTCACATGACCGTGACTCATCGTCAGGAAGCCTTGACTTATCTGATGACCCATAAAGCCCCCATCGTCATCAAAGCCGACGGCCTGATGGCCGGAAAAGGCGTGACCGTGGCGATGGATGATCAGGAAGCCTTTGTGGCCATCAATGAGATCTACGCGGATGATTCGGTCGAGTCACCGGTCGTGATCGAAGAATACCTTGAAGGCGAAGAATTCTCGCTGATGACCTTTGTCAACGGGGAGTTGGTGATCCCGATGGACATCGCCCGCGATCATAAACGGGCTTATGACCTGGATAAGGGACCCAATACCGGCGGGATGGGGGCTTATTCACCAGTCCCTCAGATCACTCAGGCTCAAATCGATGAAGCTATGGAGCGCATCATGCGACCCATCGCCAAAGCCATGGTTTTGGAAGGCCATCCTTTTACCGGGGTGCTTTACGGAGGTCTGATGGCCACTCAAAACGGCATCAAAACCATCGAATTCAACGTTCGTTTCGGTGATCCCGAAACAGAAGTACTTTTGCCTAGACTGCTGCTGCCCTTGGATCAAATCATCTTGGACGTCATGGATCACAAACCAGTGACGTTGAAGTTTGATCCACGCTTTGCCTGCGGGGTGGTCTTGGCTTCTCAAGGTTATCCGAAAGCTTACGTCACCGGGAAGCCGATCCATGGCTTGGATCAGGTGGATGCCAGTGTCTATCATATGGGGACAGCGTATCAAAATGGGTTCATCAATACCGGAGGAAGGGTCTTGTGTGTCGTTAAACTGGCTGAGACCCTTCAGGAAGCAGCCCAGAAAGTCTATGAGCAACTCGACAAGATCGATGCCCCTCAACTCTTCTATCGTCACGATATCGGACTCAAATCTAAGTAAACGGCGCAAGCCGTTTTTTTATGAGGTAGTGTATACTTGTGGTATGGATAAACCGTTAAAAAAACCAAGATTTGATCAAGAGACCCAAGGCATGCTGGATGAACTTTTGACTTGGGATAAGAAAGAGGCCTTACGATGGGCTTTGGATACCGCTGAACATACCCTGCATAAATTCGAAGCCGTGGCACCGGATGATCCTCGTCCCAGGACCTGTATCACTTTGGGCCGTGAATGGATCCAAAACGGGGTCCCGTTTAAAGCCATACGCGCTGCAGCCTTAGCGGCCCACGCAGCAGCCAGAGCGGTCGACGATCCCAGTGCGATCGCCGCTGCCAGAGCCTGCGGTCATGCGATCGCCACGATCCATGTTCAGACTCACTGTATCGGAGCTGCGCTTTATGGCCTGAAAAGCTGCCTTGATGAAGCCTCTAAAAAAGAAGAACGGGCGTGGCAGTTAAAGCATCTTGCGGAAATCAAGGAGACACTCATTCATGAGAAGTGAACAAGAAATGATGGCACTGATCTTGGATTTCGCCAACGCCGATGACAACATCCGGGCTGTCTACATGAACGGATCACGAACCAATCCCACGATCCAAAAAGACGACTTTCAGGATTATGACGTGGTCTTTGCCTGTCACACTATTTTACCTTATCTCACCGATCACCGATGGATTGATCATTTCGGAAAAGTCGCCATCCTGCAGGAAGCGGACAAAACAGAAACACTGTTGTATGGCGCTGATCCCAGACTCAATTCCTACATCTTTCTGATCCTGTATCAAGATGATGTCAGAACGGATCTCTGTTTCAAAACGATCGATCAGGCTCAAAAAGAATTCGGAACAGACAGTCTTACGCTATTACTTTTGGATAAAGATCATCGTTTCAAAACTCTGCCGCCAGCATCCAACAGGGATTATTGGATCCAAAAACCCAGTGCTTTCATGGTAGAGACCTGCATCAATGAGTTTTACTGGTGCCTGCAGAATGTCGCCAAAGGCTTGGTTCGGGATCAGGTTCCTTATGCCTTATGGATGATGAACGGACCGATCCGGGACATGCAGACCCGGATGATCGAATGGGCTATCGCCAAGGACCATCAGTATCAGATCGACACCGGCGGTCACGGGAAGCGATTCAAGGAAAACCTGTCAGCTGAACTTTATCATCACTGGGAAAAGACCGTCAGCGATGCCCAAATCACACACATCTGGGACAGTGTCTTTGCCAGTATCACTTTATTTTCGATCTTGGCCAAAGCCGTCTGCGAAGGGTTGAACCTGAGCTATCCCGAGCATGAAGAAATCCTTGTGACCGCGCATTTGAAACGGCTCCAAAAACAACAAAAAACCGATCAGTAAGGACCGGTTTTTTTGTTAGATTTCAGCACTTGTTCACTTAACGAACGAATCAATTGAAACCACAGTGATATAATGTGGTGAGAAGCAGTTGCGGGATGTTGACTTATTTTCACACGAAAGAGGGAAACAAGGATGGGAAAAGCAACAGATGATCTAAGACGTGAGCATGATTCGATTCTCAGTGTTTTAGAGATCGCCGAAGATGTGGTCAAAAATAAGACCCACACTCAAGAAGCCAAATTGAAATTCGGGAATGAGTTCATTTACTTCCTGTCGGTCTTTACCGATCGATGCCATCACGGTAAGGAAGAAGGCCATCTCTTTCCAACCATGATCAATAAGGGGTTTCCCAATCATGACGGACCGATCGGGGTCATGATGCAGGAACACATCAACGGACGGGCCATGGTCAAAGAGATGAGATCCTATGTCGATCAGAAGGATCTGATCGGTTTGGTTCAAACCGTGGCTGAATACACGGTCTTTATCCGTAATCACATCAGCAAAGAAAACAATCTGATCTTTCCGATGGCCGATAAATATCTGAGTAGTGAAGAGCAAGACGACATGTTTGCCAATTTCGAGATTTTCGAAGAAGATGTCGTTGGTCACGGCGTCCATGAACAACTTCATAAAATGATCGATCAATGGCTGATCGATTACGAAATCAAAGACTGATAAAGGGCATTCGCCCTTTTTCTCAAAACGAAACTTGGTGAATTCATCGCCTTAACACGGACTTAACACAATAATGATGATGTTTTTGTCTGTTGGCGTTACACTGTGAGAAAAGGAGACTCTTATGCGTATCGGTGTCATTGATTTAGGTTCAAACAGCATTCGATTGGTTATCTACTTTTGGGACGGAAAATCCATCTCCAAGATACAAGACGTCAAACATCAGGCTCAAAGCATCAAATACATTGAAAATCTGCGCTTGTCAAAAACAGGCATTGACTCGATCGTGACTCATCTGAAAGAACTGATGGTCATGGCAAGGGCCTATGGGGTCGATGACCTGAGGATCTTTGCGACAGCCTCACTGAGAAACATCGCCAACAGTGCCGAGGCCAAGGCAGAGATCGAAAATGCGATCCAGCATCCGATCGATGTCCTGCAAAGCCATGAAGAATCCTTGTTTGGCTTTGAAGGCATGAAGAAAATCGTTGCTTTACCTTTGGAAGGACTCAGCATCGACATCGGCGGAGGATCCACGGAGATCACCTACTTCAAAAATAATGTACCGGTATTCAGTGATTCGATTCCGGTAGGGTCTTTGAATCTGTATCTTGATCATGTCATCGATGTTGTTCCAACCGATTTCGAACAGGTTGCGATCCGTCGTGACGTACAAGATCAACTGGAAAAGCTAAAGTGGCTTCAAGACCTGAAAGTGGAGACCGTCATCGGGATCGGCGGGACCGCCCGAGCCGTCATGAAACTGCATCAAGCCCGCTATGAGATCAATACCTCGATCTACGACATGACCTTGTCGGCATCCCTGGTCCATCAGTATGCGACCCTCAACAAGCGTAACCGCGAACCTGAACTGGCCCTCATCGTCAAAGCGATCCCGGATCGCCTCACCACAGTCATTCCGGGAGCCTTGATCCTGGATGAGATCATGAGACAAACAGAAGCCCAAGAGTTCATGATTTCTGCCTATGGCGTCAGAGAAGGCTATCTGGTCAGCCGTATCCTGAAACAAGACCAAAAGCCTTGATTCAGACTCACTGCTGAAACGATAAAAAACCCGGTTTTAGCCTGATAACACACTCAGGTGTGCATCACATTATTGTGAAATTATGATAGGATGAGGGTATAAAATCCGCATGGCGGCCAGCATCATCACGCCGACCTCAGAAAGGAAATCATGAACAAACCCAAAGTCGCTTTCGTCTGTGTCCACAATTCCTGCCGTTCCCAAATTGCCGAGGCTTTATCCAAGTTTTATAATGAGGATGTTTATGAAGCCTATTCGGCCGGTACTGAAACAAAACCGCAAATCAACCAAGACGCGGTCAGACTGATGAAGAATCTCTATGGGATCGACATGGAGGAAACGCAGCGGTCCAAACTGATCAGCGAGCTACCTCCCATCGACATCGTCATCACGATGGGCTGTGAAGTCAATTGTCCAACTTTACCCTGCGCTTATCGGGAAGACTGGGGTTTGGAAGATCCCAGCGGACAATCGGATGCCAAGTTTTTAGAGATCATCAATGCGATCGATACCCATGTATCGGAACTGGCAACCCGTATCCTTTCGGAAGAATTTGATTTAAACCCCAGTACGGAGGCTTAAGTGAATCGAACCGTCTTGCTGAGCAAGCTTGATAACCTGGCCACAAAAGCCATGGCCAAGAATCGTCATAAACCCTTTCAGGTCCTGATCCACTCGGATAAACATGACCTGCATTTTGAATACCCACCCAACTCACAGCATCAGATCTTTCATATTGCCAGCATCGGAAAGCTGTTGACCACGGTGTTGGTCTTACAGGCTGTCGAAGCCGGTAAACTGAGCCTGGAAACCAAACTGACGGATCATCTGGATCCGATCTTATTGGAAGGTCTTTTTGAAAGCGATCCTCATGAGATCACCATCCTGGATTGTCTGAGCCATCGCAGCGGAGCGGCTGATTTCTTTGAAGGCAAAGGCCAAGGCAAGCCATTTCTGGAGATGATCATGGATTCGCCTGAGACCTTGTGGACCCAGGAAATGCTTTTGGAGTATACCCGGACGCACATGAAACCGATCGGAAAACGCGGTGAACAGTTTGCCTATGGCGATACCGGCTATCTGTTGGTCAGTATGGTCATGGAGAAAATAGAACAAAAACCCCTGCGCATTCAGTTGGAAGAATCAATTTTGAACCCGTTGGGCATGAGTGATTCACAGTCCATGATCTATCTGTATCCCAAGGAACAGGCAAAAGTTCCGCTGGATATCTGGCTGGGTTCTCATGAAGTGAAAAATCTCAAGATCCTCTCAGTCGATCAGGCCGATGGCGGTTTGGTCTCGACTCCCTTTGATTTGGTCTTGTTTCAAAAAGCCCTTCACGGCGGAAAACTGATCAGTCCGCAGCATCTTGAACTGATGCAGCACTGGCAAGGCAAGTTCAGAGCCGGTCTTCATTACGGAACCGGGATGATGCAGGTCCATTTCAATGAATTCTTTTTTCTGATGCGAGACTATCCCAAACTGATCGGGCACATCGGGATCTTATCGACCCATTGTTTCTATGATCCCAACCATGACATCCACTATATCCTGAATTTCGGGTCAACCGAATCCATAACCCGCAGTTTTGTCTTCTTAAGCAATGTTGTCGGTACCCTCAAATCCACCTTGAAAACGTGATTCGTTCACGTTGATCCAAAGGAGGCACTATGGATCAAAAAATCATTGACTGGTTAGACGACTCCGATCCCGTCATTCGCTTTCGTTTGCATCGGGACATCCTGCACAGCGATCCGCAGACCGTAAATCAGATCCGTCAATCGATCGCTACCCAAGGCTGGGGCAAAGCCTTCATGGATCACCGCAATGAAAACAAGCATTGGGGCTTGGCGTATTATTTGCCCAAGTACACCAGCACGCATTACACCTTACTGAGTTTAAGGATGATTCATTATCCGATCGGGGATCCTAGGATCAACGAGACCATCGACATGATCCTGACTCAAAACATCGGGAAAGATGGAGGCATCACCCATAATCTGAACTATCCAACCAGTGAAGTCTGTATCACCGGGATGTTTCTCAATGTGGCCTGTTATTTCAAAGCCCCGGCGGAAAAACTGAAAAGCATCATCGATTGGCTGCTTGGCACGCAATTGAAAGACGGGGGTTTCAATTGTCAATACAAGCGTAAAGGCACCCATCACAGTTCCCTCCATACGACACTCAGCGTGTGTGAAGGCTTGTGGGAGTATGAGAAAAACGGCTATGTGTATCGCGTGGACGACGTCAGACAGAAACGACAGGAAGCAGAAGCATTCCTGCTGTGTCATAAACTGTTCAAATCCGATAAGACCGATACCCTGATCAGTGAATCGTTTCTGAGGATGCCTTGGCCCTATCACTGGTTCTATGATGTGGTGCGTGCTTTGGAGTATTTCGTCAAAAGCGATCACCCCTATGATCCGCGCATGCAGGAGGCTTTGGATTGGCTGAGCGCTCAGGAAAAGGATGGGGTTTGGCCACTCAATCCGAAACGAAGCGGCCAGTATTTCTTTACGATGGAGAAGGTTTCAAGACACAGTAAAATCAATACCTTAAGAGCCGTGGCCATCTTGAATAAGTACGGCGCCCAATCAGCGCCAAAAAGTCGTTAAACCCTTTAAAACCGTTGTTTTTCAGTCGATTCTTACTTGATTATCTGGGAAAAGCGTATAATAAAAATTGAGCCGTACACTACGGCGGAGGTAACTGCTTGACAGACTTTATTCCAATTATTGCCTATGTGCTTATCGGAATTGTCTTGGTTTATGTTTTGATCTTCAAGGTCTTAGGACTGCGTGTCATCAATTCCAATGAAGTCGCCGTGGTTGAAAAGTGGTGGAGCTTAAAAGGTTCCCTGAAAGATGCCATTATCGCGCTTAACGCAGAAGCCGGCTATTCCCCGGATCTCTTGCGTGGGGGCATTCACTTTAAATCCGTCTTCATGTATAAGATTCACCGTTATCCTTTGATCACCATTCCTCAAGGCCAGATCGCCTATATCTTTGCGCGTGACGGACAACCTTTGTCACCAACTCAAACCTTGGGTAAAATTGTAGCCGAAGCCAACAACTTCCAAAACGTCCGCGGTTTCTTGCAGACCGGCGGACAAAAAGGACCTCAGCGCGGGATCTTGCGTGAAGGGACCTATGCCATCAACTTGGCCCAGTTTATCGTCATTACACCGACCGAAATCAAAATGATCGATTCAACCAGACGTCAGGAACGCGCTGAACTGCAAAGCATGCAGAACACATTGCGTGACCGCGGTGCGTTTGGACCGGTCGTCATCATGGGAGAAAAAGCCCAGGATGCCGATCTGATGGGCATTGTGACTGTCCATGACGGCTTGCCTTTGCAATCCGGCGAAATCATCGCGCCCAGTGTCGGTGAAGGCCACTCGTCTTATCAGGACCCGGAAAAATTCCTGGAACTGGGCGGACGCCGCGGTAAGCAGATCCAAGTCTTGACCGACGGGACCTACTACATCAACCGTTTGTTTGCGACTGTAGAGTATAAGCCTAAGACCGTCGTGCCCATCGGGTTCGTCGGGGTCGTCGTTTCCTTCTTCGGTAAAGAAGGCCAAGACATCACCGGTGCCGATTATCGTCACGGTGAATTGGTCGGAGACGGCTGCAAAGGCGTGTTGGAAAAACCGCTGATGCCTGGTAAATATGCCTTTAATACGGATGCCGGGAAAGTCGTTTTGGTTCCGACCACCAACATCATCCTGAAGTGGAACAAAGCCGAAACCGGCGATCATAAGTATGACGAAAACCTGACCGAAGTCGACATCATCACCAAAGATGCCTTCGAACCGGCCTTGCCGCTTTCTGTCGTCATGCACATCGATTACAGACAGGCCCCATGGGTCATCCAACGTTTCGGGGACATCAACATGTTAGTCAACCAATCCTTGGATCCATTGGTCTCTGCCTACTTTAAAGACGTGGCTCAAACCAAGACCTTGATCGAACTCATCCAGGAACGTTCCGAAATCCGTGAACGTGCCGTTGAAGAAATGAAGGCCAAATTCGCCAAATACAATCTGCAGCTCGAAGAAGTCCTGATCGGGACCCCGAGATCACTGGTCAATGACCCGATGATCGAAAACATCCTGACTCAGCTCAGAGAACGTCAGATCGCAGAAGAAAAGAAAGTCACCTACGGCAAGCAGCAACAAGCAGCCGAAAGTGAAAAGACCTTGAGAGAAGCGCAAGCCGTTGCTGAACAGCAAGGCCTGTTGACGAAGTCCAAGATCCAAATCGAAGTTGAACGCAACAGCGGTGCCGCCATGGCCTCCAAAGCTGAACAAGAAGCCAATCAGATCGTTGCCTTGGCTAAAGCCAATGCGACAAAGGTTCGTGTTGAAGGGGAAGCTGAAGCGTCTAAAGAATCCAATGTCGGGTTGGCCAAAGCGCAAGCGATTGATGCTCAGGTCAAAGCCTACGGCGGAGCTGAATACCGCGTCATGCAGGAAATCGCCGACAAATTGTCCGATGCCATCAAGAATGCGACCGTCAGCGTCGTCCCGAGCACCGTGGTCAACATGGGTTCACAAGACAAGGACGGCAACAGCGACAACATCGTTGAAGCCTTGCTGAAACTGCTTACCATGAAACAATTGGGCGTAGAACTCCCGAAAGTCGAAAACAAGCCGGCCCCGGTCAAAAAAGACCTCAAGCCCGTTGACGTCAAAGAATCAGTGAAATAAAGTAAAGCGTGTTGCTGAGGTGAAGTAGTAAAGGAAAAGTAGACAATTTAAGAAAGCTAGAACCCCTGTTCAAATTTGTATTGAATAGGGGTTTTATACTGTAGTGAAAATGCAGGTCTGCAGTGGTTGAAATGATAAATATAGTCATTGATCGTTTGATAGATGTTTTCCGATTTATAACTATTGAAGTCATAATATAGTTCCTCTTTGACCCATCCATTAATGGCTTCTATGATTGGGTTATCAGTCGGGGTCCCGCTTCGACTCATTGAACGAATGATGTTATACTTTGAATGAGCCTGATTAAAGGCTCGGCTGGAGTAGACTGCCCCTTGGTCCGTGTGAAAGATTGTGGGGTAGGCTATTCCTTTTATTTGGTTTATAAGCTGATTTAAACAGTCAAAATAGGGTTTTCTGTCACCTCTTTTTGCTGAGAGTGATGATGCTATGATCTCATTGTTAAAGGTATCCAAGATATAAGTCCATTCGTATAAATTTCCTTTGTTTCTAATGATCGTCATATCCGATACTACGATCTCCAACGGCTTTAAAGCACTCCAGTTCCCTTGAACTAAGTTCTTGTATCTTAGATGCTCTTCGCCTGTATTCTTGTATTTGTAATGGTTTGCTTTTGATTTTATACCCAGGTATTTTGCGCACTTATGCACTAATAAATCTGAAACCATCCATCCCGTTTCTTCCCTGATCCGTGTTGAAATCCGATGATATCCATAAGTCCTGTGTCGCTTATGCTGCTGCTGGATAAGCAGGCTGAGATCTTGGCGATCCTGTTCGAATCGATTGATTTTATCTCTTCGTTTTAACCACTTGTAATATCCAGCTCGTTTCAGCCCCATTTCTTTCAAAATATGACTTATCCTGTATTTCCTTGTCAATGTGTAAGCTATTTGATACTCTTGCCGGATATGGTAACGTATTCCTTGTGTGAACCAACTCCTTTCACTTGGTATCCTTTTTTTAGGCGTTCAATCTCGATCTCTTTCTTCATCAGTTCGAGTTTTAATCGCTCAACCTCACTGAGATGCTTACTGATGTGTAAGGCTGCGAAGGGATTGCCTCGTTTCCTTGGTTTAAGTCCAATTTCACCCTCGCTAAGGTATCGTATGAGCCATTTCTCATACAAACTGGTACTTAAATTGTACTCTTCCATAACGTCTGCTTTTGTATACCCTCCTTCAAGATGTTTCTTAACCACCATAACTTTAAACTCGATGCTGTGTTTTCTGTTTTTGCCACCTTTGGGTCTTCCCATATTTTTCCTCCTAAAGAAAAAGTAGACATTCTTTTTCTCAAATGTCTACTTTTACATTACTACTTCACTGAGGCAACACGCTTTTTTATGTCATTCATCGAAACTGAAACGATTTTCTTCAAACAAGGTCAGACAGGCATCCACGACATCCGCGTCATACAGCGTTGTGCGCTGTGAACGGATCTCGCTGAGGGCTTCTTCCAAAGCCAAGCCGGGACGATAAGGCCGGTGTGACACCATGGCTTCGATGACGTCGGCGATGGTGATGATCCGAGATGCCATCAGGATCTCTGACCCTTTTAAATGGCGAGGATAACCGGAGCCATCCATTCTCTCATGATGCTGATAGACGATCTCAGCGATCGGCCAAGGGAATTCGATGTCCTTGACGATCGCGTAACCGGCTTCTGAATGGGTCCTGATGATGTCCATTTCAATGGCGCTGATCTTACCGGGTTTGCTGAGGATCTCAGCCGGTACCGTGACTTTACCGATGTCATGCAAACTTGCGGCGACCGTGATCTCGTGGATCTGGTCACCTTTGAATCCCATTTCTGTGGCGATCGCGACCGCCAGTTTGGTAACACGGCGCTGATGACCGGCCGTATACGGATCTCTGGTTTCGACGGTTGTGGCTAAGGCACCGACCGTTTGAGCCAGTATCCGTCTCATTTTTCTGAGACTTTGATCCAGCTCGTTGGCTGTTTGATTCAAACCGTCTTGGGTCCGTCTCATCAGTATCCCAAAGGTCAGACTGGCACTCATCTGTTCAAGCATCTCGACTTCTTGCGTATCAAACGCATTGATTTCACGGGAATACAGATTGATGACCCCAATGACCGGATGATCAAGATAATACAAAGGAATACTGATCATGGATTTATAACCGCGTTTAAGGGCTTCAACCCGCCATGGCGCAAAAGACTGATCGATCTCCGTGTTGCGGCTGATGGATGAAACCTTGTTCAGGATGGCTTTTCCTGAAGGACCATTGCGTAATTTCTCATCCGTCAGGTTGATTTTGATTTGACTCAGATAGCCTTCTTCGACCCCGGCAGACGCCACCGGAACCACCGTTTTGGCTTCATCATGATCCAAAAGACCAATGAAAGCGAATCGGTAATGCCCGATGTCGATCATGACATTGACCACGGCATTCATCAGTTCGGTTTCGTTTGTAGAGCGCTGCATGGCCATTTGAGATTCCTTGATCGCATTGGCTGCTCTGATCAAACGGTTGGTTTCAGTATTGTCGATCACCTCGACGATGTAGTGTTGATTGTCCATGAGTTCAGAGACAAGGAAAGTGATCTTGCGGGGCAGAAATAATCCGTCAAAAATGGTCGCTTCGATGCGGATCACATCATCAGGGCGAGACAGCGGTAAGGCGGCGGCTATGGCTTGATGAATGGGGAATTTGAAAAGGTCTTGAGCCGATTGTCCTTGTAAGTCCTCATTGTAAAAGTAAAATTGACGCTTAAACATTGGATTACTATCCACGATCAAGTATTTCTTATCCAAGAGGACTAAGGCATGGGTGGACAAGTCAAAAAGCGCCATGGACAGGGCCAAATGGGGATAAGTGGTCAATGAAGCATGAATACCGAATCCTTTACCCTTGGTCATCAGAAATACCTTTAGTCATATTATAAGCGCAACAGAGTGCTTTTTACAAAAGAAGCACAAAAAAATCGTCGTGTGACGATTTTTACTTCTTGCCGGGCCGTGTTCCGCCACCGCCGGGTCCGCCGGATGCGGCCCCTGAGGTGGTTATGGTCGAAGAAATCGTGAAGGTGGTGAGCTGAGTGCCTTTGGTATAGGTAGAGTTCAAGGTGACTTGATCACTGAGGGCAGAACTCAAGCTGCCTCCGGTATAAATGGTATAGGTGCCGTTGGCTAAGGTACTTGAGGCAAAGACGATGCTGTTGGCACTCTTCACCGTTTCAAAGGCAACAGCCAGTTTGCCGGAAGCATCCACGATAGCCACCAAGGTGTCAGCAGGCAGGGTGGAAGTCAGGTTGATCAAGACGGTGTTGATGGTGGAAGAAGAGGCTTGCTGAGCCATGCCGGAGGAACCGACGGCCAATACCGTTCCGCCAGTTAAAGTGAAGGATTGATTATAATCGATGGTCCCGTTGTTGGAAGCGGTCGGACCAAAGGCGATCAGGGTTCCGCCGGTCATGGTGATCGAGCCGTTGCTGTCGATACCGTCTCCCAAGGCACTCACAAAGATAGTGCCCCCGTTGATGGTCAGTGTCGAACCGTCGTCTTGACTCATGTTGGCGCCGCCCTTGACATAACTGACTGTGCCCGTGGAGGTGTTGATCCCGTCGTCGCTCGCAGTGATACGGACGATCCCGTCATTGAGGATGATGGCTGCTGATTCCAGCCCTTCATAAGAGGCAGTAATGGTGGTGTTTCCGCCATTGACAGTTAAGGTCTCATCCGCATGGATCGCATCATCACCGGCTTCAAGCATTAGGGTTCCGCCGCTGATGGTCAAGCTTGCGTTACTGTGAAGGGCATCATCGCCCACACTGCTTACATTCAGGTTACCGCCAGCGATCGATAAGTCCAAAACAGCTTTAATGCCTTTACCGGATTCGTCGCCGCTTGCTGATCCTCCGGCGTTGATGGTAAGGTCGCCTGCACTGATCAGGGTCTGGGTTTCAGCCTGGATCCCATCCAGTCCGGCCGTGATGTCCAAGATGCCTTTGTCTATGATGATGTAACCCGCCCCTTGATCGATGGCATTGCTGGACTGTAGACCATCTTCTTTAGAATCGATCGTGATGTCGGTATCGATCAAGACGACGCTGTCTTTGCCTTTGATGCCATCTTGTCCTGCACTCACGGTGACTGAAGCATCCAGGATCATGACGTCATTGGATCCGTGGATCCCGTTATGAGCAGCTGAATTGATCGTTAAGGCTCCGCTACCGTTGAGCGTAAGATCGTCTTTGGCGAAGAGGACCGCATCGGGATCCTCATCACCGCTCAAAGTATACGTCTTTCCATCGGTGATCGAGTTGGACGATCCTTCAACCAGGGTCAAGACGACTTTGTCTGCGTTGAGGACCACAAAAGGAGAACCGTCGGCGTTGGTCAGTGTGACCCCATCAAAGAAGAGATGAACGAGGTCGGTTTTGTCGGCAGCGATGATGATCTGACCGTCACTGAGGGCTCCGGAGATCAGATAGTCTCCGGCTCCGCTGATGGTCAGAGTCGATCCGCTGACACTGAGATTGGCTCCATGGGCACTGATCGAAGAACCGTTAAAGGTGATCTTTTCGACTGCAGAAGCATCATAAGTGGTATCAAGATCATCCGCAGTGGTTTTGAGAAGCAGGGTCGAAGTGGTTTGCGTCGACGTGTTTTCAGAATCGGTGTCGGTTTCGGTGGCGGCAGCGGCAGAGCACGCGGACAAAGGTAAGATCGATAGGGCTCCGATCAGGAGTTTTTTAGAGAGTTTCATGGTTGTCCTTTCGGGGTCATCCGACATAGTCGCCGTTATAGCTGACGAGCTGAATGTTGGTGACGCCTTTTATCTTGGCGATGTCATTGATAAACAAGGCATTGGAATCTTTGAGCTGTAGTTCGAAAATAAGCTCCAGGTTGTCGGCAGAATGCGTTTTGGATTTGAGTCTCAGTTTCAAGGCCTGTTGGTTGAGGACAGCCCATACTTTTTCTTCTGTGTCGACCTGATCCAAGTTACAGATGACCATATAAGGCTGATGGGTTGACCCTTTGCCTTTGAAGATCAGGACAAGCCCGATCAGCAGTGATCCGACGATCGCCAAGGGAAACAGTCCGGCTCCCAAAACGATCCCGCCGCCGATGGCCCAAAACAGAAAGACCAGATCCAGCGGATCTTTGATGGCCGTCCTGAACCGAACGATCGACAAGGCTCCAACCATCCCCAGCGATAAGACCACGTTGGAGGTCACTGCCAGGATGATGAAGGTCGTCAGCATTGTCAGTAGCAGTAAGCTCAGATTGAACGGTTCAGAATACATGACCCCCGTAAAGGTCTTTTTGTAGATCATGTAGATAAACAAGCCCAGGATGAAGGCGGCTAACAGGGCCAAGACCACATCCGTGATCGAAACTGCAGTCAGATTTTCCAGAAATTTAGATTTAAAGATCTCATCGAAAGTCGTAGTCAGAAGCATAGTGTTCTCCTTAGGTGTTGAATAAGCGTGAAATACTGTATTTGGAATGCGCCGTCTGAATCGTAGAAGGCACTTGGATCAAGGCCCGTACGACTTCCGGCAGATAACGGTCGAACTTGACTTCAAGCAAACACTGCTGAGTCAATTGGGGCACCAGTTTGAGATCGGGATCAAAGAATCGTCGCACTTCCAGTGAATTTCTGATCGAATGATCCAGAGTCACCCGGACATTGCCGGCGTTATGGACGAAGGGCTCGCGCTGATACGCCACGATGACTTTGGCGCGTAAGCCTTGTTGTTTGGCTTTCAGATAAAACTCTTTCAATAAGGGATCTTTAGAATCCTTGAGCGTGTCGAAACGGCCTTCGATCAGGGCTTGTGCCTGAGTCTGCGTCAAGCGCGAGATCAGCTTGGTGCCTTTACTCATGACTTTGACTTTTTTCTCCAGATTAATGAAAGAAAGGTTGTTGTCGTAGTAACGGATCCGAAACTTTTCGCGTTCATTGGCGCCGATCAGGTTATCCAGCCAAGCCGATTCGCTGAAGTCATCGAAGTAGACGCTTTTGACCAAGTAGCCGTCTTTTCCCGCATGCGGATCCATCGGTAAGACCCGGCGCAATTTCTTGCTGAGGATCAGCTGATCCATTTTACTGATGAGATACTTGAGTTCACTGCGTTCACAGGTTTCGATCATGAGACCCTTTCATTAGAATTGTTTCTTTTCTGTTAACATTATGGGCTCACATTATGGCGACAATATGAGCAAACCCGTAACTTGGTGTGACCCCCAGTGTCAAAGACAAAACCCATAAGACAGGTGTATAATAAACCTTAATGAAAGGCAGACTTTATGAAATCAACACCTTCAGCGTATTTATCAAGCATACGCGGTGATTTAAAGACGATCATCGCCGAATTGAGTACTCATTTTGATTATGTTTCTGTTTTGGCCACCGACTCCAAAGGCAAAGCTTTCGGGGTCAGGACCCGCAGTATGGACATCCGTGATTATATGGGAGAACGAGGCCTGGTTTTCAGAGCCTTGTGTCAGGGCCGTGTGGCCGAAGTTTCTGTCAATGACTTGAAACTGAACGTTCCCATGGATGCCTCTCAAAAGATCATCGATCTTTTGAAGACCCAATTTGAACTGCAGGAACGCTTTAGTTCGGTCCTGGTGGATCTGTCCAAAGAAGAGAAAGCAGAATTGGATGTCGTCAAAAGCGCTAAAGTGCCTTTTGATTCGATGAGCACCGATGAAAAACTCAGCATCTTGTCCGACATCGTCAAAACGGTCGGATCCAAGGATGAGCGCATCGTCAACACCGTGGTCCAATACATGGAAGTCACCGTCTCCAAATTATTCATCTCTACCAATAAGGATATGATGCAGACCTATCCTTGGTCACAAGCCTATATCGTGGCTTTAGGCAAAGGCGCCTCCGGCATCAAGATGGCCTATAATGCGGTCAGCGGCATGAAAGGACTGGAACTGCTCGATGAGCTCAAATGCATCATCGATGAAAGCGTCCAGAAACTCGATGATACCTTAAAAGCCACCCCGATCATTCCGGGCGACTATGAGATCATCTGTACCCCCGACATCACCGGACTGATCGCCCATGAAGCGTTTGGTCACGGGGTCGAAATGGACATGTTTGTCAAGAACCGGGCTCAAGCTCCCCAATTCATCAACAAGGCCGTCGCTTCACCTAAAGTCGGGATGCATGATGGGGCCTTGGGTTTTGAACAAGTCTCATCTTATGCCTTTGATGATGAAGGCACCTTGGCTCATGATACGGTCATCATAGAAAACGGCATCCTGAAACAAGGCATCTGTGATGCTTTATCGGCTTCCCGTTTAAAAACGGAACCGACCGGTAACGGCAAGCGGGAATCCTTTGAACGCAAAGCCTACACCAGAATGACCTCGACCTACTTTACCTCCGGAGCCGATAAACTCGACGACATGATTGCCTCGATCAAAAAGGGCTATCTGTTGGACGGGATGGAAAGCGGGATGGAAGATCCGAAAAACTGGGGCATCCAATGTGTCTTGTCCAGAGGGTATGAAATCATCAACGGAAAGCTCACCGGGAAAGTCTGCGGACCAATCATTTTGACCGGCTATGTCATCGACCTCTTGAAGTCGATCACGATGGTCTCGGATACCGTTGAACTCAGCGGATCGGGCTTTTGCGGAAAAGGCCATAAAGAATGGGTCAAGACCGCCAACGGCGGGGCATACATCAAAGCCACAGCGAGGTTAGGTTAATGAGAAACATCGAAAAAATCCTTCAGACTTATCCTGAAATCAAAGATTACACCCTGCGTTTCCGTCATACCAAAAGCGCCGAATGGTTCTTCATCGGTGATAAACTGGATCAATCCAGACGCAAAGAAGTCAGTTATACTTCGGTCAAGCTCTTCATCGATGATGTACAAGGCAAGACCAGAGGCAATGCGGAAATCACGATCTATCCGACCCATACGGTCGAAGAAATCAAAGCCCTGATCCATGAAGCCGTACTCAGTGCCAAACTGATCAAAAACGAAATCTTTGCCTTACCGGTAGAAAAAGAACTGGACTATAAAAAAGACGTCAAAGAAAACATCGTGGAAGCCGGATTGGAAATCATCGATTTCATCTTCGATACCGCCAAGAAAGCCAAAGGCGATCTCAACAGTTTTGAAGTCTTCGTCAACCACAACAGCGTCGAATTCTTCAATAAGAACGGGCTCCATCTGACCTATTCGACCCAGGACTGTTATCTGGAAGTCATCGTCAATGCCCAAACGCCGACTCAGGAAATCGAGTTGTATAAAGAATACAATTTCGGAGCCTTGAACAAGGTCAGCCTGGCCAATCAGTTCAATGCCTTGTTTACCGAAGCCAAAGACAGAGCCAAGGCTTTGCCGACGCCCAAACTGGAAACAGCCGATCTGATCTTGTCCAATGACAATGTCGAGGCGCTCTTGGAAGTGTATGAAAGCTCCACCAATGCGGCTTCGCTCTACAACCACATGTCCAATTTCACCATGGGTCAAAACATCCAGGAAAATTCGACAGGTGATAAGATCGACATGACGATGCTGAGCAGCTTGGAAGGTTCCATCTACAATACCCCGATCGATGCCGACGGGGTCATCCTGAAATCCTCCAAGGTCATTGAAAACGGCGTCTTCACCAAAGCCTGGGGCGATGCGCGTCATTGCTTCTATATGGGCCTAGAACCCACCGGATCACTCAGAAATGTCAGTTTCAAAGGCGGATCCAAAACCATCAAAGAACTCGAAGCCAAAGATGCCCTGGAAGTCCTGGACTTCTCCAGCTTCATCGTCGATGGTTCTACCGGAGATTTCAGCGGAGAGATCCGTTTGGGTTATACGATCAAAAACGGTCAAAAAACAGCCATCAGCGGCGGTTCCATCTCAGGCAACCTCTTAGCGCTGCACCATGCTTTGCTGTTGTCTAAAGAGACCCAACGCTCCAACCGCTTCGAAGGCCCCATCAAACTGCGCCTTGCGGGCGTCAGCGTCGCCGGCATTCAATAAACCTAAACGCCCTAATTCGGGCGTTTTTCACTGAGTCTGGGATGAACCCAAACCAGAAAGGGACCCATGTTTGATTTAAATCTCAACCTACAGGCCTGGATTAACCATGTCCAAGCCAAATTAAAGCTGACCCCCAGTGAAACAGAAGCACTTCAGACAAGTCTGAGTGCGGCTGTCCAAGCATTGACCCAAAACGGATTGACTGCGGAAGAAGCCTTTCTGATCGCCGTTAAACGTGTGATCACTGAAAAGGGCTATATTCCCCTTATAACGACAGAGCCGGAAGTGTGGAAACAAGTCCAAATCAAAGCCCCGGAAACCAAAGCAGACACAAACCGCTTCAGATCCATCCTATTGGTGATCGTGTTTTCAGCGATCGCCGGTACCTTATCCAAGATCCCGGAATGGTTCTTCAGTCCGGCCGATGGCTGGTCAAGTGCCTATGAAATGCTGATTTTTAAGAATATCACGCTGTGGGTCTTACCGCTGGTGGCTTTGTATCTTTTGATCCAACACAAATCCAGTCGAAAAATGATCCTGATACTCATGGGACTCTTTGGGCTCAGCTTTGTCTTGATCAACGCGTATCCGTTTGGCGCTGAGCGTCAAACGGAACTCTTGAGCGGACTTCATGTGCCGCTCTTGCTGTGGCTGATCACCGGCGTGGCTTATCTGGGCAATGAGTGGAAAGTGTCTAAACGACGGATGGACTTTATCCGTTTTACTGGAGAAGCCTTCATCTATGGCGTGCTGATCTTTTGCGGCTTGGGCGTCTTGAGCCTGTTTATCTTTTTGATCTTCAGTTCGATCAATGTGGATCCTTCAGAGTTCGTGACGAAGATCTTAATGCCGTATGGGTCTTATGCGACGGTGTTGGTGAGCGTCTATCAGGTCGAAAAGAAAAACCTGATGGAAAACTTTGCCCCGATCTTAGCGAAGATCTTTAGTCCTTTGTTTTTGATTGCCATGGTGGTCTTCCTGTTGACCATCGTGATCACCGGACGCAATCCGCTGGTCGATCGTAATTATCTGATCGCTTTTGATGCGATGCTGATCCTGGTCTTGGCCTTGGTGCTGTACATCCTGTCATCCAGAAAAGAAGGGGAACCGTTTCAACTCTTTGATGTCTTGAGCCTGGCTTTGATCGTCACGGCTTTGATCATCGATGGGATCGCCCTCTTTGAGATCTTGTCCCGCTTGTTGTCAATGGGGATCACCCCAAACAAGATGGCTGCTTTGGGTGAGAATCTCTTGGTGATGGGCAACCTGGGCGGTTTGGCTTATTTCTATCTTCAAATCATGCGTAAAAAAGGATCCTTTGAATCCTTGGAAAAATATCAGACGGATTATCTGTGGATCTATGCGGGATGGCTGGCCATCGTGGCCTTCGTGTTTCCGCTCTTGTTTGGATTCATGTAAACTAAAAACTCCAGGAATGGAGTTTTTTAATGAGAAGGTTTGGGTTTTTGTTCACCCAGGATCGTTTCGATGAAGAGCAAAGTCAGTTTCGGATCGAATTGAGTCCCGCTGTTGTTTCGCAGTTCGTCAATGGCTTCCTGACGGGTCTTGGCAGGCTTATAGTCGTGCTGAGAGATCATCGTGTCATAACTGTCTGCGATGGTGATGATGCGCGCTGCGATGGGGATATTGTCCCATGCGATGCCTTTGGGATACCCGCTGCCGTCATAGCGTTCATGATGATGCAGGATGGCCAGTCCGACTTCACTCATCGAATCGCCGTTGCCGACGACTTTGGCGCCGATTTCCGTATGGGTTCTGAGTTGTTGCCACTCGGCGATGGTCAAGGGGGTCTTCTTGGTCAAAATATCTGAAGATATGGCGACTTTACCGATGTCATGCAGTAAACCGGCCAAGGCCATCTTTTGAATGTCTTCTTTTTCAAATCCAAGGCTGATGGCCATTTGCTGACACAGGAAACTGACGCGTTTGGCGTGTTGTTCTTCAAAAGGAATCTTGCTGTATAAGGTCGCTGCGATGACATCGATGATGTCGCGGCGGCTTCGTTCACCTTCTTTGGTTTTGGATTTATACATCGCATCTTCAGCCAGTCTCATCATTTCGTTCAGATTTTCATTCAGGAAGCCTTTGGTCGCATAGCCGAAAGCAATACTGACTCCAATCGAATTGACCGTTTTCGTTGCGCATTTCTGATGGATACGATCGATGATCTTTTGCGCATCCTCGCCCGAGGTCTTAGGTAGAAAGACCAGGAATTCATCTCCGCCCCAGCGGGCAATCAGATCTTCAGGACGGCAGCTGGCTTTGATGGCTTCGGCTGCCTGTTTGATCAGTTCATCGCCTTTTTCATGGCCAAAGGCATCATTGACCAGTTTCAGGCGGTTGACATCGCCCATGATGACGGTCAAAGGCAGATTTCTGGGGACATCGAGCCGTTTGGCTTCTTCTTCCAAAAACCGTCGGTTATACAATCCGGTCAAGGCATCATGAAAACTAAGGTATTCGATCTGGGTCTCTTTTTGGATCCGTTCGGTGATGTCTTTGGCGATGGAATAGACTTTCTCGCCGTCGAATTGGGCATCCCATTCGATGACTCGATAAGATCCGTCTTTATGGCGATAGTGATTGACGAAGTTGATGACCTGATGGTCGAGTTCAAGCTGCTTGCTGATGGTCCGGTTATTGAGCTGATCATCAGGGTGTAAGAACTGCCAGCTGAATTTACCTTCGATTTCTTCAAGATCATAGCCCAGGATCTTTTTCCAGGCGGGGTTGACCTTCAGATACAAGCCATCGGATCTTGAGATGCTCAGCATGTCCGGACTGATCTGAAAGAAAACATCGGAATCACTGATCATTTTGATCGAGTCGGTAATGTCGGTGAAGAAAAGGGCGACCTCATGCGGTATGGGAGAAACCGCATTGATCTTGAAAGTCCGTCCGGTTTTACGGATGGCAATCGAAAGTGTCTCAGTCCCGCCCAGCAAGGCCAGTTTGGTCAAGCGTTTGATTACGTCTTCTTTGTCAAAGTCATAGCGCAAATGCGTCTTTTTGATGGATTGGCCGATCAGGGTTTCCCGTTTGATTTGGCTCAGGTCTTCAAAGGCACGATTGACTTGAACATAGATAAAATCGGTCAGTTGACCTTGATCGTCACTTTGCAGCTTCAGTAATAAAAATCCGCAAGGCAATTGTTCAATGATGGATTCGTATATGGTGTCAGTCATGGTTTACTCCTGCATCGAGTTAACGAATTAACAGAAATGAACTTCTAAGCACAGTGTATCACATTAATTGGATTTCTTATGAATGGGTTTCACGTTCGATATGTAGAATAGTTCAATCATTGGAAAAGAGGCGTGACCTGTGCAAATGACTGATAGGTTAGGGTTACTGTAAAGTCGTGTTTATGCTTTTGCGTCATTTGTTTCGCCAATAAGATGCTGATTCAGCGTTTAGAATTTGACTTATAATGGACTTAAGATATCCAAGGAGGAAATCATGATGATTTTGAGAAAAGTCCTGGTGTGTTTGATGATGGCCTTATTGATGATCGGCTGCGGATCATCTTCTGCCAAGAAATGGGTCGCTTCAGAAATGGCGGATCTCAAGGATCCTGGTTTTACCATCACAGACAAGCAAGTATCCAATTCAGAAGTCCGTTATACTTTTGCGAATTTGAATGATCAGAAGATCAGTGACTTCCTCAGTGTCTTGTATGCCTCTGACTTCGTTACGGCCCAAAACTATGTGGCAAGTACGACCTATGTCAGTTACGCTGCGACCAATACCGCAGGAGAAAGCCTGCATTTTGTCTACAATATAACAGATAAGACCGGCGTGCTGACTTATGGGATCGCTTCAGCAAACCGTTTCAAACCGGGTTTGCGTGATATGGGTTATGGGATTCAGTCACACTATGAGTACGAGTCCAACTCAGAATATACCCGATATATTGCAAGCCTGTGGTATTCCGTCAATCTCTTTGTGGACAGAACCGACTACACTGAAGTGATGGTTTCTTGTGCCATTCGGGATTTCAAGATCACCTCGGCCTCCAAAGCGGGTTCGTTGAGTTTCGGTATAGATGCCTGGACCGAATCCCCTTCAGTTTTCACGAAATCCTGTTTTAACCTGAGTGATATCAATTTTGTGGTTCGTCAAAGAAACATCGGGTCCTATCCCACTAACTTGGATAATTCCAGCAACAAGACCGCGTATTTCAGTGCTATGGGGCTCTCTCAGTCTGATTTGACTTTCTCCATCAGTTTCATTGTCGACATCGCTACAGACAAAGGATCGTACAGTAAAGACTATCAGCTCACGATCATGCCTTCGGGCTCAGATACGACCACGATGCCGGGGGGCGTTTTGACAGCAGATCGCCCTGTCAGTGATTTTACTCAAAGTATTCCCTACACCAAACATTAAGACAAAAGAAAACCGCAATCGCGGTTTTCTTAATTTTGGAATAAATTGGTGATCGCATCTTTCTCTTCGTCATGAACCAGCGCGATGATTTCATCGTCTTCAGCGATATGGATGTCGCCTTTAGGCAAGATGACTTGATCGATCCGGTTGATGGCAACCAGCAGCGAACGTGCCGGCAACTTGAGATCTTTGATGGCGGTGTTTTTGGCATGAGAAGCCGGAAGCACTTTGATCTTGATGATGGAGTATTCGCCTTTGGAAAGCTTCATCAGGGTCTCGATGTTGGCAAGATCCATGTTTTCGATGATCATGCGGGACATCAAATCGGCTTGATTCAAATGGATATCGACGCCCATCTGAAAATTGAATAGCCATTCGTTTTTCGGATTGTTGACACGGGCGATCGTTTTAGGCACGCCGTATTCCAGTTTAGCCAAGGTGGATACGACCAGATTGGTCTCATCGGCTCCGGCAACCGCGACCAGGACATCGCATTCCGCGATACCGGCTTCGATCAGCTTTTCGTGAGAAGTACCGTCACCATGGATGACGATCCCTTCAGGAAGATCTTTGACCAATTTTTCATAAATACCGGGACGATTTTCGATGACTTTGACATCGATGTTGTTTGTGAGTAGGGTATGAGCGATATAGGCTCCGACTTGGCCTCCGCCGACAATGATGACTTTCATGGGTGGCCTCCTTAATTCAAGCCCAAGAGGGCTTCAAGACGGGGTTTTTCTGTACTGAGAACGACGATATAGAGAATGTCTTTGGCACGGATGATGCTGCCCAAAGTCGGGATAAAGGTGTTGCCGTAACGACGGATGGTGACCACTTGCATTTCGGCAGTGACATAGAGTTCATTGACGGTCTTGCCTTCCAAGAGCATCGGGGCTTCAACGCGGATCACGTCGACTTTACCGTCGCCGATCGTGTTGAGGATGTCGAGCTGGCCATAACGCAAGATACCGGCAGCCTTTTCGATGCCCCAGGCGGTCGTTGAGATCGTTTGGATGCCTAAAGATTGATAGATCTCAGCTTTGTGCTGATCATAGATACGGGCAATGACTTTGGGGACCCTGAAGAAGTTTTGAGCCAGTCTGGCAATCAAGGCGTTCGTATCATCGCTGCTGGTCGACGCAATCAAGGCATCGACTTCTTTGATGCGGGCCTGACTTAAGATATCCTTGTCAAAACCGACCCCAAGGATGGTCTTGCCTTTGAAATAAGGATCCAGTTCAAGAAAAGCTTCGGGATTCGTATCGATGACCGTGATCTCGTTGCCTTCTTTGGATAATCGATTGGCCAAGCCTGATCCCAGGCGGCCACACCCAATGATGATTACTTTCATAGTCAGCTCCTTTTCTCCATTTTACTATAATGGCGCAAATAATACTTACGAGCTTCTTCAATTAATACGATTGGTAACGGAACACAGAAGAGGAAGAGCCATCCGGCAAACGGAACCGGGCTGGTTTGAAAGACTTCTCTCAGCAGCGGCACATACATCAAGGCGATGACCAAGAAGAATTCGACGACGATCCCGATGTTGACTTGCTTGTTGTTGAAGAGTCCGATCTTGAAGACGGATTCCCGTTCAGTACGGCAATTGAGGACCATGCCCATTTGACAGAAGACGATCGAAGCCAAAGTCAAGGTCGTGGCTTGAGAATAGACCAGGCCACCGGAAGCCAAAGGACCGCTAGGCCAGCCATTGAGATAGTTGATGAAGAAGTAAGCTGCCATGGCGACGACGGATTCCAGCATCCCGTACCACAGGAAGCCTTTTAGCATGACCGCTTTATTGAGGAGCGGTTCTTTCTGAGAACGGGGAGGACGATTCATAACGCCTTTTTCAGCTTCTTCGGCACCCAAGCCCAAGGCAGGCAACATATCGGTACCCAAGTCGATGAACAGGATCTGCATGACGCTTAAGGGTAAAGGAATGACCCCTCTGGAAAGCAGGAAGGCGGAGGAGGGGACCCCTTCAGGCACATTACTGTTGAGGATATAAAGCAGGAATTTACGGATGTTGGTGTAGACAGTACGGCCTTCTTCGACGGCTTTGACGATCGAGGCGAAGTTATCATCGGTCAGGATCATGTCGGCGGCTTCTTTGGCCACGTCGGTTCCGGCAATGCCCATGGCGATGCCGATGTCGGCTTTCTTCAATGCAGGGGCATCATTGACGCCGTCTCCGGTCACGGCGACGATTTCGCCCATGGCCTGTAAAGCGGTAACGACTTGGTATTTTTGTTCAGGGGCGACGCGGGCGAAGATGACTTCGTCCTTGAGGGCCACTTCCAGGTCTTCGATCGACATGGTGGAGAGCTCCTGGCCGGTGATGACACGCGGATGTTCGCCTTTGACGATGCCGATGCGCTTGGCGATCGATTCAGCCGTCAACCCATAGTCTCCGGTGATCATGATGACCCGGATGGAGGCTTTATGACAGACTTCGATGGCGGCAGCGACTTCCGGTCTTGGCGGATCGCTCATGACGACCAGTCCGATGAAGGTCATGTTGATTTCGATCAGTTCCGGGGTAAAGGCGCTCATCTGAGCCGGCAGATTCAAGTCCGGGGTCAGTGCCCGTTGGGCAATGGCCAAGACACGCAGTCCGTTACGGGCATAATTGTCGTTGGCGACCATGATGGCGTCACGCTGAGCTTGGGTGATCGGCAATTTCTCACCGTTGATTTGAATGGTTTCACACAGCTCCATGACTTCCTTCGGGGCACCTTTGATGAAGGCAATGCGTTTTGGCCCGTCTTTGCTTAACGGGGCCTGATGGATGGTGGTCATGCGTTTGCGTCTGGAGTCAAACGGCAACTCTCTTAAGCGAGGCATGTTTTGATTTTGTATTTCAACGTTGAAACCGGCTTTTTGGGCGACGACTTCCAGACAGGCTTCAGTCGGATCGCCTAAGACGGTATAACGATCTGATTCTTCATTGGGCGGCAGGATACGCGCATTGGAACACAGTGCAGCACTCAGGATCAAGGCTTTCAGATCCGGGTTGGATGCCACAGACACGATTTCCTTATTGAGCTGGATCTCGCCTTCAGGCGAATAACCCAATCCGGTGACCTCATATTCATGGGTCGGCAGCCACAGGTGGCTGACGGTCATTTCATTTTGGGTCAGGGTACCGGTCTTGTCGGAACAGATGACGGTGGTACAGCCTAAGGTTTCTACCGCAGACAGTTTCTTGACTAAGGCATGTTCCTTGGCCATACGCTGAACAGCGATGGCTAAAGATAAGGTTACGGTCGGCAGTAAGCCTTCCGGAATAAAGGCAACGATCATCCCTAAAGAAAAGATAAAGGATTTCGCGAAAGGTTCTTTGATGAACAGGATCGAAATGACAAAGAAGGTGATCCCGATCGACATGGCGATCATGGAGATTTGTTTGGTCAGTTTATCCAGTTCTTTTTGAAGCGGAGAATGTTCCTCAGCCATGGACTGGGTCAATTTGGCGATCTTGCCGAATTCCGTCAGCATCCCGGTACAAATAACGACCGCTTTGCCGGTTCCGCTGCTGACACTGGTTCCTGTAAAGATCAGGTTGGCCAGTTCGCTTCTGGATAAGCCTTCACGTAAGATCGGATCATGGATCTTGCGTACCGGATTGGATTCCCCGGTCAAGGTCGACTGGTTGACTTGCAGATCGCTGCTGAAAATCAATCTAGCATCCGCCGAGATCTTGTCGCCTTCGGCGATGACCATGATGTCTCCGGGAACCAGATCTTCAGCCAAAAGCTTCAGTTCTTTGCCTTCTCGGATGACCCGTACGAACGCCGGCAACATTTTCTTGAGGGCTTCCGTGGCTTTTCCGGCCCTGAATTCCTGCCAGAAACTGAAAGTCCCGTTGATGAGGTTGACGCTCATGATGGCAATTCCCAACTCCGGCATCTGGGCCACGATCGAAATGATGGCCCCGACCCAAAGCAAAATGGCCATCATCGTGGTCATGGTGGCTAGGAAGATAAAGATCGGATGTTTTCCTTTCTTTTCTTCAATGATGTTTTTCCCGTAGATCTTGCGGGCTTCAAGGACTTCGGTCTCAGTCAACCCGCTGTTGTGCGAGTTTAAGGCCGAGACGGCATCGTTAGAGGTTAAAGTATGAATCAAAGCAATTCGTTCTTCGTTTAGGCTCAAGTTTTGCATAGGGATACCCTTTTGTTAGACCCTTCTCTCATTCAAACAGGATTCACAATACGCCTAATTTCGATAAAACACAAGCAAATTGGTTCTAACACCACTAAACACCTTTTTGACCATAAATACAAGAACTAAGTAAGCGGATACATTGATGAAACGCTGTAATATCGCCGTATTTTAAAGGAGTTTGGCTTATTTGTGCCTGTTTTCACAAAAAGACTTTCAATCTTGGTTTTAAGTCCTATAATGGAATTATCGCATTGACTTTACCATGAATCAAGCGCTTTATCCGTTGGGTTTGGTTAAGTCGATCAGAAAGGGTTTAGGGTGGCATAATTGATCAGGAGGGGTTTGAAGATTTTAATTTCGGCTATTTTTGTTTTAGGTTTTGGGGTTTCAGGCATCGTCAAGGTTTCAGCGGGGGTGGGTTGTCATGTGTTGCTTACGGACTCGGTTACCGGCAACTTCATCATCAGTGATGCTCAGGATCTCAGTGCCATGAGCTGTTGGGTCAACTACGGCTTTGTGACGCATGAGAGCGCAAAGTATGATTTGGTGAATGATCTTGATATGACCGACGTCTACTGGTTACCGATCGGATCAGCCTATAATCCGTTTATGGGCGTGTTTAATGGTTTGGGGCATACCATTTCGCATTTGACCATCACCACATTGATGAACAGCAACTTTGGACCAGATGTGATGGAAATCAATCAAGGCGGGCTGTTTGGTCTTGTCAGCGGCGGATCTGTTTCTAATTTGACCCTTCAGGATCCGACCATGAATGTCACATCCAGCGAGTTGAACAATACTCAAACCACCATGAACCGCATGTCGGTGATGGGGATCGCCGTGGCCATGTTGGGTGTGGATTCTGTCTTGGATAAGGTCATCGTCGATAACGCCGTTATCGTCGTCAACAATGCCTCGACCATGGAACAGACTCAAGTTTCGGTTCTTTATAACTATATCGGCGGTCTGGTCGGATCCGCGTCTATCGGATCCAGCATCACCAACAGTACTTTCAAGGGATCGATCAATGTCACGATCGCTCAAGAAGACAATCAGCACGTGCTCATCGGCGGCCTGAGTGCCAGCAGCGAGAACACGGACATCAGTCACAGTACCTTTGAAGGCACGATCGGTTTTGAGGCGCCAGAGGGCTATCTGTTTGAAACACTGATGGTCGGCGGGGCTGTCGGCCACGCTTTGAATACCCGATTAGACGACGTGGTCGTCCAAAAGAGCACGATCGAGGTTGTGGCGAATCTCTTTGAAGGATCGGTCGGCGGTCTGATTGGGACTTCGGATATCGTAACAACCATTCAGAAATCCATGTTTAAAGGGGATGTGACTTCCACCACCAACAGCGTCGGCGGTTTGATCGGTGCGGTCAATGGGATCCAATATGACCAAGTTGATTTTACGCCCAGCACCCTGAGAGCCATCGTATCAGACACCAACTGTGTCTTAGGCAACATCAGCGGAGCCAACAGTGTCGGCGGCTTGATCGGCATGACCACCGGTATGATCGAAGTTACCAACTCCTGGTTTGACGGGAATGTCCAAGGCCAGCTTGCCATCGGCGGTTTGGTCGGCGGCGTTCGAAAAAACCAGGTAGCCTTGTCCAACAGTTTCAGTTTGGGCTCGGTCAAAGGTGCCAATTATGTGGGCGGTCTCATCGGTTTGAGCGGGACATCCGTATTAAACAATGTTTTCTCCAGAATGAGCGTCATATTGATTCCGGATACTCAAATCGTACCGACGGCCAGCGAACTCTATTCCGCCGGCGGACTGATCGGACTCGACAGTACCTTTGGATCCTCAGTATTCAATGCCTACTTTGCGGGAACCTGGACCAACAACTCGGGTCACGATGCCCAATTTAATCCGATCGCCAATTTCACAACGTTTTTTGAAAATTTCGACCATGTTTATTTTGATATGACTTTATTCCCGACAGCAACCACCAGCATCGGCTTAGGCAAAAGCACGGCAGATCTGAAACTGCAGGGAACGTATACCGGCTTTGATTTTGCCACACCGTGGTTCATCGATCCTCGTTTCAATGAAGGGTATGCCTTCTTCGATGCCGGCTTCTTTAGGGTCATCGTGGATGACGGGATCAAGCCCTTTGGTTATCTGGCACGTTATCTGGAGAGTCTGGTTCAACCCAAAGCTCCCGTTAAAACCGGTTTTGTCTTTGGCGGCTGGTTCTCGGATCCTCAGTTTACCCATCCTTGGAACTTCCCCACGGACAGCGTTGAAGATGATGTGACGCTGTTTGCCAAATGGAGTGCACAGCTTCCGGATACCGGAGAAGCCGTTTCCTTCGGATTGGGTTTGACCGGCTTCGCAGGCTTACTATTGCTCTTATCCAGAAAATCAAAACACTAAGTTCTAAGGCACCTGAAAAGGTGCCTTTTTGATGCTTCGCGGCATTGTGTGCATAAATTCACAATAGTTGTGCGTAAATCAAAAATCGTCATATAATATGGTTAAAGCATCGACTTAATCTTTACATCCAGTTCATTTTTTCGTTGGCTTAAGCTTAAGTCGATCAGAAAGGGTTAAGAGTGGATTAATCGATCATGAAGATAATCAAGATTTTAGTTGCGGCTCTTTTCGTTTGTGCCTTTTCTGTGCAGGGGAGTGTCAGGGTATCGGCAGGGCTGTCATGCGACACCGTTGCGACGGATGCGGGGACGGGTCATTATCTGGTTACGACCGCCAATGATCTGATGGCAATGGGATGCAACATCATGGCCGGGGATGCCGATTATCGCACCGGTACCTATGATCTTCAAAACAACATCGATTTGACCGGGGTCAACTGGGTTCCGATTGGGAATGCCATTTATCCTTTCACCGGGGAGTTCAACGGGAACAGTCACGTTCTCGACCATCTCACCCTTACGACGCTGACGACTCACTTACAGACCTATAACGGTTTCATCATGTATGCGACCGGCATGTTTGGCAAGGTCGAAGGCGCAGACATCCATGATCTCACGATCCAAAATGCCAGTATCGATGTCGCTTCCAATCCGTTGACCGAAGGGGAGACCTCTTTGCTGGATCTGTCCTTCATCGGCGTCTTGGCGGGTGGGGCCGATCTGAGCACCACGATCGACAGCGTGATTGTCAAAGACGCGACGATCAAAGTGACCAACACCTCGATGATGGAACCCACGAACTATTCATGGCCTTTCACGTATGTGGGCGGGATCGTCGGCCGCTTGGCCGGGACTTCCTACATCTCGCATTCGGAGTTCACCGGGACCATGACGGTGTCGATCGCTCAGGAAGATGATCAGTCTGTTTATTTAGGCGGTTTGGCAGGCGGCGTTGAGAGCTCAAGCCTTGACAGCAGTTGGTTTGATGCGGACATCACGTTTAGTGCTCCGGCAGACTATGAATTCAAGGAATTGGCCATCGGCGGTTTTGCCGGATATGCCTTTGATTCAGAGTTGACCGATCTTGTCGCTGAAAATACGCTGATCGATGTCACCTCCGATACGCTTCTGGCGGCCATCGGCGGCATCGCAGGCACGATCGATACTCTAACCACCGTTCAGGCCTCGACCTTTATCGGAACGATTGATTCGACCACGGACAATGTCGGCGGTTTGGTCGGGTTTGTTCAGGGCAACACCACAGTTCCTACCGGAACAGTCACCGAAATCACCGAATCAGCCCAGATCAAAACGAACTATGTCTTGGCTGACATCACCGGTCACGATCATGTCGGCGGCTTGGTCGGGAAGATCTATTATGCGACTGACTTCGAAAACGACTGGTTTGAAGGAGATATCGTCGGTCATATTATGGTCGGCGGCTTGGTCGGGTCCTCCGAAGAATGTCATGTCACCTATGGGATCAGCTTCAGTTTGGGTACCCTGTCCGGAGTCAATTACCTGGGCGGAATCACCGGTTACGGCTACAGCGAAAACGACCTGATGGATGTCTTCTCCAGAATGGCCATCACAAAGATCGCTGAAACCGAAACGACCCCGGCTCCGGCGTTGAGTTATTACGCCGGCGGGATCTTCGGTTGGGATTTGGGCGTGTATTCTTATTATGAAGATGTCTATTTTGCAGGGACCATTCATAACAGCAGTTCAGACACCTTGATTTATGAACCGATTGCTTACTTTAGCTTAGCCCCAACTTTCGGGACCGGTGTGTATTACGATCACGATCTGTTACCGATCACCACCACCTACGGCACTCCGAAAACCACGGCTGAAATGAAACTGCAAAGCGGGTATGACGGATTTATCTTTGTCGATCTCTGGTTCATGGATGCCCGTTTCAACAGCGGCTATGCATTCTTCGATGCGGGTTTCTTCAAAGTCATCTTTGATGACGGAATCAAGCAGTTTGGTTATCTGTCTCGTCCGATGCTGATGATTGCCTCTCCGGCTGCCCCGGTTAAAACGGGTTTCGTCTTTGGCGGATGGTTTACGGATCAGCAATTGACGCATGCTTGGAATTTCAGCTCCGATTTTGTCCAAGGGGATGTGACCCTGTATGCGAAGTGGACTGAACAGATCCCGGATACCGGTGAGGTGGCAGCCTACGGCTTTGGCACCTTGGGACTGGGACTGATGCTGTTGACGCTATCCAAGAAACGCAAACATTAAGTCTTACGGCGCCTGAAAAGGCGCCTTTTCTTTTGGAGTCAGAAAAGTAGTGTAAAATAAAGCCAAAGCCCTTGAAAGGATCCTTATGTCCAGTGTCATCATCAGTATACTCATCCTGTTGTTTGTGTTTGATCTGATCGTTTCCTTATTGAACTACGCCATGCGCAAGAAACCCTTGCCAAAGTCCGTTGCGGACATCTATGATCAACAAGCCTATGCGAAATGGCTGAGTTATACTATGGAGAAATTCAGGATGGATCTGATCGCCAAAAGTGTCAGTCTGATTCTGATGGTAGCCTTGTTGAGTTTGGGCTTCTTTGGTTTTCTGGAAAGCTATAGTGCCACCGTCTCATCGGATCCGATCATTCAGACCTTGATCTTTTTAGGGCTCTTTATGGGCTTACAGTTGATCTTGGGCTTGCCTTTTGAACTCATCGATACCTTTGTGATCGAAGCCAAGTATGGCTTCAACAAGACCTCCGTCAAGACCTTTTGGGTCGATCAGGTCAAAGGACTGCTGTTGGGGGCTTTACTGATGGGCGTTTTGATCAGCATCATCCAGCTTCTCTATCAGGTCTTTCACGATCAGCTCTTCTCATTTTTCATCGTAGCCTGGCTGTTTATCGCCGTGGTCATGATCGTTTTCTTCGTGCTCAACACCAGAGTCTTCGTCCGGCTTTTCAACAAGCTCAAACCGATCGAAGACGCTGAATTGAAAGAAAAGATCACGGCCTTGGCCAAGCAGTGTCATTTTGAAGTCAAGGCCATCTTTGTGATGGATGCCTCTAAACGTTCCAGCAAGCTCAACGGCTTCTATTCAGGCTTAGGCAAGACCGGAGAGATCGTCTTGTATGACACCTTGATCAACAAACTCACGCATGAGCAGATCCTGTCGGTTTTGGCGCATGAATTGGGTCATGCGACCCACAAGGATACCTTGAAGATGTTGGCGGTCCAAATCGCCATGCTGGGCTTGTATGCCTTGGGACTAGGGTTTATCCTGCAGACGCCTTCACTTTATACGGCCTTTGGATTATCAGGCGTGCATTTCGGATTTGCGTTCATCCTGTTTTCGATCCTGATCGAACCGGTCAGTCTGCTTTTGGGGATCCCGGTCAATGCCTTACTGAGAAAGGCGGAATACAAAGCCGATGCCTTTGCGGTCACCATGACCAATCAAGATGATATGGCACAAGTCCTTCGGATCTTGACGACGGAAAACTTCAGCAATCTCAATCCGCATCCTTTCTATGTCCTGCTTCATTACTCTCATCCGCCGGTGGATCAGCGTCTCTCTGCGATCGTATCTGCTTCAAACTGATCAACACGGATAATCAAAAGACGAAGTCTGTAGAATAGATTATAATATGGATGAAGAAGTTGGTTTTTCAAACCCTAAGAAAGATAAGAGGATGTCTGCCATGAGCCTTGATTACAAAAATACGATCATGTGGGATGAGATTTTTCAGCAGCCCCAAGCCATTAAACACGCGATAGAGCGCAATGCAGATCAGATTGCGGAAATCGCCAAAGCCGTCAAAGCCAGAAAGATCAAACATCTGGTGCTGATTGCCAGAGGATCCAGCGAACATGCCTGTTTCGTGGCGAAGTATGTCGCGGAGATCAATACCGAGCTCTATGTCTCGATGGTCCAGCCTTCGATCTTTACCGCGTATCACGGAAAAGTCGATTACGGGGATGCCTTGTGCGTGGCCTTGTCTCAGTCCGGCGGAGCCCGTGACGTGGCCAAAGTCTTGTTGGCTTGTAAAGAAAAGGGCGCCTTGACGGCCACCTTGACCAATGTGAGAGGGTCAGTCCTGGGCGATCTGGGGGATTATAATCTCAACAATGAATGCGGTCCGGAACTGTGTGTCACGGCCACCAAGTCTTTTATGACCCAGGTGATCTTTCTGATTGCCCTGATCAATGCGATTGCGCCCAGCGATAAACTGACGGCCTTTTTGAGTCAGGCCGATCAGGCTGCGACCCATGCCTTGTCTTTGTCCGATCAGATCGAGAAACATCTGGCTTTGTTTGAAAAAGAAGACCACATGATGATCTTTGCCAGAGGGATCTCCTTTGCGATGGGCTTGGAAGCCGAACTCAAGATCCAGGAAACCTGTACCTTGGATGCGCGCTGTTATGCGGTCTCCGATTATCTGCACGGACCGATCGTCACCGCCAATCCCAACATTCCGGCTTTGTTTTATGTGTTTGATGAGCACACTGATCAAGATACGATCCAACTCCTCAACAAACTGAAACACGAGAAAAACGTGGATGTCCTGGTGATTACCAACCACAGCGATCTGGCAGAACAAAGCAACAGTATCCTGATCGACACCAAACAAGAAGAACTCAACGGCGTCATCATCGGGATGATGCTGTCACAGATGCTGGCTTGCCAATTGTCGGTCAAACGCGGTTATAACCCGGATGCCCCGATCGGGGTCACCAAGAATACCGTGACCTTCTAAATCAAAAACCCTTATAAAATCAAGGGATCAAGACAAAACCTGATCCCTTTTATTATGGAACAGAGGATGCGTTGGTTGATATCGCTTTCAGGCCGAAAATCCAAATGCATAAAACTTGCAAAAATTTTCGTGTTTTTCACTTGCCAAATCATTAGGTTGAGTTATAATGATGACAGGATGTCCGTACAACCTAGACTGGAGAAAGCATATGTTTGAAAACAGGAAAGTCCTTTACTTAACGGTCATCGATTCTATCAATGGATACATCAAAAGCCACAATCTTCAGCCGGGGGATCAAATCCCCTCTGAACCTCAGCTGACGCGTTTGCTCAATGTTTCCAGAGCCACCGTCAGAATGGCGATTCAGGAGTTGGTCAACGCCGGCGTGCTTGAAAAAGCACAAGGCAAGGGCACCTTCGTCCGTCCGCCGATGAACGGCATCGACATCAATGAATTTCTCAGTTTCTCAACCCTGGCTAAAAAAATGGGCCTCAAAAGCCGATCCATCGTCGCCCGATTCGAAAAACTGGACAGTCCGCCTCACGATGTCGTCGAAGGTTTGGAACTCAATCCCGGAGACAGCGTCTGGCTCATCGAGCGTCACCGCTATCTCGATGATGAGCCCACCTTACTGGAAACCACCTACATCCCCTATAAATTCTTCAACAACTTCGAAGGCAAACGCTTGGCTAAGGAAAGTATCTATGACGTCTTCGAAGGCTACGGATTTCATTATCTGACTGGTCAGGAACGCATCTTGCCGACAGCCCTCACAAAAGTGGAAGCCGACTTCTTCAGCGCTAAGGAAGGCGATCCGGCCATCATCCTGATCAAGAAGATGAAGCACTATACCCAAGTCGTCGAATACACCAAGTCCATCTTTAAAAAGGGCAAATTTGAATTGACTGCCTCGATCGTTAAGATCTCACTCTAAAAGGAGCACCTATGCCAAACATCTTATTAGGAAGAATAGACAATCGTTTGGTTCACGGCCAAGTCGGCGTTACTTGGACCAAGACCATCGGCTGTAACCTCATCGTCGTCGTTGATGACGAAGTCGCCACCGACAAACTGCAACAGGACCTGATGGCGATCACCGCCGATACCGCCGGTGTCCAAATCCGTTTCTTCTCGATCCAAAAGACCATCGACGTCATCCACAAAGCCGCCGATGCTCAAAAGATCTTTATCGTTACGAAGACCCCCGAAGTGATGCTGAAACTCATCGAAGGGAACGTCCCCATCACGAAAGTGAACGTGGGCAACATGCATTTCACCCCAGGCAAGCGTCAACTGACCAAAAAGGTCTATGTGGACGACAACGACTTGGCGTGTTTGCGCAGAATGAAATCTTTAGGGGCAGAAGTCTATGTACAGGACATCCCGGGAGATAGTAGAGAATCAATCGAATAAAGGTGAAAGGAGGAAATTATGCAAATCACACTTATTCAGGGTTTATTGCTGGCTTTAGCAGCTGTTGTGATTGGCGTCGACTATTGGTTGGAAGCGTTCTTTATCTTCCGTCCGATTATTGTCGCAACCATTACCGGGATCATTCTGGGTAATGTTGAGTTGGGTCTAGTAGCAGGGGGCTTGACAGAATTGGCGTTTGCCGGGTTAACACCGGCTGGGGGGACTCAACCACCTAATCCAATCTTGGCAGGCGTTATGACGGTCGTTATCGCGTTTACGACCAACACCAGCCCGGCTTTGGCTTTGGGCTTGGCCTTGCCGTTCAGTATCCTGATGCAATACGTCATCTTGTTCTTCTATTCCACGTTCTCGATGTTTATGTCGAGAGCCGACAAGTATGCTGAAAGCGCGGATGTCAAAAGCTTCACTCGCTTAAACTACTTGATGACCGCGATCGTTGCCGTGTCTTACGGTGTCGTCGTCTTCTTGTCCGCTTATGCTGCACAAGATCTGTTGAAATCACTCATTGAAGTTTTACCGGTCTGGTTCATCCATGGCTTGGAAATCGCCGGAGGCATCTTGCCTGCTGTCGGGTTCGCCATGTTGCTGAACGTCATGCTCAAAGCACGTTATATCCCATTCTTCATCGTTGGCTTCTTTGCCTCAACCTACTTGGCCATTGCCAATCTGTTGCCGGTAGCCGTCATCGGTTTGGCTTTGGGTATGTATGACTATTTCTTTGTAAAATCAGATGATGAAAAGGGTAAAGGAGGTTCGACCGATGAAGGCATCTAATAAAGTATTGACCAGTAAAGACATTACCGCAATGGGTTACCGTTCCGTCTTCCTTCAAGCATCCTTCAATTATGAACGTATGCAAGCTGGCGGATGGACCTTGGCAATGTTGCCGGCCCTCCAAAAGATTTACAAAGATGACAAGCAGGGCTTAGCCGCAGCGATGACTGACAACATGCAGTTCATCAACACGCATCCTGTCTTGGTTCCGTTTCTGATGACCTTACTGCTGTCTTTGGAAGAAAACGGCGCTGACCGTTCCTTGATCAAAGGCATCAAAGTCGGGTTGTTTGGTCCGTTGGCCGGTATCGGCGATGCCATCTTCTGGTTCACCGTACTGCCGATCATGGCCGGTATCAGTTCCTCGTTTGCCCTTCAAGGCAATATCTTAGGTCCGATCATTTTCTTCGCTGTTTACGTTGGAATCTTCATGCTGCGTTTCCCTTTAGCCAAAGCTGGCTATAACCTGGGGACTTCTGCTTTGGATTCTCTGCGCGAAAGCTCAAAGAAACTGTCTCGTGCCGCGACCATTCTGGGTACGACCGTTATCGGTGCCTTGGCTGCTTCGTATGTTCACATCACCTTGCTGCCGACCATCAAGATCAATGATCAGGTCACGATCTCCATTCAGACCGCGTTCATCGACAAGATCTTCCCGAACTTGTTGCCGCTGGTTTACGTCTTCTCGATGTTCTATTTCATCCGAGTCAAGAAAGTAAGTCCGACCATCCTGATTTTGTTCACCATCGTGTTCACGATCGTTTGTTCCTACTTCGGTATTCTTTAATTGCTGTCAAGGCAGGGCGTTGGCGCCCTGCCTTTTCTTTCCCAAGGAGGCTTGCTCATGAATGAGACCCTAGTGCTTTTCCTACAAGTCAGTTTCATCATCATCATTTATGCGATCTTGGCTTACGTGTTCTACATCATGCGTCAGATGAAATATCTTAAGAAACAACAAGTTAAATTTTCCAATGTCAATAAACAGGTCGCCCTCAATAAAAAAGTGGTCTTGACCAGTGGATTAATAGGCATCGTCGTAGCCATCAAGGATGAAGTCCTGGTCATCGAATTAACCAAAGGCATCACCATCGAGACCTTGATTTATTCCGTTCAAGAAGTCATAGAGTAAGCCGTTGCTTACAGAAGGAGCATTCATGTATCTTAACCTCAATGAAGACCGTTTAAAACAACAAAATGCCTTTGAAACTGCCCGTGAAATCACCCAACAGCCTTCCACTTGGCTCAAAAGTGTTAAGATCGTTCAAGCTTTAAAGCCGCAGATCAAAGCGTTTTTAGCCCAGGCAGCCCTGGAAGGCGAGTTTGATGTCGTTTTCTTAGGCGCAGGCACCAGTGAATATGTCGGTAATGTCTTGGCTTTGGCGCTTAACCCCAGTCACAAGTTTACCCTCAGATCGGTCCCTTCGACCGAAATGGTCTTGACCCCGCGCAGTTACATCAACCCAAACAAACACACCGTGTTTATTTCCTTTGGCCGTAGCGGGAATTCTCCGGAATCCTTAGGGGCCGTTCAAGCCGTGGAAGCGGTCTGTTCAAAGAGCCATCATCTTTTCATCACCTGCAATAAAAACGGTAAACTGGCTCAGCTGGTTTCCTCAATGGACAACGCTTTGGCGATCGTCTTGCCGGATGAGACCCATGATTTGGGCTTTGCGATGACCTCCAGTTTCACCAACATGCTCTTAAGCGCCTATCTTGTTTTAAATCTGGATCAGCTGGATGAGCAAGCACCCTTGGTAGACGCCTTGTCTGCCGCAGTGACTTCTCACCTGAACACCATCGTCACGACCGTTCAATCGATCATTGAGACCTTTGATTTCAAACGCATCATTTATCTGGGATCCCATTTGATGAGAGCGTATACGCAGGAAAGTGCCCTGAAAGTTTTGGAACTGACCGCCGGACAGATCCCGACGATGTATGAAAGCCCGATGGGTTTCAGACACGGTCCAAAATCCTTCATCGATGAAACTGCCTTGATCGTGGTCTATCTCAGTGATGAACCCTTGATCCGACAGTATGAACTCGATCTGATCGCTGAACTGCAGCGTCAGCAAAAAGGCTATAAGATCCTCTTGGTTTCTCATAAACCGGTCGATCTTAAAACAGACTATGCGATTACCTTGCCTTATGATGCCCAACTGCCGATGGTATTGGTCGGCTTAGAAATGATGATGGTTGCGCATTGTATCGGTTTCTTGAAGTCATTTGCCATGGGACTTACCACGGATAATCCTTGTCCTACCGGTGAGATCAACCGTGTCGTTACCGGCGTAACCCTTTACCCGGTCAAGGAGTAAACCTATGATTGGAATCATCGTAACCGGACATGGCCGCTTTGCGGAAGGCGTCACCAGCAGTATCGAAATGATCGCCGGTGCACAAGCCGACTATGAAGCCGTCAACTTCCTTCAGGAAGAATCCGTGGAAGACCTCGAAGTCAAACTGACCGCTGCCTATGATAAACTGAAAGCCACCTGTGATGGCGTTATCCTGTGTTGTGACCTCTTGGGCGGCTCGCCGTTTAAGTCCTCCGTCATCATGTCGGTCAAGACCGACAATACGGCCGTGGTGGCCGGGATCAATTTACCGTCTTTACTGGAAATGCTGTTTGACCGTTTAAACGAAACCAGCGCCATGGATTTGGCCGATGCCATCATCGCCAAAGGATCCAATGCCCTGATCAAATTCAGTATGCAAGAAAGCCGCCAAAACGACAATTTTGAAGAAGGTATTTAGGAGGTTCTATGAAACATCCCATCAGTGAGATTTTAGCCAATCGTAAAAACGGCAGTGTCAAGGGTGTTATTTCCTTATGTACAGCCAGTCCTTTGGTCATCGAAACCAGTATGCAGCACTATAAGAAAGTGCTCAGTCCGCTGATCATCGAAGCCACGGCTAATCAAGTCAATCAAGACGGCGGCTACACCAACATGACCCCGCAAGACTATGCGGATTTCGTCATCGGTTTGGCCCATAAAAACGGCTTTCCTTTAAACCGCCTGATCTTAGGCGGAGATCACTTGGGACCCTTGGTCTGGAGCGATCTGGATGAAGCAACGGCCATGGCCAAATCAGAAGTCCTGATAGAAGCTTTCGTCTTAGCCGGTTTCACCAAGATCCATGTGGATACCAGTATGAAACTGGGCAGTGACGACAAGAATCAAATCTTAACAACTTCCGTCATCGCCGCGCGCGGGATCCGACTGATCAAAGTCGCGGAAGCCGCTTATCAAACCCTGTTGAAAACCAATCCCAAAGCCTTGGCCCCGGTCTACATCATCGGCTCGGAAGTGCCGATTCCTGGCGGTGCCCAGGAAGAAGAGACCTTACAGGTCACGACTCCTCAGGCCTTCAGTGAAACCGTTGAGATCTACCAAGACGACCTGAAAAAAGCCGGATTGGATCACCTATGGCCGCGCATCGTAGCCGTCGTTGTCCAGCCGGGCGTTGAATTCGGCGATACCAGCGTTCATGAATATGACCGCCAGGCGGCCGCCCATCTGATCGAAAGCCTCAAACCTTTCAGTCCGCTGGTCTTTGAAGGGCATTCCACCGATTATCAGACCAGACACCATTTAAAGGCCATGGTGGATGACGGGATCGCCATCCTTAAAGTCGGCCCAGCTTTGACTTTTGCTTTACGGGAAGGTTTGTTTGCCTTATCCGCCATTGAAAACGAACTGATCGACGATGTCACTATGCGTTCCAATCTCAGAGCGGTCCTGGAAGAAAGCATGTTGGCCAAACCGAAAAACTGGCGCAAACACTACCACGGAACAGACCATGACTTGGCTTTCGCCAGGAAGTTCAGTTATTCCGACCGCAGCCGTTACTACATGTTTGAACCGGAAGTCACCCAAGCCATAGAGCGTCTGTTTGAAAACACGACCTCGATCCCGCTCTCGCTGTTGAGCCAATACATGCCAATCCAATACCGTAAAGTCAGAGAAGGACAGCTCAGTGCGGATTCCAGAACTTTGGCCAGCGACTGGGTTAATGAATGCCTCAACGATTATCTGTTTGCCTGCGAGAATTAATCTTACTTAAACCCCACAAGAAACAGGAACCTGTTTCTTGTTTTTTAATCATAACGGGGTTTTATGAAGTCATCGCCTTGAGACCAGCGGACAAAATGTTTATACTGAAAGGGAAGCCTGAGGTGAATCCATGATTCAAGACAAAATCGATTTTCTGAACGATCTCTTACCCAAAATAAGAAAGAAATACCTGAACCAGGTTACGACCACCGTGACCATCAAAGAAGACACCTTCGACAACATCGTGACCGATCTGGACGTCAAGATCCAAGCCGAACTGACTGAGACCCTATCCGCCCGTTTTCCTGAGGTGACTTTCTTGGCTGAAGAAGGAGAAGTCCTGGAACTCTCAGACAAGATGTGGATCATCGATCCGATCGACGGCACCAAGAACTTCTTTCGGCGCAATGAAGACTTTGCCTTATCGATCGCTTACTATGAAAACTTTAAACCTGTTTTTGGCTTTGTCTATGACATTGCCAAGGATCTTCTGTATCTGGGGATCACCGGTCAGGGGGCTTTCGTCAACACCAAGAAAATGGATCACGTCAAACAACGAACCCTCCATGAATCCATCTTAGACATGAACCTTAAAACCAATTTCGCCTTGAACCTGAAACATCCGGGCTGTGTCGAAAAACTCAACAAGGAAATCTTTGCCCACCGCAGTATCGGTTCGGCGGCCATCAGTCTGTGTCGGATCGCGCACGGCTCCCACGAGATCTATATCTCGAGCCATTTGAAACTGTGGGACTTTGCGGCTGCCCAGATCGTGCTTCATGAGGTTGGTGGGGTCGTTGTCCTGCCTTATGAAAGCGTCTCTGAAATCAATCGCAAATCGGTCTTACTGGTGGGCTGTTCTTCTCCCTCACTGTATCAAGACCTGGAAAAGATCCTGTTTACGGAAGAACTGGAATTGACTTCTAACTCATAAACATCAGTCATTAAGCCATGAAAATCATGGTTTTTTATTTGTGTTTATCTACTTGACATAACATAGTAGTAGGTATAGACTAATAGCGAACGAGGTGTTGTATGAACTCACAGTTTAAAAAAGGGGTCTTGGAACTGATCGTCTTACAGATCGTCTCCAAGAAAGACCGCTACGGTTATGAACTGGTCGAAGAAGTCTCCAAGGCCGTGGAAGTCAATGAAGGCACGATTTATCCTTTGCTGAAACGATTGACCAACGAACACTACTTTGAAGCCTACATCCAGGAATCCACCGAAGGACCGCCACGCAAGTATTACCATTTAACGGTCTTAGGCCGATCCCAACTCAACGAGTTGGCTAAAGAGTGGAAAGAATTCTATGACAGTGTCAATCAATTTATGAAGGGAGATTGAAACCATGAAAAAACAAGAATTTCTGGATAAACTGAAAAGTCGGCTCAGTATCCTCAACGATGAAGAAGTCGACGATATCCTGAATGAATATGAGGCCCACATCAATGAGAAACTGCATGCGGGCAAGACTGAAGAAGAAGCCACCGCCGATTTCGGCGACTTCAACGAACTGGTTAAAGAAATACTGGGGGCTTATAAGATCAAAGACAAGGCACCTCATGAATCCCGTTCAACCGGTGAATTCCAAGCCTGGATCCACAAGGCCATCGATGAGATCACCGATTTCGTCAGACCCTTGTTTGATCGTTTCTCAGCCTTAGACGGCGATCAGATCGGTTACTTCATCGTGTATCTGGTCTTGACCCTGGTTATGGTTTGGCTGATCCAGATCCCGTTTTGGATCATTGAACACATGGGGGTTTGGTTTCTGAACGTGATTCCCTTTGGTTTGGGAACCGTCATCGGCTTTATCTTCTCAGCCGCCATGAAGATCGCCCAACTGGTTGTTTCGATCTTGATCATCGTGATCGGGATCCAGCGTGCCATTGAAGCAGCGACCCTCAAGAAGCCGGTCAATTTCGGCATCAACATCAACACTAAAGCAGAAAAAGCAGAACCCAAAGAAAGACCGGAAGCTCAAGAAAAACCTGAACCTAAACCGCAACCCACACCGGCTCCGCAGCCTACACCAACCCCTGAACCTACTCCGACTCCGGAACCAACCCCAACACCTCAGCCCTCCTATGAAAGCAAGGCTGTCGTTGAACCCTCGCCCAAGATGAACGTCAAGTTTGACCCGAAAGCAAAACCCAAGAAAGACCCGGTCATTATGCCGATGATCTCTACCTTCTTCGTCCTTTTGTTTAAAGGCTTTGTCTTCTTGTGTATGATCCCCGGTTTCATGATTGCCTTTGGACTGGTAGTCGCTTTAGGGGTCATGATTGCCCTACTGTTTAAAGGGATCTACTTCATCGGGCTGTTTCTGATCATCATCGGTTGTCTGAGTGCGACCATGACTGTCTTGGACATGATCTACAAAACGGTCTTTAAAAGAGGTGAACAACATGCGTAGCAAATTCATCAGCCTGATGTTCAGTGTGTTTCTGATCGGACTGGGCTCGGCGATCTTCTTCTTTGAGATCAGTGATTACACCTTTGAAGATGGTTACGGGATCTCGATCGGAGAACCCACGATCATCACCAATACCTACAGCTTAGAAGGCATCGACCGCATTGACTCCTATGGGGCAGAACTCATTATCGATGAAACCCAGGAAGGAGTCAAAGTCGATCTGATCTACAATGCGGATCTGACCAAAGTCAAAGCCAGAACCTACACTATGATTTCAGATTGCACTGTAGAACAAAGTTCGGCCTGTGACCTCATCGACAAAGATAAGGTAACCACCATGGTCATCAACTATAACTTCGTGGAGAGCCGTTTCAATCTCAAAGAAGCCGTCAACATCCTGATTGATCAAGCCAAAAACAAGACCGTCATCAACATCTTCAATGTGGCGACTCCCAAGATCAGAATTACCTTGAGTTCCAAAAACATGGGACTGCTGAATAATTAGACTTCGTTAATTCAATAAAAACAGACTTGAGAAATCAAGTCTGTTTTTCATTCAATGCTTTACAAATCAGGTTGATCAGTTCATGGATTAACCAATCTTTCACAAGGCTGCAGATTTCGATGTATAAATCGATTCGCGCTTGATTTTGTGCATGAGAAAAGGTGTATCATAAACAGTGCTGAATCAAGGAGAAATCATGAAAAAAACAATATTGGGTTTGAGTGTGTCTGTGCTGGTTTTATCGGCTGTGTGTGCTGTGATCGGCTTGTTGAGTTCAAAAGGAGCCATGCCTTATTCTTTCCTGGCGATCACGGGTGAATCGGTTTCAATCTATGGGACGGGCTTATATGCCCATGACTCGGTGTCTATGGTGGCTCAAGGCTTGGCTTCGGATTTCATCACCCTGGTGATTGCCATTCCGGTCACTTTGGTCGCTCTGGTCTACAGCCAAAAGAACTCGTTTAGAGGGGCGTTGGTATTGAGTGGTATGTTGGGTTATTTTCTGTATACTTATGCCTCCTATGCTTTCTTATGGAACTATAATGCCTTATTCATTGTCTATGTCATGATCATGAGTTTGAGTTTCTTTGCCTTTGTGCTGATGATGACCTCTTTTGTTTTGAAGACCATCAAGACCCGGTTCAAAGATCCCTTTAAACCGACGAGCATCTTGGTCTTTGAGATCCTGGTGAGTGTGATGGTGGGCTTGCTTTGGTTAAGCAAACTGGCCCCGACTTGGTTTTCCGCTGCTGTTCCGGTCGGTCTGGAACACTATACGACCTTGGTCATCCAGGCTTTGGATTTGGGCTTCATCGTCCCCACAGCCGTATTGAGCACCGTCCTGTTAATTCAGCGCAAACCTTTGGGTTATCTCTTGAGTTCGATTATCGTGATCAAAGGGATCGCCTTATTGACCAGCATCACGGCCATGGCCATCAACATGAACCTGGCCGGGGTTTCGACCTCCTTGGTAGAGATCGGGATCTTTGGGACTTTGGATCTATTTGGGCTGTATGCCTTGGTACGCTTGATTTCTCAGACTCAAAATCAGACTAAACAGTCTAACTGATAAAAAAAGCCGATCCGCAAATTTCGCGAATCGGCTTTTTTATTAGTTATAAATAAGCTAAAACACGGATCAACTGATCAAGCTTGCTTATCTTCCGTTTTTGACCCATCCGGCAAACAATTCTACCGTGGAAGGTTCCTGATGACTGAAGAAGATGCTTTGTTTGCGATCGATCGAGAGGATCAAAGCCATGTCCTCATTTGAAAGTTCAAAATCAAAGATGTTGAGGTTTTCTGCCATGCGTTCCTTTTTGACGGATTTGGCCAAAGAGACGATCTTGCGTTGTAATAACCATCTTAAGATGACTTGGGCAATCGTTTTGTGATGGGCATCGGCGATGGCTTTGAGCGTTGGGTTGACAAAAATGTCATTGCGGCCTTCCGCAAAGGGAGCCCATGCTTCAACCTGAACGTCATTTTTGATCATGTTTTCCTGAGCGAAGACTTGTTGATTGAATGGGTTGACTTCGATCTGATTGACATGGGGTTTGATTTCAGTGAAGTTAGCAATGTCGGTCAAACGATCCGGGTAGAAGTTGGAGACCCCGATGGCTTTGAGCTTGCCTTCTTTATAAAGGTCTTCTAATGCGCGGTAAGCCCCATACACATCGCTAAAGGGCTGATGCAGCAAGACCAGATCTAGATAGTCGACTTTCAGTTTGCGCATCGATTCCAAGACAGATGCCTTGGTTTTGTCGTAGCCGTAGTTGGCCAACCAGATCTTGGTCGTGATGAAGAGTTCTTCACGGGCAATACCGCTCTTTTCAATGGCGTTGCCGACCCCTTCTTCATTTCCATAGCTTTGAGCCGTATCGATCAAGCGATAACCGGCTTTGATTGCATCCAACACACAGCGTTCTGTTTCTTCTTGACTGACTTGGAAAACCCCATAGCCTGCCAGTGGCATTTTGATTCCGTTACTTAAGGTGATAAAATCAATAATTCCTCCTGTTCACGATGACGATTTCATCGTATACTGTCAGTATAAATGTCGATAGTAACTATCGGTCAACATTTATTTTAAGGAGATTCAACCATGTATTCCATGAAAGACACTTGCCTCAAAGTCGGGCTCAGTTATCAGACTTTAAAGTTCTACTGTAACTCAGGCCTCATCCCCAACGTCAAACGCGATGAAAACAACTATCGTGTCTTTGATGACCGGGATGTCGACTGGATCACCAACCTTTTGTGTTTAAAGCGCTGCGGGATGAGTTTAGAAGACATCAAGACCTATGTCGATCTGATCGTGATCGGTCAGCCTACGGTTGAAGAGCGTAAACGGATGCTTCAAAAAACCAGAGAAGATCTGTTGAAACAGATCGAACTGCTTGAAAGCAATGTGGAATACATCGATAAGAAACAACAGTTTTATGACGATGTGTTGTCTGGGAAAATTGAGTATATAAGCAATGTTAAGAAGCCTGAACATTAACACTCAGTCTCATGACTCAAAATCGTGGTCAAGGATAATTTAAAGACAATAAATCCAGACGCTTATTGAGGGTTTCACTTCATGCTATAATCAAACTATGATGCATGAGGTAAGACAATTCATGAAAAGAGACATGAGTATCCGTGTCCGTTTGGCCATTCTAATCAGTATCTTTACCATCTTGCCAACTTTAGCCATTGTCTCTTTTACGATCTTTACGATGCAGAATACTTTGCGCAATGACATCATCAGTTCCAATGCCTATCAGATGCAATGGGCCAATCAGTTTGTGGATGATCTATACTTAAAAGCCGACTCTCTTTTCAATACGATCCAGATCACACCGGATCTTGAACCGAATCTCAAAAGCATCGGCAGTGATGATGCTGAAACTCAATTGGCTTCTTATAATTATATGAGAGATCTTTTGAATGTCTTTTATTATTCCAACTCGATGTTTATTGATCGCTTGTCTGTTGAATCGAAAGCAGGCCTGAAGTCCTTTGTCATCGACAGTTCCATTCAGCGTGTCATCAGTGAATCCGCTGTAATCAAGCCATGGGAAGATGCCAGTATGTACTTTGAAGGACAATTGGGAACCATCACCATCCACCGAGCCATCAAACAGTTTGAAGACCGTCAGACGATCGGTTATATTTCGATACGACTCAAGGATTCAGTGACGTCTCAGCTGCTAAACATTCTTCAGATCGACAAAAACAGCACCATCTACCTCCTGGATGAAAACAACCATCTCATCTTGTCCAGCGGAAGGTCGCCGGTGCTCTCTGATTTTGCTTTGATTGACTTTAATAAAGAAAGACAAACCCTCAATCGCGATCTGATCTTTACCACCACCATTCGAGGCGGCGACTTGAAAATCATCAAAGTCGTACCTCAAACCATCATCTCTCAAAACACCGAGGTTATTGTGATTGCCGGGGTCTTGATTTCCATGATGTTTGTGGGTTTGGCGATTTACTTGTCGTATGTTTTTTCGACCCGCATCACCAAGCCGATCATTTCCTTGGCCAACACGATGAAAAACGTTGACATCGAAGCTTTTAAACTCAGAGAAATCGATGATCAAAATGAGATCGGTTTACTGGAAACCGGCTACAACGTCTTGATGGTAAGAACAAAGAATCTCATCGATCAGGAATATAAACGGGAAATCGAACTCAAGAATGCCCAGCTTAAAGCCCTGCAGGCTCAGATCAATCCTCACTTTCTTTACAACATCCTTCAGATGGTTGGCGGGATCGCTTTGTCTCATAATGTCCCTGAGATCCACAATATCACCAACATCATCTCCGATCTTTTCCGTTACAGTATTTCCGGAAGCAGTGACTTGGTCACGTTGGGCGATGAAATCAAACACATCAAAAATTACCTGTACATCCAACAGTTGCGTTTTGGCGATCGGATCACCATGAATTTAGAAGCCGATGAGCACATACTCCACTACATGATCCCCAAGTTTACCCTACAACCCTTAGTTGAAAATGCCTTCGAACACGGTTTGCACAAGATTACCAAAGACGGATCATTGAAAGTAACGATTCTCGAAAATGAAGATCTGATCGAGATCCATGTCTGGGACAACGGCGAAGGCATGAGCCCTCAATTGGTGGGAGCCCTGGAAGAAAACCTCATGAAAGCTAAGACCCTCAATGAAGAGTCGGCCTTTGGGATCGGGATGAAGAATGTCGATTCCCGCCTGAAACTGATCTTTGGATCGGATTATTCCTTTGTGATCCAAAGCGAAGCAGGACACTATACGGAGATCATCCTGGTCTTGCCTAAGCGCATTCTGGAGGACACTCATGTATAAACTGATCATCATCGACGATGAGAAATGGTCCCGGGAAGTCGTCAAACGACTGATCCGTTTTGACAAGCTTCATGTGGAAATGGTGGCGGAAGCCGCCAACGGCTTTGAAGGCTTGGAAGCCATTCATACCCATCATCCCGATATCGTCATCACCGACATGAAAATGCCGGGACTAAACGGCGTTGAACTGCTCAAGAAGATCTCCGTCGATTATCCGGAGATGAAAACGATCGTCATGAGCGGGTTTGAAGATGTCCAATACCTGCGTCAAGCCATCCGCAGCCGCTCCATCGAGTATCTGCTTAAACCAATCAAAGACGAAGACATCAATATGGCCGTGGCCAACTGTATCGAAGAGATCAAACGGACCAAACGGACACGATTGACGTCCACCCGCATCTTTAACGATGAGTTAATTCAGCGGGATTACCATAAACTGCTCAAAGCCCTCAACCTGACCATCATCAAACACCAGGCCCAAGAAGCCAAGCAAGTCTTGCTTGGTTTAAATGACTTTGCCAAGTTCATCCGTGATCCGCAAACCTTGGATCTGGTCAAACACAGCCTGATCAACCAGATCCAACAATATCTGTTGACTCAAAACTTTGACTTTACCTATGAGATCGATGAGTTTCGTGCGGAGTCTCTGGATGAGCTGATCAAGAAAATGATTCCTATTTATCAAGAAGTCCTGACTCAGATCGAAAGCTTGACCCGTGTGAAGTATTCCGGGGATGTCCAATCGATCCTGGATTTCATCGATCAGCACACCATGTATCAGATCTCGCTCAATGACATCGCTGAGCTGTTTTTCCTGAGTCATGAACACATCAGCCGGATGTTTAAAAAGAAAACCGGTGAAGGCATTACCCAATACATCCTGAGGAAGAAAATGGAAGCCGCTGTTGATTTGATCATGACCAGCGATTACACAATGAAAAACATCGGGGAACTCTTGGGTTTTGAAAATATCCCGTACTTCTACAAGATGTTTAAAAAGACCTATGACTGTTCTCCCGGAGAATACAAAGAAAGACAGCTCAAAGCCTCCAAAGCACCTAATCCTGAACTTTAACGGGACAATGTCAAAAAAGTATAAGACTTTAAGTCTTTTTTAGATAATTTCAAACGCAAGCGCTTACAGTACACTGTGACTATAGGTTCAACATCAATCAAGGAGGAAAAATGAAGAAATCTATCATATTGGTATTGACGAGTTTATTCCTTGTCTTTGGATTGGTTGGCTGTAAAGCCACCGTCAAAGAACCGAAGAAAGTGACCCTGAAAGTCTTTATGACCTTCCCGCGTTTCCAGACTCAGTTCGAAGCCTACTTTGAACAGTTTAAAGCCAAAGAATTGGCAGACAAAAACATCGATGTCACCATCGAACTTGAAATGCCCAATTCTGACCAAGCCGCTCAGATCCTGAAAGCCAGATTGTCATCCAATGACGCGCCGGATCTGTTTACGCTTCATGCGATCGCAGACATCCCATCCTTCTATGAAGCCGGCTATCTCAGCGACCTCTCCACTCAGCCCTTCGTTTCGACGCTTTTGGATAATGTTAAAGACATCGTCACCTATGACGGCAAAGTCGTCGCCTTACCGATGGAAAGCTTAGCTTGGGGATACTTATACAACAAAGACATGTTTACAGATCTTGGCTTAAAAGCCCCTAATACGATCGCTGAAATGCAGCATGTCGTGGATGTCTTGAAGGCCGCCAACAAGACCCCGTTCTTATTGGCCTTCCAGGAATCCTGGATTCCGCAGTTGATGACAGCACTCGCCATTGGCGGCGTGGTCACCAATGAACACCCGACCTTCGTTGCTGACATGAATAGTAAAAAAGCCAATTATGGCGATATTTCCAAAATCTTTGACATCATCGACATCATCATGAACAACGGCACCGCCAAACCTTTCGAAGTCGGCAATGCCTTGGCTTCCGCTGATTTCGCTGCCGGCAAAGCGGCCATGTGGGTTCAAGGAACCTGGCAGGCTCAAGCCATCTTAGACATCAATCCTAACATCAACATCGGTTGTGCACCATTGCCAACCAGTGATACCAAAGACGGCGCTTTGATCAATCTGTCCGTTTCGACGTCGCTAGCTGTCTCACCGACTTCCGCCAACAAAGATGTCGCCATGGATCTTCTGAACTACATCCTGGATCCTACCGATTCCTCAGCTTTGTTTAAAGAATTGAAGTTCAACCCGGTCGCTAAGTTCCAAAACTATGAAACCTTCCCTTGGACCGATGAAGCCATGACTTATGTGGCTCAAGGCCGCGGTTACCGCGATCTGTCCTTGCCTGGCGCCGTCACCGGTGAACAAGCATCCTTATTACAAGAATATTACGCTAAGACGATTACCAAAGCAGAATTCATCGCCAAAGTCGATAAAGTCTGGAAAGATTCACTCAGTAATTAGTTTAATGAAGGATGCGGGCTTATTTCTCAATAAGCCCGCAACTTTATCAAGGAATGAGGTCGTATATGAAACACAAGAAACTCACATTGTTTGTTTTACCAGCCCTGATCTTCTACTCGATCTTCACCTTGGCACCCGCCATCGGAGGCATCGTCTACAGTTTTACCAATTGGAACGGACTCAATAAAACATTCAATTTCATCGGATTTAAGAATTATATCGCCATGTTGACGGATACGGATTTCATCAATGCGGTCACCTTTACTTTAAAGTTCGTGGTCATCATGGTCGTCCTTCAAAACGTGATCGCTTTGGCTTTGGCCGTCATGATCGAATCCAGAAACAAAAGCAAGACCCTGTTTCGTACCTTGGCTTTCATGCCCAACATGTTGAGTATGATCATCGGGGGTTTCATGTGGATGTTTATCTTCACTAGAGCACTGCCATATATCGCTACCCAACTCAACTTGGCTTCCGTCGCCAACATATCCTGGATCGGAGATCCGATGTTTTCCTTCATTGCGATCATCATCGTCAGTTTATGGGGCGGCGTAGGCTACCTCATGATCATCTATATGGCTGCCTTACAAGGGGTCGACAACACTATAAAAGAAGCCGCCAGTATCGATGGGGCCACCCGTTGGCAAACCTTCAGGAGTGTCATCATTCCTTCCATCATGCCTGCGATTACGATTGGGGTCTTTGTCACCCTCAACAATTCCTTTAAAGTCTTCGATGTGGTGTTCTCCTTAACCGGAGGCGGACCGGGTAAAAGTACCCAGGTCATCGCCATGAACATCTTTGCGGAAGCGTATAGTTTGAATAATCGATATGGGTATGCCAGTGCCAAATCCGTGGTCTTGTTTATCATCATCTTGGTCATCACTTTAATACAGCTCACGATCATGAGAAAAAAGGAGATCGACTGATGAAACGCAATCCCTACTCTCTCCTCAATATTTCGATCCTGATCGTCTTGTGTCTGTATTCCATATTTTGTCTTTCACCCATTTTGTTGGCCATCATCAACTCCGGTAAGACCCAAGGCGAGATCCTCACCAACATCCTGTCTTTCCCAGCCAATTTCAAATGGGACAACTACCTTATTGCCTTTGAAAAGATCAACTTCATCCGCAGTTTCATGAATACGCTCATCATCGTCATCATCGGCTGCGGCGGTATCGTGTTGTTTTCTGCGATCGCCGGTTATAAACTGGCCCGGATCAAATCCAAACTGAGCACCTTCTATTACAGCTTGTTTGTCTTATCGATGCTGATTCCGTTTCACTCCATCATGATCACCTTAGTCAAGATCTCCACTGTTACCCGCCTTCAAGGCAAGGTCGGCGGTTTAGGCTTGATCTATATTGGTTTAGGAGTCCCGATGGCCATTTTCCTCTATACTGGCTTCATCAAATCGATCCCTTCTGAACTTGATGAAGCGGCCCGCATGGATGGGTGCAGTGATCTGAAACTCTTCTTCAAGATCATATTTCCCCAACTCAAACCGATCACTGCAACCATCATCATCACCAATGCCTTATGGATGTGGAATGATTTCTTGTTACCTTTACTGATCTTACCCAACAGCAAGAGCTATACCTTACTCTTATCGACCAACATGTTGTTTGGCCAGTACGGCAACAACGATTGGCCGGCCATTCTTTCTGTGCTCATCATGGCCATGCTTCCGGCCATCGTCTTCTACCTGTTCTTACAGAAAAACATCCTTAAAGGCATTTCAGAAGGAGCCCTCAAACAATGACCAATCCTTTCATTCATGCCCATGGCAAGATCATAGTGGATGGTCATGGCAACGAGTTGTTACTTCGAGGCATCGGTTTAGGCGGTTGGTTGCTTCCTGAAGGTTATATGTGGAAGTTTCCTGCCGAAGGCGATCGTCCTCGTAGAATCGAAGCCTATTTCACTAAGGTTTTAGGACCAGAAAAAGCCAACGCTTTTTGGGATGACTATCATCATAACTTCATTACTTTAGCCGACATTCAAGCCATCAAGTCGGAAGGCTTCAATTCGATTCGTATTCCTTTGCATAGCCGGTTTCTGTTGACGTCAGCCAACGAAAACAACAAAGCCAATTGGGAACTCCTGGATCAGGTGATCGCGTGGTGCGAGGCAGAAAAGCTCTATGTGATCTTGGATCTGCACGGGGCACCTGGCGGTCAAACCGGGTCCAACATCGATGACAGTGACCATGACCAACCCAAACTTTTCATCAAGAAAAGTTATCAAGAACTTACCATCAAACTATGGGAAGACTTAGCCAGTCACTACAAAGACAAAGAAATCATCGCCTGTTATGATCTGTTGAATGAACCTTTGCCGCAGTGGTTTAATAAATACAATTCAAAACTGGTCACCTTTTATAAACAACTGATCGCAGCCATCAGAGCCATCGATCCTTATCATATGATTTCATTGGAAGGGGTACATTGGGCCACCGACTGGTCCATCTTTGATAAACCCTGGGACACCAATGTTTTGTATCAATTCCACAAATACTGGAACAATCCTGATCAAGCCAGCATTCAGCGTTTTCTGGATTTCAGAGATCAATGGAATGTACCCCTTTTTATGGGGGAGGGCGGAGAAAACAACAAGGAATGGTATACCGGGGTATTTCCGATGTTGGAAGACTTCAATATCTCCTGGAACTTTTGGACTTATAAAAAAATGGATACCACCAATTCACCTTACTCCATTCAGACTCCCAAAGACTGGCATCGTTTGTCCAGTGCTTTGGCTCAGTCTGAGTTACTCGATTCAAAGCTCACTCAAGAGATCTTGAATGACTATGTTGAAAACGTCAAACTTGAAAAGTGCACCTATATTCCTAATGTGGCCAATGCCATATTCAGAAGACCACCACTAACAATTCCAGCCATCTTTTTCGAGTGGAACAAGCAACTCACTAATAAAACACCCAGAGAAAACTGTGGATTTCGTGTTGAGGATAATGTTGAAGTTCGGTTCCTTGACAGTCAAAGAACTACCCCCAACTTTAATCATGGACAAGGTCAAACTTGGGCTAAAGAAGATTGGGTGGTTTTGGTTGCGCATGAGGGGGACACTTACTCATACAGAATCCATTCAAATCACAAACAAGAATATCAAGTTGCGATTGAAATGATTGCGGAAGAACCTTCCTTACTTGAAATAAGACTTGGCCATCAAGTAAAAACGATCCAATTAATGGATCTCAATAGAAAAACCATGACAATTGGATTGATGTTATTTGAACAAGGGAATAGTAATTTATTGATTAGTGTTTTGAGTGGAAAGATTGAGTGCATTAAATTGAACCTTAAGTAATCGAATATTGTACAAAGGCGTAATTATAAATAACTAAATGTTAGTTAGTATGCTTGGTGAGACAATTTTTCTTAAAGTCAGATTATGTGTGGTAGTGTGAATGCTATTAAACAGATTCAGAAATGGTATCAAAATTAGTAGGCCTATACAGTTGATTATAAACATTTAATCACCCTTAAGGAACTTGATTATTCAAGTTTTTTGTATGTTCTATGGCAAATAAATCGAGTATTAACTAGTCTTCACTGGTCCTGAGAAAGATTATGCAATCTTGTTGTTGTTTGTGTTCATTTTAGTGGCCTAATAGAAAACTAGATTCTTTATTTGAAATTTAGCAATTTTATATAGTAGATAGCGAGACGCTACATGTTTTGTAAGTATATACATATAAGTTAATTTACTATTATATAATATATACAAAACGTTATAAATGTATTGACAATATAAAGCGAGAGCTATATTATCTACTCATAGGGTTGTTTGTATCAGTTCATGAAAGGAGGAACAATTAGATATTGTTAGCTACAAGCAACAAACTCTATAGAAAGAGGATGAAATGATCACACTTTTAAGGGTTGATGATCGTCTACTTCATGGGCAGGTAGCTTACTCGTGGTGTAACAAACTACAATCTGAAGCAATCGTGGTTCCAAACGATGCAGTCATGAAGGATCCGATTCAGAAGATGGCATTATCTTTGGCTAAACCTGCTGGTGTTGCTCTGTATATTAATACAAGAGACCTAGCGATAAAGTATCTGCTTGATCCTGCTAATGCAAAAAAGAGGATATTCGTGGTTACTGAAACAATTGAAGATGCACATTATGTAGTTAATGCTGTTAAAGAAGTTAAGTTGGTTAATTTGGGTGGGATACGACAAGGCGCAACTGAAGTAAAAACAAAGATTAATAAGCAGGTGTTCCTAAATGAAAAAGATATCTCTTACCTAAATGACATTGTTCACAATGGGGCAGAGGTGTTTGCACAAGTTGCCGCAAATGATCAGAAGCAAAGTTATAGTGAAGTTTTAAACATATTTCAAAAGAAATGAAAGAGGAAAAGGAAAAATGCTTATTGTACAAGCAGTCATGCTGGGTATACTGGCAGGTTTAGCTCAACTCGATAGTCGGCTGTTGGGTGATAATATGTTGCAGAGACCGATCGTTACCGGACCTATTGTTGGTCTACTCCTTGGGGATTTCCAGACTGGTATTATCATGGGAGGCTCATTGGAACTGGTTATGATGGGATTTGTTGGTATTGGTGTGAGTTCACCAGCGGATGTCAATATTGGTGGTATTTTGGGCACATCGTTTGCGATACTCTCTCACCTTGAAATCGGAGCGGCTGTTACATTAACATTGCCAATCGCGATTCTGGCACAAATGATGGGAACCTTGATCAGAACATTGAACATTGGGTTCCAGCACATGGCAGATAGAGCAGCTTCAATCGGGGATTACAAAGGGGTCGAGAGGACCTTGTGGTATGGGGCATTATTGTTCTTCTTTGGTCCGTTTATTGTAGTCTTCATTGGTGTTGCTTTCGGTAGTGATGCAGCTGCGAATTTCGTTGCAATGGTCCCGACACAGATAATAAGTGGTTTGAAAGTAGCGAGTGGAATACTCCCTGCAATTGGTATGGCATTATTGCTGCAATTGACCTACGACAAAAAGTTTGCTGGATTTTTATTCCTTGGGTTTGTACTGGTTGCTGTTTTCAGTTTGAATTCAATTGCTGTGGCTGCGGTTGGCGCAATTCTGGCATACATTATGTATACGATGAATACTAAGAAAGTAGGCGAATGAAATGGGTAAATTTACTAAAAAAGAATTGATTCAGGTTTTCTTTAGATCATGGCCGTTAATGGGAAGTTTCAATTACGAAAGACTTCAAGCACAAGGATGGGTTTACGCTATGATGCCTGTACTTCGTAAGCTATACCCAAATCAAGAGGATCTCGTTGAAGCGATGAAACGCCATCTAACTTTCTTCAATACGACTCCACAATGTGCTCCTTTCATTCTTGGAACAACAATTGCATTCGAAGAAGAATATGCTGAGAACCGTGAGACCTTTGATGTAAATGCCATCAACTCTGTCAAAGCAGCTTTGATGGGTCCACTAGCTGGAATTGGAGATTCCTTTTTCTGGGGTACATTCCGTGTTATAGGAGCAGGTATTGGAGCACCAATGGCGGTTCAGGGCAATATAATCGGTACTATCATTTTTATTCTAGTTTACAATATTCCAAACTTCTGGGTTCGTTGGAAAGGGATCTTTCTTGGTTACAATTCAGGTTTAAATTTCGTGCAAGATGCTTCTGAAAATGGTTTGTTTGAAAAACTGACAGAAGCAGCAAAGATTGTGGGTTTGATCGTTATTGGTGGAATGATTGCTAGTATGGTCAATATCTCAACACCGGCTGTATTAAAATTTAATGATGCTAGCATCAATGTTCAACAAATCCTTGATTCAATTTTCCCAAAATTGCTTCCACTTTTAGCTACGTTTGGTGTATACAAATTAATCAAGAAGGGTTTTTCAACCACAGTTATCTTGGTTATTATCCTTGCGTTTGGTATCTTGGGCAAATACATCGGAGCTTTCTAGATGTCATCAGTGAATAATATACATCCGGATGCAATGTTAAACTACATCAAAGAAACACCTGAAATCTTAGTCAATATCATCAAAAACAGAAAAGAAATTACAGCGGAATTTATTAAGAATTATCATCCCTCAACCTTAAGTCAAATCTATATCATAGGTTCAGGAACTTCATTTCATGGTGGTTATGCTGTTGCAGGCGTACTTGAAAAGATACTAAAAATACCTGTTACGGCATCATATCCAATACCTTTTAAAGACACTAAAAAGTGTTTTGATCAGCGGACACTCGTAATTGGCATTTCCCAAGGTGGTGAAAGTCTATCAACCATTGCCGGGATAGAACATGCAAAATCATATGGATTACCTACTTTATGTCTAACAGAATCATCTTCTGGATCTGTGTTAGGCTCTCATTGTGAAACGACCATAAGTCTTCACTGTGGAACTGAGTTGGCAGGGCCAAAAACCAAGGGCTACCACTCTACAATGATGATCCTATTAATTCTTGGATTAGAAACGGCCTTGCATAAGGGAACTCTTTCCCCAAACGAATATGACCAACATATTGACAGATTGTTTGAAACGGTAAAGAATCTATCAAAAATCATCACTTTATCACATCAGTGGTATTTGGCGAATCAAAGTGAGTTCAAAATGGCTCGCCGAATTGTGATAGTTGGTTATGAAGGGAATTATGGAAACGTTCTCGAAGGCAGATTAAAGATTCAGGAAGCGGTCCGCTATGGTATTGAAGGTTACGAGCTGGAAGAGTTCATGCATGGTATCTATCATTCCATAGATGATGAAGTGTATGTAATCTACTTGACTGGTCCTGGTCAATATAAAGAAAGAATTTTGCGACTTAAGGAGTTTATGAGCGACTATACTACTCACCAGTTTGCAATTGGTCATATTCCCGGAGATAATCTACACGATTTGGTTACAGATTTCGTAGATGATGCAGATTATTCTATTTTCGAATACATTATTCCACTGCAGAGCCTTGCCTTCTATTTGTCAAAAGATCTGGGAATTAATGCGAATATTCCTAAAATCATTAACTTCCACTATCTGATGGGAAGCAAGTAATACATAATGTGAGGCTGAATCCTCATCGGATCAGCCTCTTTTGGCTTTGAAAAGGAGCAACCATGAATAAAAATGAGATTATCGAAAGTTTGAAGAATGGATTAATCGTATCTTGTCAAGCTGTACCAGGTGAACCACACTATATGCCGGGGATGAGCTTGAAAATGGCGGAATGTGCTGCATGGGCAGGAGCGGTAGGCATTCGAGCAAATACGCCTAAGGATGTACGAGATATTAAAGAACATTGTTGTCTTCCAATCATTGGATTATGGAAGATTGATCGAGGTATAAAAGATGTGTACCTTACTCCGCACTTTGATGCCGCTCGTGAATTGTGGGAAGCAGGGGCAGAAATCATAGCTGTCCAAGCTACTCATCATCTGCGAGACGATGGTAAGCAAGCTTATGAAACTGTTCGTGAAATCAAGGAGAATTTGCCTGATGCTTTGATTTTTGCCGACGTTGCAACTGTTGAAGATGCCCTAAAAGCAGTTGATTATGGTGCGGACTTTGTGGCACCGACTTTGAGATTCTTCTTCAATAAGCAGTTGGACCCGAATAATGGGCCAGACTTTGAGTTTTTAAGAGAACTTGTTGAAAAAGTTGGAGATAAAACACTGATTATCATGGAAGGTAAAGTATATACACCAGAGGAAGCAATGATATGTTTGAAGATTGGAGCCTACGCGGTAGTGGTTGGAAATGCAATAACAAGACCGCACATTACAGCAAAACGCTTTGTTGATTACTTGAAGCAGACTGATCATAAATGACTTGGAACATGACACTCGCGCTGACGGTCACCATCTCGATTGTATTAGTGACAGTCATAAAGAAGATTCTTTCAACGATCTACTATAAGGAGTTTTACATCGCAATGTATGTTGAAAGGGATGAACGTGTTCTCTTTCGCTTGTTTGAATCAAGGATTGTTTCTTGGGTGTTGTCGGTTAAAACCGTGTATCTTCTAAAACTGAGATGGGCTATTGAAACAAAAAATACTAAAAACGCCTTGATGCTATGGAAAGCCTTTCCTAAGTATATGATGTGGTCAAAAACCCATGCAATTAGTGCATCGATGATGTTTGCGTTTCTCTGCGAGTCGGGTCGAACTGAGTTGGCTGAAGACATCTGTGATAAAGTCGTTTTGAATCAGCGGAATATTAGGTATCTAGACCCGATATTACTTAAAGAAGTGCATTTCTTAAAAGCGTTTTATATTGAAAGGAGTACTGAGATTGACCCGAACTATATCGAAATTCTGAACGGGAAAATAAGAACCAAGTTACGACCTTGGTCTGTATATCAGAATCTCAATATAAATCACTAGAAAGGGTTTCTTAAGAAAGCGACAAAATTGAGTTAAAAAGAGCGGATTCTATAACTGTATCTAGACCCAATATAGTATGTTTCGATGAATTCAAAGGGTTCCCCGTTTTGAAGAAAAGTAATGTGTTCGTGCTTAAGTAGCGCAATGTTTCCAATCCCTAAGATCTTCTTTTGTTCATCAGTGGGCATGACAGCGGTAATCTGCGAAATAATTCCTTTGCGTTCTAGTCCAAGACTTTGAACATACTCATAAAAGGATCCCTCCAAGGCTGTGACATCCAGGGCTGGAATAACCAGACTGGAAACATAAGTGTAACTGACTGCAATCGGTGCATCGTTTCCTGTTCTTAGGCGGATAAAAAAATGAATGAGATCCGTTGGCTTCAACTTCAACATTTCAGCGACAGCAATGTTGTCACTCCCCCTGATAACTTTGTATTCAACTAGTTTCGATCCAGCCTTAAGACCAATTGATTCCATGTCTCTGGTAAAACTTGTGCTATCCTGCAATGGCTTCGAAATATGGGGATTTAAAACGAAAGTTCCCTTGCCTGCTGTGCGTTGAATGAAACCTTCTCTAGCTAGATTCTGAAGTGCTTTATTTATGGTCATTCGACTGACATTGTGTTTAGTAACCAATTCAACTTCAGTAGGAAGTTGCTCGCCAATTTTCAACTGACCGGAAATGATTTGCTGTCTGATCGATTCTTCTACTCGACGATACTTTGACTCTGCTTTCATAGTTATACCTCAATTTATCTATATAATAGCATTAGTATATGTAAAAGTATATACAAATGCTGAGACGTTCATACCGAGAAACAAACAGGAATGGAGATTTATGCAAGAAATAGAATTATACTTCCAAGATTTGATAGGCAAGGTACTAAATCAATCTGATATTATTGAAAAAACAACAGAGAAACTTGCAAAAATGTCAATCAAACGCGTCTATTTATGTGGGTGTGGCGGTGCCATCTCACGGTTGCGTTGTGGAAAATCGACTTTGATAAGTTCGTTGAATGTACCCGTTATTGATGTACATTCGAGTGAATTCGCAATTTCATCGACGTGTATTATCGATTCTGAGACCTTGGTTATAATAGGTTCAAAAACCGGCGTCACAGATGATTTACTCAAGGCTTGCGAGAGAATACAAGGTAGAAACGCAACTGTTATAGGGTTTACCGGTACTATGAATTGCCCAGTAAATCGGTATCTCGATGTAAAATTTGACAGTTTGGATACAGATGTGAATTTGTTTCTCTATTGGTTGTTTATCTTATCTCTAAAGAAACAAGTAACACGGGACCAATCAATATATGATGAGTATGTTTCTTGGTTGAAACAAGACCAAAATAAACTGTGTGATTTTTTGAAAATCAAATCAACTGAGATAAGAACAATGATCCCAAAGCTATCTTCAAACTACCAAATGTGGATTGGTTCTGGCGATTCAATCAATATATTGGAGTGTTACTCAAAATACATTATGGAAGAAATTCAAAGAATTCCAACGCAGGTTATACACTCTGGCGAATTCTTCCATGGGCCGTTTGAAATTATAGATGCTCAACAATGCGTGTTTTTACTCATTGATGATCAAGAAAATCGAGTACTTGATATTCGAGTAGAATCGTTTCTTGATAAGCAGTCACTACAGTACTTCAAATTGGACTTGGTTGATTACTGCAAAGATGGGATCAGCTCTGACTTAAAAACCATCTTAAATACCATCTTAACAAATTACTATTTTGTTGATTTTAAAGCGGCTTATTCTGAATCGACGCAAAGAAGTGCAAGTACACGGAGATATTACCGTGTCGTTGAATATTGAGAAAATGATGATATGAATCAATTGGTAATATTCGATCTTGATGGAGTCATAATTGACAGTGAGCATCTATACAATCAACGTTTCTCAGAATTTGCTAGCTCTTGCGGAATATGGATGCCTATCGAAGAAATAGAGCGGTTTGTTGGAACATCTCATGGGTTTTGGGAACGGATTAGTGAACTTAATCCGTTACACGATATTGTTAAGACAGAAACAGAATATAGTCGTTTTAAAGTAGCGAATCCTATTCACTACCGATCTATATATAGATCGTATACAACTGACCTTCTAAATCAGATCAAAAAGGCTGGTTATTACACTGCATTGGCATCCTCATCACCAAGTCATGTCATTAAGGATGTACTCTGTCAATGCGACATACTCGATAAATTTGACTTAATTTTAAGTGGTAAAGATTTGCCGGTGAGTAAACCTGATCCAATGATCTTTAGTCTTTGTGCGCAAAAATTGGGTGTTTCGCCTAGATATTCTGTTGTCATTGAAGATTCTGAAAGCGGAATTCTGGCAGGGATGCGCGCAGGTATGAAAGTTATAGGAATTAAGGATCCGCATTTCAAATTCGACTATTCACAAGCAGATTTAACTGTTGATAACATAGAAGAAATAGATATAGTTCGAATTAATGAACTGCTTAAATTCTGAAAAAATCAGACAAACGAAAGGAAATTTATGTTTGAAATTATTATTGTTTCTCATGGTGGTTTTGCTAGTGGATTACGCTCTTCAATGGAGATGATAGCAGGTGAACAAAGATTATTATACGATCTATCACTATCAAGTGATGAAACTGCAAGTACACTTCAGCATAAGATAAATACCCTCGTTTCTAGTTTAAAAAAAGATGATGGTTTACTGGTCTTAACAGATATTTTGGGAGGTACTCCCACTTTAGTTGCGATGAAAGTATTGACAGAACTCAATCAGTTGTCACCTTTTGATTTTGAGTGCATTTCAGGTGTCAATCTACCAATATTGATTGACATAGTAATAAAGCGTGAAAGCACCAACCTTGAAGATTGTGTATATTCAGTAATACAGAATGCCGAACAATCTATTGTTAATGTGAAAAAAATGCTTTTCTCCATAAATGAGTTAAATGATTAATATTTCAGTATGAATTAAGTTGTCCCTTGTATATATCAACTGACTTTGAAGTGACAATACTGGTTGATAGTTGAAAAAAACCTAATACGTTTTGATGCATATCAAGAAATGGATTCTATTAACAAGAGCAATGTACTATCCTGTGTGATTAAATTTAGTAATCAAAAAGGCTACAATTACATCAATTCGAATCCAGCGGTAAAGTGTCTTAGTGATTGTATAGATCCTTCGTAGGTCAGCTTCAAACCTTTATAAGACGCTCTGTTTGCGTATATGTCTCTTAAGGCATTGGCAATACAATCCATGTGGTTATTGGTGTAGACACGTCTGGAAATGGCGATACGCATGGTTTCCAGTTCTGGCCAATGATATTCTCCGGTAACAGGATCTTTGGATCCAAAAGCACAGGCACCCAACTCTACACAACGGATCCCGGCTAGTTCATATAAGGCAACGACCAATCGTTGGGCAGGGAACTCGCTTTGCGGGATATGCGGAAAGAAACGTCGTGCATCGACATAGACCCCATGTCCTCCTGTCGGTTCAATAATAGGGACTCCGGCTTCTTTCAGTTTATTTCCCAGGTATTCGACTTGTTTGATCCGATAGTCCAGATAATCATAGTCACAGACTTCTCTTAAACCAACTGCCAAGGCATCCAAGTCTCTTCCGGCCAATCCGCCATAGGTGATGAAGCCTTCATGCACAATGGCCAGTTGATTGGCCATGGCGAAGATATCTTCTCGACGGGTTAAGAATAAACCGCCGATATTGACCAATCCGTCTTTTTTGGCACTCATGACGGCTGTTTCACAATATGACAGGGTTTCTTGGATGATGGCTTGAATCGAGACCTCTTTAAACTCAGCTTCTCTGGTTTTGATGAAGTAGGCATTTTCCGCAATACGGGCAATGTCCATCGTAAAGGGGATCTTGTATCGTTTAGCCAAAGCTGCCGTTTCACGGATGTTGGCCAAGGAGACCGGCTGACCGCCGTTATTATTACAGGTCACGGTCATCATGATGAGGCCGATGTTTTGCGGACCGTTTTTTAGGATGAACGCTTCGCAGGCAGCGATGTCCATGTTGCCTTTGAAATCCTGAGGGGCACTGGCTGCGTCTTTACCGGCTTCGATGACCAGATCGGCCACTTTAGCCCCCAAGACTTCCGCATTACCTCTGAAGGTATCAAAATGCATGTTGCCGATAGCAATCTGTCCAGGTTTACAGTAGATTTTCGCAATAAGATAATCAGCAGCTCTGCCTTGATGGACCGGTTGAACATAAGGCATATCAAAGACCTCTTGAACGCTTTTCTCCAGTCTGAAGAAACTGTCACAACTGGCATAGGATTCATCCCCCATCATGAGGGCAGACCATTGGTCTTTACTCATGGCGGAAGTCCCACTGTCCGTTAAGCAATCGATATACACATTCTCAGCTTTGACTTTAAAGACATTGTATCCGGCTTCTTTGAGCCAGGCTCGTCTTTCTTCGATCGTTGTCTTTTTGACATGTTCGATCATCTTGATGCGAAACGGTTCTGCGGTTTGGTAGTTCATTATGTGTCCTTTGTTTGATTGTTGAATTAATTATAACATTTGATATGATTGCAAAAATTTTTGACTTTGTATGATTACTTTCCTAAATGTAATACTACAATGAACTTGCTTTGAAGTTTGCTTCAAATAAACAAACCGATACAAATTCATGAACTAAAACCTCCTTAAAGTACTAATGATCTTAATACAAAAATTGATTTATGTATAAATGATGAAAAATGAGTGTTTGTAGATTTTCTAGATGTATACATAAATGGGAATAATTTTAAAAGATAGATATTTAAAATCATAACTATCTTACATAAACTGAGAGCATGTATTTTTCTGTTTTTGGAATGTTTTAACTAACGATAACAAATTAGAATAATGATAGATTCCTAATATCATCGATTGCCATATATATTTCGTTTTGATGTATCTATACTTTGAAGGTAGTTATGATAAGAATATATAGAAGACATTAGGTGAGAAAGAGTAAAGAGTGTATAAGATAAGCAAACACTTTGACTCACTCGAATACTTTTTTGAATATAAACTGGAAAGAATCTAATAATCCTAAATTGAATAATGAAAATCGTTATATAATGAACAAGACAATAAGGGAGATAAATAATGATAAATATTATTACTGGTACAACAAATAAGCCAGTTGCATGTGAGAAATTGAAAAATTTCTTCCTTTCGAATGAAAGTAATAATGGATTTTTGTATATTGGTTATCCAATAATTGGAACCTCAATAGGCGCATTTCCTATTGATGCTGTATGGGTGTCAGAAGAGAAAGGTTTAGTTGTATTCAATCTTATTGAGGGGAAAGATACAAAAGAGTATGAGAGTGTTCAGGATGATTGTGCGAACAAAATAGAGTCAAAACTTAAAAGTTATAAGCAATTAATGAACAAAAGAAGATTGTGTGTATCAATAAACATAGTTACTTTTGCACCATCTATAATAATGCCTTCTGAACCTTTGTTAGAGTATCCTTTGTGTAATGTTGAAAATCTGCAGAATGTACTGGATCAATTCCAATGGGATGAAAAGGAATATCATCAGGATTTGTTGTCAATCCTACAATCAATTTCAACAATAAAAAAGAGCAAAAAGAGAAGAGAGATTCTTGATGAAAAATCAAGGGGTTACAAATTGAAACTCTTGGAAGATTCTATAGCAAATCTTGACAATCGCCAAAGTAAGGCTGTTATTGAAACTGTTGAGGGTGTGCAGAGAATTAGAGGTTTAGCTGGTTCAGGAAAGACAATAGTATTAGCTTTAAAAGCAGCATACTTACATGCGCAACATCCAGAATGGAATATTGCTATTACTTTTAATACAAGGTCACTCAAAGGCCAATTTAAATCTCTTATAAACACCTTCTATATTGAGCAAACAAATGAAGAGCCAGACTGGGATAAGCTTCAGATTATACATGCTTGGGGAGCACCTGGCGGGTTAACTCAAAATGGATTGTATTTTAATTATTGCGTAACTCATCAAGTTGATTATCTTGACTATAACACCGCACGCTTTAGATTCGGTAAATACGATACGTTTGGAAATGTGTGTGAAAAAGCGATTACAGATACGAAAATATTCAACCCATTGTTTGATGTTATTCTAGTCGATGAAGCGCAAGACTTTTCCCCCAGTTTCCTAAGAATGTGCTATGAGTTTCTAAAAGAGCCCAAAAGGCTTGTTTATGCGTATGACGAGCTACAAAATCTTGGGACACAGTCTCTGCCATCCCCAGAAAAGATTTTTGGTAATAAGATGAATGGATCACCAAGAGTGTCATTTGGCAGTATAGACAAAGGTAAACCACAACAAGACATAATCTTAGAAAAGTGTTATAGAAACTCAAGGCCTGTCATTGTAACAGCACATGCATTAGGATTTGGTATTTACAGAGAAAACGTTCCTTCAATTGGAACAGGAATAGTTCAAATGTTTGAGCAAGCCTCGTTATGGAACGATATTGGTTATTCAGTTGTAGAAGGTGATTTAGAGGGCGGAAAGAAGGTGGTTCTTGAAAGAAATTCTAACAGTAGTCCTGAATTTCTTGAAACTCATTCTGATATCAACGATTTAATTCAGTTTTTAAGTTTTCGGTCTGAAGAAGAACAGAATAGTTGGGTAACAAATCAAATAGTTGAGAATTTGGCTAAAGATGAGCTGCGTCCCGATGATATCATTGTAATTAATCCTAATCCGCTAACAACAAGAAATGCAGTTGCTCCAATAAGGTCAGAACTATTTGATCGAAATATAAATAGTCATACGGCTGGAATCGACACATCACCAGATGTCTTTTTTGCAAGCGAATCAGAATCTGTTACATTCACAGGGATTTACAGAGCAAAAGGAAATGAGGCGGCGATGGTATATATTATTAATTCACAAGAATGCTTTGAATCTACTTTTGAGATGGCAAAAATTAGAAATCAGCTTTTTACTGCAATTACGAGGAGTAAGGCATGGGTTAGAGTACTGGGGGTAGGTGAAAATATGGATTTACTAATCCGTGAATATGAGCGTGTTAAGGAGAGTAATTATTCGCTTAACTTTATTTATCCAACAGAAGAACAGCAAAAAAATATAAATATGGTGAATAGAGATATGAGTGAGGGTGAAAAGAATAAAGTCAAAAAGAAAAAAAGTGATCTTGCAGAAATTATTTCCGAGATCGAGAGCGGTCAATTATATTTTGAAGATTTAGGAATTGAAAATGTTAATAAACTGAAGGCTCTTTTTGATAAGAAGGCATCAAAATGAGTGTTGCTGTTTCTACTATGGGTCAAATTCGGAAATTAACTTCTGATTTGATAAAAATCGGATTATGTGATGACTCAAATTATCCGAGAGTTTTGAAATTAGCACAAAATATTGAAGAAATTGATTTTGGAAGTTTCGACATTTCAATATCGCTAAAAAATGTCCCATACAGTGTGATGTATGATGAGCTAAAAGCCAAAAGGGCATATAATATTAGAATGATAGATGGGGCGTTGATTTCGTTTCAATATAGATTTAAAAATAATAGGATTATCGCACATAGATTAGTCTTTTTCCCTTCTCCGAATCTAATACAATTTCAAAATGAACCAGAAATTTTCCTTGATGACGAAATATATGCAGATATTTGCGATCCAAGAATTGTTTCTGTTCCGATTAGGTTTGACTTTGACAGTTCAACCGCTGTTGCAAAAAGTTTCGAACATCCAATTTCACATCTTACTCTAGGACAATATAAAAACTGTAGAATTCCAGTTAGTTCTGCAATTTCTCCATATTACTTTGTATCTTTTATAGTAGCTAACTTCTATAATACAACATATAGGAAGTTCAAAAATGAACTGTCAGTATTTAGAAATGCCTTTGAATACACATTATCGAAAGAAGAGAGTTCACATATGCATGTTCAGAGTCCAGCTACAGGTTCCTCATTTGGACTTTGATCAAAAATTTGCGCACTTCAAAAGACGAGAATTTAACGAGACTATACTATGTAAAGTGATTATTAGTTGATGATTTATAAAGGACAAATATATGAGAAATATTAAAATCAAGGTAAAGCAGTTCTCTGAGATTCGTGAGTGGGATCAATTTCACTCACCCGAAAATCTCGCAAAATCGATTTCCATTGAAGCAGGAGAGCTTTTAGAATGCTTCCAATGGAATAACGAGTATAAGAAGGAGGATGTCATTGATGAGTTAGCTGATATCGTTAACTACTGCATTCTCCTGTCTGATAAATTGAATGTCGATTTAGAAGAGATTGTCTTGAACAAACTCAAGAAGAATGAAGAAAAATATCCAGTTGAGAAGTCAAAGGGAAAAAGCGACAAATATTCAAAATTGTAAAGGATCACATAGAGTGATCCTTTATTTTATTTCTCAGGTAGTCTCTTAACTCGGGGTCTTCACAGTAAATGTAGCAACCTTTTTGTCCTCTAGATAGCAGTGTTTTATAGGTGTTTCTTATAATTTTATCTGCGAGAACGAAGTTCCCAACACCCCTAATCCCTTTAAGGCTGGCATCTGATTTTGCTCTGGCTTTATAATCAGTAACAACGGAATTATCACGAAATAATAAGTCCTTACCAATAATGATCCCCACATAATCAAATTCGAGGCCTTGAGAGGTATGGATACATCCAACTTGATCAAAGCTGTCTACATCGATGGCCCAAGTTTGAGTTGAACTGAAATTCCACTTCGCTTTGAACCCGTTTTCAAGTTCGATATCAAACCTTGAAGGGTCAGAATTGTCTTTTGATTTCCATTCATAACAGTACCCAGCAATCATTCTGGCTTTGTTTGTTCGTTTGTTGATTTCAAACAAATCTTCTTTCATCTTACTGGGATCATCGTATATCTTTAGGTCATAATCTAAATCAAATCCATCGAAGTTGGCGGTTTCTCTGATCTGAAGAATGTGATCGAGAAAGGCAATATAGCCATCACTGCCGTTACATCTGAATTGAGAAGCGAGTTTATACTCTTCACCTTTATACACTTTGCTACCTAGGGCTTGAGCTTGCTTTTCAATTTCTGCGATGGATCCGAAATCTTTGGTAGTGACGATCTGGTCTTCGTCGATAAAAAAGACACTGACCCGGGAAGCATTGATGATTTCTTTGATCTGATTCTCGCCAAGGTTTGAAAACATACCTGATTTTTGGTTAAGTCGATGTGCTTCATCAACGATCAAACAGTCAAAGGTATTCGCTGCGACATCAATATAAGAACCAGATCCTTTAAAGAGATTCTTGACATAGGTGAGTTTATAATTGGATTGTCTCAGTTTTGCGAAATACACATTTCTTGGTGCTGAATTTTTAGTGACGTAGTTCACGATCTTGTCTCTGAATTCTGACAACAAATTAATTGCGACAACGCTCTTGCCGGTTCCTGGTCCACCTTCAACAATGATCGTATACTTCTTACCATCATGAAGTGCTCGTTCAACCAATTTCTTGATGGTTGAATAAACAACCTTCTGTTCATCAATCATCACGAATTCCTGATTCCCTTTAAGCATTGATCCCAAGACGTCTTGAAGTGCTTTAGAAGGTTTGATCTTTCCATTTTCTATTTGATAAAGAAGCTCCCCATTATCGCCTTTTTTGACATGTTTCTTTATGAATTCTCTCAATTTCAGTGCATCTTTTTTTAGGTAGATCGGAGCAATCTTTACGATTTCTTGATATAGCGGATTGTCTAGTTCACCACGATATTGTTCAAGATAGTTGTGTAGGTAAACACAGGGATGAAGAGCAATCGTCTTCTCCTGAACATACTCATTATAGTTTTCTATGGTTTTGGCATAGGAATAAGCTTGATAGGAAGGGTGAGTCGTCGCACGATTGGATCCGTTAAGGTAAGTAGTTACTAGGTCTTCACGGCTTGTCTTTTCAGCTTTTTCCCATTGTTTCAATTCAATAATGACAGCATTTGATAAATCATATTCATCTTTACCGGAAACAATAAAATCGACACGTTTACTTGTTGCAGGTATTTGATATTCAATGGCAACATGGATATCATCATCGATCTCCTTATCTGAGAGGATCATACTCATATGCATCAATGAGTTTGACCAAGAGCGATATTCTGATTCGGAACTATGTAAAAAGTGAGATTTTTCAAACTCAGATTTGATGATATCAGCAATGTCACCATTGAAGACATCAACATTAAATTTACTGATTGTTCCTGAGTATATGATCATTGGACACCTCTTTCATATAGCATGTTTTATAACAATTCACTCTCAAGGAATTTCGGTGGCATTGCTTTCTTCAATTTCCAAACAATATTGATTGGTTTGGATCCGGAATGCTCAACGTAATCTGCTTCACCAAAGAAAGTGTATGGAGAAGCATTATTGTATTTGGTTCTTGTATCTTCGCGAACAAACAAAAGAATCTTTGTTTGGTTTTCCATTTGCTTGATTAACCGTTGGCCACCTTGAGAATTGACAGTTGTTTTATGCTGAGATTGCCAATGGAAGGTATTCGAATTGATGGGATAATCTTTATAAGATGTTAATTCGGTAAAAGACTTTTCATCCTTATTGAGTGTTACAAACAATACACTGGTATTCTTCTCTTTCAAATAGATAACACCTTCCATAACAGATCTTGGAGTCTTATAGTCTAGCCCAAGCAATAACTGATCACGTGTATAATCGCAATGCAAATCGAGGCTATGGTTATAACCTAAATCGACATGTTCATCAACAAAATCAATCTTTGACTGGTTATAATATAAAACCGTAATCACCTCATTAAGTAAAGTCGGAGAAGATCTTAGATCATTAATATCTTTGAATAGTTGATCAATTGTAGAATCCTTTTGAGTCGATTTCCAGATTGTAAACTGAAGCATCCGAAGCATTTGGATTTTCTCTTTATCAAATCGCACAATATCGAGCGGATTTGAAGGATTCAACACCTCAATTAACGTTTTTATCCATCTTCGAGAGTTAATCGAACAAAGACCGTGAATTGTACTTTTTAGTGTATCTTCGAGAGGTTCATTAAAATCTTCGATAATACCCGCTTCAACACAAAGCCTTGAAAATAAATCCTGTTCATAGATCACCTCGAGATCGATATGGTTGTATTCAACAAACTTTGGTAAGGATACTTCAAATCCAGTCTCATATTTGAAACTTTGAATTTTAGAGACAATTGCAGCGCGTTTCTTTAGTGCCTTGCTAATATTATCCAAGATATATTCTTTGGCTTTTCTCTCAAGTTCAATAAAACATCCGGCAGGTAAAGATACGAAACCATGTTTGATTTGATTCAGTGTGTTTCTGTTTGATTGTTTGAGTAAGGAGCTGAACTTGTATTCGAAATTGTAATTTTTATTTGCCTGTCCGACAAAATCAAGCACCGTTAAGTAATCTTTTCCTTCATGTAATCTCAATCCACGTCCTAATTGCTGAAGAAATACGGTCAAGCTTTGTGTAGGTCTAAGGAATAGGACTGTATTGAGCTGAGGTATATCGATCCCTTCATTGTATAAATCTACTACGAATATGAACTTTACAGAGCCACTAATCAATTTCTGAATTGCTTCTCGTCTAACTTCATCACTTGATTCACTTGAAAGCGCTATTGATGGTATTCCATAGAAGTTGAAGAATTCTGACATGTATATCGTATGGGCAATTGACACACAAAATCCCAAACCTTTTACTTGGTCAATATCGCCTAAGTATTTTCTTATTGATTCAAGGACCAAACCTGCTCTCGTTTTTGATGAAAGCGAATCTTTCACGAATATTTGTTCAAGTTCTTTTTCGTCATATCCACCATGAACCCATTTCAATTTACTTAAGTCGACACTGTCAGTAACCCCGAAATACTGAAAGGGAGAAAGTAATTTTCTATCAATGGCTTCAGGTAATCTGATTTCAGCAGACAATCTATTATCAAAGAATGAAAAGATTTCCTTTTCGTCACTTCTTTCAGGTGTAGCAGTTAAACCAAGGTAAATTTTCGGTGTAAAGTATCCTAAAAGATCCTCATAGGATGGAGCAGCGGCATGGTGAATCTCATCAATTACAATATAATCATAGAAATCTCTTGAAATCTTCTGAGTAAATTCTTGTGAATTAAATGATTGAATTGTCATGAACAGATTATCAATATCCGTTGGTTTATTGTTTCCATCAAACAGCTCGCCAAAGTTTTGATCATGCAAGACGCCACGATAGCATTGAAGGCTTTGTTTGAGGATCTCCGATCTATGGGCAATGAAAAGTAATCGATTCGGTCTATTTGGATTACTATTTCTATAATCTCGATAATCAAAGGCTGATATTACTGTTTTACCAGTTCCAGTTGCTGCAACAATGAGGTTTCTATAATTCCCATGAACTTCGCGTTCACTTTTGAGTTTGTCCAGGATTTCTTGTTGAAAATGGAATGGTTTGATATCAAAGAAGTAAGCGGATGTAATATCACCTTTTGTTTTATTAAGTTTTAGGGCTTCAATAAGTTTGCCCTTACTGTCCTCTGTATATGTCTCAAAATCTGGATCATTCCAATAACGATCGAAGGTGATTCCGATTTTTTCAAAGACGACTGGCTGGTCAGTTGAAGAAATTTTTAGATTCCATTCTAGGCCACTTGATATAGCAGCATTAGTCAAGTTAGATGAACCAATGTATGCGGTGTTAAATCCAGTGTTCCTATAGAAAACATACGATTTCGCATGCAACCTTGTCCTTTGAGAATCGTAGGAAACTTTGATTTCTACGTTTGGAAGAGTTCTTAAGAATTCAATAGCCCTTACGTCGGTTGCTCCCATATAAGTCGTGGTAATGACCCTGAGTTTGACTGAATTTTGTGCTGTCGCCTTCTTCAATTCTTCCATGATCAATCTAACACCAGACCACTTAATAAATGAAACGAGGAAATCGATGCGATCTGAGGATTGAATTTCTTTTTTCAATTCAGAGTCAAGTGTAGGTTCATTTTTAGATGCTGTAAAAAGGCTACTTCTTGAAATGGATAAACTTGGTCTTTCTATGTTTTCCATTACATTATCTAGAACAGCATGAAGTAGATGATTATTCTTATAGGCTTCTATATCAAGATTATCGGAACGATTACCACTAATTTTGGAGATATATTCATTTGTTAGTGATACAAGTTCTTCAGTCGTTATGTTCTTATCGAGTGATTCAATCATTCTTTTTTTTACTACATCAGCAACATAGGAAGAAAGGTATTCGACAGCTTCTTCTGGTATCAGTTTTTTCGTTTTAACTCGATTCTCTGATAATTCTTCAAGATCCAAACGAGACTCTTTATTGATTAGTTGTTCATACAAACCAGATTTCATAATATTGTTCCCCCCAATTTGTAGAATATTTGTTTGCTAACATTTGCATATGCGATTGTATGATATTGCATATCAATCAAGTTCATTAACTTAAATATACGTTAATACATTTGAAATTGCCAATTATAATTTGAAATTGAACATATTGTTGGACAATCTCTGTTGTTGGAAGATCGTTTTCTTTACAGATTATAGATAACGCCTGTATTACCTGCTATAAAAAGGGAATCGTTTTAGCGATTCACCCTGTTATTTATTTCTTGCGGCTCTTGAAATCCTGTTCAATGGTTTCATTCCAATTCTCATCCATGGCTTTCGCATATCTCACATGCGTGATCGCATCTGAGACAGCCGAGAAGTTCTTATTGACCCCGACCTTGTCATTATGATAATCCTGAGCGCGTGACGGATCGATGCCGTAATTACCGGCGGTCTTAACCGCATCGATGTTGGCACCTAAGAAGATGAACTCCCATCCGTATTGGTTCATCTGATGCGAAATCATCGATTTGACTCTTTCTGCACTGTAGAGTCTGCTTGCGTTCTCTTCCCCATCGGTGATGATCACAACCATCACCTTTTCAGGCCTGTAGGCTTCATCGGTATGCTTGATGGCGTTACCGATCTTGTCGATCGTCAGTCCCACCGCATCCATTAAGGCAGTCGATCCCCCCACTTGATAATCATGATCGCCTAAGCTGGATACGGCTTGTAGGTTGATCCGATCATGCAGAATATGGATATACTGATCAAACAAGACCGTGGTGATCACCGCTTCTCCTGCGACGGCTTTCTGCTTGCTTAGAAGGCTGTTGTAGCCTCCGATGGTATCAGCTTCCATTCCACCCATAGAGCCGCTCTTATCCAAGATAAACACCAATTCAGTTAAGTCTTTTTTCATATGTGCTCCTTTTGACTTTGGTCACTTTAAGCATACAAAAAGACTTAAGGGTCAAGGTCGCCTGCTAGGCGACAAATGATTAGGCCCCTAACAAAGGTTGATCATAATTAAACAAGACGGCATTGATCTGATAAATGTCATAGTTTTTCTTTACGATAAAGTACTTGACGATCAAATCGAACTGATGACTGTTGGATAAGGCATAGCCTGCTTTTTCCAGTAAAGCTTGGGTCTCATTAAGGTCTAAAGTCAACGCGATCGCCAAAGCAATGGCTGTTTTCTTAGAAGGGGCATAGGCAGGGTTGGATCTGATCTTAGAGAAATGCTTACGATCCAGATTGGCTTTCTTATAGACTTCAACATCTGTCATTCTCTTTTGATCGATCAGTTTGAGTAAAGTTACGGAAAAGGATTCATCGGCTTCAAGGATCCAATCTTCAAGAAAGATCTGGTCATCCTCCGCCATCGCAGAATACAATTTCTTTGGGGCACGAGATTCAATCTCACGATATGAGACGTTCTCATTGGTTCTACGGTTATAGTCATCATGAATCAAATGTTCTTCGATGTAGCTTTGAACCGCTCCCAAAAGTTCAACACTGACCGCATAGGTCTTGTGATCATAGACGACCAAAGCGACATCCAATTCATGGGTCTTTAGAAAGGCTTTGATGGTGTCGATGGCGACACTCAAGGCTTCTTCTTTGGGATAGCCATAGATCCCGCTGGAGATCAAAGGAAAGGCGATAGATTGACACTGATGTTTGACAGCCAATTTCAAACTGTTTTGGTAAGCGGCAATCAGTAAGTCTTTCTCATGATATTTCCCATCCTGATAAATGGGTCCTGCCGCATGGATAATATATTTGGCTTTTAGTTTAAAGCCCGGGGTGATCACAGCCTGTCCGACTTCGATGGGTGCCAAGGTTTGACAAGCCTGATTCAATTCAACGGCTCCGGCTGCTTGATATATGGCTCCGCAGACGCCGCCTCCGCTAAGCAGCTCTGTATTGGCTGCGTTGACGATGGCGTCGACGTCCATGAGGGTGATGTCGTTTCTGAGGATGGTTAAGGGCATGATGGTTTACCTGTTGATTCTATTCTATCATCCTGTTGTGTGAGAAACGAGACCCATTCACCAAAGGGGCATTACCTATTCAGTTTTCTCAAAGAATGAGGATCTAAACGCTCGTTTCTGGTTGTTGCTTTAGTTATAATGATTCGGAATTTATATTGAAATAACCTACAAGTTGAAAGGTTCTTCATGTTTTTATATCCTTTTACCTAAGCAAAGGGGGATAAATGCACACAGTGAGAGTGCAAACTGAATGATTATGCTTTATGATGGGTATATGAACGTCGACAACAACCAAAAGCTGAAACACCTCGGTGGAAAAAACAACGACACCATCATCGTCTATCCCTCAGAGCTCATGAAGTTTAAAGCCTTGTTTACCCTGATGGTCCTCATCGTGGATAAACAAGACCGTTGTGTGTTGTATGAAAGCGATATGTATGGAGCCCAGTTTTCTAAGTATGGGAAAGATGTGGTCGCAAGGGTCATCGATAAAAAATACACCGATTTAATATCAAACCGTTTTGGTTTTTCTTTGGTCTTTGAAGGGACTCGTAGGGATTATGACATAGAACTCAAAGATGTTATCTTTAACGAAAAAGAATGTTATTTGGGGATCTTGAATGAATTGGCCTTTTATTCGGCATCGGGTACTACCGATGAAAAAATCACCCGCATCAGTAATGCCTTACTGAACATTTCCAGTACGATTGACATCGGCGATGACATCAATAAGACTTTGGATCTGGTCTTGGCTGAATCAATCAAATCTTTTGAACACGGGCATTTTGGAACCATCTTTGTGGTTCAGGATGAGTACTTTAAGATCATTTCCAACATTGGTTATGGGGATGAAATCATCAACTTTAAGCTACCGATCGCGACTTCCTTTCTATATCATGCGACACAAGGCAAAATGGACCGCATCGTACCCATTGAGGACGTTCAAAAGAACTACAAAGTACTCCCGCTTAGATCCTCAACCGGAGAACTCATCATCATCAATTCCACCATCGTCGCTCCCATCTTTTATAGGGGATCCTTATATGGCATGATGAGTATCGACTCAAACAAGGATAAAGCCTTTACGCAAGATGATCTGGCTGTCATGACCTTCATCCGAAATAACGTTCAGGCTTTGATCTCCAATCAATTGACCTTCCTAGAAAGAACCAGTCAAGCCTTGACTGACAATATGACCGGACTCTATAACCGCCATTTCCTGATCGAACATTTCAACACGATCTTGGAAAGATCCAAACGCTATGATGAGCCTTTCAGTGTCGTGGTCTTTGATTTGGATGACCTTAAAGGGCTCAATGACCATTATGGGCACTTGGTCGGAGATCAGATGATCAAGTCATTTGCCAGATCCTTGCAGCAAAATACCCGCCGCAGTGATATCTTGGCCAGATATGGCGGGGATGAATTCATGGCGATCTATTTGATGGCCGATGAAACCGAACTCAGATCCAAGTTTGAAAATCTGAACCGAAACATGACGATCAAGGCAATCGACAATACAGTTCAAAACTATCGCTATAATTTCAGTTACGGCATTGCCACTTATCCCAATGACGGCGACAATTACGCCGATCTCATCAATGCGGCAGATTCACGCATGTATGACATGAAACTGACGCATAAAAACAAGGGATTCCCTGATGCTGGATAAAGAATTTCTTTTCGCACTGCTTGAAAACCTTGAGAAACTGATTGCACTGTCTGCCATATCCCAAGTCATCACCTTGATCCATAACCGAAATCCGCAATGGGGCGCTTTGCTCAGAGGTGTCGTGTTTGGTCTGATGGGCGTTTTCATCATGGCTTATCCGTATACCTTAACCTCTGGGATTACCTTTGATTCCCGATCCGTTTTACTGAGTCTGACAGCCTTGTTTTATTCATGGCCAACCACCGTGATCGTCACTTCGGCTTTACTGACCTACCGTATTCTGGTCGGTGGTTCCGGAATGATAATGGGCATCATGGTCATTGTGACTTCTTCCGCGTTGGGCATAGCGTGGAAGACTTTACCGATCACTAAGATAATGAAAGGGACCTGGCTAGAGTATTACAGCTTGGGTCTGGCAGTGCATTTGATGATGTGTTTGTATATGTTTCTATTGCCTCAAGCGGTCATTAATTCAACCCTGATCAAAGTTGGCATACCGGTCTTGGTTTCCTATCCCTTGGTGACCATCATTATCGGTAAGCTGCTCAGTTTCCAAGCCATCCAAAACAATCAGCAAGAACAAATCATTCAAGCTGAAAAGAAAATCAGGAACATCTATGATAATGCGCCCATTGGTATCGTCAATGTGGCCTTTGATACCAAGATCATCAGTATGAACAAAGCCTTCTGCGATATGGCCGGTTTTGAAGCTCAAGCGCTCTTCGACAAATCCTTGACAGAACTGATTGTCCCTGAAAATGTTGAGGAAGAAAAAGCCATCATAAATCAATTGGTCGCCAAGAAGATCACCTATTTCAGTGCGGATCGTACCTTGCGTAAGAAGGATGGTACGCGGATCTGGGTAACTTTAACCGTGTCTCGAGTGGATGATCCTAATGGCTTAAGCGGTTATTTCATCGCGACCCTTCAAGACATCAACCGACGCAAAGAAAGTGAAATGCTCAGTGATTATCTGCGCTACCATGATCAATTGACCGGGGCTTATAACCCGAAGTATCTGGATGAGAAATCCAGTGAATGGAAAGAGACCGGGATCTATCCTCGATACTTTATCTGTATTGATGTGGATAACCTGCGTATCATCAATGATGCCTTTGGTTTTAAAGCAGGGGATGAACTCCTCATAAAGGTCTATCAAGAGTTGTACCAACTCACTGAAGTGTATGGGAAAGTGGTCCGTTTTAAAAGCAGTGAGTTTATTTTGTATGTGTTCAACCACGATGATCTCAACATCGACAAAATCAAAAAAGACATACGTCAAAATCTGTCTTCAATACGCATCGAAAACATTGAAGTCTCAGTTTCTGTCGGTGTGGCTGAAATGAGGAGTGAAGACCGTAAGTTTTCTGATGTGCTCTCGGTGGCTGAAGAAAACATGCGTCAAGATAAATTGGTTTCAATGGATCGCTCAGTCAGTAACACCATTGAAGTCATCATGAAATCTTTGTTTGCGAAAAACAGCCGGGAAATGCTGCACTCGCAACGGGTCAGTTCCATTTGTGTCGACATCTGCAGGAAAATGAACCTTGATAAATACAACATCGAAAAAGCCCGTATCGCGGGACTTATGCATGATATCGGTAAGATCGGTATCCCTGAAACCATCTTAGATAAACCCATGGGCTTGACCCAAGATGAACGAAACAAGATCCAAGAACATGCCATCATTGGCTACAAGATCCTGAGTTCAACCAATGAATTCGCTGAAATATCCGACATCATCCTTTCCCATCATGAACGCTGGGACGGAAAAGGATATCCGAGAGGTTTGGAGAAAGAATCTATCCCTCTGTTTGCCCGTATCATTTCGATTGCGGATACTTATGATGCGATGACCTCAGAACGGCCGTATCGTAATCCCTTTACCCATTCGGAAGCCATGAGCGAAATCAAAACCATGTCCGGTCTTCAGTTTGATCCGGAAATTGTAACGGCATTCTTGTCGGTGATGCAGGATTCCAATCCTGACCTGTTTAACAGTGAACATCCTGTGGCTTAAGCTGGATAAAGTCATTGAAGATGCGGATTGGTTTTAATTTTCCTCCATGACTGAACAGTAGCGTGTTCAGTTTTTTAGTCGTTTCATGCAAGACTTAACAAATTCCAATTAATTAGTCAACTCGAGAATTCACTTCTTTTCAATTTACTACCCTTAAAAAATGAGAAAACGTTATTCGGCGTGTCAAATGTGAAAAAATGAAAACGCTCTCATTTTCTTGTTGACACACGGAGGCTTGTTTGATAAAGTGGAAACATAGGGTTAGTAAAACGGTTTACTAGAATCAAAATCTCATATTTTTTAAAAAGAGGCATTTAGTAAAACGATTTACTAAAAAAGGGGATTATGAAAACAACCATCAAGGATGTCGCCAGGAAATCAGGCTTCTCAACCTCAGCCGTATCTCAGGTTCTAAACAACAAGCCAAATACGATTCCTGAACAAAGCAAACTCAAAATCATCGAGGCTGCTCAAGAATTGAATTATCGTCCCAATCGCTTGGCGGTGAGTCTGGTTACCAAATCAACCAAACTGCTGGGCCTGGTCATCCCGGACAACAGCAATCTCTTTTTCTCGGAGTTGTCGAAGTCGGTTGAAATAGCGGCCCGCAAATACGGCTACAGCATCATCTACGGCAATACCAACAATGAATCCTTCAGAGACTTGGAATACCTGCATCTGTTTGTCGACCTGCAAGTCGACGGGATCATCATCACCAAAGCTTCCAGCCTGAGCATCGAAGAAGACGTCATGAATCTCAATTTTCTGGAACGGGTCAAAAAACCTTATGTGATCGTCGACAGACCCACCCGCGGCATCGACAGCAACCTGGTTTCCGTAAACAACATCACCGGCGGTTATCTGGCCACCAAGCATCTGATTGAAAACGGCCACACCAGGATCGGCTGTTTCACCGGTCCGCTCAACTTGGTCAACAGCGGCTTGCGTCTGGAAGGCTACAAAAGAGCCATGAACGAAGCCGGTCTTGAAATCGAAGATGCCTATATCTTTGAAGGAAACTTCACGATGGGCCTTGAAGGATCAGCCATGGATCACTTTCAGAAGAGTGGGGTCACCGGTGTCTTTTGTTTCAACGACATCATGGCCTTTGGACTCTATCGCGAAGCCGCTCACCGCGGGATCCACATCCCCAATGACCTGTCTGTCGTCGGTTATGACAACGTTCAGCTCTGCGACATCGTGTATCCGGGCTTGACCACCATCCATCAGCCGATCGATCAGATCGGAGAAGAAGCCGTCAAGATCCTCATCAGGGTCATCGAAGAAGATCCTGCGGTTTCTCAAAAACAAACAAAAATACTCGAACCCAGCCTCGTCATTCGAGGCAGTACTCGTAAAATCGAAAGGAATTAGCCATGAATATCTTGAATTTCGGATCCATGAACATCGACAAAGTCTACATGGTCAAAAACATCGTTGAAAAAGGCGAGACCATCCTCACCAACAACTATGACGTCTTTCTGGGCGGCAAAGGTTTGAATCAGTCGATCGCCCTGCAGCGTGCCGGCTGTACGGTCTATCATGCCGGATTGATCGGCAATGACGGACAGGGACTCATCGATTATCTGCGCGACAATCAGGTTAACTGCGATCTGATCAAAACCGTGGATGATGTCTGCGGCCATGCGATCATCCAAGTCAATGACCAAGGCCAAAATGCCATCATCGTCTATGGCGGTTCCAATCAAAAGATCGATCAGGCCTACATCGATGCCGTCTTGGATCAAACCAAGGACTGTGAATGGATCATCGTTCAAAACGAGATCTCCAATCTGGATTACCTGTTGAAAAGAGCCAAACAGGCCGGCCGCAAGATCGCGCTGAATCCCTCTCCGATCACCGATGCCTTGTTTGAATGTGCATTGGAAAATGTCGATCTGTTCATCGTCAACCAGATCGAAGCGAAGGCCCTCAGCGATCAGGAAGCCATCCATGCGATCCTGAAAAGCTTCAGTGTCCGTTATCCCAAGGCCCAAGTCGTCTTGACCTTAGGCGAAAATGGATCGATCTTTCAATCTGAAACCCAACATCTCACTCAAAAAGCGTACAGTGTCACCGCTGTCGATACCACCGCTGCCGGTGATACCTTTACCGGTTATTTCCTGGCCAATTATCTGGGCGGGAAAACCGTCAAAGAAAGTCTCGATCTGGCCAGTGCCGCCAGCGCCATGTCGGTCATGATCAAAGGGGCTTCGAATTCGATCCCTTGCGCTGATCAAGTGACCCAGTGGATCGCCACTCGGCATGACTAAAGCAAGTTTAAAAGTCACGCTCGTCAAAACCGTCTTGGTTCTGATGGCGATCGCCATCGCCGCCTTAGGCATTTCCTTGACCCTGAAAAGCGGCTTGGGAAGCAGTGCCATGTCGACGGTATCTCAAGGCCTTGGCCGGGTCTTACACATCCAGACCGGAACTGCCAACATGATCCTCAACGGCGCCTTCTTCTCGATCGCCCTACTGGGTCAGCGTCATAAGATCGGGATCGGTACCCCTCTGATCGTGTTTGGTTTAGGCTTATTTATCAATCTCTTCACGACGCTCATCAATGGCTTTGAGGTCACCGGGTATGCTCGGCTCATCCTCAACTTTACCGGCATCTTACTGAATGCCGGCGGGATCGCCATGATGGTCATCCTCAATTTCGGATTGGGTCCGCTGGAACTGATCACAGAAATGATTACGAAGTTCTCACACTGGTCTTATCGAAAATCGAAACTTGCCTTTGACGCAATGATGCTGATTTTCGGAATCTCAATAGGAGGTGATTACGGGATAGGGACAATTCTCAACGTATTACTGTTTGGATTCGTTATGCAATTGATGTTTGAAGTGCATAAGAACAAAAGAAAATCATCACCAATGTAATGGAGGAAAAATGATGAAAAAGTTTCTAATTATCCTGAGTGTCTTGCTTATGTCCGTGTTGTCTTTGACTGCATGCAGTCCTAAAAAAGAAGAAAAAGCCTTAAAAGTCGTCGTCGTCATCAATACGAACTTAGGCGATAAGGCGTTCTCCGACCTCGTCTGGGGCGGCGTTCAAAAAGCAGCCACCGAATTCGGCCTTGAAATCAAAGCCGTTGAATTGGGCGGCGATCCGACCAAACAAGAACCGACTTTGACTGAATTGTGCGAAAGCAAAGAATGGGACCTGATCGTTGCCGGTACCTTCAATTTGCTGGAAGCCACCAAGAAAGCAGCCACAGCCTATCCTGATCAGAAATTCTTAGTCTATGATGCAGCCATCGATTTCTCAAATGGCGCTTTCAAGAATGTTGTTTCCGTCTTATCAAAACAGAATGAAGGATCTTACCTGGCCGGCGCTATGGCTGCCTTATTGACCAAAGTCACCACCGATCCTCGCATCAATGCTCAAAAAGTCATCGGATTCGTCGGCGGCGGTGAAAATGCAGCCATCAATGACTTCTTGATCGGTTACATCGAAGGCGCAAAATCCATCGATGCTGAAACCAAGATCCTGTTCTCCTATGTCGGTAACTTCTCTGATTCCGCAAAAGCCAAAGAATTGGCCTTGGCTCAATACCAACAAGGCGCTGACATTGTCTTCGCTGTTGCCAGTTCTGCCGGTTTCGGTGTTTACGATGCTGCTAAAACCGCTGACAAATATGCCATCGGCGTAGACCAAGACAAAGCTTTACAGTTCAAAGCCGTTGGGGATATCGCCCAGGCTCAACATATTCCAACATCCGTCGTTAAGAATCTCGACATCCTGATTTATGACAAGCTGGCTGCTTTTGTGAACGGAACCTTAGTTTGGGGAACCCATGAAGCTGTTGGTTTGAAGGGTAACGGCATGGCTTTGGCCAACAACGAATACACAAAACTCGTTGTCTCTGCTGACATCATTGCTCAAGTCGACGCCATTAAAGCCAAAGTATCTGATGGCTCCATCGTTGTTCCGACCGCCATTGGTTTGACCACAGAACAGATTCAAGTATACAAAGACAAAGCATCCAAATAAGTCACTAGAACACTGAGACATAGAGGCAGTGATGCCTCTATGTCTCTTCATTGATTCCACAATAATCTAAGAACGGAGTTTGATTCATGAGCGAAAATCTGAAGACAGAGGACTATATCCTTTCGATGGAGAACATTACCAAGATCTACGGTAATGGTTTCATAGCCAATAAAAACGTGAATTTAAATGTCAAAAAAGGCGAAATCCATGCGCTGATCGGTGAAAACGGAGCCGGTAAAAGTACCTTGATGAAAGTCCTTTTCGGACAGGAACAGCCTGACTCCGGAGAGATCTTCTATAAAGGCAAGAAAATCTCCATCACCAACCCTCTGGTCGCCTTAGGGATGGGCATCGGGATGGTCCACCAGCACTTCATGCTCGTGCCTTCGCTGACCGTTGCCGAAAACATGGTCTTGGGGATCGAACCCACCAAAAACGGACTCTTCAGTTATAAAGAAGCCGTTAGGCTTACCAACGAAATCTCGCATAAATACAACCTGCCCATCGATGCGGAAGCCAAAGTGGCGGATCTGCCGGTCGGGTTCAAACAGCGGGTCGAAATTTTGAAAATTCTGTTAAGAGGCGTGGATGTCCTGATCTTGGACGAACCGACTGCCGTCTTGACTCCACAGGAAACCGAGGAACTCTTCAAACAACTCAGAGTACTCAAGGAATCCGGATACACGATTATTTTTATCTCCCACAAACTCAATGAAATCAAAGCCTTGTGTGATAACTTGACCGTTCTTCGTAACGGGAAGGTGACCGGGGTCGCCAAGGTCAGTGATCTGACTGAACAGCAGATCTCCAAACTGATGGTTGGCCGCGACGTCTTCTTAAACATCACCAAAGATGTGGCTCAACCCAAAGAAACTGTCTTGTCCGTTAAGAACATCTCGTATGTCGATAAGCACGGCAAACGGGTCGTCAACAACATTTCATTCGATGTGCGTTCCGGTGAGATCTTAGGCATAGCCGGGGTCGAAGGCAACGGCCAGCGCGAGCTGACCAACCTGATCGCCCGTCTGGAAGAAAATCAAATCGGGGAAATCTTGCTTTACGGTAAAAACATCGCCAACCAATCGATCCGCAATATCCGCGAACAACGCATCTCGCACATCTCGGAAGACAGAATGACATTTGGCACCGTGTATGATGCCAGCATCGAAGAAAACATCATTTCTGATCGTTTCTACAAGAAAGAATTCAACAAGCATTTCCTGCTGAATGCCAAAGTCATCAAAGATCACGTCAACGGACTGATCAAGGAATACAACGTTAAGACGGACAGTAAAGATCTGCCGATCAAGACCTTGTCGGGCGGAAACATGCAGAAGGTCGTCGTGGCGAGGGAGTTCTCATCCAACCCGCGATTGATCATCGCCAATCAGCCGACCCGAGGCATCGATGTCGGCGCCAGTGAATTCATCCGAAAGAAACTGGTCAATCTCAGAGATCAAGGCGCAGCCGTCTTATTGATCTCCGCCGACTTGACGGAAGTCATTGAAGTCAGCGACAGTATCCTGGTCATGTGTGACGGAGCCGTCGTGGCTTACTTCAAAGACTCCAAACAAGTGACTGAAGAACAATTGGGCGAATACATGCTGGGCATCAAAAAACAAAGTGACGAAGAAATAGGAGGTGTCGTTCATGATTAATAAAATCGAACAGCGGTTTAAATTCATTCGGATCGCCATATCCATTTCCATTGCTTTATTGTTGGCGCTGATCATCATCTCCTTTGTCAGTAAGAATCCGATGTATGCCATGTATAACCTGATCGTAGGCCCGTTTGAAAACATTCGGCGCATCGGCAACATCGTTGAACTCATGATCCCCTTGTTGTTTACCGGCGTCGGGGTCAGTATCATGTATTCTGCCGATCAGATCAACATGGCTTCAGAAGGGGCCTTCTTCTTAGGCGGTGTGGCTGCTGCCTATGTCGCGGTCACCTTCATGCTTCCCTATGGGATCCATCCTTTGTTCGCCATCATCGCCGGCGGCGCCATCGGTGCCCTGGTTGGGGTCATCCCAGCCATCCTGTATGTCAAATTCAAAGCCTTACCGGTCGTGTCCTCGCTGATGCTCAACTACATCTGCTTCTTCATGGGCATGTATGTCATTCACTACATCATCTTTGATCCTGAAACCGGGTATCTGGCTTCCTTTGCGTATGCTTCCACAGCCATCTTACCGAAAATATTTCCGATCACCCGAATCCACTGGGGCTTGGTCTTAGGCTTGCTGGTGGTCGTCTTAGGATATCTCTTCTTGAAGAAAAGCAAATGGGGCTACAGTATCCGCATGATCGGGATGAACCCGAATTTTGCCAAGTACTCCGGAATCAACGTGGCCTTCTTTATCCTTATCGCCCAGATCATCGGCGGCGCCATCGCCGGGATCGGCGGAGCCGTTGAACAGCTGGGCATGTATGGCCGCTTCCAATACCAAAAACTTTCCGGTCACGGTTTTGACGGGGTCCTGGTTGCCATCTTGGCCAACTACAATCCGAAATTCGTACCCTTGGCTGCGTTCTTCATCGCGTATGTCCGCGTCGGTGCCGATGTCATGGCCCGCAACTCCGATGTCCCCATTGAAATCGTTTCGATCATTCAATCGGTCATCATCGTCTTTGTCGCTTCAGAACGCTTCTTAGCCGGTTGGAAACACCGTCAGATCATCAAGGCATCGCAAGCGCGTTTTGCCTCTGAGGAGGCTTGATATGGATGTCATCTTAAAGAGTCTGATGACGCCGATCTTCTTCTATACCATTTTGCGTGTGGCAACGCCTTTGATTTTCGTTTCGATGGCAGCCTTGGTCGTTCGTAAAGGCGGCATCATGTGCATTGCCTTTGAAGGCATGATGCTGTTTGCCGCGCTGGGCGGCGTCGTCGGCAGTGCTTTATCCAACAATCTCTATGTCGGTCTGTTGGTGGGGACGCTCTTTGGAGTCACCATCGCCATGATCTTTGCTTACTTCGTCTTGGTCTTGAAATCCAATCCAGTCTTGACCGGCTTGGCGCTCAACATCTTGGGCAGCGGCGGTACCGTCTTCCTGTTGTTTGCCTTGACGGGTGAAAAGGGGACATCTTCCTCGCTCAGAAGCCTTCAAGTTCCTTCCTGGAACATCCCGCTGATCAAAGACATCCCGATCTTGGGAGAAATCGTCTCCGGCCACAACCTCTTTACGTACGTGGCTTTCCTGACGGTCATCCTGGTCTACATCCTGATCTATAAAACAAAACTCGGACTGCGTATCCGCTCCGTCGGGGAGAATCCTCAGGCGGCCGAATCGGTTGGGGTCAAAGTCACCAGGACCAAGGTCATTGCCTTACTTCTGGGCGGCCTGATTGCGTCACTGGGCGGCATGTACATGTCGATGGGCTACTTGCCTTTCTTTACCCGAGACATGATGAGCGGCAGAGGTTTTATCGGGATCGCAGCTCAAAACTTGGGCGGCGGAATTCCGCTGTATACCTTATTGTCAGCCTTGCTGTTTGGCTCAGCCGAAGCCGTATCCAATGTCTTGCAGTCTTTGCGTTTGCCTTCTGAATTCGTTCAGATGGTACCTTACGTGGTCACCCTGGTCGGTTTGGTCTTCATCGGCGGGACCAAGAAACCAAGCAAATCCAAAGCGCGCAAATTAAAAGAAATAAAGGAGAATACGAATGCCTAAAATACCTCTGATCATCGATTGTGATCCTGGCCATGATGATGCGATCGCCTTGCTGATCGCCTTAGCCAGCGACAAATTCGACCTGCGCGGCATCACGACCGTGGCCGGCAATCAAACCGTAGCCAAGACGACCCTCAACGCTTTGAAAGTCTTGGAACTGTGCAAGCGTACCGAAGTCAAAGTCGTCGCGGGACGCAGTAATCCGTTTATGAAAGAAGTCGTCGTCGCTGCGGATGTTCACGGCGAAAGCGGAATGGACGGCCCCATCATGCCGACCCCGACCACCAAGCCTTATCCGATGTCTGCCATCGAATTCATTGCCCAGGAAGTTGAAAATTGCCCAACCAAGATGACCTTGGTGGCTGTGGGTCCTTTCACCAACATCGGGGCTTTCCTCTTAGCTTATCCGCATCTGCACGCTAAGATCGAAAAGATCTCGGTCATGGGCGGCGGCATCTATGAAGGCAATCGTACGGCCTTGGCTGAGTTCAATGTCTGGAATGATCCGGAAGCTGCCAAAGTCGTCACCAACAGTAAAATACCGGTCCATTTCTTTGGGCTGGACGTCACGCATCGCGCCGTCATCCTCAAAGAAGAATTCAGCATCTTCAGAAACGAAAAAGGTCCGATCTTTCAGTTTGTCGCCGACCTGCTTGATTTCTTTTCGATCTGTTACATCAACGAACGCAAACTGCCCGGCTGTCCGATGCATGATTCCTGCGCTGTAGCCAGTCTGATCGATCCTTCCATGTTTACCGGTGAAGAAGCCTTCATCGATGTGGAACTTGACGGAAAAGCCAGAGGCGCCTGTCTGGTGGATCTCAGACCCATCGGCAGACAGACCGAAGCACACAACGGTAAATTTTATTACGACGTCGATCGCACCCGATTCGTACAGCTGATCATCGATTCCTGCCGCAAACTGGAGCAGGATCTCAACGTGAAGGAGCAAGCATGAAAAGAGAAATACTCATCGATTGTGATCCGGGAGTAGATGATACCATTGCCTTGTTGATGGCCTTCAATCATCCCGATACCAAAGTCGTTGCCTTGACCACGGTCTTTGGCAACCAAAACATCGACATCACCACCAAAAATGCTTTGATTTTAAAAGATACCTTCGGCTTTGACGTCGAGGTCTCCAAAGGCACAGCCGCTCCGATCTTTCATGAACGCAAGTATCAAAGTTCCGTTCATGGCTCCAACGGTTTGGCCAACGTCGAATTTCCTGAACCGACTTCGGTCATCACCTCCAAATACGCTTGGGACGTCATGTATGACGAAGCCAAGAAAAGAGGCAAATCGCTGACCATCGTGACCCTGGGTCCCCTCAGCAACCTGGCCATCGCGATCCTCAAATACGAAGATCTGGTCAACTACGTCCAGGAAATCATCATCATGGGCGGTGCCAAAACGATCGGCAATGCCAAACCTTTCGGTGAAGCCAACGTCGTCAATGATCCCTATGCGATGCAAGTGGTCTTGAACTCAAAGATCCCGGTCACCATGGTCGGTCTCAATGCGACCGAAACCACCCGTATGACTGAGCAGGAACATGAAGCCATCTTCGGTGACGGAATGCAGATCGATCCGCGCATCGTCCAGATGCTGGCTCAATACAAGAGCATTCAAAACAAGTCAGGTTCAAAAGGTTTGGTCATCCATGACGCCGCCACCATGGCCGTCGTCTTGCATCCGGAATGGGCTACTTCCAACCTGTATCCGGTCGAAGTGGAAACCACGGTCAATTCGATGTATGGCCGAACCATCGTCGATATCCGCAAACACTCCAAAGCCCCAAGAAACTGTAAGGTCATCGAATCCATCGATCGCACCAAATATCTAAAACTGCTTGAAAAAACCCTCAAAGGAACCCGCCATGGAAACTAACGAACCCAAAAGAATGCATCATATCGATGTGTTGCCCGGCGAAGTCGGCCGTTATGTCTTGTTGCCGGGAGATCCCTTCAGAACAGATCTGATCGCCACTTTCTTCGACGATGCGAAACTGATTGCCCACAAAAGAGAACACAAGACTTGGGTAGGCACCCTTCATGGCGTTAAAGTCGCCGTGACTTCCACCGGCATGGGCTGTCCTTCGGCTGCCATTGCCGTTGAAGAACTGATCAAAGCCGGTGCCGATACCTTTATCCGGATCGGAACCGCCGGACGCGTCAATGAAGCCTCCAAATCCACGGCACTGGATGGCGTCATCTGTAACGCCGCTGTCCGCGATGAAGGCACGACCCTTCACTATGTCCCGGCCGAATATCCGGCGGTGGCGGATCGCTTTTTGGTGGATGCCTTGGCTCGTGCAGCCAAAGCCAACGGTAAGAATTATCTGGAAGGCATCACCCAAACCAAGGACTCCTATTACGGTCAGCATGAACCTCAAAACATGCCGGTTGAAAGCCGTTTAAAAGAACGCTGGCAAGCCTGGGAGCGCTCCAATGTGGTCGCTTCCGAAATGGAATCCTCAGCCATCTTTGTCATCTCCTCGATCCGAGGAGCCAGAGCCGCCTCCATTATGTCCTTTAAAAACATGGAAGAAACGATCCAGATCGTCTGTGATGCCTTGAAAATCATCATCGAAAAAGACAATCAGGAAGCGCAATAAAGCATCTTATCATTTCCCGAGGTTCATCTTATGATTGATACTCATTACGCCTCCTAAGGTAAAGCATTTGCTTGTTTGTGAATCACTTCCAACGAATATCAATCAAATCAGATGAATCTTACGTTTCAAAAGCCTTACCCCCATTGCAGTAGTAAAGTAAAAGTAGACATTAAGAAAAGACAAGTTCTTTGATTAAAGTCTACTTTCTACATATTCTATAAACAGGAGGAGACGTATGGGAAGAAATAAAGGCGGAACAAACAAGAAATACAGTGTGGAAGACAAATTGAAGATAATAAATCGGTATTTAGATCAACATGAATCCCTAAGAGAACTCGGACGAGAGTTAGGAATCTCTCATCAGAATATCGGGAGATGGATCGTCCAATATGACAGGGACGGAGCAGAAGGACTGAAACCCAAGAAAAAAGGGAATCCTTATTCGGCTCTGCATACGAGTAAATCCTTGAGTGAGCTGGATCGATTAAGACTCGAAAACATGAAACTTAAGGTGGAGTTAGCGCGAGCAAAAAAAGGATACACAGTGAAAGGAGTGGGTTCAAAGAAGGAGTACGTCACTTTAAACGGCAAGAATATCAAATCACAGAAGAACTCGAATCAGAATTCGGAGTCAGTGAGTTATTGAGTTATCTCAATTTGAATCGGTCAGGGTACTATAAGTGGCTTAAGCGTAGAGAAACGCTTAATCAGTATGAGATGAATCGCCGTGATCTGACTTTACTTTTACAACAGGAACATAAGAAACACAAGAGTTATGGGTATCATCGCCTGGCAGCAGTGATCAAAAGCAACACAGGATGGGTATTCTCAGATCACCTGGCCCACGTGTGTGCGAAAACGGCGGGAATCAGATCCGCAGCAAAACACTATCACTATTTAAAAACCGGTGAAGAAAGCATAATCTATCCAAATCAGATCCAGGGCTGGTGGAACGCTTCAGAACCCTTAGAAATCGTCGTATCGGATATGACTGAACTTCGAAACAAGGGAACTAAATATGAGTGGACTTATGTCTTGGATACCTTCAACAATGAGATTATCGCTTCCGCATTATCTCCATATCGAGGTGATCCGAAGCCTTACTTCCAGTGTCTCGAGCAGTTGAAAGCCAAAATAAAAGGAGCAGAGAAGTCCACAGTTCTTCACACAGACCAAGGGACAGTCTACTCCAGCCGAGCTTTCACCCGAGCTCACCAAAATTATAACATACGCCGTTCGATGAGCCGAAGCGGAACACCGACCGATAATCCGATAATCGAAGCGATAAACGGTTGGGTAAAAGCAGAACTGTATTTAGATTTCAACATTCGACATACTGATCACTTCGAGAAAGTCATAACGGATTTTATTTTCTATTTCAACAACGATCGCCCAGCTTACGCTTTACAATACAAAACCCCAGTTCAATATAAGACTGACCTGGGGTTTACATAGTCTTTTATTTAGTTGTCTACTTTCGCTTTACAAGTGCACCCCCATTAAGGCTTTTATTATTTGATGAACATTTGCTTGTATTACAAGGATAAAGTTTTATGATTAAGGGTGGATTTATGAATAAGGATAAAAATGCATACAGAAGAAGAAAGAGGTTTCTATGGCAAACCGATTAAGCAGACAAAGCCTTACCTTGAGTTTTCCGGCGTTAAGACACCGTAACTTCAGATTATTTTGGATCGGACAGTGCTTTTCGCTGATCGGGACTTGGATGCAGAACATCGGCCAATCCTGGCTGGTCTGGGAATTGACCCATTCCGCCATGAAACTCAGCATCATCACGATGGTCCAGTTTCTGCCGATGATGTTTCTGTCGATCCCCTTTGGGACCCTGATCGATAAGTTCCCCAAGAAGAAAATGCTGATCTTTACCCAAACGGCCATGCTGGTCCTGGCTTTTGTCTTGGCCACGTTGACCTATTTCAAGGTCGTTGAATATTGGCATCTGATCGTCTTAGGCATTCTGCTGGGCTTTGTCAATACTCTGGATATGCCCACCAGACAAGCGTATATGTCGGAGATCGTACCCAAGGAAGACCTGATGAATGCGGTCGCCTTGAATTCCAGCATCTATAATCTGGCCCGTATCATCGGTCCTGGGATAGCTGGCATCATGATCGGTCTTTTTGGGATCGCTTTGTGTTTCTATCTCAATGCCTTGAGCTTCTTGGCAGTCATCGCCGGGATCTTCATGATCAATGCCCCGGTCGTGGCTTTGATCCAACGCGGAAAGAGACTCTTTTCAGGCTCGTATACCCAATCTGTTGAAGGCTTGGTCTATATCTTTCGCAAGCGCTCATTACTGATGCCTTTACTGCTGTTGGCCTTTGTGACGATCTTCATCATGAACTTCAACAACATCATCCCGGTCTTCGCAGCCGATGACTTAGGCATGAATGCCTCGGGTTATGGGCTCTTGATGACGATCATGGGCATCGGTTCCTTTGCGGGAGCCATGACCGTGGCGATGAAGCATAAAGCCGGTCCCAAATCCTCGTATCAGCTGGCCGGTGCCATTGGATCTTCCTTCTTTATGATCCTGTTGGGCTTGACCAAAAACATCCCTTTGATTTGGATCTTGCTGGTGATCATCGGTTTCAGTTCGACCGTGTTTGTCGCCATGATCAATTCCGCCCTTCAGCTCAACTCTGAAGACCACATGCGAGGCAGGGTCATGAGCGTCTATTCGATGGTCTTTGTCGGGTTCATCCCCTTTGGATCCTTGTATTCCGGTTACTTGATGGAACTTTTTGGCGCCCAGGGCTGTATGGTCATCAGCGGGATCATCGGTTCGCTGGCTTCTTTATCTGTCATCCTCTTGCGCAACAAGCGTCAATCCACTGCTCAAAGCGCCTAAACTGCGATAAATAACATATGTTAGAATAATAGTGTACAATATAACCCTATCAGGAGAATCACCATGGCCGATCAAAAACGAGAAATCTGGGTACACCGCATATCCCACCACTATACTGTCGCAAAACCTTTACTGGATCAGCAGGGTTATTTAACGATCGGCTATGCCGATCTCAATGATCCCCGATCTGATTTTTTAAAGAAGAATCTCTTCAAAGACTTCTCCAATTTCAATGCCTTCATCAAAACGACCAAGTATTATAACGCGAGCCGTTTTTCGCTTCATCGTTTCTTATCCTTATTCAAACCGGGCGATCTGGTCGTGGTCCCGGATCTGGAAGCCTTCTCGGTCTATGAAGTCGTAGAGCCTTCCAAAACCATCCGAGGCTGTACCATTCAACCCTTCAATGCGCTTAACGGCGATGCGGTCACGATCGGCAAAGCCGATCATAACCTGTATACCCAAGAGGGGACCAAGCTGGTCGATCTGGGTTTTGCGGTCAAAGTCAAACCGGTCAATGTGACCGGGGTCAACGGAAGACCTCGCGATTGTGTCAATCTGCCCATCAGTGATTTCGCGGATGATCTGCTGGCTTCAGCCCTGAAGATCAAATCCATCAACGGCGACATCACCCACTTGACCAAAAGCGTCGAAAACGCCATCCGCATCTATAAAAACTAAAGGACTTCGGTCCTTTTTTAGTGGATTTCGGTTTTATTGCCTATAATGTATTGACAACGTACATACAAATAGTTTTACAATGAGTAGTGGAGGACCTATGAGTAAAAATAAAAATGCGACACTTCAAATCAGGGTCAGATCCGATCTGAAACTCTCGGTAGAAAACATCCTGAATGAATTGGGCTTGACCCCATCTCAAGCAGTGACCCTGTTTTTTAACCAGATCGTACTGAAAAAAGAAATCCCGTTCAAAATCAGCCTTAACGAGCCCAATGAAAGATCTCAGGCTACAATGAAGGAAATTCAGGAACTCATTGCGAATAAGGATTATAGAAATACCCTAACAAAAGAAGAACTTTATAAGGAGCTCGGTTTATAAATGAATTATTTAGAAAGTAATTGATGTCAGCAGTTTTTAGCAAATTCAGACATGAATTCATCATAAGTAGTGCAATTTATCAACCTTTGGGCAATTCTTTCGTTTCTGATTATCTTAGAAAGTCGTTCAAAGAATAATTTTGTGTTATTATCCCGGTTGTTAATGGAAAACATAAAGATGATTTGAACCTGCTGATTGATCCAAACAACAGGTTTTTTTAGTATATAGACCGAGATAAAAGGCGGAATCGTATTGTCAGTTTTAATCGGATGCGGAATTGCAATTTTGTTATTGTATTCAGTACTTCCATGGATCTCACGTTGAATTACCAAATCATAAAAGTTATCAGGCAAGTGGATTGTTTTATTGATCAACGTTATCTGCTTCTTGATCAATTCATCTTTTGCCATTACGTCTGAAATGACTTCAAATAATTCTGGTCTCATCAAAGTTGAAAAATTAATGACTGGTTGCATCTTTAAGAAGAAATTTTCTATATTCTTCAAATCATCATCATCAAGGATTGGATTGATCTTAATACAAGGGATGTTCGTTTTTAGTGTTAGTTTCTCTGTTGTTAAAAGAAGATCGTAACCATTGACGTCTTCGTCGGCCAATTGAGGTTCTTCAATGAACTTTATTATGTTGGTAAAATCAGCGAATCGCTTGTTTAATCGATATGAGATCAGTTGAGATACACCAAAAGTCATCGGTGTGATGATCAGGATATTTGCTTTGGTTTTACTGTCGAGTTTCCTGTCTAATGCCAGAATATAATGAATAGCAAAGTAAGAAATTTCTTCCTGTGAAATTTCTTTATGATAATACTCAGAAACTGCAGACATAGCCGTTACTGATAACTCATATGCATATGGATACTCATCCTTAATATTGTTGAGTGATGAGAAACTCATCTGCATGTTATTCTTGAGTCTTTCCAAAAATGGAATAATATGCAAAAGTAAGTTGATCCGTAAACTGCTGTCTCCAAAGAAATCAATATCAGAATTCTTAAGCAATGATCTTAACATCAAGTTATATACAATGTTGGCTTCTTCTGAGTCAACTTCAAGGATTGTCTGACTATACTCATTATGAAGATTCTTCCGTCCAGAGATGTGCATTGCAATATATGCAATTTCATTTTCAGGCAATTCAATTCCGAAACGAGCACAAGTTTCTTTCTGTATTCTTGAAGCGATTGAATATTCTTCAGTATTTTTGATTTCAACAATTCGTTGAGGTTCGATGGGTATCACATTCACATTTTCAGTTCTGTAGATGCCTATAAGTATATGCATAGCTAGACTTGTAATAGCTTCATTGGTCAAAGAGACTTTGCTGGCTGAAATAGCTTTGGTGACTATATTCTTGATGTCCTCGATTGAATCCAGACTGATGTCTACTTGGTCAGACAAAAAATCCTTATTGAGATCGAAACGATAAATTATGCGCCTGAGTTGATTTCGAATAATTGTTTCATCTCCGGTGATTTTAATTCCGTTTTCGCGGTTGTGGACAATTTTTAAGCCAACTTTAGTCATGTTGCGTTTAATTTGTTGAATGTCTTTTCTGACTGCAGAAGGAGAGACGTATATTTCATCTGCAAAGTCGTAGATACTGATAAATTTACTTGTCGTCAGTAAACGAATCAGGATGTAGTTGATTCTCTCGTCGGGTGATTCCGGGGCCGTTAAAGCCTTTTCATTATGTCTGTCCAACAACTCCTTAAAACAAGTTAGATTGGAGACAATAAGCCGAATGCCCTTGCCTTGCTTAATTTCAATGGTAGCGCCACACTCGGAAAGTTCGACATTCATATCGTTTATGTACTTCCGTACAGTCTTCTCTCCAACCCCAATAGAAAAAGCCAACTCGTTGCTGGTCAACGTGTCGGGAGACTTCGATAGTTTTTCAAGAATATCCAGTTGAATTGAGCTTAGCATAACTGCTTTTAGTATATCAGTTGATTGATTTATATAAAGCGAGTCTTGCCAAAATGGAATAATTGTTTACCGTTTTGATTCGGTACTGTCGGAGTGTTTCATTTACCGAATCATTTTGGAAAACGAATGAAACAAGGCTTTGGCTATTTGGGTAAGATAGAGTCAGCGATAAGGAGGAAAGACGATGAATATTTTATTGATTTGCGCATGCGGATCCTCTACCAGCATTTTAGTCGAAGACATGAAAAACCACCTAAAAGAGAATGAGAAGGAATGGTTGATCGATGCGCTTTCAATGGCTGAATCCAGAAACAGTCTTGGTAAGTACGACTACGTTCTAGTAGCGCCGCAAATTCGTTATCAGAAAGCGATGATCGAAGGCATGGCAAATCCTCTCAATGTTAAAGTCTTCTACATTGATTCGCGTGATTATGGCCGTTGTGATGGGGATAAGGTATTGGATATAGTAAGATCTGCTCAATAGAAAGGGAAAAAATGATCAAACTTGATAAGCTGTTTTCTAAGTTTGAAGCAAAAATGATGCCCATTGCGACCTTCTTCGGTACGCAAAGACATTTCTTATCTTTAAGAGATGGCGTCGTTAGTGCTTTGCCGTTTACGTTTGTTGGAAGTATCTTCTTCTTGCTGGCGAAACCACCGTGGACAGCGGGAATGTCTACCGGTATTGGTTTCTTTGACTCCTTCATGAATGCCTGGCTGAGCTTTGCTACCGCAAATTATGCAATGATCCGTGCTCCATTCTTGAGTACCATGGGTATCATGGCGATTTACATCTGTTTCGTTATTTCGTACTCCTTAGCGACACATTACAAACGCAATGCTTTGAACTTCGCTATCAGTTCAACTTCGATCTATCTTTTGATCGCAGCACCGGTAACGACCTATGTATTGCTGGATAACTCCAAAGTCAATGCGATGCCGACAGCGTATGTCGGTGCTTCGGGGATCTTCATTGCTGCTGTCATTGCAATGGTTTCTGTTGAACTCATGAGTTTCGCAGTTGCTAGAGGATGGACGATCAAGATGCCAAAAGGTGTTCCTGCTGTCATCGAAAGAACATTCTCAATCTTATTGCCGTTTGCCTTTGCAATCTGCGTCATTTATTCAGCATCAGTTGCATGCCAGATTTTCACTGGAAAGATCCTGCCGCAATTGTTCAATTATGTATTTACCCTGATGTCATTTGCAGTTAATAATGTCTGGGCAGTTACCATTCTTACCGCTTTTGAAAACTTACTCTTCTCATTTGGAATCCATCCGACAACCGTAACTGGACCACTGTTGGATCCGCTTCAGATTATCAATGCCTTAAAGAATGCCGAAGCATATGCTGCCGGTGCCTCCTTGAAGAATCTGCCTGAAATCTGGACGCAATCCTTCTGGGCTTATTATGCATGTATCGGCGGAGCCGGTTCAACATTATCTCTTTGCATTTTGATGCTCAAGAGTAAAGCCAAGCAGATCCGTGCGGTCGGTGAAATCAGTATCATTCCATCAATCTTCAATATCAATGAGCCAGTTATTTTCGGATTACCGATCTTCTTGAATCCAATCATGGTCATTCCGTTCATGTTGGCTCCAACATTTAACATCCTGTTAGGTTGGTTCTGCACCGCAACAGGAATTGTAAACAACATGGCCTTTACTGTTACTTCGACAACACCGGCTCCTCTTGGCGCTTTCATCGGCACAATGGACTGGAAAGCAATTATCTTAGTTTGCGTTATGATCGTCGTTGACGGACTCATCTACTATCCGTTCTTCAAAGTTGAAGAAAAAGTGCAGTTAGAACTGGAAAAAAGCGCAGAGAAATCTGATGTGACGGCTGCTTAAGCAATTATGGACGAATTTTCACAGCTCGCATTTCAAATGATTGGCCTGGCAGGTGATGCGAAAGGGTATGCCTATGAAGCCTTAGCTGCCGCCGAAGCAAACGATTCCGCAAAAACCGATGAACTGATCGCTATCAGCGAAGACATGGTTATTGAAGCGCACAAGATACAGTTCACCATGATTCAAAAAGAAGCCAATGGAGAACGTGCTAGTGAACTTTCAATCCTGATCGTGCATGCGCAGGATCATCTTATGACAACCGTAACCGCTCTTGATCTTCTCAAGGTATTGTGTAAACAAACGCTAAGACTGAATAAACTGGAGGAACTGGTATGCAAAAAGTAGCTAAAGGATTCCCTATTGATTTTCTGTGGGGAGGAGCTATTGCGGCAAACCAAGCTGAAGGGGCATACTTAGCCGACGGAAAAGGACTATCAGTTCCGGATGTTGATTATTATAATGATAAAATCGTAAGGGGAAGTAAACGTGATACAGACTCTGAAATGTCAAGACCGCAACTAGAAAAGCTCATGACCATTCTGGATGACGCTCGCTTCCCCAAGCGTCTCGGCATAGATTTCTATCATACTTACAGAGATGATCTAAAACTAATTTCTGAAATGGGTTTTAAATGCTTTCGGACCTCTATAAACTGGTCCCGCATATTCCCCAATGGCGATGAACAGACACCAAATGAAGAGGGTCTTAAGTTCTACGATGGTCTCATCGATGAGATCCTCAAGAATGGAATGGAACCCATCATCACCATCTTCCATTACGAGTTGCCCTTAAATTTGGTTACGAAATATGGTGGGTGGAAGAATCGTAAATTGGTCGATTTCTTTGCTCGATTCAGTGAAGTGTTATTTAGAAGATACAAAGGAAAAGTTAAGTACTGGATCCTCATAAACCAAATCAATCTGATTTATGTCGAATCGTTTAACTCGTTGGGTATTTTATATGATGAGGTTGAAAATCTTGAAGAAGCCAAGTACCAAGCCATCCATCATCAATTCGTGGCGTGCTCAAAAGCTACTGAAATTGCCAAAATGATCAGTCCTGATTTAAAGATAGGGGTCATGATATCTGATCATACCTGTTATCCTGAAACCCCAAAACCAGAAGATGTCTTCGCAACTTATCAAAAGAATCAAATGGCACAGTACTTCTATGGTGACGTCAGGGTAAGGGGTAAGTATCCCGGATATGCTTTCAGATATTTTCAAGAGAATAACATCCACCTTGAAATTACAAAAGAAGATGAAGCTCTTATCAAAAATAATGTCGCTGATTTCTTTGCTTTTAGTTATTACTATTCAAGAATGAACTCCTTTGAGAAAAACACCAAAGGGATTAATGATGTTTCTAAGAATCCTTACCTTAAGGCATCCATTTGGGGATGGGCTATCGATCCATTAGGCTTGAGAAACTCGTTAAACGCGTATTATGACAGGTACCAATTACCAATCGTTATCGCCGAAAACGGATTAGGCGCTTTGGATGAATTGACTAAAGATAAGCAGATCAATGATGACTACCGCATTGATTATCTTCGCTCACACATCAATGCTATTAAAGAAGCGATAATTGATGGTTGTGAGGTTTTCGCTTATTGCCCTTGGGCACCGATTGATATCATCAGTTGCACAACCAATGAAATGAGCAAACGCTATGGTTTCATATATGTTGACAAGAATGATGATGGAACAGGAACCTTGAAAAGGTACAAAAAGAAATCATTTAATTGGTATAAAAAAGTTATTGCCAGTAACGGTGATGATCTGATATAAAAAACACGTCTGTCCTAGGGCAGACGTTATTTCTTAAAAAGGAATCCAATGAAACTAAAAATAACACTGAAACAATTTATTATTATACTAATGGCTGCAAACTTCATCGGTTTGGGCGTTGCCTTTTTTTTGAAAGCAAATTTGGGTTCTGATTCGATCACGGTTTTGCAGGATGGGGTCCATAATGTTATGCATATATCCTATGGAGCTGCCAGCAGGTATTATAATACTGTACTGATTATAACAGCTCTGATTGTCGCCAGACAGCACATAGGAATTGGTACCATTATCTCTGCTTTGATAGTTGGCTTTTTGATTGATTTCTATCTGGGAAACTTTAGTAAATTGTTCCCTGATCCAAATATGATCTTCAAAGTATTCTTCTTGATTAGTGGTAACTTTATTTACGCTTTGGGACTGTCTCTATTGATTTACTTCAAAATTGGTATGAACAGCCTGGATAGCATATTATATGCGATCAAAGAGAAGACAAAACTGGATTATCATGTCCTGCGAATTACGGCTGATCTGCTAGTAACAATTCTAGGGATTGTTTTAGGAGGAATATGGGGACTGGGAACATTGTTGTCTGTTTTGACAACCGGGTTGATCATTAAAATGTATATGCAACTTTTTGAATATTTCAACTTAAATAGCTCAAACCCTGAAAAGGAAAATAACTTGGTAAATAACAGTGATCGGTGATAGATTTGAATACCTCTCACAATACCCACAACTAACAAAGATTAGTGTCTTGATTACAGAATATCTGCAATCTGTTGATATTGAGGAGTTTAATATTGGTAAGTTTAGAATCATAAACGGTCTTTATGCCATCCATACCGAGTATGACACCATCAGAAAAAGAGAATCTGTTTCTGAAACACATGATAATTTCTATGATCTGGTGATAATCTTGTCGGGTGAAGAAAAAATATATATAGATTCTAGAAATGAATGTAAACAAAAAAGAGCTTATGATGCAGAAAATGACATTACTTTATACCAAGGAAAATGTGAAAGAATCACCGTCAAACTAAGATCTGGATATTTCGTCTTGTTTGGTCCAAACGATGTTCATCGACCATATTGTCATTTAAAATCAAAAAGTCACATTAAGAAAATCACATTTAAGATAGCAAAAGCCTTAATTATATGATAACCAAAAGGTAAGTCGATTTATACTCTATCGACCAACACCTGAATGAATTCCTGATAGGTCTTGCATTCCAAGACTTTTTTCATCGCATCCGGTTCCGTTAAGATCATGGTCAGATTTTCAAACACTTCATTGAAGAGGTTGCGGTCATTGCGGTTGATGCTCAGCATCAAGATCAAATTGACCTGATTTTGGCCCCAGGGGATCGGCTTCTCATTGATGATCACAAACATGCCTGTCTTTTTCGCATTCATCTTCATACAATGGGGAATGGCGAGGTTGTTGAAGGCCGTGGAAGACATTCTTTCGCGGTCTTTGATTTCGTCGACGAACGTCTCAGAGACGTAGTCTTCTTTGACCAAGGCATCACACATGTATTCGATGGCTTCTTTTTCAGAAGGAAAAATCAGGTTGTGTCTGAAGAAGGTCGGATTGAGGATCTTTTGAAGATGACTCAAAAAGGTAAAGCGTTTCTTTTCGCTTTTGATCGCATCGAGTTTCTGAAAGATCGCATTGATGTCTTTTTGATTCAAAAAGAGAGAGATGTTGAGGACGGGAAGCTTGACTGAGCCGATGGAGACCGGAATGGTCGATAAGATCAGATCCGCATTGCTGATCGCTCTCAGGTCGTTTTCAGAGGTCACGATGTTGACGATGTTGACGGATTGGTGGAAATGACGGGAAATCGAATCGGTCAGTCTCAGATCCGTATCGTAGTAAGTCGGACAATACAGGACACAGTTGACCCGGTCTTCCAAGGAACGCTGGATCTCCAGTGCTCCGCCCAAATGAAAGGCGATGTAGGCGATTTCGTCATCGTTGATCGCAATCCCGGTGTATTCGTGAATGTGCTTGGCGATGGCCACAGAGGTCTCATAGAGTAAAGGACAGCTGCGCTTGATGTTGTTGGTCAAGGGGTTCTTAGAGAACAGATTGTGTCTGGATCGAACCAAGAGGTTTTTGATGTGTAAGGAAAAACGGGTCAAAAAATCCCCGTCGTTAAGATTGATGTAGTAATACGCATTGACTTCCTGGATCAGTTTGTTGACCAGGGTATAGGTTTCTTTTCCGATGACCGATTCCAGATCACTCGAGGAGATCGTTTTATAATCCAGAGTCGTGGCACTGGACGCAATCAACAGGGCCAGATCATCGACTTCAGACGGTTTATAACTGATGTTGAATTTTTCTTCCAGCTTCTTGGAGAGTAAACTGGCGACCTGATAGGCATGGGCATTGTGAATGTTGACATCCAACGCGGCACTGATATTATCGGCGTTGTTTTTGATGCGGTCGACCGCGATCGCCATATGCAGGATCAAAGAGATCATTGAGAAATCGTTGATGAAGATGTGAAATTCCTTGAAGGTCTCGGCGATGATGGACTGAATATAGTCGATGTCAAGTTCGGCAAAGGCATTTTGGATGGCTTCCACATTCATGAAAGACTCATTGGATTCCGCATACAACAAGGAACTCAGCATTTTTCGTTTATTTTTCTCTAGACCGGTGATCTGCAAGGTATCCGACACATGGATCAGATCCAAACTGAACTCAGCGATCCTGGATCGTACTTTGGGCAGATCCGATTTGATCGTGGACAAACTGACATACAGTTCATCGGACAGATCATACAGATTCAAAGGAGACTTGGCCTTAATCAGACGGGTGATCAGATGATTGACCCGTTCTGCGGAACCCTGTGAGATCGGCGATTCGGCTTTGATCAGATAGCTTTCGGCTTTGGCTTGATCGATCTTATACCCATTTTGAGAAGAGAGGATCGTATTGGCTTCCAAAGCGTTGATTTCAGCCACATAGGTCTTGATTGAACGCACTGAAATCGCTGTTTTCACAGCGAGTGACTTGGCGGTCATCCAACCATCGGCTTCCTGAAGCGTCTTTAAAAGCTTAAGCACTTTTGACTTCATTGGGTACCTTACTGAACCATTATACCAAATGCACTCTTTGGATAAGCTAGATATTTGCACCTGACAGTGTGCAACTAATCACTTGCCTGTGACCTGTGCAAAAAACGGTTTGATGTTTGATTCGAAATCCGTCAGAATGGGGTCATCAAAGGGAAGCGCTTCTCTTGGAAGGATGTGTCGTTATGAGTAAAATCAGGATTTTGCTGGTCTGCGGATCCGGAGCCAGCAGCGGATTTATGGCTGCCAACATGAGAAAAGCAGCCACAGCCAGAGGTTTGGAATTGTCCATCGTCGCCAGAGGGGAATCTGAAATCGAAAACTACATCGATGACATCGATGTCCTGATGGTCGGCCCTCACTTGAGTTATCTGATGGATGAAACCCAAGTCGCGGTTTCAGGAACCAAAGTCAAAGTCATCCTGATGGAAGGCAGTTATTATTCAACGCTCAATGGCGAAAAGGCCGTTGATCATCTGTTAAGAAGCATTTAAGTTTACTGAAAAACAACTAAAAAGGAGAAACACATGAAAAAGTTTATGAATTGGTTAAGCACCAGTTTTGCGCCTAAAATGATGAAAGTCAACAACAATGTGTGGATCGTGACCATCAAGGAATCGATCATGCAAGTCTTGCCGTTTATCTTCTTGGGTTCCTTATTCTGCATGCTGGCGATCTTAGGAGACTACATTCCGAATTGGCCTAACTTCTGGGATCCGTTTGGATATACGATGGGCATGATCTCATTGATCATTTCCTTCCTGATTCCGTTTAACCTGATGGAAAAGAAGAAACTGAGAAAGAGCCGCATCAATGCCGGCGCAACCAGTTTGGTCTTGTTTCTGATGGTCTTGAAACCGGTGGGGACCGATTTCGGATTGGCATTCAATTCTGACGGCTTTGGTGCCGGTGGTATGTTTGTCGCCATCTTCGTGGGTATCTTCGTCGGCTTGGTCATGACCGCCTTCGGGAAATTCTCTTTCTTTAAAGAAGAATCGGTTATTCCTGATTTCGTCAGAGCCTGGTTCGATTCAATGCTTCCGATTGGGATCATCATCGTCATCGGCTGGGTCTTGGTCTTCATTGTGGATCTCAACCTGTTTACCCTGATCGTATCCTTGTTTGCCCCGCTTTCCGGCATCATCGAATCGCCGTTTGGCTTTACCCTGATGATGTTTATCTACTGTTTCTTATATTCCATGGGGATCTCCTCTTGGGTCTTGACTCCGGTCACTGCCCCGGTCTTGCTGGCTGCGATTACGGCCAACTTGGCTGGTGCCAACAACTTGGTCACTTCGACCACGATCTATTCCGCCTACTTATGGTGGGGTGGTATCGGCTGTACATTCCCGTTAGTCTTGATGCTGATGGCTTCCAAGAGTAAAAAGCTCAAAGCCTTAGGCGTGGCTTCTTTCCCGGCTTCCGTCTTCAACATCAATGAACCGGTCGTCTTCGGCGCCATCGTCTGGAATCCGATCATGATGCTGCCGATGTGGATCATCGGGATCGTCTTGCCGCTGGTTACCTGGACCTTGACCAAGATCATTGCTTTTGCTCCGATTCCGAAAGTCTTGTTTGAAATGTGGTATACCCCGATGCCGATCGCAACCTGGTTGACGACGGGCGGTACGATCACCGGCTTGCTCTTGTTCTTCATCAACGTCGGACTGGCAACCGCCATTTGGTTCCCGTTCTTCAAAGTCTACGAAAAACAAGAACTCGAAGCAGAAAAAGCGTAATTGATTTAAACTAAAGATAAGGAGAATCCGACATGTCTGAAGAAATCATTCAAAGTTCAATGGCGATCATCCTTCATGCCGGTGATGCCCGTCTTCAAGTCAAACTGGCTCTGGATGCCATCGCAGCCCAGGATTTCGCCCTGGCGAAAGACTGCATGACGAAGGCCACCGAAGAGATCAGAATCGCCCACCGCGTCCAAACCGATGCCATTCAAGGAGAAGCCCAAGGGATCAAAACAGAGTATTCCCTCCTGTTTGCCCATGCGCAAGATACCTTGATGACCATCTACAGCGAACTCAACATCGCCAAACAAATGATCGCGATCTTCGAGAAATACGAAGCCCGCCTCAAAGCCTTAGAAGACAAATAAACAAAGAGGGTGATTCACCCTCTTTTAACAGGAGCAACCATGACAAAAAATGTATTCCCCAAGGATTTCTTATGGGGAGGGGCCATTGCGGCCAATCAGGCTGAAGGCGCTTGGCAAGAAGGCAACAAAGGCCTTTGTATGGCCGACATCAATGAATACCAGGCCAATATCCCTTTGGAGAAAAAAGGCAACCGTGAGATGACCAGCGCTGATGTCTATCGCCATCTCAACAACGTCAACGGAATCTATCCCAAACGTCAAGCCATCGATTTCTATCATACCTACAAAGACGATCTGAAGCTTTTAAGGGAAACCGGCATGAACAGTTTCAGGACCTCGATCAACTGGGCCCGCATCTTTCCTAACGGGGATGAAAAAGAACCCAATGAAGCCGGTCTGAAGTTCTATGATGAGCTGATCGATGAGATCATTGCCTTAGGCATGGAACCCTTGATCACGGTCTCTCATTATGAGATGCCGCTGCACTTGAGTTTGAAATACAACGGCTGGGCCAACCGCAAAGTCATCGGCTTCTTCGTCAATTACTGCGAAGTTTTGTTTAAACGGTATAAAGGCAAAGTCAAATATTGGATCCTGGTCAACCAGATCAATCTGATCGCCCATGAATCCTATAACCATCTGGGCATCCTGGCCGATAAAGTCGAGAACCTCCAAGAAGCCAAGTACCAAGGCGTGGTCAATGAAATGATCGCCTGTGCCCGTGCGACCAAGATCGCCCACAAGATCGACAAGCAGTTCAAGATCGGGATGATGCTGTGTGACTGGATCGCCTATCCGGCCTCCTGTAAGGCGGAAGACGTGTTCTATACGATGAAAGCCAACCAGATGGAATATTTCTATTCGGATGTGCTCTTAAGAGGCAAGATCCCCGGCTATGCCTTGCGTTTCTTTGAAGACCGCAAGCTCAATATCCGCATCAGTGCCCAGGATCACAAAGACTTTAAAAACACCGCCGATTTCCTGTCTTTCTCCTTCTATTACACCAAGATGATGGATGCGGAAAGCTATCTGAGTAACGGTGACGGTAAACGCAACCCTCATCTGAAAGCCAATCCGTGGGGCTGGGCCATCGATCCCTTGGGCTTGCGTACGACTTTGAATCAGTATTATGATCGCTACCAGTGCCCCATCTACATCACCGAGAACGGCTTTGGGATGTTTGATACCCTGACTGAAGACAAACAAGTCCACGATGACTATCGGATCGATTATCTCAGACAGCACGTCAACTCGATCAGGGAAGCCATCAAAGACGGTGTTGATGTGAGAGGCTATTATCCTTGGGGTCCCATTGATATCGTATCCTGTTCTTCCAGTGAAATGGAAAAACGCTATGGGTTCATCTATGTCGATCTCAACAACACCCTTGAAGGATCAGCCAAGCGCTATAAAAAGGATTCGTATTATTGGTATCAGAAAGTCGTCAAATCCAACGGCGAAGAAATCTAGTGTCAAAGAGAGGGAAACCTCTCTTTTCTTACGATGATTTTGTTTCAATGCACACTAATGTCCTGGTCGGTATGGAACTGAGGAACTAAACGGTCGATGAACAAGGGTTCACTTTTTAAGTCAACTTTCTGATTTAGGACTATAATTTAGATAGGCATAAGATTGACCCAGGAGGTTACAAGATGGACCATACCACATTCATCATGCTTAAGCCAGACGCTTTGGAAGGGCATTTAGAAAACAAGATCCTCGATGAATTCAGAGATCACGGCATCACCGTCCTCAGAAAAGGAACCGTCGTCGTCGATGAGAAACTGATTTTGAAACACTATGAAGAAGTCATAGAACGACTCAAAGACCAAGTTCCTGATTTCCCCGATCGCATCCGCAAAGAATTCGTAGACAAGACCGTTCGTATCTTTGAATTAGGCTATCATCACCATGACATCGTCGAAAAGGTCAGAGAAATCGTCGGGGCTACCGATCCGGCCAAAGCTGACCCCAACTCCATACGCGGCAAATATGCCACCGACACCATGGAGAAATCAAACAAAGAAGGAAGGATGCTGAGAAATCTCATCCATGCCTCTGATTCGCCTGAGAATGCCAAAAAAGAACTGAATCTTTGGTTCAAATAGACAAAACCCGCTAAAGCGGGTTTTTTTTAAGCCGATAGGTCATTTAGTGGGATAAACAGCGTGTTTTCCAGTAACGTACAGCAGTCAGGCCCGACAATGTGAAAAATAACGAATTTGAACAAAATGTAATGAATTATATTATATATATAGAGATTGACATTATATTTTAATAGTATTACAATCTAAACAAGAGAGATTTGTCAGGGCATAAAAGACCGTAAATTCAGGTCATTTGGTCCCCTGTGACAGATTCAATCCAGCATTCCTATCTCATTTTGGGAACAACCGATCATTGTCCCTAAAACAAGAAGAAAAGAGACCATGAAAAAGTACAAACCCACTGGTG
>CAXXCK010000001.1:0-102454 GCA_963678045.2 Erysipelotrichaceae bacterium | reverse complement strand
TTGAGCTTGTGCTCCCCTTAGTCGAAAACGACCCCACTATTCATTGGGTGGTTTTTTGAAGGGTTTGAGCCACCATGAGGAACCGATGAATTATTCCGTGATTATTGCTGCCGGAGGCAATGGCGGCCGTATGGGTCTACCCTACAACAAGATGTTTTATACCCTGGCCAACGGCCATACCATCCTTCAGACTTCCATCAATTTATTCAAGAATGACATCAACTGCAAGCAGATCATTATTGCGACCAATCCCGATGATATGCCCAGACTGTCTCACTTGCACGGGGGCCGCATGGTCATCGTCAACGGCGGTAAGACCCGCCAGGAAAGCGTCTATAACGGACTGATGGCCGTTACTCAAGAGGTCGTCTTGGTCCATGACGGAGCACGCCCCTGGTGTACCCAAGAATCCATCGATGGCTTATTGAGAGCCATGCATAAGGATCAAGCAGCCATCTTGGCTGTTCCTGAAGTCGAAACCGTCAAGGTCGTTGAAAACGGCTACATCACCAAGACCATCGCCCGAGACAATCTGATGCATGCTCAGACCCCGCAGGCGTTCAACACCAACCTCTTGGCCAAGTGTCATCACAAAGCCATTGAAGAGGGCTTCAAATCGACCGATGATGCCCAGCTGATCGAACACTACAGCGATGTCCCCATCAAGATCGTGGAAGGCAATTATGCCAACATCAAGATCACCACGATGAACGACGTATCCAAATAGCCATCAAAAAAGGAGCTTGAAGCTCCTTTTAATTTGGTCTACTTAATGAATGTGATGACGTCGCCAGCTTTAAGCTGAGGCACTTTGTTGGGACTCAGTAAGGCAGATCCGGGCAACAGTTCTGCGCCTTCTTCGAGTTTGAAATACATCGACAGGTGACCCAGTTCATACAAGGTCTTGTTGGCGACATACCCGATGTCTTCAACGGTATAGGCTGTTCCGCCCATCAGGATCTTGGATCCCTTTTTCAGCATGGCTTCATTGGGTTCAGTCTGAAATTCATGGATGACGGAAATTTCACGGATGCCGTCGGGTGCCGTTTTGTTGAACAGGATCAGGATCGGATAATCTTCGAAATAGGCCATTTCACCGATTTCAAGGACAGTGGATTTGATGGTGCTCATGAAGATTAGCCGTAGATTTCATCTTGAAGCTTACGCAGCTTCCAGACGGTGGTGTTGGTATCGAGCTGAACATCGTCTTCGGTCAGGAAGGTTCCGTTGGCGATGTCGCGTTTGGCAACGACTTTGCCGGCGATGAGGCCGATTGGAATGAGTCTTTGCTCTCTGCAGACGACATGGCTTTCGATGACGCCGCGGACACAGTATCCGCCGATGCCGTCGATCGGGTCGCCGGCTTTGATGTCTTTTTTAGCGACACAAACGGTGTCGGAAGTCGGACCGGCCAAAGGCGCGATGGAGAATTCATGGTTCAAGACGGCTTTGGCGATCGAGAACGGGGTTTCCAAGGATCCCAAGTGATACGGTCTGTACAGGATCTGATGATCGTTTTCGACTTTCATCATGTAGTTCATCTGATCGATGACGCCTTTGGATTTGCCTTTGACGATGACAAACACGCCCGGAGCCAATCCGTCGACATATTCTACGACGCCGTAGCTGTTGAGCACGCCGCCTTCAGATTTCAAGCGCAATTGAGCCACGGTTTCTTTTAAGTGGCCGCTGACGCCGTGCATGCCGGTCACATCGGCTTTATAACCGCAGGCATTGGACAACAGGGTCATTTCGGCCATGGTCTTGGTTCCGTCTGCGAAGGAAGCCAACATATGTGGGGCAACGCCTCTGGCCTTGGCTTCTTCAGCCACGGTATCCGGGTTGGCACCGACACGCAGTTTGTTGTTTTTGCCTTTACCGACGACCAGGACTTCAAAGCCCATAGCTTTGGCGAAGGAATAGAGTTCAAAGGTAGAAGCGGGTTCATCGCCGTCGGATCCGGAATAGACCAGACCGGCTGCTTTGAACATGTTATACATCAAAGTCCCGATGGTGATGTCGATTTCGACATTCAGCAAGACGACGTGTTTTTTGGCCAACAGACATTCCATACAGATCTTGGCGCCGACTTCAGGCACCCCGGTCGCATCGACGACGACGTCGACTTCAGGGGAGTTGATGACTTCACGGTAACTGGTGGAAGCCAAGACGTTATTGGGCTTGGCGGAAGCGGCTAAGAAAGCCTCTTTTGCCTTTTGTGCGTTTTCAAGGCGGATGTCACTGATGCCGGTGACAACCATGCCTGGGATGGTGGCGATCTGGGAAATCATACCGAAAACCCATTTGGCCGGCTCCGATGACCCCGACGCGGATCGGATTACTGCTTAACTCACGTTCATTTTCAGTTGTTGATAAATCGTCATGTGTTCTCCTTGTGCATTTTTGCTGCTTTTTGTTTTTATTCAAGTAGATAATAGACGAAGACTTGAACGAATGTCAATTTATATAGTAAAATATAACAAATGTCACAGTTTGTGTGAATTGTGTGAGTGTTTAAGTGATGAAACACTCATAATTCACAAATGTGAATGTTGTGTGTTTATTGTGTGAAGACAATTGACACCGCTTACAGTATCGTCTATCATAGGCGACAAGAGGGCACTTCTAAAGCGCTTACAGACTTGAATAGTGCCATTTCCGAAAGAAAGGAGGAGACAACACCGTTGGATTACTTGGGTATAATCATCCTGTTTGTATCCCTGTGGATCGTACAGTTCATCTTGACGTTTTTCCAAAGCAGAGCCATGACTAAGGACTTCGTCGACATGAAAGTACGTAATGCGGGAAACAACCTGGGTGTGGGCTTAACCAGAGCCAAGTTTAATATGGGTAGAGGCGTGATCGTAATCGTCGTCACTGACCTAGAAGGTATCGTTGTCGATTTTCGCGCCATATCCGGATATACTGTCACCGCTCGGTTTAAGCCATTCAAGCAGTTTATCGGTCTGACCGCGAAAGAAGTCGAGGCCAAGATCACCGATAAGCGGTTGCTCGCAACATTCCGACAAGCCATCGAAAAAATTAACGAAGAGCGGGAAAAGAATGGTTACACAAAAATTGAATTAATAAACAATTAAAAGGAGGAATTTATGGATTTTCTAGTCAGTTTAGCAGAAGGTTTTATTAAAATCTTCAATACAGGCGGCGCAACGCTCGTCTCCCTCATTACTGGCATCTTGCCGACCCTTATCGTTCTGTTGACCTTCGTCAATGCGTTGATCGCTTTGATCGGTGAAGAACGCGTCATGAAGTTTGCGCAATTCGCAACCAAAAACATCATCCTGCGTTACACCGTATTCCCGGTTCTCGCTGTCTTCTTCCTGACCAACCCGATGTGCTATTCCTTCGGTAAATTCGTCGAAGAAAAACAAAAACCTGCTTTCTATGATGCTGCTGTCTCCTTCGTTCACCCGATCTTGGGCTTGTTCCCACACGCCAACGCTGGCGAATTGTTCGTTTGGACCGGAATCGCAACGGGTATCACTCAATTGGGTCTGAATGTAGCCGACCTTGCTGTTCGTTATTTCTTAGTAGGCGTTGTTGTTATTCTCATCAGAGGCATCGTCACTGAAACTTTAACCAAGCTGATGTGGAAAGACTAAGGTTCATTTATGTCTGAAAAAGTTGTAAAAGTCGTTAAAGGTAAAGGCGGATGGGGAGGCCCGTTTCAGTTAAAGAAAACGGAAACTCAAACCATCGTCGCATCCATTACTGGCGGCGGCATCCACCCGGTTGCTCAGAAAATCGCAGATTATCTCGGCGTTCAAGCCGTTGACGGATTCTCCTCCAAAGTAGAACCGGCAGCCATGATCTGTGCGGTCATCGACTGTGGCGGAACAGCGCGTTGCGGCGTTTACCCGAAATTCGGCGTAAAGACCGTTGACATCATCGCAACATCACCGTCTGGACCACTCATCAAATTCATGAATGAAGAAAACTTCTGTTCCGGCGTAACCGTTAATGATGTCGCTATGGAAGATGGATCGACTCCGGTCATAGTACCTTTCAAAGCCGAACCTAAAACTGATGCTCAAAAAGTTGAAGTGAAACCAGAAGCTAAAAAAGAAGAAACAAAAAAAGTCGTCGAAAAGAAAAAAGAGGAGGCTAAAAAAGAAATGGCTAATAATAAACAAAGCGGTATTGCTAACGTCATTAGCAAAATCGGCCGTGCAGTTGGAGGCGTCGTAGGCGTATTCTATCAGGCAGGTCGCGAATCCATCGACATCGTCATCAAGAATGTATTGCCTTTCATGGCATTCATCTCCATGATGATCGGGTTGATCATTGTTACTGGTTTTGGGGATGTCATTGCGCAAGCAGTTAAGCCTTTGGCTGGTAATATCTTCGGTATGGTTATCTTGTCCTTCATCGCAGCGATTCCGTTCCTGTCCCCAGTCTTGGGTCCGGGCGCCGTCATCGCGCAGGTCGTCGGCGTTTTGTTGGGCGTTGAAATCGGTAAGGGAACCATCCCTCCGTCAATGGCGCTTCCGGCTCTGTTTGCCATCAATGCACAAGTAGGCTGTGACTTCGTTCCTGTCGGCTTGACCTTGGGTGAAGCTGAAGCCAAAACCGTTACCATCGGGGTTCCTGCTGTCTTGTTCTCACGCATGATCACCGGACCGATCTCGGTTCTGATCGCTTGGGTCGCATCCATCGGCTTGTATTCCTGATTTCTTAAAAAAATCCATAATAAAAAGGGTTATCAAAAGGATATGCACACGCATATCCTTTTACTTTGCATAGACAAAGCAACAGGACTTGGTATACTGAAAACACATGGACCCTTTCAAACACTTTAAAAAAATCCGGCTGATCGATGTCGATCTGCCGCTGGATCAACAGCTTCAAACCGATAAGACTCTATCCTTATCGCTTCAGCCTGATGAACTCATCGTCCGGTTATGGAGCGCCACAGGGGTCATTTTAGGCAAGATGGATTCTGTTTTGCCTCAGTTTCAAGCCGGCGTAAACTTTTTGACTGCGTCTCATACTCCTTATTACATCCGCAAAGCGGGCGGTTTGGCCGTCGTCTGTGACGAAGGCATCCTCAACCTGTCCTTGATCTTCAGTAAAGAAACCGCCCTCATCGGCGGTTTGAATGAAGCCTATGACTTTGGGGTCGCTTTCCAGAAGGCCCTGCTTCAGGATCACAATCTCGACATAGAGGAAGGGGAGATCTCGGCTTCCTATTGTCCCGGCAAATATGATCTTTCGGTCAAAGGCCAAAAGTTTTCAGGCATGGCTCAGTATCGATCCAAAGACGCCGTCATGGTGATGATCACCTGGTGTGTCGATGGATCACAGAAAGCACGCTGTGAGCTGATCCAACGCTTTTATGACTTGGCCAATCCGCTCCACGATCCCAAATACCCCCTGATCGATCCCTCGTCCATGGCGACCCTGAGTGATTTGTCTAATTCAAGTCTTTCTGTTGCTTTGTTGAAGTCTAAAATCAGAACTGAACTCAATCATGGCGTAACACCTGTGATTGTCCAGAAACAATTGTGAATTTAATAGTGCAATAAATGCCGTTTTTATACAAACTTTGAACAAATGTCAAAAAACCTGAGAATAATTGACTTTATTTTTCTCATCTCATAAACTATGCTTGTAGAAATTGTTCTGGGGCGTCACATTTGTCATAACCCGGGTCAGTTCCCTTACACCAGTTTGCTTTTACCACAACGATGTGGAAAGGGTTTTGACCCTTAATCTTGGTCACAAGCCCTTGCGACACAGTAAAATCGATAAGGAGGAGCCTATGGGATACAATGACGATGTCCGCATGCTGATCGAAATGGCCCACATGTATTATGGGGCCGGCGCGACTCAGGATGAGATCGCCAAGAAGTTCAACATCAGCCGCTCTTTGGTCTCCAAGTACATGTCCAAAGCCCGTGAAATGGGCCTGGTCGAGATCACCATCCATGACGAGAATCTTCATCCGTATAAGCTTCTGGAAGAAAAACTCAAGAAGCGTTTTGACTTGGAAGACATCATTTGCGTCAATGCCCAAGATCCCAATCAAATCAAGTCTCGCATCGGGATCGCAGCGGCCAAATATCTGACCAGAATGATGAAACCCGACAGTGTGATCGGGGTTTCGGCCGGAACCTCCGTCTATGAAGTCGCTTCCAACATTACGGTCACGATCCCCATGACCAATGTCGTTTTCGTGCCTTTGGTGGGCGGATTAGGCAAAGCCCAATCCGACATCCAAGCCAACGTCATCTGTGACATCTTCACACGGCGTACGGGCGGTTCCAGCGTGGAATTGCATGTCCCGGTGATGGTCGATGACGTCAACGCCAAAAACGTCCTCATGAGTCAGCGTTTCGTCAAGGAAGTCTTCGATATCGCCCGCAACGTCGATATCGCCGTCGTCGGAATCGGGGGTCAGCCTACCTATTTCGAAATGACCAAAGCTTATTTCCACAAGGTCGATCCTTTACAGGAAGCCGAAGCCGCCAACGTCACCGGAGACATCTGTTATAACTTCATGGACAAAAGCGGAAAAGCGATCGAATCCGATTGGAACAAGCGTGTCATGGCCGTGGATCTGGAAGACATCAAACGGATCCCGCTGGTCATCGGCTGTGCCGGCGGTCTTCAAAAAGTCGCAGGCATCTATGCGGCACTCAAAGGACAACTGATCAACGTACTGGTCACCGATGTCCAAACCGCCAACAAACTCTTAGAAATGTCTCAAAAAGAAAACACGGGAGAGGAAAACAAATGAATGCTTTAGATACTGTCATCATCGGATCAGGACCAGGCGGCTACGTCGCTGCCATCAGAGCCGCTCAACTGGGCCAAAAAGTCACGATCATCGAAAGAAACGTCATCGGAGGAACTTGCCTGAATGTGGGCTGTGTCCCCTCCAAAGCTTTGCTTCAAGCCGGACATACCTACCAGGAGATCCTGCATGCGTCCACCTTCGGGATCACCGCAACAGGAACCTTGGATTTTGAAAAGACCCAAGTGTGGAAAAACACCCAAGTCGTTCAAAAACTCAGATCCGGCGTGACCCAGCTCTTAAAGAAAAACAAAGTCACGATCGTCTTTGGAGAAGCCAAATTCACCTCCAAATCGTCTTTATCAGTCACCTTTGAAGGCAAGACTGAAGACTATACCTTTAAAAATGCGATCTTGGCGGTAGGCAGCCGTCCGATCGAAATCAAAGCCGCACCATTCTCAAAACGCATCGTCGATTCCACCGGAATCCTCAATACCTCCTTCTTGCCGAAAACCTTAAGCGTCATCGGGGCCGGCTACATCGGTTCTGAACTAGCCGAAGCCTATGCTGCCTTTGGTACCAAGGTCACCCTGATCGAAGCCACTCCGGGCATCTTGCCGGGCTTCAACACGAAACTGTCCGATCTGGTCAAACGCAACTTAACCAAGTTGGGCGTCACCATCCTGACCGATGCCTTGGTCCTGTCTTCCAAAGAAGACGACGACAAAGTCACCCTGACTTATAAGAAAGACAATGCTGAACACACCATCGAGTCTGAATTGGTCCTGGTTTCTGTCGGCAGACGTCCCAATACCGATCAGGTCAACATCAATGTCTCCGGGGTCGAACTCGATCCCAAAGGCTTCGTCAAAGTCAACAAACAATCCCGTTCCAGCAACCCCAGCATCTATGCGATCGGGGACATCACCGCAGGTCTTGCCTTAGCCCATAAGGCGTCTTATGAAGCGAAAATCGTCGCCGAAGTCATCTCAGGTCACAAATCTGAAATCGACTACAAAGCGATGCCGGCGGTCTGTTATACGACCCCGGAAATCGCCACCACCGGCAAATCCTTAGAAGAATGCCTGGCTCAAAACATCAAAGCCGTCGCGACGGACTTCCCCTTAGCGGCCAACTCCAGAGCGATCGCGGCCTCTAAGACCGAAGGCTTCGTCAGAATCATCTCGGATGAAAAATCCAAATTGATCCTGGGTGCCCAGATCGCCGGCGTCAACGCCAGCGAAATCATCTCGGTGGTCACCGTGGCCATTGAAACCGGTCTGACCTTGGAAGACATCGCCTTGACCATCTTCCCGCATCCTTCCGTCTCGGAAGCCATCATGGACAACACGGAAGCCGGTCTCGGTTATCCCATTCACATTTAAAGGAGCACACCATGTCACAAAGAATCCCCAACAAAGCCAATCTTGATGACGCAGCCCTCATTGAAGCCCTGCGCAAGATGTGGCTCATCCGTCTGTTTGAAGAAAAAGTCGACTTCTTCTTCGCCAAAGGCATGATCCACGGCACCACCCACCTGTGTGTCGGTGAAGAAGCCACCGCCGTCGGATCCGGCAGCGTATTAAGAAAAACAGACTGGATCACAGCCACTCACCGTGGTCACGGCCAGACCATCGCCAAAGGCACCGACATCAATAAGATGATGGCTGAACTTTTCGGCAAGACCTCCGGTACCAACAAAGGCAAAGGCGGATCCATGCACATCGCTGAAATCGAAACCGGTAACCTTGGCGCCAACGGCGTTGTCGGCGGCGGTTATCCGATCGCGGTCGGCGCGGCTTTAACGGCCCACATGAAGAAAACCGATCAGGTTGCCTTGTGTTATGCGGGCGACGGATCCACCAACGAAGGCTCTTTCCATGAGTCCCTCAACATGGCCTCGATCTGGAACCTGCCGGTCGTCTTCTTCATCGAAAACAACCAATACGGGATGAGCGGTCCCATCAAAGATATGGCCAAAGTCAAAGATCTGTCGATCCGTGCCATGTCGTATGGGATGCCTGGCATCACCATCGACGGCAATGACCTGATCGAAGTCATCAATGCGACCTTTGACGCGGTAGAACGCGCCAGACGCGGTGAAGGACCAACCCTGATCGAAGCCAAGACCTATCGTTGGAAAGGGCATTCCAAATCCGACGCCAAGAAATACCGTACCCGTGAAGAAGAAGACATGTGGAAAACAGAGCGTGATCCGATTGCCAACTTCAAAGCGAAATTGATCCAGGCTGGCCTCTTGACTGAAGCCCAAGCCGATGAGATCCAAGCCAAAGCGGCAGAGACCATTGAAGCCGCCGTCGCCTTCGCCGAAGCGGGCGTCAAACCGACTGCCGATCAGCTGATGACCGACATTTACGCGGACTAAGGAGCCAACCATGAGAGAAATTACCTATACAGAAGCCGTTAGAGAAGCCCTCAGTGAAGCCATGCGTGAAGACGACAGAGTCTTCATCATGGGTGAAGACATCGGTGTCTACGGCGGCGCCTTCGGCGTTACCCGCGGCATGATCGAAGAATTCGGACCCGAACGAGTCAGACATACTCCCATTGCGGAAAGCGCCATCGCCGGTGCTGCCGTCGGGGCTGCCGTGACCGGCATGCGTCCCGTCTTTGAATTGCAGTTCTCGGATTTCATCACCATCGCTCTCGATCAGATCGTCAATCAGGCCGCCAAGATCCATTATATGTATGGCGGCAACGTCTCGATCCCGCTGGTCATGAGAACCCCGGGCGGTTCCGGCACCGGTGCCGCTGCCCAGCATTCCCAATCCCTTGAAAACTGGACCGCGCATATTCCGGGCCTCATCGTCATCCAGCCTTCCACGGCCTATGACGCCAAAGGCTTACTGCACAGTGCCATCGCCAACAACAATCCGGTCATGTTTTATGAACACAAATTGTGCTACAGAACCAAAGGGGACGTCCCCGAAGGCAAGTACTTCATTCCGATCGGCGTTGCCGACATCAAACGTCAAGGCAAAGACATCTCCGTCATTGCGACCTCTTATATGGTCCACAAGGCGCTTGAAGCCGCAGAGATCTTAGCCAAAGAAGGCATCGACATCGAAATCGTCGATCCCAGAACCTTGGTTCCGCTGGATAAGAAAACCATCGTCGATTCCGTCAAGAAGACGGGCCGTGCCCTGGTTGTGACCGAAGCCGTCAAACGCAGCGGTTTCTCCTCGGAATTGGCTGCGGTCATCTCCGAAGAAGAATCCTTTGATTATCTGGATCATCCGATCGTCAGACTGGCCGGCGCTGAAACGCCGATCCCGTATGAACCGGCTTTAGAAAAGTTGGCCGTACCGCAAGTCAATGACATCGTCGAAGCCTGCCGCAAGATCATGGCAGCGAAATAGGAGGAAAAACAATGGCTAAAGAAGTATTGATGCCCAAACTATCCTCCACCATGGATGTGGGCCACGTTACAGAATGGTTCAAGAAAGTAGGCGATTCCGTTAAAGTCGGCGAAGTGCTGTTTGAAGTCATGACCGACAAGATCGCCATTGAAGTCGAAGCTTATGATGCCGGGATCTTATTAGGACGCTATGTCGAAGTCGGACAAGTCGTTCCGGTCAACACCGTCATCGCTCATATCGGAGCTGAAGGCGAAAAAGTAGAAGCGCCTGTGATCGGTGCTGCCGCTGCCCCCGCAGCTGCGAAACCGGTCGTTGAAGCTGCTGTAGCCCCTCAAGTTGTTGCGGCTGCTCCGGTTGCCGTTCAAGCCTTGCCCAGCGATGGGTTTGGCGTCAGAGCGACCCCGGCTGCCCGTAAAGCCGCGCGTGATCGCGGGATCACCGTGGAAGCCGTGTATGCGGCGACCCCGGGCTTGATCAGAGTCCATCAGAAAGATGTCGAACAGTTCAATCCGTCCAGCGTCAAAGCGGTCTACGTTGAAACCGGCGTCGAAAAAGTCATCCCTTGGACCGGCATCCGTAAACTGATTGCCGATCAGATGACCAAGAGCCACAATACCGTGCCTTCTGTGACCTTGAATGCGGAAGTCAATGTGGATGCCTTATTGAAGATGAGAAGCGAACTCTTGACTCAAGTTGAAAAAGAATACGGGGTCCGGCTGACCGTCACTCATCTCTTGGCTTACTTTGTTGCCAAGACCCTCAAGAAACATCCGGCCATGAATGCCCGTGCTTTGGAAGACGGGATCCATGTCATGCCCAGCGTCAATTTGGGGATCGCTGTGGCGTTGGAAAACGGCTTGATCGTTCCCAATGTCAAAAATGCCCAAGCTTTATCTTTGGTCGAACTGGCCAAAGCCATCAAAACTCAGACTGGCAAGCCTAAAAACAACAGTTTGATGCCTGATGACATCAGCGGCGGAACCTTTACGATCACCTCGCTGGGAACCACCGCCGTTACCGATTTCAATCCGATCATCAATGTCCCTGAAATCTGTATCTTAGGGGTCGGCAGAACCGTAGAACGCGCCGAATTCGACGCCAACAACCAACTCGTCAAAGTCAGTAAAATGACCTTGAGCCTCAGTTTTGACCACCGGGCCACCGATGGTTATCCGGCTGCCTTATTCTTAACGGACCTGATCGCCCTGATCGAACATCCGTTGACCTTACTGGTTGACTAATCACCCCCTTTCTAGTGATCGTCATAAAAAAAGCACTTAGTTTCTAAGTGCTTTTGTCTGTTTAGGCGCAGGCTTTCAAGATGGCCAGGACATCCTGTGAGGTCATCGGGACATAGGAGAATTGAAGTCCGCCCAGTTCGACGGCTCGTTGAGCCATCTGTTCAAATCGGGTCTCATCGATGCCGACTTCATGCAGTGTCATCGGGATCCCTAAGGATTTGAAGAAAGTTTCAGTCGCATTGATCCCGTCATGGGCCAGTTTGAGTTTATCTTCGCTGTGAGGCAAATGCCAGACGTTGAGCGCGTAATCGACGAACTTGTCGAGCGTGGACTCATTGAGGATGTGTCGCATCCAGGAAGGCGTCAGAATGGCTAAGCCGATCCCATGGGTCAAGTCATAATAGGCACTGAGTTCATGTTCGATCGGATGAACTGACCAGGAACCGTTCTTACCGCTGCCGGTCAAGCCGTTGAGTGCCAAGGAACTGGCCCAGACCAGATTGGCTCGGGCAGAATAGTCATTTGGATCTTTCAGAGCGATCGGGGCATAATGGATGACCGTCTGCATCAGTCCTTCAGCAAGCCGATCTTGGACATACGCATCGGGAGTCTTTTTAAAGTAGTTTTCCAACACATGAGAGAAGATGTCAGCAGACCCGGAAGCGGTTTGTCTGGCCGGCAAGGTCATCAGATAGGTCGGATCGACGATGGAGGTCTTTGGCATGGTTGCCCAGTTGCCGGTGCCTTTTTTCATCTGATTTTGGGTGTTGGTGATAACGGCGCCTTTGTTCATTTCTGAACCGGTACCGGCTAAAGTCAAGACCGTGACGATTGGTAAGGCTTTGGTGATCAGGTTGCCGTCTAGGACCAAGTCCCAGGCTTTACCTTCATACAAAGCCGCTGCGGCCACCACTTTACTGCAGTCGATGACAGAACCGCCGCCGACCGCCAAGATGACATCGATCCCATGATCACGGCACAGTTTGGCGCCGCGTTCAACGGAAGTCAGATGCGGATTGGGTTCGATGTCGGGAAAATCGATGACGACGAAATCCTTAAGCAGGGTCTTGATGGTGTCATAGAGCCCGCTCTTTTTGATGCTGCCTGAGCCATAGGCCAACAAGACCTTTTTGCCATAGACGCAAAGTACCTCAGGGAGGTTTGTGATTTGATCTTTACCAAACAAGATCTCGGTTGAAGCGTGAAATTTGAAGTTATCCATACTGTCTCCTTTTGTTCCCTAACAGTGTACCTAAAAAACATGGGATTTGTAAGTGATGTGATAAAAAAACTCCCAAAGATCAATGGATCTTTGGGAGTAAGGGTTCAGTTCAGTTGATGACTTTTAAGCGGGTGTTTACCGGGACGAATTCTTTGGGATTCGGGGTACCGACAGGATTGCCGAAAGGCATCTGACCGACCATTTTCCAACTGGCCGGAATGTCGAATTCCTTGCGGAAGGCGTCTTCGATCAGTTCGTTGTAGTGCTGTAAAGAAGCCCCCAAACCGGCCTGAGTCAGACCGAACCAGACGTTTTGCTGAAGCATGCCGTTGGATTGGGTTGCCCAGATCGGGAAGTTGGCCGCATAGAGCGCGTATTTTTCCTGAAGATTTTTGACGATGGCTTCTTCTTCAAAATAGACAACGGTTCCATACGCGGCAGCGAAAGTGTTGATCTTGTCTTCAGTGCTCTTAAAGGCAGCTGCCGGCACGATCTGACGTAAGGCTTCCATCGTGATGGACCACAGTTTTTCATGGCCTTTGCCTAAAAGCAAGACGGCTCTGGGCCCTTGTGAGTTAAAACCTGTCGGGGTATGAAGCAGGGAAGTCTCAACGATCGATCTGATTTCGTCATCGCTCACCTTCACATTTTTATCCAAAGCATAAACCGATCTTCTTAAGCGCAGTACATCATTTAGTTCCATGGGATTGCTCTCTTTCTTAATTTCAGTGTTTGGACAACTCGTGTCCGCGAAACCAATTTAACACTCGTTCGAATAGACATCCATCAATATGACCAAGAAATGATGCTTTTTCAATTAAATTTAAACCATGAAAAAAAGCCCTTCAGTAAAGGGCTTTCAGTTGTATATTCAAGATAATTTCTCACAAATAAGCCGATATACACATAGAAGATTTTCTATTTGTGAATTGATCATTCCTCAACTCAAGTTTGCTTGAATTTACGGTTGAACCAGACTTTGACAATCTGGGTGAGGATCAGATAGCCCAGCAGCATCATGGCCAAGATCAGCCAATACAAAGGCGGCAACGCTTTGAAACCCAAAGCCGAAGCAAAAGGAGACACCGTCAGCCATGACGCAAAGGCCACGATCGCGATCGAGGAAATGATCAGCGGCCAACTGGCCCGGCTTTGCAGGAAGGGAATGCGGTTGGTTCGGATGACATGAATGATCAGGGTCTGGGTAAAGATCGATTCGATGAACCAGCCGGTATGAAACAAGGCTGGATCGTTGAGGGCTTTGAAGACGGTGATCATGACGAAGAAGGTCAGATAATCGAAGATCGAACTGATGGGACCGATGACCAGGATGAAATTCTGGATCGCATGCATGTCCCAGTGTCTGGGTTTGACCATCCATTCCTGATCGATCGTATCGGTCGGGATGGTCGTCTGAGAGAAATCATAAAGCAGGTTGTTGGTGAGGACCTGGATCGGAAGCATCGGTAGGAAAGGCAGGAAAGCGGAAGCCCCGACAACGCTGAACATGTTGCCGAAATTGGAACTGGCTGCCATTTTGACGTATTTGATGATGTTTCCAAAGACCCTGCGGCCTTCTTTGACCCCTTCGCTTAAGACTTCCAGATCGCTTTCCAACAGGATGATGCTGGAGGATTCTTTGGCGATGTCGGCGGCGCTGTTGACCGAAATGCCGACATCGGCGACTTTCAGAGCCGGCGCATCATTGATGCCGTCTCCCATGAAACCGACGATGTGATCCTTGCTTTGCAGAGCCTTGATGACCCTTTGCTTATGATGGGGAGCCAGTTTCGCAAAGATGTTGATGGTTGCGACGGCTTCTTTGAGCTGCATGTCATCCATGGCTTCAATGGCGGGACCCAACAGGATCTCACTGACCGGCAAACCGACCTGCTCACAGATGTAACGGGTGACCACTTCATTGTCTCCGGTCAATATCTTGACATCCACGCTGAGCGCAGACAGTTGTTTCAAAGCCGTGATGGTCGATTGCTTTGGCGGATCGAAGAAAAACAGAAAGCCCAACAGGACCAGTCCGCTTTCATCTTTGACCGAATAGATGGGTTCATCGGGAGCTCCCGGCATTTCTTTATAGGCCAAGACAACTTCTCTGAAGCCCTGGGCGTTGTAGGATTTGATCAGCTCGATGGCCGTAGAGCGCGAGCCCTCATTGATCGGCTGAAGCTTTCCGTCGATTTCGACCTGGTCGCAGCAGTCAAAGATTTCTTTGGAAGCACCTTTGGCGATGAGGATGTTGAGCCCGGTCTCATCTTCCAGAATGACGGACATGCGTTTGCGATTGAAATCAAAAGGAATCTCGTCGATCTTGCGAAAACGCTGATCGAATTTAACGTCAAAGCCGCCATGAGTGAGAATGGCTTCATCGGTGATGTTTTTGAGTCCGGTATGATGAAAACTGTTCAGAAAGGCCATATTCAGGACACGGTCACTGTCTTGACCGTTGAGATCCAGGTATTTCTCCAAGACGATCTTGCCTTCGGTGATCGTGCCGGTCTTATCGGTACACAGGATGTCCATGGCCCCGAAATTTTGGATGGCAGCCAGTTGCTTGACGATGACTTTTTTCTTGGCCATACTCATGGCCCCTTTGGATAAGTTGACTGAGACGATCATCGGCATCATTTCAGGGGTCAGCCCGACGGCCACGGCCATCGAAAACAGGAAGGCTTCCAGCCAGTTTCCTTTACTGAATCCGTTGATCACAAAAACCAGCGGGACCAGGATGATCATGAAACGGATCATGAGCCAAGTCATCGAATTGATGCCTTTGTCAAAACTGGTCATGACCGGTTTTTCAACCAGTCTCAAAGCCAGATTGCCGAAATAGGTGGATTCGCCGGTACTGATGACCAAACCCAAGGCTGTGCCGCTGACGACGCTGGAGCCCAGGAAACACAGGTTCTCGACGTCCAGCGGATTGGCAGGCAGCGTGTCGATTCGAAGTCCCCGTTTTTCAACCGGGAGTGCTTCTCCGGTCAATGCGACCTGATTGATAAACAGATCTTTGGCGACCAGGATCCTCAGATCGGCTGGGATCATGTCTCCGGCAGCCAGGCGTACGATGTCGCCTCTGACCAGTTTGGAAAGATCGGTCTCGACATCCGCCCCGTCTCGTAAAACGGTGGCTTTGGAACTGACCATGGCCTTGAGTTTACTGGCGGCTTTGGAAGCACGGTATTCCTGTGTAAAACGCAAGACGGAGCCCAGCAACACCATGATCAGGATGATGATGGCCGCTTCATAGTCTTTGGTGAGCGTGGATAAGGTCGCCAACGCGATCAGAAGCAGGTTGAGCGGATTTTTGAGGTTATCGATGATGAAGGTCAAGGGGGTGGCTTTGTGTTCGACAGCGACCTCATTGGGGCCTTCTTCTTTGAGTCTGATGTCACTTTGGGCTTCGGTAAGGCCATTGAGGTTGGAGTCGACCAGTTTGATGACTTCATCCGGTTCAGCAGAGGCAAACCGCGAAAAATCAGGCAGGGGTTTGCCTGAGCCGGGTTTTTTGCTGAGATTCGTTTCGATTATTTTGTGTTCATTCATAAGTTATTTATACACCACATTCGACCTTAACTCAAACCAGGGTCCCATCTTTGGCTGATTTGTTTGCGTAAACCGCGATTACCGGGTGATCAGGTCTATTTCTGCCCATAAAAATAAAAGCCTCGAACCAGTTTGGGGGTCGAAGCTTTTACATAAGGTGTCTGTTGATTAGTGCTTAAAGCAGCTGATTTAGGGCTTTGGTGAGCGCTTTGGCGATGACGTCATGGCCCAGCTGACTGGGATGAACGCCGTCTCCGGCCAGATCGCTCATGGTGGCATCTTTGAGAGCCAGGTTCAATTCTGTCTGCAGATCGATGAAGACATCGGCCTTTTTGGCGGCCGTCTTGGTGAAAAGACAGCGCAGTCTGGCTAAAGGGGCGACCCACTCCGGTTCAACGACCCCCACTTCAAACAAGAAGGGGGCCATCATGATGAGTTTGAGTTTGGGGTTGGCGGCTTTGGCCTGATCCAGGATCAGATTCAAGTCTGTTTCATACTGTTCATCAGAATAGGGTTTGCCATAGGAGAGGGAATGCCAGACTTCATTGACCCCGACCATGATGCACAGGATGTCGGGATGCTGATCCAAGGTGTCCTTTTGCCAGCGTTCTTTGAGATCGATGACGCGGTTGCCGGAGATGCCTTTGTTGATTATGGTAAGCTGAGGGAAACTCTCGGCGATCCGGCTGACATAGCCGTTGCCGTAGGGGGGAATGACGTTACGGTCACAATCGGTGATGCTGTCGCCTTGGAAAACAACGGTGAGCTTATTGGTCATCATGTTTCTCATCGAGCGCATCGAGCTGAGCCATGATCTTGGCCGGGATGACGAAATCGACATCGGCGTTTTCGATCATGCGGCCCTCATGGGTCGTCTTGGGTAAAGGAACAGTGCCTTTTTGAACGCAATAGCGGATGGCCAAGCGCGGTAAGCTGACTTTGAGTTCTTCGGAGAGCGCCACGACTTTCTCATTTTTAAACAAACGGCCGGTCGCCAAGGGCGAATAGGCTTCGATCAGGATGTGGTGGGCGTCACAGAAACGGACGGTTTCTTTTTGGGTATGGCCGATCCAGTAGGAGATCTGATTGACCTGAGGGGTCAGTTCACACGCATCCAGTAAGGATTGAATGTGGCTGGGTGAGAAGTTGGAGACCCCGATCGAGCGGATCTTGCCTTCTTTATAGAGTTTCTCAAAGGCTTTCCAGGAATCGATGTTGCCTTGAGTACAGTCTTTTCCGATTTCACTCCAGGGCCAAGGCGCATGGATCAGATACAGATCCAGATAGTCGACGCCCAGTTTGGTGATGGTCTTGTCGAATTCATGAAGGGCTTCTTCGTAGCCTTTGATCTGGGCTTGAAGCTTGCTGGTGATGAAGATGTCTTGTCGGGGGATGCCGGAATCTTTGATGGCTCTTCCGACGGCTTCTTCGTTACCGTAAGCAGCGGCCGTATCGATGTGACGATAGCCGTTTTTAAGGGCCAATCTGACGGCCTCATAAGCTTCTTCATTGGGAATCTGCCAGGTCCCAAAACCGACAACAGGGATGTTGACCCCGTTGGATAGTGTTTTAACTTCGTTTAAAGTTGTCATGGTTTTTCTTTCTGAATCAAAAAAGGATTTGATTCGACGGATTAGATCTTTGCGACCAACAGGCGCTGAACGGCATTGGCGACATCTTCCAGTCGATCACAGGTGTCTTCCAGTCTGCCGTAGATTTCTTTTTTCTGAATGATGCGTTTGGGGTCATTCTCATGCGTGAAGAGTTCACGCATGCCTTCGATGTAGAGCCGATCGGCATCTTCTTCCAAAGTGTTGATTTCTTTGATGAGACGATTCATTTCTTCCAGGTTCATCTTCTTGAAACGGCGCAGATGTTTCATCAGATCCAAAGCCATTTCGGCTTGATTGACCATGATGTCGATGAAGCGGTTGTAGAAGGCATCGGGTTCTTTGATGTTGATCATGTAAATGTGCGCAGAAACATAATCGATGTGGTCGGTGACATTTTCGATGGATTTCAGGATATCGATGAGGTCAGACTGATCGATCGGCGTGATGAACGCTTCTTCGATGATCTGAAGGGATCTGTGAACATGATGATCGCCTTCATGTTCGATTTCTTTGATTTTCAATTGTTCTTCACGGCTGATGATGCCGTCCTTAAAGCCGACCTTTAAAGCCACGGCCGCTTTCAGCATGATTTCAGCCCCCACCGTGCACATTTCGAAATAATCGACATCGGAAGGGATGAAAATACCTTTGATCGTTTGCAGTACTGTTTTTTTCATAATGCCTCCTATAGCAATATAGCACGCAAGAGCGTTGCGAAAACATAAGCCAGCAACATACAGGCCGGAAAGGTCAAGACCCAGGCCGCAATCATTTCTTTGGCGATGCCCCAATCGACCTTATTGATCCCTCTGGATGCCCCGGCACCCATCATGGCGGTGGCCTTGGAATTGGTGGTGCTCAGCGGGACCCCCATCGTCGTGGCCATCAGTAAACTGACCGAGGCAATGAGTTCTGCGGTAAAGCCTTGGTATTTCTCCAGCTTAACCATGTCCATTCCCATCGTTTTGATGATGCGGTAACCCCCGATCGATGTCCCAAAGGCCATCAGTGCGGAAGCTGAAATCATGATCCAGATCGGGATGACCATCCCATTGGTCATCGGTGGGATCACCCCGCCGACGATTAAAGCCAATACCATGACCCCCATGAATTTTTGCCCGTCTTGAGCACCATGGGCAAAGGCCATCAGCATGGCGGACACCAATTGACCTCGTGAGAAGAAGGTGTTGGCTGTTTTGCGTTTTACTTTTCTAAAAATCAGGGCGACCAGTTTGGTCCCGAAATAACCGCCGAGCAAGCCGACGATGACCGAGATGAACAACCCGCCGAAAACCAAGCCGACTTTGTCCATGTTCAGTGCCGCAAACCCGTTGAGCGACATGCCCGCTCCCATCAGTCCGGCCACCAGGGCATGACTTTCACTGGTCGGGATCCCAAAACGCCATGCGCCGACGGCCCATAAGACTATGGCCAATTGAGCTGAAGCCAAGGTGACCAGGCCTTCGGAACCGGATGTGATCGAGATGATCGTCGAGGTCGTCATCGCCACGGCCGAACCCATCAAGAAGACCCCTAAGAAATTAAAGAAGGCTCCCATCATAATGGCGGCTTTGGGATGCATGACCCGTGTCGAGACCACGGTCGCGATGGCATTGGGCGCATCGGTCCATCCGTTGACAAAAATCGAACAGCCAATCAAAAACAGAGTAAACACCAAGATAATCGTCATTCAGTCAATCTCCTTACTGATTCAACACGTCAATAAACTGATCTTTCGATCCGTTTATAGGGTTTACAATTCGTTGCGGACTTGGATAAAGGCTTCGACTGCCGTGTGAAGCTGTTGTTGGGTATGGGCAGCACTGACCATGACTCTGAGTCTGGCTTTGCCTTTAGGAACGGTAGGAAAAACGATCGGGGAGACATAGACCCCCAGTTCGGCCAGACGTTTTGAGGTCTTGACCGTTAAGGCTTCATCAAAAAACATGACCGGGGTGATCGGGGATTCACTGTGACCGATGTCGAAACCGGCTTGGCTCATTTCGGCTTTGAAGTAAGCACTGTTTTCCCACAGTTTTTTGGTGAATTCATCGCTTTCGCGCATCATTTTGAGCGCTTCGATCAAGGCGCCGACCACAGCCGGGGGAAGGTTGGTCGAGAAAAGCAAAGGCCGTGCTCTTAAAGACAGATATTGTTTCATGACTTTGCGTCCCGCGACATAACCGCCGATGGCCCCAAAGGCTTTGGATAAGGTCCCGATGGTGAAATCGATACGGCCGTGCAGATGGAAATGATCCACCGTGCCCCTGCCGTTTTCACCCAAAACACCTGAGCCGTGCGCATCATCCACATAGGTCAGGCAGTTGAACGCTTCAGCCAACTCGACGATCTCAGGCAGCTTGGCCAGATCGCCATCCATTGAAAAGACCCCGTCGGTGATGATCAGGGCGTTATTGTAGAGTGAGCGTTTCTCAAGCAGGATGCGCTTGAGATCGGCCATATCGCTGTGTTTAAAGACGGCTTTGTCTGCTTTGGACAGTTTGATCCCGTCGATGATCGAGGCATGATTGAGTTCGTCGGATAAGATCAGATCCCCCGCATCGACGATGGCCTGGATGACCCCCGCATTACAGTTGAATCCGGATTGAAAAAGCAAAACGGCTTCTTCGCGTTTGAAATCGGCCAAGTCAGCTTCCAGGGTCTCATGGATGGCCATGTTGCCCAAGATGGTTTTGACGGCACCGGCTCCGATTCCGTAGTGTTCTACGGCTTCGATGGCGGCTTTCTTCAAACGGGGATGATTCGCAAAACCCAAATAATTGTTGGAACTCAGGTTGATGACGGTTTTGCCGTCGACGATGACCATGGGTTCATTGGGGGTTTGAAGTATTGGTAAAACACGGTAGACCCCGTCTGCTTTCAGTTGATCGATCTTGGCTTGGATGAAATCAAGGTCATGGATGGACATGCTTACTCCTTTTCGGCGATCCGTAAAACGATCTTGCCGCAGTTGCCTTCATGCATCAGTTTAAAACCGGCTTCATAGTCTTCAAAAGGCAGGATATGGGTCACGATCTTATCGAGATCCAGTAAGCCCGCATCGATGAGTGCTTTGCCTTGTTGCCAAGTCGTCATGATCTTGCGGCCGGTAATGCCGTGGATGGTGATGCCTTTGAAGACGATCTCGTTGGCGACGTCGATCATCATCGGTGAATCCGGCAGACCCAAGATGGATAAGCGTCCGCCTTTCTTGAGGAAAGTAAAGGCCTGATGCAAGGCCTTGGGCGCTCCGCTCATCTCACAGACCACATCGACCCCATAGCCGTTAGTGGCTTCCAGTATCGTTTTGGTGACGTCATCGCGCAGAAAATTCAGCGCTAAGCTTGCCCCCAGTTCTTTGGATAAATTCAGTCGGTAATCATTGATGTCGACGGCAATGACCAGTTTGGCCCCTAAGGCTTTGGCCACGTTGACGGCCATCAGTCCGATCGGACCGACTCCGACAATCGCGACCGTTTTATCCTTAACGTCACCCGAAGTCACGGTATGGATGGCGTTGCCCAAGGGTTCCTGGACACACAGATAAGCCGGATCGATGGCCGGATTGTTGATCCAGGCATTGGCGGCCGGAATGGCGATGTATTGGGCAAAAGCCCCATCACGATCGACCCCTAGGATCGACGTGTTTTGACAGATATGACCTTGTCCGCTGAGGCAAAATTCACACTTCCCGCAGATGATGTGAGTTTCAGCAGAGACGATGTCTCCCAGTTTCACCCCGGTATGGACGTCTTCACCGATCTGGATGACCTGACCGGCCAATTCATGACCCATGACTTGAGGGACTTTGATTCTGGATCTGGCCCATTCATTGGCGTCATAGATATGGACATCGGTCCCGCAGATCGAAGCAGCCAGGATCTTAACCAGGATCTCATCTTTTTGGATACTTGGAATGGGTTTGTCGATCAAACTGGCTCCGGGTTCCATCGTCAGTTTACTGATTGTTTTCATCGTGTTTGTCATAAGAGACCTCACTGAATTAATTGTATCATAATGACTTCAAACATAAATTGAGAGTGTGTTTGATTCGGTTCAAATTACACACTTTATTGGGTCTAGTGTCTACCACGATGGACACTTGATGTTTTGTCATCACACTTTTGCTGTCCTGATGACCACCTTTTAAAGAAATGGACTATAATATAGAAAAGGAGAACACGATGAAACTCTTTATCAAACAAAAAGTATTTTCATGGGGAGATAAGTTCATGGTTAAGGATGAAAGCGAGCAAGATAAGTACAGTGTCCAAGGCGAAGTTTTTTCTCTGGGCAAAAAATTGCACGTCTACGACATCAACGGAGAAGAAGTGGCTTATATCCATCAGAAAGTATTCAGTTTCATGCCTCGTTATTTTGTGTATAAAAACGAACAGCAAGTCGCCGAGATCGTACAGAAATTCAAGTTCTTCAAACCGGCCTATGTCGTCAACGGACCGGGATGGAACGTTGAAGGCAACTTCAGTGCCCACTTGTATCGCGTCTTCAAAGACGATAACCCCATCATCAACATCGAAAAGGTCTGGTTCACCTGGGGCGATTCGTATGTGTTGGACATCGATGACAACACCGATGAGATCCTGGCTTTGGCGGTGGTTTTGGCCATCGATGCGGCCACTCAGCAGGCTCAGTCCTCCCATTCCGCCCACAACACCATGAATCCCTGAGGTCTCATACTCAACGAAAGAATGAAGGAAAAGCAATGATCAGAGTCATCATGGTATGTGCCGCCGGCATGTCTACCAGCATCCTTGTCAACAACATGAAAAAAATGGCTGAGCCGGACGATCAGATCCGCGCTTACCCGCTTGCTTCGCTCGAAGAACACATCGATGAATGCGATGTCGTTTTGGTGGGACCGCAGATCCGTCATCAGCTTCCAGAAATACAGGCCTTGGCCAAGAAATACGGCAAGAAAGTATCCCTGATGGATCTGATCGCCTATGGACACATGGATGGGGCCACGATGATCGAACAGGCCAAAGCCTTACAAAAAAGCAATCATTAAGTTTACTCAAAAAGGGCAGTGATGCCCTTTTTTTACGCATTGTCACGAAAGCCTTTTCGGTGTAAAATGAGACTACCATGAAAAAATCACTGTCAGCCTTGGTTGTGTTCATCGCCTTGAGCGCGTGCGCCAAAACCGAGCCGAAACCAGAACCCCAACCTCATAAGGATGTCTATAAGATCGTGGGTGTTGCGGCCGTTTTTTTGACGACCATCGACCAGCAGTATCTGTATACCCACCTTGAAAACGGGGCAGTACTGTATCCTAAGACCGATGCCCCTAAGATCGGCTTTGACGTCACGATCGAACCCAACACGAAATTTCAAACTGTCTTGGGAGTAGGGGCTTCGTTCACCGATGCGTCTGCCTATCTGATCAATCAAGTGCTGAGCACTCAGGATCGCGATGCTTTGATGGAGAAACTGTTCAGTCAGGACAAAGGCATCGGGCTATCGTTTATCCGCAATCCGATGGGCTCCTCCGATTTCTCCAGAACCTTTTATTCCTATGATGATCAGCCTGATGGAACGACCGATGAAGATCTCAGCGACTTCTCGATCACTCATGATCAGGCAGACATCATTCCCTTGGTCAAACAAGCCTTATCGCTCAATCCGGATCTGAAAGTCATGATGAGCCCCTGGAGTCCGCCGGCTTGGATGAAGACCTCCGGGAACATGGTGGGAGGCAGTTTGTTGTCGAAATACTTTAGCCAGTATGCCCAATATTTCGTCAAGACGATCCAAGCTTATCAATCTGAAGGCATCGATCTGTTTGCGGTCAGTGTTCAAAATGAACCGCTGTATGTACCGACGAATTATGCGGGAAGCGGCATGAGTGCCGATTCGCAAGCCAACTTCATCAAAAATGCGCTAAAACCGGCCTTTATTGAGGCCGGAATCGATACAAAGATCTTGGCTTATGACCACAACTGGGATCGTAAAGATTACCCCTTAACCGTGCTTGAAAAGGCGAGTGATGCGGTGGATGGGGTGGCTTGGCATGTCTATGGCGGAAACGTCATTTCTCAGACCGAAGTCTATCGGGCTTATCCTGATAAAGACGTTTACTTTACGGAAGCTTCCGGAGGCGAATGGATCCCGCCGTTTGAACAGGCTTTCTTATCTCAGATCAAGACCGGGATCGATGTCTTTAGGAATTATTCGAAAACCTATGTGTTGTGGAATATGGCACTGGATGAAAACAACGGTCCGGTCGTACCTGATTTTGGCCGCTCGACTTGTCGAGGGGTAGTCACCGTGGATCAACAGACCCATACCTTGACCTATAATCTTGATTATTATACCTTGGCTCATTTCTCGGATCATCTGAAGAAAGATGCGATCCGAATCGAGTCGACCAAGGCTGAAGGCAATTTCACTTCCGTGGCTTTCATGAATCCTGATCATAGCATCTCGGTTGTGATCTATAACATCAAAGCCCAAGACCGTGATGCCTTGATCCATCTGGGTGAAGAGACCCTGGTGGTCCACATGCCGGCGAAATCCGTGGTGACCGTGGCCTTTCAGACTCAAGTCGTTCAATAAATCAAATAAAAAGTGCTCGCAAGAGCACTTTAGTCTTTTAAATGGTGGTAGAGCGCTCCGTAGAGATTGGAGTCGTTAGCGAAGGTACAACGGACGATCTTGGGTCGGTCGATCGGCATGGATTGGTATTGATCAAACAACGCATCGACTGCCTTTTGAAGCACCTCGATTAAGATCGGCTGCGCGGAGATGCCCCCGCCAACCGCAATGACCTGGGTATCCAAGACAGCCTGGATCGACATCACGCCGATCGCAAAACTCTTGGCGAATTGGTTCAAGATGGCCAAAGCACTTTGATCGCCCTGGTTGACCAACTCAAAGAATTGTTTGCCGCTGATGGAATGATGAGGCAAATCATGATCGCGTTCATAGACATCGGTAAGCCCCATCGTACCGCACAAATGAGACCACATGAAGGGTTCCTGATAGCCCATGTCGATCATGGAAACAGGGAGCCAGGATAATTCTCCTGCAGCATAACGGTGACCTCGGACCAACTCGCCGTTGACGATGATCCCGCCGCCAATGCCGGTTCCCAGCACGATGACCACACCTTGTTGGATGCCTTGTAAAGACCCTTTCCACAACTCGGCCAAAGCAGCGCATTTTCCGTCGTTTTCGATCGAGATCTTGACAGGGCAACGTTGACTGAGTGCTTTCACCAAGGGGAAATCATCGATGTAGGCAAGATAGCCCCCCGTATGCATGATGCCTTGTTTGGTATCGATTCGGCCAGGCACGCTTAAAGCAATGCCTTTGATCTGATCTTTGTATTTTTCATAGAGTTGACTCAAAGACTCGATCAAGTGATCGCTGTTGTCTTGCGGGGTAACGATGTCGCCTTTTTCCAGTATGTTGTCGGGGGTCATTAAGGCATACTTGATGTGACTTCCGCCGACGTCCATAACCAAATAATGTTCCATTGTAATCTCCTGAGATGGCTTGTGCTCGGTTCCATTATAGCGTAAGTGAAAAAATTACGAAAGTGCTTTCGTGAAAAAGTTCTTAAAACCAAAAAGTATGCTAAAATAGAACCATATCGGGGGGTTACTCATGATCGATATGAAGCAAGTTGCCAAGCTGGCGGGAGTGTCCGTGGCAACCGTTTCCAAAACACTCAACAATTATCGCGAAGTCAGCGATGAAACCAAAGCCAAGATCATGAAGATCGTCGATGAGCTGGGCTACATCCAGAATTCAAGTGCCCGGGCTTTGAGTACCAAACGCTCCAATCTGATCGGGATCGTGTATTCTGAACACTTACACATCGGCTTAGAACACTATTTCTTTTCCGGTGTTTTAGAGTCTTTTAAGAAAGAAGTCGAAAACGCCGGCTATGACGTCGTTTTCATCAACGGTAGAGACATCGGCTATCTGAAGAAATGCCGGGTCAGAGGGGTCGACGGGGTCTTTGTGGTCACGGCCGATACCTCAGACAAAGGCTTGGCGGATCTGTTTAACGCCGACATCCCCTGTGTCACCACCGATACCCCCTGGAACAAGATTCCTTTGGTATATTCAGACAATGTTCAAAGTGCGATCGATGCGGTCAAGTACCTGCATTCGCTCAATCATACCCGGATTGCCCACATTGCCGGTCCGCAGACGTCGATCTCCGGCCGTGAACGTCTGGTCGGTTATCGTGAAGGCATGATGGAAGAAAAACTGTCTTATGATCCCGATATGATCACCTATGCCAATGAATATGACTCTGCTTCAGGGTACACGGCGATGAAAGCCTTGCTTGCGCATCCCAATCCGCCAACCGCTGTCTTTGTGGTGTGTGACCTGTCGGCCATCGGGGCCATCCAAGCCATCCGAGATGCCGGATTACGGGTCGGCAGAGACATCAGCATCATGGGTTTCGATGACATCCAAATCGCAGCCAACCTCATCCCGCCGCTGACCACCGTCCGTCAGGACCGCGTGTCGATCGGCAAGACGCTGGCAGACACGTTGCTGAAACTTATCAACAAAGAAGAGGTCCAACTGGTCACCAAGATCCCTTGCCACATCATCGAAAGAGAATCCACTAAAATCAAAAAATAGACTTCAGGGTCTATTTTTTTATGAAAAGGGTATGCTATAATCAAAGTAACGAAAGCGTTTTCAGGAGGAACTATGAAGCCGTTGAACTTGATTTTTGAGGAGGATTTCTCGAAACAGACCAGTTTGGATCTGTCACACTGGACCATTGACGTGGGTGACCACGGCGGTGGAAACAATGAAGCCCAGTATTATACCCCAGGCATGCACAATCTGTCTTTTAAAGACGGTGCCTTGAATTTTGAAGGACGTCAAGAAAAATACAAGACCAAAGATTATACCTCAGCCAAGATCTGGACCAAAGGCAAATTGGCCTGGACTTATGGCCGTTTCGAGATCGTCGCGAAGCTGCCAACAGGTAAGGGAACCTGGCCTGCAATTTGGACCTTAGGGGTCAAACAAAACCATGAAAGCTGGCCAGAACTTGGCGAGATCGACATCATGGAACACATCGGCAGCAATCAGGACATGATCCATTTCAGCCTGCATTCCAAGCTTTACAATCACCGCATCAACACCCAGGCGACCTTCTTCACCAAGATTCCTCATGTCTCTGAGGAATTCAAAACCTACATCCTGGATTGGGATGAAGAAAAGATCGCGTTTTACGTCGATGATCAGCACATGGCGACCTTCAAAAAGTCGGACTATGCGGATTCATGGCCTTTCGACAAGCCGCATTATCTGATCCTCAACCTCGCTTTGGGCGGGGGATGGGGCGGCAAGATCGATGACAGTTGTCTGCCTCAATCGCTCTCGATCAAAAGCGTCCGCATCTATCAGAAAGACTAAGCCATGGACATCACGAAAATCATCACCCAGATGACTCTGGAAGAAAAGCTGTCGATGCTTTCAGGCAAAGACGGCTGGCATTTTTATGGCGTGGAAAGACTGGGCATCCCCACTGTCCGCGTGTGTGACGGACCCCACGGGATCCGGGTCCAAACCGATCAGGAAGGGGTAGTCTTGCCGGCCACCAATTTCCCGACGGCCTCTGCCATGGCCTCCACCTTCAATCCGGACCTGCTTCATTTGGCCGGAGAAACCATCGGGAAGGAATGCCGTCACTATGGCGTTCAGGTCCTGTTGGGACCCGGCGTCAACGGGAAGCGGTCGCCGTTGGCCGGACGCAACTTTGAATACTACTCGGAAGATCCTTATCTCAGCGGTAAACTGGCTGCGGCGTTCATCAACGGGGTCCAGTCTCAAAAAGTAGGGACCTCGTTAAAGCACTACATTGCCAATGAACAGGAAACCTGTCGTCTATACATCAGTTCCAAGGTCGATGAACGCACCTTGCACGAACTCTATCTGACGCCTTTTGAAATGGCCATCCAGGAAGCCAATCCCTGGACCATCATGGGCTCGTATAATCGCATCAACGGGACTTACGGCTGTGAGAATCCGCATACCCTCAACACGATCCTCAAAGGTCAGCTCAAGTATGACGGGGTCGTCGTTTCGGATTGGGGCGCCGTCAACGATAAAGTCGAGTCCCATCGTCATGGCTTGGACATCCAAATGCCGGGTCCTGTCACAAATTTAGATCGCCTGAAACAAGCCGTGATCTCCGGCGACATTCCAATGGCTGTCATCGATGATCATGTTAAGCGCTGTCTACTTTTAAACCAACGCGTCTACAAACCAGGAGAGACCCTGGACATCAGCTTGGAGGATCATCATGAATTGGCTCGACAAGTCGCCCGTGAATCGATCGTGCTTTTAAAAAATGACAAGATCTTGCCGCTTAAGAAAAATTCAACCTTGGCTGTCATCGGCCGTTTCGCCGATGATCAGGTCCGCTATAACGGCGGAGGCAGTTCATGGCTCAATGCCTATAAAGTAGAACGTCCTTTGGAGGCTTTAAAAACCAAAGCCAAGGTGATTTATGCCCGCGGTTATGATCAGGAAAAGTGTACTGCCACACTGACCCAAGAAGCTTTGTTGGCGGCCGCTCAAGCCAAAGTCGTACTCTTTTTTACCGGAACGACGTCGGCCATGGAATCGGAAGGCTTTGATCGGGCTTCGATCCTGTTGCCCATTCAGCATTTGACTTTGCTCAAGAAGATCCACAAGGTCAATCCCAACATCGTCGTCATCATCAACAACGGATCTGCCGTGGATCTGCGTGAGGTGCAGCCTTACGCCAAAGCGATCGTGGAAGCCTGGCTTTTGGGTTCGCCTTCCGGGGTGCCTTTGGCAGAAATACTGTTTGGTGAAGTGAACCCTTCAGGCAAGCTTTCTGAAACCTTCCCGCTGTGTCTGGAAAATACCCCGGCTTTCGGTAATTTCCCCGGCAATCGCGAGGAGATCGAATACAAAGAAGGGCTTTTGACCGGTTATCGCCACTATGATACCCGCAAGATCCCCGTGATGTATCCTTTTGGATACGGTCTCAGTTATACGAGTTTTGCTTTGTCTCAGCCTGTGATCAGTGCCGCCACGATCGACGCTGCCCAATCAGTGACCCTCAGCGTGACCGTGAAGAATACCGGGAAAGTCCGCGGAGCTCAGGTCGTTCAGCTTTATGTCAAAGATCAGGTTTCGTTTCTGCCTCGTCCTGAGAAAGAACTGCGCGGCTTTAAAAAAGTACAGCTCAATCCGGGCGAATCCTGTGAAGTCAGCTTTATCCTGACCCAGCGTGATTTTGCCTACTATGTCCCGCATCTTGAGCGCTTTGCGGTCGAAAGCGGCAGTTTTGACTTGTGTGTCGGGTTCAGTAGCCAAGACATTCAAGTGATCGTGCCTTTGGAAGTCATTTCCAAAGACAAAGTCAGACCCCATCTGACCTTGGACTACCCCTACAATGAATGGCTCAAATACCCTCATGAAAAATCACAGGTCCAGCGTCTGGTCAAAATGACCAGAGACCCGTTTTGGTGGGACAGTGAACCCCCGCTGATCCGTTGGCTCAACAATCTCAAGCACGAATTTGCCTGGTCCCAGGAGAAACTGGACGAGGTCAAAAGGATGCTGATGGAGGAAGAATGAATTACAGAACCTTACCCGCAACCTTAAAACTGATCACCCAACCCGCTTTTAAAGGGATCAGTGTCCCTGTTCAAAACGGGGAAGTGTATCCGTATTTTGAAGAACAAGCCTGTCAACACATCACGCTTCAGGGCACCTGGAAGAAAAAACGCATCAACGATCCCAAACTCACCATGCGGATTCGGGATGACCTTGCTTTATCCAATCTTAGACATGAAATACCCGGTTTTACCCAAGCCGATTTTGAGGATGCTTCTTTAGAAGACCATGTTTTGCCTGGGGTAGAAAACAAGATCGGCCATGTGATCGAAGCCCAGGGTGTCGGTATGGAGACCTATGAAGCCGGTGCCTGGTATCGAAAAGTCATCACGATCACGAAGAAGGAAGACAAGGTCTATCTGTTTAAAGCTTTGGCCATGAGTATGGTTGCCGATCTTTTCATCAATGATCTGTACATCGGGACCCATGAGGGCAGTTTCAATCCTTTCTCGTTTGATGTTTCCCGTGCTTTGAAAAGCGGGGACAATGTCTTTGCCTTGCGCGTCCACAATATTCCCTGGGGAAGCCGGATCGATACGATCCCGGCTCAATCCGGTTCTGATTATTTCAATTATACCGGGGTCATCCATGATTTCTGGATCGATGAGATCCCCTTGGTTTCACTGCGTCGTGTCGACATCATTCCCTTGAGTCTGACTCAAGCCGAAGTCACCTTGATCGCGGTCAACAAGTCGGATCAGCATAGTGCTTTACCAGTCAAACTGGCCTTGTATTCAGCCAAGATCACCCCACAGAATCTGGGATCGACACTGGCAGCGGATCTGTGTGATCAGCAACTAAACGTGCTTCAGGATCGCGTGATCGAGTGCGCGCCTCAAGGCATAGCGCTGGATCGTTTTATCCTGGATACCTCAACACTTCAGCCTTGGGAATTGTTGAAACCCAGTTTGGGTGTCTTAAAAACGATGACGCCTTTTGAGACGCTCGCTTTTGAGTTTGGGGTCAGGACCTTGGCTGTGGATAAACGCTCGATCTTGCTTAACGGCAAACCTGTCTTTCTTAACGGGATGGCCAGACACGAAGAGACCTTAGACAAAGGCCGCAGCCTGAGTCATGAAGACATCGTTCAAGAATGTCTTGAACTCAAAAAGATGAATCTGAATTTTACCCGTACGGCCCATTATCCCAATCATCCATTGACCTATCGTATCTTGGATCGCTTGGGACTGGCAGCGATGATGGAAGTGCCTTTGTGGCAACACGAAAATGAACACTTCAAAGCACAGTTGAAACGGCGCATCGATCTGCAGATGTGGCGGGAAATGAACTTCGTCCAACGCAATCGTCCCAGTGTCTTCTTATGGTCGACCCAAAACGAATGCAACGGCAATGATTACCGTACCCAATACAATCGGCTTTTGGTCAATGACCTCAGAAAACACTACAACGACGGGAGACTGACGACCCAGTCGGCAGCAGCCGATCGTCCCGGTTACAGCGATCCGTCCATGGGCTGTCTGGATGTTTTGGGATACACGTTATACTTCGGTATTTTCCATGGTCAGCCCCATAATACGGAAACACCCTATTTGGATAATGCCTATCTGGGAACCCGAGATTATTTACTGGCTGCTCATCAATTTCATAAAAAACCGATCCTAGTCAGTGAATACGGGATCTGGAGTTCGGCCGGTGATGAGGTTCAGCATGCGGTGGCCTTGAGTAATTTGAGGGCCTTTGTCGAGTTGCGCAACGTGAATTTTGATGGGACCCCAAGTCACAAAGGGTTTGTTAGCGGGATCAATTACTGGACGATCAACGACTGGTTTGTCAATCACAACACCTGGATCCAGTCGATGGGCTTTAAAACCCTCGATCGGCAGGATAAATCGATCGTTTCAGTCCTGAAACCGCTCTATAAACGGCTGATTTCACCCGAAAAAGACGCATCTTCGGATCGCCATCTGTTTATGGGACATCAGTATCTGAACGGCCCAAGGAATGTGATTTATCACAACGCAAACGCTTTCGATGCCTCAAAATGGCCCTTTTTGGTCCTCAAAGGCGACGATCCGATGGTTAGCGATGGCTTTGATTTGATCTTGACCAACAAAAAGGGTGAAAATCGGATGCTGAAACTTGAAAAAACAGAAGAAACGATGATATTTCACCTGTGGATGCTGGAAGCGGATTTTTTGAAAGAGATGGTAGCGCTTACCGTTTCGTTTACGTCTTCTGAACGTCGGCTTCACCTTCGCCAAATCGATTGTGTCAGCACATTTAAAAAAAGATGATAAAAAGTATTGAAAGCGTTTTCGTTTTTTGTTAAGATGTGTTTAGAATTAATCCATTAGGAGGAAACAATGAAGAAAATTCTATTAGTCTTAGTAGCATTAGCATTCATTGGATCCACTCTGACCGGCTGTTCCAGTTACAAAGCACTGGATAAGAAGATCACGGGTGAGATCACAATGATGATGTGGTCAGGCGACGGTACCTATATCGAAGACCTCGGCCATAAGAACTTGACCCCTGCAGACTTAAAAGGTCAAAATAATGCGGCCGTCTATGCAGTTGCCAAAGCCTTCAATGCTGTTTATCCCAATATTAAGATCAACGTCTTTGCTAAATCAGCAGGACCAAACGACAATGGCGTATCCTGGACACAGGAACTCGAAAACTTCAAAGCTGAACACGGAAAATATCCGGATGTCTACGCCGTAAACGATCTCGTTGGCGACGTTGCCAGAGGTTTCGTGGCTGATTTGTCTCAGTTCAAGAATGACCCGCTTTACAAATCATTCAACAAATCGATTATGAAGACAATGAACTACTACGGTTTCCAAGCTGGTTTACCGCAATTCTTACAGCCTTGGGGCGTCTTCATCAACAAAGCCTTGGCTGAAGAAAACAACATCGATGTTCCGGCACCTAACTGGACCATCCAAGAATACACCGATTTCGTCTCTTCCGCAGACAATGAAAATTTCTGGGGAGCGATGGATCCTGAAATGAATTTCATCCGAACCGGAACCACCACCATGGAACAACAATGGTTGAACTATGACGGCTCCAAACCGTTCATGAATGTCAATTCCGACGAAGTCAAAGCTTTGTTGGATTACATCCCGACATGGTCACAATATGCTGTTTATACTCAAAACGACTTGGGCAAAATGCCGGCTGGCGTCATGGATGCCAACTGGTGGTGGTCCCACAAATTCTTCATGGAAAACAAACTGTTGACCAATGGCGGCGATCCTTGGATGATGGGCGACTGTGCCAATCCGACCCCGGGCCACTGGGCTGCTTGTAAATCCACCGACTGGGATATCTACCCACGTCCGTCTACTGACTATCAGAAAAACACAGTCGGATTAGTCTTGGATCCGATGGCTGTCTACAACCACTGTATGGATGACGGCGACAAAGCCTGTACTGAAGCTGAAACAGCCCAAATCAAATTGGGTTATACCTTCGGCGCCTTCTTCGCTGGCGATACCACTGCATGGCAGGCCAGAGCTGATCAGATGTTCATGGATGGCGAAAACGAAAAATCCGCGATGAATGACTCCTTACCGTTAGTTACCGGTGCTGAATTCGACAAACAGATGGAAATCTGGTACCAACCGGTCATGCACCAAAGATTTGCTGATAAGACCAAGATGCCTGGATGGCAAGAAGTCTTGAAGATTTGGAAAGCTGGCCAGATGTGGAGCATTTCCGACAAGGCTGTCGTCTGGAACTTTGATGACAATGGTGCTTCCAAGAACATCATCTGGGAATGGAACAACATTTATCAAAAAGACGTCGCTGGTGCCTTACGTACTGATGCGAACTGGCCGGATATGGTTAAATCCAAATTGGCTGATTGGCAAGCTCTGTGGGAAACCCGCTATGATGCCGCTTCTCAGACTCTGAAAAACGGTTTGAAGAATTACTACGGCTTCAAAGACGCAGACTTCAAATAATCATGACTCAAAAAGATACCTTCGGGTATCTTTTTTTGTGCTTTCACACAATTTACGAAAACGCTTTCTTGATTTGTTTCGCGAACTTTGATAAAATATATTTATTATGAAAACGCTCTCATTAAAAACGAAAATCGTTGTGATCGGAGCAGGGAGTGCTTCCTTTGGGTTGGTCAATTTAGGGGCCATCATTCGTCATCCGGATCTCAAAGGCATTCATCTTTCTCTGGTCGATCTCAACGCCCACGGTTTAGAAAGCATCACCAAGTTGGCCTTGCGCATGAACAAGGAGTGGGATGCGCACATGATCATTACTTCCACCACCGATCGGACCCAAGCCCTGATCGATGCGGATTACATTATCTTATCGGTGGCGATCGATCGTGAACAATGCTGGAAAAGCGATGTCGACATCGCATTGAAATACGGAATCCGTCATTACGGGGAAAACGGCGGTCCGGGAGCACTGATGCATACGGCCAGAAACGTGGCCCTGATCATGCCGATCTTAAGGGACATCGAACGTTTGTGTCCTGAAGCATATGTCATGAATTTTACCAATCCGGTGCCGCGCATCTGTATCGCCGCAGCCCGTTATACCAAAGTCAAGATGGTGGGCATCTGCCATGCGATCGACTTTGGCTATCTGATGAGCGCCAAGCTGTTTCAGAAAGACTATGGCTTCAGGGTTCCCCAAGACTATGCCTTCACCTGGCAGGGCAGTTGGGACGCTTATGGCGATATGGCTCATCAAGCCCAAGAAAAGTTTTCCCTCCTGGCTGCCGGCATCAATCATTTCACCTTCTTTTTATCCTTAAAAGACAAACAGAGCGGTAAAGAACTGCTGCCTGAGTTCAAACACCGATTCCTGACGTCTTATCCGGAATTTGAACCCTATTCCCGCGACATCATCGACACGATGGACATCGTTCCGGTCAGCGGAGACTGTCATATGCTGGAATACTTCCCGTTTACCCATACTGTGGCTAAAAAAGCCTGGGAACACTACGATATCCAAATGTATCCGCTGTTACAAGCCGAAGATGATCGTCATGCCATGTGGGATGAGATCGATGAACTGGCCAGCGGAAAAGGCTCGATCGAACCCTTGCTGCACACCCATACCGAACGGGCTGAACAGCTCATCGTGGCCATGATCAAAAATGAACCGCTTTATGATCAGGCCGTCAATCTGCCCAACCAAGGCTACATCAGTAATCTGCCTGAAGGCGCGATCGTTGAAGTACCGGCCTGGATCGATGCTCAAGGGATCCATGGCCAAGCAGTCGGGGACTTGCCTGAATTGGCAGCCCTGTGGTGCCGAAGACAGATCGAAACCGCGGAACTGGCGGTCAAAGCCGCCGTTACCGGCGATAAGAAACTGATGCTTCAGGCCTTGCTGATCGATCAGATGATCGATGATATCCCGATGGCCAAAGCCATGCTGGAAGAGTATCTCATCGCAAACAAGCAGTATTTGCCCGCTTTTGATAAAAAAGGAGAATGATGATGAAACGGTGTCCCCCGATTATCCTAACGGTGGCTTTGCTGATCAGCTTATTGACCGGCTGTTCAGCGACTTCCAAATTACCTCAATTCAATACTGAAGAACGGGATGCAGCCTATTCGTATCTGTTGGAAGGCTTGAATCAGCCTGTTCCTTATTATGCCGACTACAAAGCAACTTTAAAAGGCAACTCCATCACATCAGCCCAAGAGATTCGCAGCGAAGCGGTCGTTTTGGATGCCTACGGGACACTGACCTTGCCTTTTACTCTGGCTCAGGCAGCGCTCGCTCAACTCAGGATCCTTTATCAGATCGAAAAGGGCACCTTGCTTTCTCCGATCTTGTCTGTTTCGCTCAATGGAAAGACGCCTTTTGTGGAAGCCTTATCGATCGATGTGGCGCTCAACTGGCTCAGTGATACCAGTCATTTTCCTTTGGACTCCTATCAGGATGAATCCTTGCCGGCTCAAACCGTCGACAGCAACAACCGTCTGCTGGATTTCTACGACAACCTGCACAGTTCAGCCTTGCCTTTGAAATTCGCTTTTGAAGCCGGTGACAACACGATCACCTTGACCAATGTCTCTTCCACCAAGATGACGATCAAGAAAATGTGGCTGGTACCGGTCATCGACCAACCGGATTATGCCACCTATTCCAAAGGCTTAAGCGCAGGCACACAGGATCCCATCGTCATCGATGCGATCCGCTATGCCTCCAAGAACTCCTCGTTCATCCGTTTGAGTTCTTACGGTTCACCGTCCGTATCGCCGTATTCCGTCAAGACCAAACTCCTCAACATCATCGATGGGGTCGCCTGGAACAAACCGGGCCAATCCGTCACCTATAAAATTAACGTCAAAACGGCTGGGGCTTATGCCTTATCCGTGCATTATCTCAACGACAAAACCGACTATCAGGTCTTCCGTTCGATTCTGATCGATGGGACGATCCCGTTTAAAGAAGCCCAATCCTATGCCTTTGACTATACCGGATCGGGATCCTGGAACGTCGAGACCCTGCAGAGCGACACGAAGACGCCGTATCTGTTTAACCTCAGCGCCGGTGACCATACGATCACCTTCATGGCCGAATCCGAACCCATCAATCCGTCATTGACCACCATCCGTAATCTGATTGCCCACATCAATGCCTTTGCCTTGGATATCCGCAAGATCACCGGACGAGACATCGATCGTGAACGGACATGGAAACTGACGACTTTCTTGCCTGAAACCCAGAAAAATCTGGAAAGTTATAAGATCCTGATCAGTTCACTGATCACCCAATTGGCTCAATACGCACCCAACGGGATCTCATCCTCAGCCCTATCTTATCTGTTGAAAGCGGTGGTCAAGTTAGATAAGATGCTTGAAAAACCGGATGAACTGCCCTTGTATCTGGATGATCTGTATTCCGCGACCGGATCGGTCACGGAAATGTTGGGAAATACCTTGACCTCCCTTAACGGTCAAGCCTTGTCTTTGGATGGGTTTGCCTTCTACAACGGAAAACAGCCCATCGCCAAGAATGCCTCTTTATGGGAAGAAGCCAGTTCTTCCGTGCTCAGTTTCGTCAACTCCTTTACCTCTAAAAAATACATCGCTAAGAAAGATCCCAAAGTCCTCAATGTCTGGGTCAACCGTTCGATCCTGTATGTCGATACGATGCAGAAACTGGTCGATCAGACCTTTACCCCGGAGTCCGGAATCAAAGTCAAGATATCCGTTATGCCCGATGTCAATAAACTGATTTTAGCCAATGCGACCAATCAAGCCCCAGACGTGGCTTTGGGTTTGCCTTCCTATATGCCTTATGATTTTGCGATCCGAGGGGCAGCCTATCAATTGAGTTCCTTCCCGGATTTCTGGAAGACGGTCGGACAGATGCCTGCCGGATCGATGGTGCCCTATGTCCTCAATGAACAGGTGTACGCAATTCCTGAGACCCTGGATTTCCACGCCTTGATCTACCGCAAAGATGTCTTTGAAAACATCAACCTGACTGTGCCGGATACCTGGCAGGATGTCATCGACATGTTGCCGGAACTGCAGCGCTACGGGATGAATTTCTATCATCTGACAGCTGGAGGAACGGCTTTGAAGTGGTACTATCAGACCAGTCCGTTCATTTATCAGTTTGGCGGGGATCTTTACGCCAAAGACGGCTACAGTTCCGACATCGACTCGGCCAAGACCGTAGCCGGGCTGAAATTCATGACCGATCTCTTCATCAAATATGCCATTCCTGAACAAGTGGCTTCCTTCTATAACGGCTTCAGATTCGGCTCGTTACCGGTGGGGATCACCGATTTTTCAACCTATCTTCAAATCAAGAATGCGGCTTCAGAATTGACCGGACTGTGGGCTTTAGCCCCTTATCCCGGGATCAAAAACGACCAGGGCGACGTTGTGCGCTGGGACATCGTCAACGGCACGGCCGGCATCATCTTTAAGAGCACCCAATATGCCCAACAAAGCTGGGACTTCATGAAGTGGTGGACTTCCACGGATACCCAGACTTCCTTTGCCTATTCTTTACAATCCACCTACGGCCCTGAATATGTCTGGCTTTCCAGCAATCTGGAAGCCGTCAAGAATGCCCCGATCGAAGCAGCCGACAAACAAGTCATTCTTCAGCAGTTTAAATGGATCAATGACGTCCCGCGCTTGCCGGGCGGTTACATGCTGGAACGCAGTCTTTCCGACATCTGGAATACCACGGTGCTCGAAGGCACTCCGATCCGGGTCGCCATCGACATGCAGAAGATCACCGTTGATCGCGAGATCAAACGCAAAATGATCGAATTCGGTTATCTGAATGCGGACGGCAGTATCGCCAAGCCTTATGTCATCCGTGGTGTCGACTGGATCCAAGCCCAGATCGATGCGGCGAAAGGAGACTAAAGGATGAAAGCCTTCAAAAGACTCAAGCACATCATCGCCAACAAAGGCGGTGAGAGTACTTTCAATGATTACCTGACGATCTTCCTGATGCTTTTGCCCTATGCCTTGCTGTTCTCTTTGTTTGTGGCCATCCCGGTAGCCTTGGCCATCGGCTTGTCCCTGACTTACTTCAACACGATCCAGGTTCCTGAATTCAAAGGCTTCCTCAACTACATCATGCTTTTGACCCAAGATGAAGTCTTTCTGAAATTCGTCTTGCCCAATACCTTCAAGTACGCCCTGATCATCGGACCGGGCGGCTATTTCCTCTCCTTCATCCTGGCCTGGATGCTGGCTCAGATCACGCCTAAGATGCGCACCATCATCGCCTTGGCCTTGTATACGCCTTCGATGGTCGGTGGGGTCTTCATCTCCGTCGTCTGGAGAACCTTGTTTTCCGGGGATGAAGCCGGCTACATCAATGCCTTACTGATGCAGTGGGGCTGGATCGTACGGCCCATCCAATTCCTCCAATCACCTCAATACCTCATGAACATCATGATCGTCGTCGGCTTGTGGTCGGCGATGGGGATCGGGTTCCTGGCCATGTTGGCTGGGATCCTCAACACCAATGAAGAACTGTATGAAGCCGCCTACATCGACGGGATCAAAAACAAGCTTCAGGAAGTCATCTACATCACCATTCCTTCGATGAGGAGCCAAATGCTCTTCGGGGCCGTCATGGCGATCGTCGGTGCCTTCAACAGCGGCTGGATCGGGGTGGCCCTCTCAGGGACCAATCCGACCCCTCAGTATGCGGGACAGCTCATCATCAACCATATTGAAGATTACGGCTTTATCCGCTATGAGATGGGCTATGCGGCAGCCATCTCGGTGGCCTTGCTGCTGATCATCTGGGGATTCTCTAAAGTGGCTTACCGATTATTCGGAGAAAGGGACTGATATGGCATTTCAAGGGACGAAAATCAACCCGAAACGGTTTGATAAATCACAGCTCAAATTCTACCTCGTCTTGGTTCCCATGGCCTTGTTTATGGTCTTACCGGTCATCTACATCGTCAATCAGGCCTTTAAACCATTGGATGAACTCTTTATGTTTCCGCCTCGGTTCTTCGTCATCAAACCGACCCTGAAGAACTTTACCGATCTCTTAAGGGCTTCCTCTACGACCGGTGTCCCGATGTCGCGTTATCTGTTCAACTCGATCATCGTCACCTCGATCACTGTCTTTGCCAACATCCTGATCACGGCCTCCAGTGCCTATGTGCTCAGTAAGAAGAAATTCAGAATCAAAAACAAGCTCTTTGCGCTCAATCAGATCGCGCTGATGTTTGTACCGATCGCTGTGGCGATCCCGCGTTACCTCATCATCAAAAATGTCGGGCTGACCGATAATTTCCTGGCCCACATCGTGCCTTTGCTGGCCATGCCGATCGGCTTGTTTTTGGTCAAGCAATTCATGGATGACATCCCGGATGCTTTGATCGAAGCTGCGAAACTGGATGGGGCCAATGACTTTCAGATCCTCACCAAGATCGTCATGCCGCTGATCAAGCCTGCTTTGGCAACCGTCGGGATCCTGACTTTCCAGGTCGTCTGGAATGCGACCGAAAGTTCATCCTTGTATATCTCGGATGAAACCCTCAAGACCTTTGCCTTCTATCTCAATACTTTGACCACCTCGACCAACACGATCGCCGGCGCCGGCATGGCGGCTGCGGCCGGCTTGATCATGTTTTTACCCAACCTGATCATCTTCATGTTCTTACAATCGAAAGTCATGAACACCATGACCCATTCCGGGATCAAGTAGGTCTTTATGAAAAAAGTAAGGAACTCTGCGATCTTTCTGTTTCTGCTGTTGACCATGACGATGAATGTCATGGCTTCTTCAGCGACCTCTCCGACCCGTACTCTGGATAACAAATACAATCTGGTCTGGACTCAGGATGCCTATCTGCCTCAGCTCAATGTCTCCGATCTGGGTCTCAAAGGGCCCCAAGACATGGCCATCGACAAAAATGACCACATCTACATCGCCGACCGTGATAACCGCCGTGTCGTCGTTTACGACATCACTACTGATACCTTGGTCAGGGTCATTAGCCATCCGGTCTTAAAAGGCCCAACCGGCATCTATCTGGCTGACAACGGCGACATCTATGTGGCCGACCCGGCAGCCTCCACCATCGTCCGTTTTGATATCCTGGGCAACTACATCGAACAATTCGATCGTCCCACCACGGCTTCTTTCGGTGAGACCCCGTATAAACCGGCCAAAGTGGCCGTTGATAACCGAGGCAATCTGTATATCCAATCCGAAGGCGTCTATAACGGCATCATTCAGATGTCCAGCAGCGGCGAATTCTTGGGTTATTTTACTTCCAACAAAGTTCAATTGAACTTTGTCCAGATGCTTCAGGATCTGTTTTTCACCGAAGCCCAAAAAGCCACATTGACCAATCGGGTTCCGGTGACCTTCTCCAATGTCTACCTGGATACCGATGGGGTCGTTTATTCGACCACCATGGGCAGCAACATGCATGGCCTCAAGAAACACAACACGGCCGGACAAGACATGCTGTCAGCACGCTTTATCTGGGGCGCCACAGATTTTTCAGACATCACCGTCGATAAAGACGGGATCATTTATGCGACCTCCAAGAGCGGTCAGATCTTTGTTTACACCAATGACGGCCAATTCATTTTCTTCTTTGGTTCCCGTTACGGTGAAGCCGATATTGCCGGTCTGTTCTCTTCGCTGGTGTCGATCGCCATCGATTCTCAAGGCCGGATCTGGACCCTGGATGGGGAAAAATCATTCCTTCAGTCTTTCCAGCCGACCGAATATTCTCAAAGCATCTATGCGGCAACCAAACTGTTCAGCGAAGGCAAATACGATGAAGCCACCGTCATTTGGAATGGCGTATTGCGCTTGAATCAGATGTCCGTCGTCGCCCACAACGGGATCGGGATGAACCTTCTGTATCAGCAAGAGTACGAAGAAGCCATGCTTCACTTTAAAGTCTCCGGCAACCGTTACAGTTTCTCGCAAGCCTTCTGGGAAGTCAGAAACAGCTGGTTACAGAGCAATCTGACCGTGATCCTGGGCTCCTTGATCGGGGTCATGCTGCTGATCAGTCTGACTCGTCCTTTCCGAAAGAAAAATAAGACACTGGGTAAAATCCACAATGCTGAACACCGTTTCCTGAAGTTCCGTTTTGTCTCAGACTGTTTGTTGTTCCTGCGCGTCATGCGTCATCCGATCGATGCCTTCTACGACATCAAAGCCAAAAAGGCCGGCTCGCTGATCAGTTCACTGGTGGTCTATGTGGCTGTCTTTGTGATCTTCTTGTGGTACACCTTAGGCAAAGGCTTCATCTATCAATATCTGCAGATCGAAGACATCGACCTCAATGCGGTCATCATCGGGTTCTTCTCGCTGACGATGCTGTTTGTCTTGTGTAATTATCTAGTCTCCTCCATCAATGACGGAGAAGGCGGTTTCTTCGATTTGTTTAAGATGATGGCTTACAGTTTTGGTCCGATGATGATCGGGTATGTCCTGATCATCGGCTTATCCTATGTCTTGACCACCAATGAGGCGTTCTTCTTACAAGTCATCGAGCAAGTTGCCATCCTCTGGACCGGCATCAATCTTTTCCTGGGTATTCAGGAGATCCACAACTATGAAACCAAGGCCGCGTTTAAAAGCGTGGTGATGACGATCTTGTTTATGATGCTGATCGCCATCATCCTGCTGATCGTCATCTTGATGACCGAACAGGTCTATATGTTCTTTGAAGCCGTATTCAAGGAGGCTTGGCGCAATGCGATATCCTAAACTTAAAATCGGGCTTGGACTCTTGGCAGCCGCATTATCCACCCAAGCCATCATGGCCGTCTATATCCCGACAGCCCATGATACCAAACTGCCTCCCGATACCATTACCTATCAGACCTCAGATCCGAGTGATTTTACTTTGCTGTATGAAACAGAAAATCTGAAGTATTTCTTCAAGGATGAAAGAGACATCATCTCGATCGTCGACAAGCGCAACGGCTATACCTGGAAGACCGGGATCGACATCGCCTACAACAAAGACCTTGAAGATCAATGTGATCTGGTTCCGCTGGATCAAAAAAATACCTGTGCCCCATTAGAGGACCGTTTGAATACCACCTACACCGGGATCGCCAACTCACTGATCACGGTCGAATATTACGATGATTCCAATTCGATCAAACGCTTATCCAGTGCCTCCAAGACCGGTGTTACCAGCAAACTGGGCATGGTCAACGGCGACACCAAACATTACAGGCTCGATGTGAATTTCACCAGCATCCAGCTCAAAGTCTCAGTGCATATCCTCTTTGACGACAAAGGCTTTCAACTGGAAGTCCGCGATGATGAGATCACCGGGGACGGCCAAGCCGTCATGGCGGCGATCCAGCTGATGCCTTTCTTTGGGGCATCCGGCGGACAGAAACTGTACTGGGATCCGGTGAAGAAAGCCATGAAGAAAGAAGTGCCCAATCCGATGATCCAAGGCTATGTCTTGGTCCCTGACGGACCTGGGGCTTTGATTCGTTTTGTCGACCGCAACATCGGCTTGTCGCCGTATGTCGGAGACATCTACGGCAGCGATCCGGCTGAAAGTCCTTATTACTACACCAACGAAGCCAATTTCTATCCCTTTAAGAATCCGGCCATGCCGGTCTACGGGATCGCCCACGGCAATCGCCAGGCGGCCTATGTCGGGTTTGCGACCAAAGGGGCAGGCTATATGACCCTTTATGTGTCACCTGAAGAAGACATGACCTATTACACCTATGCTTACCCGCGTTTTGAATACAACACCATTTTCCATCAGGTCTACAACAAGCGCGGTGACGGTTATTTCACCCTTATGAAAGACCGCCGTCACTACGACCTCACCATGCGTTATGAGTTCCTCGCCAATGACGGTGAGCGTCCAGCCGACTATGTCGGGATGGCCTTGACCTATCGCGATTATCTGTTGACCCATGACGGTTTGAAACTGCAAAGCCAAGCTGCATCAGACATCGGCATCCGCTTGGACTTTGTCATGGCAGACATCAAAAAGAGCGTCTTGGGAACCCAGGATGTCGTCGTCACCAAGGCCAAAGAAGTCCAAGAGATCCTGACTGAACTTCATGATCAGTCTATTTTCAGAATCAACAGCGGCCTCTTAGGTTGGGCTGCCGGAGGCATCACTTCCGGTCATCCCGGTAAAACAGAATGGTCCGATGCGATCGGTTCAAAGAGCGCTTATCAGGCTCTGATCAAACTGAGCACCGAGTACGGTTATGATGTATCTTTCAGTCAAAACTACATCGACATCCACAAAGATCAGGTCAGTTTCGATGCGTCGGCAGCCCGACACGTCAACAGCTGGTATCTGGAGACCCGCTTGTGGGGCGAATATCCGGTCAATCTGTTTGGGATCGCCAAACCGGCCAAATCGGCAGCCTGGATCAAGACCCAATCCGCGGCCTTGGCCAAACTGGATGTCAGTTCCTTTACGATCGAAGGCGTCTCCAATAAGTTGACCAGTGACTATGACGGCGGTAAAACGACCCTGGATGAATCGATCAAGCTGATTCAAGACGCGTTAGCGACCTTGGATCCGGCCCAAAAGATCGCCATGAGCAATCCTAACGACTACTTATGGCGCTATGTCGACCGCTATCTGAATACCCCGGTCTATTCCACCCAGTTTTTGGTGGAAACGGATACGGTCCCGTTCTTACAGCTGATTTTAAGCAAAACGATGGAACTGTATGCGCCGTACTCCAATTTCTCCTTCTATACGCCTAAGGATGTGTTAAGGATGATCGACTATAATCTGTATCCTTCCTTTGTCTTGTCTCATGATCCGGCCTACAATCTGGCTTTGACCAACGCGAATCGCTATTATTCGACCGAATACACTGAGTATCAAAGCCTGATCATCTCCATCTATAAGGATGTCAACCGGGTCTTGCGTGAGGTCGTGGATGCCCAATGGGTCGACCGTCAGGTCATCGCCAACGGTGTCATTTTGAACACCTACGATAACGGCAAACAGATCCTCATCAACTATACCGATTCTGCTTTGACCTATCAAAACAAGATCATCCAGGCCATGTCGGCCATGGTCCTAGGGGAGTAAGCATGAAAAAGAAACTGTTAAAAAAGAATAAAGTCAAAAAGAACCAAGGCTTCAAAGAAATCAGCAGCCGTTCAGGCTACCGCTTCTTTATGCCTTGGCTGATCGGTTTCATCTTGTTTACCGCTTTCCCCTTCATCTACACGATCTATCTCAGCTTCCATCAGGTCAACCTGACCGTCTTAGGCTGGACGACATCCTTTACCGGCATCACCAACTATGTCACCGCGCTTTTGCGCAATGCCAACTTCACCCCGGCCCTCATCCAATTCGTGCTGGCTGAAGTGGTCTATGTCCCGGTCATCGTCACCGTGGCCTTGATTTTGGCCATCCTGATGAACGGCGACTTCAAATTCAGAACCGTCTTCCGTATCATTTACTTCCTGCCGGTCATCGTCATCTCCGGGACCGTCATGACGCAGCTGATGGACAGCGGGACTGTCCAATTGGGCAATGTCCAGCGGGTCTTCATCTTCCAGATCCTGCGCAGTTACAGTCCGTTTCTAGCCGACATGGTGACCTTCCTCTTCAACAACTTCGCCATCGTCTTGTGGTTCTCAGGGATTCCGATCGTGCTCTTTCTCAATGGACTTCAGAAAATCAACACCCAGTTGTTTGAAGCAGCCCAGATCGATGGGGCGACCGGTTGGCAGATCCTGTGGAAAATCACCTTACCGATCATCAAACCGATCATTTTGGTCTCCACCATCTTCACGATCGTTCAGTTGGGGATGTTTCCGATCAATCCCGTCTACGGGATGATCCAAACGGCCATCTTCGATACGGTCGGGGGCTTGGGCGTGGCGTCGGCTTATGCCTGGATCTATTCCTTGGCCGTCATCATCCTGTTGATCATTGCTTTCCTGGTCCTCAAGGATCACTCCAAGGATTACCAGTATGTGGATGTGGTCAGACTCCAGGAAGAAAAACTGCAGAAGATGAGAAAACGGGTCAAACGTCAGCAAGAATGGAATGCCTTCTTCAGAAAGAGAGGGGCTAAACATGGAAAAGCTTAACCGATTCAAAACCTTAGCGAAAAAGAAACTCTTGGGGTATAACCTCAGTGACGGCTGGCTCTATAAGATCGCTGTTTATATCCTGCTGATCTCGATTGCCTATGTCTTTCTGTATCCGTTGATCCGGATGCTTTCTTATACCTTCATGTCTCAAAACGACATCATCAATCCCAAGATCGACTGGATCCCCATCAATCCGACCTTGATCAATCTCAAAGTCGCCTGGACCGTCATGAGTATGCCTATAACTTTGTTGAACTCACTGTGGTTTGCCGGGGCGATCGCCTTGGCTCAGACCCTGATCTCCGCCCTAACCGGGTATGCCTTTGCCCGTTACGAGTTTAAATTCAAAGGTTTCTGGTTTGGGATGGTCTTACTGAGCTTCATCATTCCGATCCCGGTCGTCTTGATCCCGCGCTGGATGATGTTTACCACCGCTCAAAATATCCTGGAATTCAAACTGATCGGAACGATCATCCCGCAGCTCTTGTTGGCGATCGCCGGACAAGGCGTCTATTCCGCCATCTTGATCCTGATCTTCTATAACTTCTTTAAGATGATTCCGGTCGTGCTGGATGAAGCCGCCAAGATCGATGGGGCCAGTAACCTGCAGGTCTTCTACCACATCATCCTGAAGATGTCGGTGCCCACCATCATCACCGTTTTCCTGTTTGCCTTTGTCTGGAATTACAATGAAACCTACGTGACCGGGACCTTTGTCCGCTCAGCGCTCAAACTCATGCCGATGCAACTGGGTCTGTTTGACTCGATCTTTGAAAAGATGTCGGCTCCGATCCCCGGTGCTCCGGGCGGTCAGTTCAGACTCAATGAATCGTATAAGATGGCGGCAACCTTGATCACGATGGCCCCCATGATGATCATGTATCTCTTCGTACAGAAGCAATTTGTCGAAGGGATCGAAAAAACCGGGATCACAGGCGAATAATATGGATCACATACGTGCGGTCAACCTTGGCGGTTGGCTGGTTTTGGAACGCTGGATGAGACCAACGCTTTTTGAAGGTATCCAGGGCTATGATGAAACGCAGTTTTGTCTTCAAGCCAAACAGGTCAAACAAAAACTCGATGAACATCGCGAAACCTTCATCACGGAAGCGGATTTTAAATGGATCGCCGATCACGGTCTCAATGTCGTGCGGCTCCCTTATCCTTACTGGCTGTTTGGCGACATAGAGCCCTATTATGGCTGTGTCGATAAACTGGACCAGATCATGGATTGGGCGCAAAAATATCAGTTAAAGGTCTTGTTGGATCTGCATACGGCCCCAGGCTGTCAAAACGGGTTTGACAACGGCGGTCAGCTGGGCGTGCTGACCTGGCATACCAAACCTGAAAACAGCGAGCTGACTTTAGAGATCTTGGAGAAAGTAGCGCTGCGATACAAAGATCACCCGGCCCTGTGGGGCATGGAGATCCTCAACGAACCGCACTGGACCCTTGAGATTGCTTTCTTAGAAACCTTTTATGAAGCAGCCTATACCCGCTTACGCAAGATCCTCAAATCCGAAACCGAACTTGTTTTTCATGATGCCTTCAGAGCTCAAGCTTGGCAGTCTTTTTTGAAAGACAAACAAAACGTCATCCTGGATTTGCATCTGTACCAAAGCTTCGATGAGAAGTTTCAAAAAGCCGGGATCATCAAGAATGTCCAATATCCTTTAGAAGGGTATACAAAGATGTTTAAAGAGCTCTCTTCCTATACCCGTTTTATCATCGGGGAATGGTCTTTGGGCTTGCATCATCATAACGTGGATAAGCTGGATGATTTCAATAAGATCCTGGGTTTGCGTGCTTTTGGGGCGACCCAACTGATGGCCTTTGAACAGACCTATGGATGGGTATTTTGGAATTACAAGATCGAAGACCTCAGCAGCGGATGGCATTTCAAAAGCCTTGTGGAAAGGGGTATCTTGCCTCATGATTATCGTTAAAAAAATCCTGGTCATCATTTTGGTGACCTTATCTTTGGCTTCGTGTAAAAAAGACCCGGTCGTGGTCTTGACGCCGATGGAAGAGCGACTGGCCTCCATGAGCTTGGATGAAAAACTGGGTCAGATGATCCAGGCCGAACGCAACGGGTTGGGAACCTCCAAGATCACCAATTTAAACTTAGGATCCGTGCTCAGCGGCGGCGGATCGCATCCGACGCCCAACAGCCCTGAAGGCTGGAAAAGCATGATTGCCTCGTTTATGAGTGCCTCACGAAACTCATCCTCAGGGGTACCTTTACTCTATGGGATCGATGCGGTCCACGGCAACAACAACCTTTTGGGAGCGGTCTTATTTCCCCACAACATCGGTTTGGGCGCCGCCAATGATCCGGCACTGACCCAGCGGATCGGCCAAGCCGTAGCCATTCAATTGAAAGCCACTCAGATCGCCTGGGACTTTGCGCCTTGTCTGGCGGTCGTGCAGGATGTGCGTTGGGGACGTACTTATGAGAGTTTCTCAGAAGATCCGGTCTTAGTTTCCAGTTTAGGCACGGCCTTCATCAAAGGTTTACAGTCTGAAGGCATCATGGCCACAGCCAAACACTATCTGGCGGACGGCGGAACGTTCTTTGATGACGAAAAGACAAGTTATCCGATCGATCAGGGCGATGCCTTATTGGACGAAGCCACGATCAGAGCCATCCATCTTTTGCCTTATGTGTCAGCCATTGAAGAAGGCAAAGTCATGAGCGTCATGGTTTCTTTCAGTTCGATCAACGGAGAGAAGATGCATGCCTCTCACACTTGGATTACTGAGGTCTTAAAAGAAGAACTGGGCTTTGAGGGCTTTGTGGTCTCAGATTGGGAAGCCATTCACCAACTGCCGGGTTCACTTTATAATCAAATCAAGGACGCCGTGAATGCGGGCGTCGACATGTTGATGGAACCCTATCAGTATGTGGAAGTCCTGTCGACCTTGAAGCGGGCCGTCACCAACAACGACATTACTTTAGAACGCATCGATGATGCGGTCTTGCGTATCCTGAAAGCCAAAGAAAAACTGGGACTGTTTGAGACTCAAACTGATTCTGTCAGTTTAGACATGGCAGGGGATCAGGCCTTGGCTCGGGAAGCCGTAGCCAAGTCTCAGGTCCTGCTTAAAAATGACGGGGTCTTGCCTTTGAAGAAAAATGCGAATATCCTGCTGATCGGACCAGGTGCCGACAACATTGCCCTGCAAGCAGGCGGCTGGTCATTCTCCTGGCAAGGGGAAGCCGATTCGGCTCATTTCCCCAACGCCACCAGCCTGTTAGAAGCGTTTACGGCCATCGCGTCCGCCAATGGCGGCCACATTTACACCAATCCCCAAGACGTCTCCAAAGCAGACGTCGTGGTGCTCGTTTTGGCTGAAAAGGCCTATGCGGAAGGGGTGGGAGACTCATTTGATCTCAGCTTAACCGGAAAACTGGCGCATCCTGATAATGAATCAGCCATTACGATGGCCAAAGCCTCCAAAAAACCGGTCGTGACCCTACTGTTGAGCGGAAGACCCTTGTTGGTCAATGACAATTTGGATGATTGGGATGCCTTTGTGGCCAGCTGGCTGTTTGGAACAGAGGCGCAAGGCGTCACCGATGTCTTGTATGGGGATGTCAACTTCAGCGGGAAACTGCCCTTTACCTGGCCTAAAACAGCGCAAGCCAATCTGACCAGTTCAATGAATCCGGATCGCATCTTGGAAGACATCCAATTCGAGATCCACAGCGGAATAACCTACTAAAAAGCCCTGTAAAGGGCTTTTGTTTGAGGGTCAGATTTTATTTTTTAGCGGCAATGATTGCCGGCATTTCTTTGGCTTGATAAACTCGGACATAATCCACGCTCATGGTGACGGGCCATCCTGTCTCACTGACGCCTTGGGCTCCGCCCCAATCTCCGCCGACGGCGGTATTGAGGATGAGGAAGAAATTCTTGTCGAAGGGCCATTGCGAGTAGGTTGGGCAGTTCAGATAAAGCCCCGGTTTGAAGCGATACATGAAGTTGTTGTCGACATAGAAACGCATCTCATCAGGCAACCACTCCACGGTATACACGTGATAATCGGTTGAAATGCCCGGCAGGGCCTTATTGTAGCCTTTTTGGGTGCCTTTTTTATGATTGAAAGAAGCCGTATGGACTGTCCCGTAGACCGTATCAGGCACATAACTGACGGATTCCATGATGTCGATCTCACCGGATGCCGGCCAAGTCCCATACGAGGAAGAAGATGTCGGCATCATCCAGATCGCTGACCAGGTCCCTTTAAGCTGAGGCATCTTGGCGCGGATCTCAAATTTGCCGTAGGTGAAGTCCGCTTTTTGACGGCTGATCATCCGCGAAGAGGTATAAGCAGAGCCTTCATAGGCTTCTTTGCGTACTTCGATCGAGAGAAAACCATCTTTCACGCTTGAATTCAAGCCATTGGTATAGTATTGAAGCTCATTGTTGCCCCAACCGCTGCCGCCGGTCTCAAAAGACCAGTTGTCTTTGTTGACCTCAGTTCCGTCAAACTCATCCGACCAGACCAGCTCATAGGTCAATGCTGCCGGATCATAGGTATAACCCAAGGCCTTACAAGCTAAAGTTGAAGGTTCCGGTTCTTTTTTTTTGGCGCAACTGGTCAGCGTAGTGACCAGAAGTGTAGCGATCATGAGGATGTGACGTTTTTTCATTGTCTAAATTATAGCATTTATTCGGTTTTACGAAAGCGTTTTTGGTAAAATGAAAGAGACAAATAAGGAGCACACCATGAGTAAAAAAATAGACAAGTCTTTTCTGTGGGGAGGGGCTGTTGCGGCCACTCAGGTCGAAGGGGCTTGGGACAAAGACGGCAAAGGCGTTTCCACAGCCGATGTGATGACAGCCGGAGCCCATGGGGTCTCCCGTAAGATCACCGATGGGGTCTTGCCTGGCGAGAACTATCCCAATCACAGTGCCATCGATTTTTATGGCCGATACAAAGAAGACGTGAAGCTTTTTGCGGAGATGGGTTTCAAGGCCTTTCGGACTTCGATCGCCTGGACCCGCATTTATCCTAATGGGATCGAAGAGATCCCCAATGAAGCTGGTCTGAAGTTTTACGATGAGTTGTTTGATGAAATGCTCAAATACGGCATCGAACCGGTCATTACCTTGGCTCATTTCGATATGCCCTATCATCTGGCCAAACATTACGGCGGTTTCAGAAACCGTCAAGTCGTGGATTTCTTCGTCAAATATGCCAAGACCGTTATGACCCGTTATGCGGGCAAAGTCAAATACTGGATGACCTTCAATGAGATCAACAACCAGGCCAACTACTGGGAAGATCTCTTCACCTGGACCTGTTCTGGTTTGACCTTCAGTGAAGGAGAAAACAGAGAAGCGATCATGATCCAAGCCGTTCACCATGAACTGGTGGCATCAGCCTTAGCGGTCAAGATCGCTCATGAGATCGATCCATCCATGAAGATCGGCTGTATGTTGGCGATGGTGCCGGTGTATCCGTATTCCTGCCGGCCGGAAGATATGATCTTGGCCAATGAGCATATGAACAGCCGCTGGTATTATGGGGATGTCCATGCCAGAGGGGCGTACGGGGCTTATGTGGAGTCGTATTGGGAGTCCAAAGGCATCAAACCGATCATGCATGAAAATGATGCTCAAATCCTACAAGAAGGCAAAGTCGATTTCATCGGCTTCAGTTACTATATGTCCGGGGTCGCCAAGACTGCTTCCAAAGACGATCCGTCTGAAGGCTGGGTCAAAAACCCCTACATCAGCGTTTCCGAATGGGGCTGGCCCAATGATCCGGTGGGCTTAAGATGGACCCTGAATGCCTTGTATGAACGCTATCAACTTCCTTTGTTTATCGTTGAAAACGGCTTTGGAGCCGTAGATACACTCAAAGATGACGGCAGTATCGACGATGATTACCGCATCGATTACCTGAGAAATCACATCAAAGAAATGAAAAAGGCCGTGGAGATCGACGGGGTCGATCTGATGGGCTATTTGCCTTGGGGCCCCATCGACATCGTGTCGTTTGGTACCGGTGAAATGAAGAAACGCTATGGTTTCATCTATGTCGACAAAGACAATGAAGGCAAAGGCACTTTGAACCGTTCTAAGAAAAAGAGCTTTGCGTGGTATAAAAACGTCATCGCCTCCAGCGGGGATAAACTCGAGTGACCCGCAAGATCATCTTCAGTGCCGCCATGAGCCTGGATGGCTTTATTGCGGATCCTGATGACGGCTATGGCTGGATCCAGGGCGACGGTCATCATGACTTGGATACGCAAGGCCACTGGGATTATCCGGCTTTCTTGAGCACGATCGATACCGTGATCATGGGCCGGCGCTGCTATGAACTGGGCCAACACAAAGACTTTACTGATCAAACCATCATCGTGGCGTCCTCCCGATTGATCCAGGACCCTTCTGTGGTGTTTACGCAGGATGCTGTTGAAACCATTCGGGCTTTAAAAGAAAAAAAAGGCAAGGATGTCTTTGTCTTTGGCGGGGCAACCCTAACCCAGTCCTTGATCAAAGCCGATGTGATCGATCGCTATATCATCGGGATCGTCCCGGTCATCTTGGGAAAAGGCATTCGTCTTTTCAGTGAAAGCGATCGGATCAAACTGCATCTGTTTAATCAGACGATTGAAGAAGGCATCGTCATCTTGCATTATGAGAAACGTCTTGTTTGACAAAACAAGATTAAACAGTATAATTTTGATTAATTAGACAACGCTTTGAACAGAAGAGTAAACATGAAGCTTTGATAGAGAACTCTGAATTGGTGGAAAGAGGAAAAGCGGATTGCTGAACATGGGCTGGGAGCGGTGCACCGAAATCATAGGTGCGATGGGGTTGCCCATTACAGCAAAGAGTAGCGATACTCAGTGAGTCCTGAACCAGTGATGGTTTGGGTAAACAAAGGTGGTAACACGATTAGCCCTCGTCCTTGGATGAGGGCTTTACTGTTTCATAAGGAGGAAAAGTTATGAAAAAGAAAAGTGTTTGGGAACTGTTTGTCGGGGATTGGAATACAAAGACGATCGTCGGTATCGCTTTAGGGGCCGCTTTGTTTGGGGTCTTGATGAATTACGGCAGCATCAAAGTCACCACGAATACCAACTTCTCGACCGCCTTCATCGTGCCGGTCATCGTCGGGGCTTTGTTTGGTCCGGTACCGGCCATGCTGTCAGCCGGTTTGGGCAATGTCGTTGCGGATACCTTGGGCGGATGGGGCTACTGGTGGGATTGGTCTGCCGGTAATGCGATCATCGGCTTGTTGATCGGGTTATTGCCTTTATACGGCGCCAACATCGAAAAAGGCATCTTCAAAATTAAACATGCGGTGATCTATGTCGTGATCGCGGTATTGGGCAATGCTTTGGCTTTCGGATTGATCACGCCGGTCTTGACCAAGCTGTTCTACGGCGGTGAATTGACCGTGACTTACATTCAGGCACAGGCTGCCGTTATCGCCAATGCGACCGTGTTGGTCGTCGTCGGCTTGCCGGTCTTGTTTGCCTGGGCTGCCCGTAACGCGTCTGCGCAGAATTTAACCAAGAAATAATCATGAAGAAGCCTTTGATCGTCTTTGACCATTTTACCTTTAAATATGATGCTCAATCTGAGCCTACTTTAAAAGACATTCATCTCACCCTTTATGAAGGCGAGAAAGTCTTGATCTTGGGTCAAAGCGGCAGCGGAAAATCGACCTTGGTACATTGTCTCAACGGTCTGATTCCGTATTCCTTCAAAGGCAAAATCGAAGGCAGTTTAAAGATCGCTGGTGTGGACACGCTCCACACCAGCATCTTTCAGTTGAGTAAGACTGTGGGTACGGTCCTTCAGGATTCCGATGCCCAGTTCGTGGCTTTGTGTGTGGAGGATGATGTGGCTTTTGCCTTAGAAAATAAAGCAATGTCGAAAAAAGACATGATCCCTTTGGTTCATGCGTCTTTGAAAAAAGTCGGGATGTTTGATTTTCTAAAACAAGTGCCTTTTGAGCTTTCCGGAGGACAGAAACAAAAAGTGGCCGTCGCCGGGATCCTGCATGAAGATGTTCAGATCCTGCTGTTTGATGAACCGCTGGCGTCTTTGGATCCGGCTTCCAATTTAAGAACCGTTGAAATGATGGACGACATGGCCCAAGACGGCAAGACCGTCATCGTGGTCGAACACCGCTTTGAAGACATCCTGCATCGCAAGGTCGATCGCGTCATTGTCTTGGATGACGGTAAGGTTGTCTTTGACGGGGACGTCAATGCGCTGCTTCAAGGCGATGTCTTAAGACACAACGGCTTACGAGAACCCTTGTATGTCCAGGCCTTACGCATGGCCAAGATCGATCTGAAAGGGTTGAAGCTCGATCAGGTCCAGGATGTCGATTTCACCCGTTTCAAAGCCCAACTCAGTTTTCTCAACACCATTCAGCCTCATCCGATCCCCAAACTGGACTTGCCTTTGGTGGAATTCAAGGATGTCACTTTTGCGTACGATCCGGGCAAAAACGTGCTCAATCATATCTCATTTAAACTGTATCAGGGCGAACGCTTGGCCCTGGTGGGTCAAAACGGTGCCGGAAAAAGTACTTTGGCAAAACTGCTGGTCGGGGTCATCCGTCCTGATCACGGCCTGATCGAACTCAAAGGCACCGATGCCCGTGTGTACAGTATTGCGGAAATCGCCCAACACATCGGCTACGTGATGCAAAATCCCAATGCGATGATCGTCAAGCACCTGATCAAAGATGAGGTCAGTCTGGCCTTGACCTTAAGAAAATACAGCCCTGAAGCCATTGATACGGCGGTAACGCAGGCTTTGACCATCACGGGTCTTCAATCGATGGCCCATTGGCCGATCAATGCTTTGAGTTATGGTCAAAAGAAACGGTTGACGGTGGCGGCGATCCTGGCTTTACAGCCTGAAGTGCTGATCCTGGATGAACCGACTGCCGGCCAAGATTATAAGCACTATACGGAAATCATGGATTTCCTGAATGAACTGAATACGAAAAACGGGATCACGTTTATCTTTATTACCCACGACATCCATTTGGCCATCGAATATACCGATCGGGCCTTGGTGTTTTCAAACGGCGCTTTGATCAAAGATGCGCACATCTATGATGCCTTGTCGGATCAGGCCATCCTGACTCAGGCCTCCTTGACCCAGACGTCGCTGTATACCTTGGCCAAAGCCTGTGATTTCGTTCCTGAACGGGTCATCGAGAATTTCATTCTCCATAAGGGGCTTTATGAATAGGCGCTTCATCATCAACCTTGTCCAAGGGGACACTTATCTGCAGAAACTCAACGGGACCACCAAACTGGCCTTGTTTATGGTGGTCATGGTGTATACGATGATGTCTTTTGATCTGCGCTTACTGGTACCGCTGTTTATTCTGACCTGGATCGCGATCTTATCCTTAAAACCGGATTATAAGATCATCATGGGACTCTTCTCGTTTATCTTCGCGATGAATCTTGTCAACATCATCCTGTATTATGTCGTCAATCAAAACATCGGATCGGATTACCTCAACGGAACCCGGACAGTCCTGATCCAGTTCAATGCCTCCTGGGCCTTGACCCGCGAAACGGTTTGGTATTTGGGGGTCCGACAGTTTAAGATGATGACCAGTTTCATGATTTCTCTGGTGTTCATCTTATCGATCACGCCGGGAGAACTGGCCGCCGGGATGACCGGACTGAAAGTCCCCTACAAGATCTCCACCATCACTTCGCTGGCCTTTCGCTATATCCCGGAGATCTTCAAAGACTATGAAACGATTCGGATGTCGATGCAGGCCCGCGGATTGGAACTCGATAAGCGACGGCTCAATGTCTTAGGACGTTTGAAAGAAAGTGTTCTGATTTTGGTCCCGCTGATCTTTACCTCGTTTGATCGGATCGGCAACATCGCCAATGCCTTGGATCTTCGAGGATTCGGGCAAGGCAAGACCCGCAGTTATTACTGCGAAGATCTGCCGACTCGCCGTGACTGGCTGTTTAGAGGACTCACCGTATTCTTGATTCTGTTTTGCCTCGCGTATTCCATCTACACCAACGTGAACCACTTAGGGATGTGGTCACCCTTTTAACCCATGAAACAACTGATCGTACTACAAACTGATTTTACTTTTAAAGAAGGTGCCGTGGCAGTCATGAAGGGGGTCATCAAATGCATCGACCGGGATCTGGAGATCCTGGATCTGACCCATGAGATTCCTCAGTATGACACCTACAGTGCTTCTTTCCGCTTAAGACAAGTCGTGCCTTTCTATCCGAAAGAGACCGTGTTTGTGTCGGTGGTCGATCCGGCTGTCGGGTCATCACGCAGAGCCTGTGTGGCTTTGACTCAAAGCGGCCACGTCATCGTGACCCCCGACAACAACACCCTGACCCATCTGGATCGCTATGTCGGTTTGAAAGAAGTCCGGGAAATCGACAAACAATGGCGATACAAATCCGAATTCAGTTCGGATGTCTTTCACGGACGCGATGTGTTTGCCTATGTCGGGGCTCTCTTGGCCAGCGGTCAAGTCAGCTTTGATGACCTGGGCAAGACTTATTCCGACTACCAAGTCATTGACTATCCAAAGCCTGTCAGGGATCAAAACCGGCTCAAAGGCATCTGTGAGATCGTCGATCCCAATTTCGGCAACGTCTGGACCGATATCCCGACCTCGTTTTTGGATCAACTTGAACTCGCAACTGGTCAACAAGTCACCTTGACGATCGCTCACGAAAACAAAGTCGTCTTGACGCAGACCCTGACCATTGGTTCGACGTTCTCCAATGTCGCTTTGAATGAACCCGTCTTGTACAACAATGAACTGGGCTGTGTGGCTTTGGCTCTGAATCAGAATGATTACCGAAATAAATACCACATCGGTTTTGGACCCTCATGGTCCATCACCCTGGAGAAAACCCATGGCTAAAATCTTAGTCTTACAATCGGATTTCGGCATCGTCGATGGCGCGGTCAGCGCCATGATTGGGGTCAGTCTCAGTGTCGATCCCGAACTCAAGATCTATGACTTATCGCATTCGATCACGCCGTATCAGATCCTGGAAGCTTCTTATCGGTTGTTTCAGTCGATTCAATATTGGCCGGTCGGCACGGTTTTTGTGAGCGTGGTCGATCCGGGGGTGGGTTCCAAACGGACCAGCGTGGTCGTTTTGACCGATACGGGCCACATCATCGTGACCCCCAACAACGGCTCATTGACCCATGTGAAACACTTCATCGGGATCCGTAAAGTGATCCTGATCGATGTCGCAGCCCATCGCCATACCGAAAATGAACAAAACTATACCTTTGACGGACGAGACCTGTATGCCAGACTGGGAGCTCAGCTGGCCAGCGGCCAGTTGACGATCGAAGACTGCGGAACCCTTGTGACACCGGAGGATGTGGTGGACTTGCCTTTACCGCCTTCGATCCGATCTGATCATGCGGTGCTTGGCGGGATCGAGATCTTCGATGAACGTTATGGCTCTTTATGGTCCAGCATTCAGGCGTATGACTTCATGAGCCTGAAACCGCAATTCAATGAGGTCTTCAAAGTGCGTATCTTTCACGATAAGGTCTGCGTCTTTGACCATGACGTGGTATACGGCAGGGCATTCAATGATGTCCCGGTCGGTTCACTGGTTTTGTATATCAACTCGATCAACCGTTTGTCTTTGGCCATCAATCAGGGCAATCTGGCACTGACCTATGCCTTAGGAACCGGTCTGGAGTGGGTCATCGAAGTTTCAACAGGCGAGTAAAGAATAGAGTATAATGAACGCATGAACAAAACAATCACCCTCAAAAAAGGAGAAGGCAGAGTCCTGGCCGCCAAAGGCGCCTGGGTCTTTGACAACGAAATCTCCGAAGCTCAAGAAGGCATCCAAAACGGCGAGATCGTCACCGTACTGGCTCATAACGGCTTTCCGCTTGGTCAAGGTTTCATCAACACCAACTCCAAGATCCGCATCCGTCTGTTGACCCGCGATACGACCAAGACCGTCGATGACGATTTCATCCGATCCCAGGTCCAACGCGCTTACGCTTATCGTAAAGATCTGATGGATCTGCACAGTTGCCGTCTCATATTCGGTGAAGCCGACTTCTTGCCGGGCTTCATCGTCGATAAATTCAATACCGTCTTGGTTGTGCAGTCTCTGGCTTTAGGCATGGAAGCCTTCAAACTGGTCATCGTCGATGAACTTAAATCGCTTCTGAAAGCCGACGGGATCCTGATCAGCGGGGTGTATGAACGCTCCGATGCGAAAGTCCGTGAACACGAAGGCTTAGAGAAATTCAAAGGCTTCATCGGTGAACCCTTTGACACGCAAGTCCAAATCATCGAAAACGGCGTCAAATTCATGGTCGATGTCAAAGACGGACAAAAGACCGGTTTCTTCTTGGATCAAAAATTCAACCGCCAAGCCATCCATAAACTGGTCAAAAATAAGACGGTCCTAGATTGCTTTACGCATACCGGCTCCTTTGGGCTCAATGCGGCCGTTCACGGCGCAGCCCATGTCACGGCCATCGACATCTCACAAACCGCCATCGATCAGGCCATCGTCAACGCCAAACTCAACGGGGTCGATGATAAAATGGATTTCTTAGTCGAAGATGTCTTTCTGTCTTTGCCTAAACTGGTCCAGCAGCAAGCCCATTACGACGTGGTCATCCTGGATCCGCCTTCCTTTGCGAAAAGCCGGGAAGCCCTAAAGAATGCCCTGAAAGGCTATCGCGACATCAACACGCAAGCCATTCGTCTGGTCGCTGACCAAGGGTATCTCGTCAGTGCATCCTGTACCAGTTTCGTCAATCCGGATCTGTTTAAAGAAGCCATCGAAAAGGCTGCCAAAGATGCGCATCGCCGCATCCGTCAGATCGAATACCGTACCCAAAGCTTTGATCACCCTGTGTTATGGGGCGATGAAAGCACGCCTTACCTGAAGTTCTACATCTTCCAGGTCATGGACGAACAATAAACTCAGCACGATTCATCGTGCTTTTTTTAAGGTATAATAGAGACACAGAGGGTGACATGAACTTAAAATCCAAAGAAACCAGGAAAGGTCTGATCTACATCGGCGTCAGCGCCTTAGCGATCTGGATCCTGATGAACCAAGCCGTCATCGTACACTATTTCAGACTGTTTTTATCCGTGGTTTCGCCCTTCATCATGGGACTGGCCATCGCCTTTGTCTTCAATGCGCCCATGCGCAACATCGAAAACCGCTTGTTCAAATCCAAGTTCTTTTTAAGCAAACTGCCGGTTAAAAGCCATCGGCTCCTGTCTTACCTGTTGACCTTGGTTTTGATTTCAACGATCGTCGGGGCTTTTGTGATCTCGGTCGTACCGGATCTGACCAGGACCATCATCGACTTCATCAATGCGGTCCCTAAAGCAATCACGGATCTGGAAACCTGGATTTCCCGGGAAGTGACTTTGGAGACCAATGTCGGACTGTGGCTTCAATCGATCAATTTCGATTGGGAAGTCGTTAAACAAAATATTATTTTGTTTGCTCAAAACAGTGTCGAAGGCTGGCTGAACTCCTCGTTCAACCTGGTCAGCGGCGTCTTCAGCACCTTCATCACCCTGACCATTGCTTTTGTCTTTTCGATCTATGTCTTGCTGGGCAAAGAACGCTTGGCTGCTCAGGTCGATAAGATCATGAGGGCTTATCTGAGCGAAAATCGCATCAAGTTGATCTACAAGGTAGGCCATCAGGCCAATGAGATCTATTCTTCCTTTGTCTATGGACAGGTGATCGAAGCGATCATCATCGGGACGATCTTCTTTGTGGTCCTGAGCCTGTTGAATTATCCGTATTCGATCCTGATCTCCACGATCATTGCCTTTACGGCCTTGATTCCGATGGTCGGCGCCATGATCGGCTTGGGCATCGGCATGATCCTAATCGCCACGCTGGACCCGATCCAGGCCTTGTGGTTCTTTGTGATCTTCCAAGTCATTCAGCAGCTCGAAAACAATTTGATTTATCCTGTTGTCGTCGGCAAGAAAGTCGGTTTACCGGCCATATGGGTCTTGGTGACCATTACGATCGGCGGCAGTCTCTTTGGGATCTTGGGCATCATCATGTCGATCCCGACCTTTACTTTAGGCTATGTCCTGTTTAGAGAACAAGTCAATGAGCGCCTGGAAAGAAAACCTGAACTGTCAGAATCCTCAGACTCCCAATAAGATGACAGCCTCTGTCATCTTTTATTTTCACCCTGAAAGCTCAGGTCTTCTTAGCCCGATGACTTGAAACAAGGCAAAGCATGCCAAACAGAGTGAATGTTTGATACAATGAGCGCAAGCGAAAAGGAAACAATGAATGAAAAAATACCTCGTGTTGGCCGTGCTGATGGGTCTAGGTGCCTGTACCTCGCCGGCTTATCAAAAAATCAGCGCTGCCAGCGCCAAATCGATGATGGAAGAGAAAACCGTCATCATCGTCGATGTGAGGACCTTACAGGAATACAACGAAGGCCACATCGCCAACGCCATCCTGATCCCCAACGAAAGCATCGGTTCGGCTTCGCCGGCTCAGTTGCCAAACAAGGATGCGATCATATTGATTTATTGCCGCAGCGGCAACCGATCCAAACAGGCTGCTGAAAAGCTGGCTGCGATGGGGTATACCCACATCTATGATTTCGGCGGAATCACCGATTGGACTTACGGCATTGAGAAATAGGAGAAAGAAACATGGAAAGAATTCAACTCAGTGACAGCGTCAGTCTGTCACGCATCATCCAAGGCTTATGGCATATCACCGATTGGAACCGGACCCCTGAAGAAAATCTGACGTTTGTGAAGGCATGCCTTGAATTGGGCGTCACCAGTTTTGATACGGCGGAGATCTATGGAGACTATGAAGGGGAAGCCGCGTTTGGGGAAGTGCTCAAACTGGATCCCTCTTTGCGATCCCAAATCGAAATCATCACCAAGACCGGCATCAACATGGCCAGTTCAAAACGGCCTTATTCGATCGGACATTATGATACCTCGTATGCGCGTATCGTGTCTTCCTGCAAGGCTTCGCTTCAGAAACTGAACACAGACTATATCGATGTCTTTTTGATCCACCGTGAAGATCCGCTGATCGATCATGAGGAAGTCGCAATGGCTCTGAATGATTTGAAAGCCCAGGGTCTCATCAAAGCCTATGGGGTCAGCAACTTCGATCCTTTCAAGTTTGAAGCCCTTCAATCCGCCACCCACAATCAACTGGTCACCAATCAGATCGAATGGAACCCGCTGGTGTTTGAACACGTGACTTCAGGCATGCTGGACGTTTTACAGAAACATCATGTCTCACCGATGATCTGGTCGCCTTTGGCTCAAGGCCAGCTCTTCAACAAAGCCCGTCCCAAAGCCGCCAAAGCGGCTCAAGTCTTGATGGATTTGGCTAAGAAATATGACACAGCCCCTGAAACCATTGCCTTTGCTTATCTGTTGAAACATCCGGTCAAAGCCATGCCGATCAGCGGCAGTTCTCAAATCACCCGGCTCAAACATGCCGTGGATGCCTTGGATCTCAAATTAGAGCGTGAAGACTGGTATAAGATCTATACCGCAAGCGGCGACAAGTGGCTGCGATAATCATGAACGGTGTTTTACATCACGTTGAACTCAACGTCATGGATTATAAACGATCCAAAGTCTTCTATGACTGGCTTTTGCCTCAATTGGGCTATACCTTATACCAAGAATGGGAAAAGGGCTTCAGTTATAAGCTCAATGACACCTATCTGGTCTTTGCGGAAGTCGAGCCGCCACATCGCCGACGGGTCTATCATCGTCGGGCCGTCGGACTCAATCATCTGGCTTTTCACGCCGACAAGGACTTGATCGAAACCATCATGGGCCAATTGGCTTTAAAAGGGATCCCCATCCTGTATCCGGATCGTCATCCTTATGCGGCTGGTCCGGAAGCCTATGCCTTGTTTTTTGAAGATCCCGATCGCATCAAGATCGAGCTCGCAGCGTACTGATCAAAAAAAAGAACACCCTCAGGTGTTCTTTTAAATGTCGAGTTTGAGATCGCCGTCTTTGATTTTACCGGCTTTGACCAACACGAGATAGGGGATGATACTGAGCACGGCCGGCAAGATGAAATGCATCACCAGGATCGCGATCAGAGTCGAAGTGGTAAAGCCCATTTCATTGAGCGTGGTGATCTGCCCGACCAAACCGGAGGTCCCCATCCCGGCGCCTACGGCGATGTTGGACATTTTAAAGACCATGGTCGAGACCGGTCCGGCAATGGCGGCTGCGATCGTGGGGGGCACTAAGATCCACCCGTTTTTAATGACGTTAGACATCTGAAGTTTGGCGGTGCCCAGTCCAACACCGACAAAACTGGAAAGTTTATTATCTTTATACCCGATGGCTGCAAAGCCCATCATCGCACAGGCACAGCCGACCGTGGCTGCCCCGGCAGCCAAACCGCTCAGATTCAGCATGATGGCCAATCCGGCAGAAGTCAGCGGAGAAACCAAGACAAAGCCCATGATGACGGCAATGATGGCCCCCATCAACAGCGGTTGATAGGTGGTGGCGGTCACGATGATCGAGCCTAAGAAAGTCATGATGTTGGCGATAACGGGAGATACGCTCAAGGCGATCCCGGCTCCAACCACAATGACCACCAAAGGGGTGACCAGGATGTCCAGGGGTGTTTCTTTAGAGACGGCTTTCCCGAATTCGACCGCAAACAAGGCGGCCACATAAGCCCCGGCAGGACCGCCTGATGCATAGCCCAAGGTTCCAGCCACGACGGAGGAAAACAAGACTAAATTAGGAGCCCCTAATCGAGCCGCGATCGCGACCCCGATGGCTGCACCGGTCAAGCTCATCGCTGCGGTTCCAATCAGGATCAATTGGGCTGAGATGGCGTTTTCGCCCCACAGGACAATGGATTGCTGACCCCAGGTCTTGATGATCAAGCCGACGACCAAGGTCGCCATCAAGCCAAACGCCATCGCGCTCATGGCGTCAATGCCGTATTTCTGTAGGGAAATAATGATGTTTTTCTTATGCAGGAATGGTTTCATGGTTGGGTCCCTCTACCCTTGATACTTTACTGGAAATCACGCCGAATGTAAACCTCAATGCGTCACCAATCGTGTGCAAGCATTTCTGAGAGAGTCTTGATTGACAGGGAAGATTAACTGTATTACACTGATGGTACAGTTAGGTCACACTGACTTCAATTCCGTGTCACAAGACACCAAGGAGCCATCATGGATTATACAACTCAAGTGTTGTTGACTTTCATCTTAAGCGGTGTTGCTTATTTCTTTCTGTATCGCTTCGTTTTCTTTAAGAAACTGAAATGGAAGATGCTGCATTCGATTTGGATCCCGTTACTGGTTTCCGCCTTCTTTACGACCTTTGGCGTCATCTTGTTGAATTCACCGACCAACGGCGGCGGTTTTGCCGATCTGGCCGGGGTCGTCGTCCTGATTTATTTCAATATCCCGACGGTCATCTTCTTCATCTTGTTTACCCTCTATCATTTTCTGGATAAAAAAGCAGTCGTTTCAGCCTAAAGTTCCTATGCCCAAAGGGTTGTTCTTTGGGCTTTTTTTGTTCACTTCCCAAGAAAGGAGTTTGTTTCTATGGATTCTGTCATCCTGACTGATTTGGGCTTGGTTCTGCTGGGCATCGTCTATTTCCTGGTTTATACTTTTGTGATCGCCAAGGCACTGAAACTGAAACGGATCCATTCGATCTGGATCCCGCTGATCTATAGCCTTGGGGTCAGTATCTTTGTGTTGAGTTTGCTTCAGACCCCGTGGTTTGGAGCCAACCGTCCCTTGTGGAATCAGATCTGGACACTGACGGAAGTCAACCTGCCTGTGCTGAGTTATCTGGTCCTGTTTGGGTTGTTTAGCCGCTTCGATAAAAAGCCGCTCAATTAAGTCGTGATAATCCCGTTTGTATCTGAGCGGGATTTTTTATATACTGTACCTGCACGTCGTGCTTAGAAAGAGGTTGTCATGACCTTGAAAGAATTAAAGCCCGGTCAAAGGGGCGTCATAGAAAGTTTAGGCAAACAAAGCAGTTTAAGAAAACGCATCATCGACATGGGACTGACCATCGGAACTGAGATCAAAGTGATCAAGCTGGCTCCCTTGGGCGATCCGATCGAAATAAAAGTGAGAGGCTATCAGTTGAGCCTGCGCCAAAACGAAGCCTCAGAAATCTTCGTCAGGCTCTTACCGTGAGTAAGACCATTGCTTTGGTAGGCAATCCCAATTGCGGGAAGTCGACCTTATTCAACCTCTTGACCGGTTCCAACCAATATGTGGGAAACTGGCCGGGCGTGACCGTCGAAAAGAAACTGGGCCAAGTCCGAAACAGCAAAGCGGAATTGACCGTGGTCGATCTGCCGGGGATCTATTCCCTGACGACCTCGACTTTGGAAGAAGTGGTCACCCGTGAATACATCGAAAGCGATGAGGTCGATCTCATCGTCAACATCGTGGATGCGTCCAATCTTGAACGCAACCTCTTTTTGAGTTTACAATTGATGGAAATCGGCAAACCGATGATCATCGCCCTCAACATGATGGATGTCTTAAGGGCCCATGGGGATACCTTGGACGTGGCTCATTTGAGCACGCATCTGGGTGTTGAGATGATCGAGATCGTGGCTTCCAAAGAACAAGGCATCCAAGTCTTGATCGAGGCGATGCTGAAACATCGGGATCCGGTCAAATTTATTCCGTTTTATCGTCCCAAGTTCATGAAACTGATCGAAACCATCGAAAAGACGCTTCAGATCGAAGTCAGTCCCAAGATGCATGCGATCCGGTTTCTGGAAGAAGGCATGAGTGCCGCGCTGGGTCACAATAAAGGTCCGGTCGATCTGACTTCATTGAATCAACAAGTAGAGTTGGCTTTGAAAGACGAAGACCTGGATCGGGATATGATCATCTCCGATGAAAAGTATCGCTTTATCACGGAACTCTCAGCCCATGTCTTAAAACGCAACGAGTCCGATGCCTTGACCTTGACCCACAAGATCGACGCGTTGGTGACTCACCGTATCCTGGCTTTCCCGATTTTCTTGGGGGTCATGTGGATCGTGTTCATGCTGGCTTTTGGTCCTTTTGGGGCTTTCTTAAAAACCTACTTCGAGTATTTCATCCATGGTGTGATCATCCAAAACGTGGCTTCTTTTTTGACTTTCATCCGGGTATCGCCTTGGGTCTACGGCTTGGTCGTCGATGGGGTCTTGGGCGGGATCGGATCGGTCTTGGGTTTCTTGCCTGAAATCACGATCTTGTTTATCGTCTTGTCGATTCTGGAAGACACCGGTTATATGGCCAGAGCGGCCTTCATCATGGATCGCGTCTTGCGCCGTTTCGGTCTGTCGGGCAAATCCTTTATTCCGATGATCATCGGTTTTGGCTGTACGGTACCGGCGTTGATGGCGACGCGTACTCTAGAGAATGAAAAAGATCGCCGTTTGACGATGATGATCATTCCGTTTATGTCCTGCAGTGCCCGTTTCCCGATCTATGCGGTCTTTGCGGCCGCCTTGTTTACCCATCAGCAAGCCTTGGCGGTATACGCGATGTATATCCTGGGGATCCTGGTGGCCATCTTGTCGGGGATCTTTCTCAAACGCTTCGTCACCAAAGGCTCTGCCAGCAGTTTCATCATGGAACTGCCGGAATATCATCGTCCGACTTTACGTAACCTTTTCTTGCATACCTGGGATAAAGTACGCGGCTTCATCGTCAAAGCGGGAACCGTCTTGCTTTTGGCTTCGATCGTCATTTACTTCATGAGTACCTATAGTTTCTCACTTAGACCGGCCGTGGATCAGGTCGATTCGATCATCGGATCGATCGGAACGTTCATTGCCCCGATCTTTGCCCCCTTGGGTTTTGGAGATTGGCGTTCCTCGATTTCGCTTTTGGTTGGTTTTGTGGCCAAAGAAGCCGTGGTATCGACCTTGGGTGTCCTTCATGGGGTCGGCGGGAATGCCGTCCACAATACCTCAGCCTTGGTAGAACCGATTAGGGCTGCCTATACGCCTTTATCAGGCTTTGCGTTTATGACCTTTACTTTACTCTATTTGCCCTGTATCGCAGCCTTTGCGACCCTCAAGCGGGAAATGAATTCCTGGAAGTGGACCTTCATTGCGGTGGGGTATCAAACCGGAGTTGCCTATGTGTTGGCCTTGCTGATCTATCAAGGCGGAAAGCTGATGGGTTTTTAACATGTCCGATGTGATTATTCTCAGTTTGGTGGGTGCGCTCATCGTGATAATAGTGTATTATTTAACTAAACAAAGACAATGCCACGGCGATCAGGACTTTTGCGCCGGCTGCAGCGAACATCAGAGCAGTTGCAGTAAATGTGACGTTGAAACACTCAAAAAAGAACTGAAGGAACAGCTTCACAAGTCCTCCTGATTCTCTTTTGTTTAGGGGGTTCTATGATCATTATTTATCTGAGTCTAGCCAATATCATTACCTCCCTGGTCAGCATCATCGTGCTGTGCTTTCTCTATTTCCAATACAAAGACCGCGTCAGCGGTATCAACTACTGGATCGGTTTTCATTTGATGATGCTGTTTGGTTTTGTTGCTTCCATCAGCCGTTTGGTCATTCCGGAATGGATCGCAATCTTGATCAGTAACCCGCTCAATACCGGATCGGTCCTGGTCCTTTTTATCGGACTTACCCGATTTTTAGGCAAACCCGCTAAAATGAAACATTTTGTGATCGTGTATGGGCTGTATCTGTTGGGGCTGGTTTATTTTACCCTGATCGAAGATCAATTGACCGGCAGACAGATCTTCCTGTATGGTTACGGGCTGATCACAAACATGATTATTGCCTATTATCTCTTGAAAAAAAGCACCAGACAACTGGGTAAAACGCTGGCGTTTACCGCCGCCATTTTCTTTTTCCTGACCCTCAGTTCTGCTTTGGGTTTTGGCCTTGCGATATCCGATCCCTCAGTCAATGATTATCTGGCCAACAACCCCAAGGACGTCATCGCCATCTGTTCGGTCATCATCGGAACCATCTTTCTGACGTATGCCCAAGTCATGTTGATCAGTGCCCGCATGTTGGATAATGTTTTGGTGTCTGAACGAAAATTCAGTTTGGTCTTCGACAATACCCAGTTACCGGTCTTCATTACCCGTTTATCAGACGGCAGGCTTCATGATTTCAACCAAAGCTTTGAATTGCTGTTTGGCTATACCAGAAAAGAACTACTGGGCAAAACGACCTTGGAGTTGGGCTTGTGGGATGATCCGGATCAGCGTCAGTATCTGATCAATCAAACCAATAAAAAAGAAAGCGTCAAAGACATGGAAGCGGTTTTCGTGACCAAAGAGGGCAAAAAACTGGTCTGTCAGATCTCTTGCAACATGACCCGTATCCAAGGCGAAGATTATATTCTCAATGACATCGTGGATGTCACCGACAGTGTCAAGCTCAGAGAAGACCTGACAAGATTGGCCACTCAGGATCATCTGACCGGACTGGCCAACCGTGCTTTGTTTTATGACCGCTTCGAACAAGCCAAAGCCCAGGCACAGCGTCATGATAACCAATTGTCCATCATCATCATGGACATGGATAAACTGAAGGAAGTCAACGACAATTACGGCCATCTGGTCGGGGATAAGACCCTGGTGTATCTGGCGGATCAAATCAGCAGCATCCTGCGTAAAACGGATACCTTTGCCCGTTTCGGCGGCGATGAATTCTGCATCATCCTCAATGAGATGAAAAACATCGAAGGGACCCTGTTTGTCTTGCGTAAGATCCAGGAAGTCTTGTCGGTTCCGATGAACCTGGACAATACGGAACTCAAAGTCCAGGTCAGTATGGGGATCTCGCTGTATCCGCAAGATGGCACCAACATCAATGAACTCATCAAGAAAGCCGATCGGGCCATGTATACCGTCAAAGCAGACCGAGGCGTGGGTTACCGCTTTTACAGTGAGGTTGAGAAATAAGCATGCCGCTTCATGATCGACGCTTAAAAGCTATGTGGAGCCAAATCGCCCAAGGCGATCTGGAGTATTATCTTTCTGCCCAAAAACCGACCGGAGCCAGTGTCAGCCGGTCATTTTTTTATACCCATAGCACGGATCCGATGCAGGCACTGGAAATCATCCGTCCTGCTGAAATCAAAGCCGTGTTACCGGTCATCGTGCACATTCATGGGGGAGGCTGGGTCTATGGTCACAAAGACAGCTACTACAAGTATTATGGTATGGAATTGGCAAAACAAGGGTATGCCGTTCTCAATATCAATTACCGCCTTGCCTTCGATAACCCGTTTCCAGCCTGTGTCCAGGATATTTTTTCGGTGTTTGACTGGATGACCATCCATGCGAAAGCACAGCGCCTGGACCTTTCAAACGTCTTTCTGGTGGGGGATTCGGCCGGAGCCCATCTGGCCGCGTTGAGCGCTCAGATCCACGCATCAAAATCCTTACAGAAAGCCTATAAAGTCGTCGCTTCTGCGATCTCGATCAAAGCCTTGGGCTTGAGTTGCGGGGTCTATGATTTCGAGCGCCATAGTCAGGATGATCCTGATCCGATGACCCTTCGATTGTTTAAAACGGTCTTTGGAAAGCGTGATTTCAGAAAGCATCGGCTCTATGAACTCAGCAGTGTTTCCAATAATCTGGAGTCCTCTTTTCCGCCTTCCTATGTCTTGAGTTCCAAAAGCGATGTCCCCTTGATTTTAGAAAGCGAAGCCTTCATCAAAGAACTCAAAGCACACCACTGTATCGTCAAAGCCAGGATCATGCCTAAAAAGCTGAAATTGACCCATGTCTTCAACATAAAACTGATTCATCCTGAAAGCCTTGAAGTCATGCGTGAAATGTGTTCGTTTTTTCAGTCGTTTACTTCTTGAAATCTGAGTGGAGTCATGTTAAACTGATAACGCACGCTTCAATTACGCACGACGTGGACGCTTAGCTCAGCTGGGAGAGCACTTGCTTGACGTGCAAGGGGTCGGGGGTTCGAGCCCCTCAGCGTCCACCATTTTCTTTTAAGCGCCCGTGGCGCAATGGATAGCGTATTTGATTCCGATTCAAAGGGTTGCAGGTTCGAGTCCTGTCGGGCGCGCCATACAGTTCGGGACGTAGCACAGCTTGGTAGTGCACTTGCTTCGGGAGCAAGGGGTCGCGTGTTCAAATCACGTCGTCCCGACCATTCTTACCCGGGGGTTTAGCTCAGAGGAAGAGCACAACGCTGGCAGCGTTGGGGTCGTGGGTTCGAGTCCCATAACCTCCACCAATCAAGAACACGACCGCTCAAAGCGGTTTTTGTTTATTTAATCGCAATTGAGATTTATAATAAACTCATTGGAAGGTTTACACTTATGGCCACAGTTAGCTCAGTCACAATCTCATCGTATCCTCACTATAAAGTCATCGGAGTCGCGTTCAAAGCGACCATGATGGACAAAGACATCCCCACTCAATGGGACAACTTCTTCAAAGAAAACAAACATGTCGTGTTAGAACAATTGCGTCAAGCCTACCCGATCCAGGAACCCTTGGATTATGTCGGGCTGATGTTTGGGTATGATCCCATCGCAGAAACCATGATCTATCTGATCGGGGCCATCATGGATCCCAAGACCCCTGACCCCAAAGGGTATACGTCTTTTGATTTGCCGGCAGGATTGGCGATCACCGCCGTCATGGAAGGCAAAGGCGAGGTCTATTCATCGGCTCATGAGTTGACCCTGAAAGCGATCGATGGGACTCGTTATACGGTCTCAGACCCGTTTTGGTCGATGGAACTGTATACGGAGCGATTTATGAAAGCCATGGATAACCATGACGGTACGATCGTTTTGGATTACCGTATCCCGCTTCTTGAGAAATGAAATAGTTTTCACAAAATTTACACTTTACTTTCTGAAAACTTACATTTATAATAATCCTGTAACAAGCACAATACCATTTCATTAGTTCCCCCTAAAAATGACCTTGTTAAAAAACCGCACACCGTCAAGTGCGGTTTTATTTTTAGTGATATAATTGCACTAATCAAGGAGTGGGACATGTCGACCTTAAAATTGTTCACGAAGTACTCAACACGCATCATCTTAGTTTTGTTTGTTTTGTTCTTGGCTGGTTTCTTCATCATGATCCAATCCACCAGGATCGACTTGAATGATTTCTCGCTGGTGGTCAATGAGGAGTTTCAGGGATCGGGATTGAATGCGAAATGGGAAACAGTCGATAATGGGTCGTTTCACTACACCGGGTTTTATTCTGATGATCAGATTTCCATCAATGATGGTCAAGTGGTCATCAGCCTTAACCGCAAACTCGGCAGTGACGGCAACCAGCTGTACAGTTCCGCTTTCCGCAGCGCCTTGACCTATACCTCAGGCTATTTTGAAGTGACTGCTATCTTGCCTAAGGTCAGTGACTTCAATGCGGTCATTGCCTTGACCAATGATGATGCCTTGACCAACATCGACCCAAGCAAAGGTGCTAAAGTCGTTTTTGCTTCATCGCTCAATCAACCTTATCCCTTATTATCGACCGGGATCTATTATGAGAATGGGGGAGAACCGACCGAAACGCAGAATGCTTTCGTTCCCAGCGCGATCTACAATGAAGCCCATCGCTTTGGTTTGCTTTGGGATAAAGAGTCGTATTCGTTTTATTTTGACGGCTATCGTTTGTGGGAAAGCAGCAAGACCGCTGTCTCAACAGAACCGATGTATCTGACTGTGGGCTTTGAATTTCCTTACTATACGACTCAGGATATTACCAAATTGGATCAAACCTTCGTCATCGATTCCATCCGGATCTATAAATTGAAACCATGAAACCCTACTTACTCAGATTGACCCCGCAAATGGATCTCAAAAAAGCCATCCTGGCCTATTGCGACCAAAAGCAGATCCTTACCGGCAGTATCATTGCGGCAGTAGGCAGCCTCAGCAGTGCCGTCTTAAGAACGGCTGATGGTCACAGTGTGATCGAAAAGCTCGGACCTTTTGAACTGACCTCCTTATCCGGCACGATCAGTCACGGCAGTGCTCATCTTCACTGCAGCCTGGTGGATGCGCAGATGAACTGGATCGGGGGCCATGTGATGGAAGGCTGTCTGATCCACACCACGATGGAACTGACGATCCTAGACCTCAATGATGAATTTGATACCGATCGGATCTTTGATCCAGAGACCGGTTATGACGAACTGGTGATCGCCCCAAAATCCCCGAAACCAAAAATGCTTTAGTCAGGGTATTTGAACTCCACAATCAGCAACATCTTTGATATAATAGAATTCGCAACGATGATAAATCATCGACTGCATGCCGACATAGCTCAATTGGTAGAGCAACTGAATCGTAATCAGTAGGTTGCGGGTTCAATTCCTGTTGTCGGCACCATTTCACTCTAGGCCCTTATTCTATAAGGGTTTTTTGATGGTCCAAAGTGCCAGGTGTAACAAAAGTGTAACGGTTTAACAAAAAACGATAAAAAAGAAGACAAAATAACACTCATAGTAGGTAGACTTGAGGATGAAGAAAAGGGATAATGAGATTAGTAAGACTGAAGTGTTAATTCTGTTTGGAACAAATTTGGGGATATCAGTTGGTGATTGTCCGATTTAGCGTAATTGTTATTTATTTAAACAAGATATACTAAATTAATAACTGAAAGGGGATTGAACATAATGGCATTAATAAAGTGTCCAGAATGCGGTAAGGAGGTTTCTGATAAAGCTTCGGTTTGTCCTGTATGTGCATATCCTATTGCGGAATCAAAAACCGCAGGTCTTGTTAGAATTAAGATGAGTTCATTGAAAAAAGCAATGGGTGGTAGGCAAAAAGTAACCGTTAGAACAACTGAAGGCGAAATCCTTTGGGAAGGTAGTGTAGGTCAGATTGCAGAGATAAATATTGAGAAAGAAACTCAAATTGAAGTTCAGTATCATTTAAGTCCAATGTACTATGGCGGTACTTGTGTAGGCGTTGTTAACCCGGATAAAGGCAAGAAGTATAACGTCCATACTAGACAAGGCTTAATGAAAACAATTATGGAACTCCAGATTGTTGATGTGATTGATTCTGATTAGCACTTTGATATAAACCAAATAAGAAATAAACTAGTGATGTTATTGCTATCAAAAATTTATGTGCTTGCCGTTGTAAAACATAATATTAATTGACAATTAAGAGTAAATCTCACTTGAAAGGTGCAATATGAAAATAAAAAATTTAGTAGTCTGTTCATTCCTGATCTTAGGTGTCATTACGTTCTCTGGTTGCGAATCTGAAGAACAAAAAGCAGCTCGCTTTGAGGCTGAAATGAGAAAAAGTATGCAAGAAGTAAATGAATTGCGACAAAAGGCTGATGATCTTCAAAATGCACTAGATAAGTATGAAGACGCTAAGGGAAAGTGACAAGATTTACTCAACAAACAAGAGTGTACTAAATTGATTTCTTGGAATATCTGTTTTCTATCAAAAAGAATCAAATATAGATAAGCGAGGAATATCAATGAACAATATAGTTCACAATGAAAATTAACAAAATGAAAAAAATGATCCTGAGCTTCTTAGCGCTGAATTTGTTACTATTAATGACCTCGTGTAGCTCTCAAGATACCGTTGATAATAGAATAAGTGTCCCCAAATCTTCAACTGTACTTGAAGGGCAAAACTATAGAGATGTCGTAACTTTACTACAAGTTGCGGGTTTCGCCAATATTGAATTAGAAGTAATTGACGACCTAATTTTCGGATGGCTAACGAAAGACGGGGAAGTAGAACGAGTTTCAATTAACGGGAATATTGACTTTGATAAAGATAGCAAGTTTCCAAGCGATGCTAAAATAGTTGTTGCTTATCATACATTCCCTGCTGAAGAAGAGTCGAATACGGATACAAACAATGATAATAATAATGGAACAAATGAAGATCCTGATATAAAGGACAGTATCCTTTTGGATATAGTTAACTTGGATGCAATTAATAATACAAACTCAATAGAATCAGATGCTCAATTTGTTGGGAAAAGTTATAGGATAATCGGTATAGTTGATCAAGCGATGGTCCCCTCAGATGGTTCGAATGCTCTTATTCTAATTCAACCTGATGTTTTGGCAAAGGGAATGGGATTGACAATGCCGTTAGAAATAAATATTTGGTTGAATGAAGATGAATTCAATAAAATTGGCGGATTGTCATCTATTGGAAAAGAAATTGATGTATTGGTGGAACTAAAAACTATTTCTAGAAATGCCATATCAATGAATGATGCGGTTAAAGGATATCCTATTCAACTAGAATTTGGTGAATCGAATTAGTTGCCGAATTTAGGATCGTTGAACAACTTAGTGATAAATGAACTAAAGAAAGAAAGTTTACATATGAAAAAACGTGGCATTTTTGGACTAATAATCGATTTTATTTTAGTTTTTGCAACTGGAGGATTATGGTTAATTTGGTTAATTATAAGGTTTTTGAGAAATAGTTAAGCATATGTGGTGTGCTGAGAAAAATCGAAGCCCTTTTCAACTCCCACGCCATCTGTCCCACTTTCTTTAGGGACACGACCGCATTCAGCTGATAAGTCTATACTTGTCTATATAGAACGCTTCCCTAAGTGTCCCGAAATGTCTAAAATAAGGTGCTGACTATGAACCGAAAAACTATAAGAATTATTTGGAGTATATGTACTTTTTTAGTTTTGGTGTTTATAGCAAACTATTCCCAAAGTCACCCAAGTATTAGTACAACGGCTGTTGGATTTGTAGAGCTAGTTGCTATTATTATGTCAATCGCTTTGTTCAGAAGATGCTTTGGTTCAAAATTGGGAAGACATGCTCTAGATGCTAAAACATCAAGAAATCGAAAGCAAATACATATTGGGAAACCAAAGGATTTGTCATTGTATACCAATACAAATGCGTTTACAATTCCCCAAGAAACTTATGGTGAACATGCTGGTAGAATAGGAGAGGATCGAATCGCGAAAGAATTGGCCAAATTTGGGGTTGGTCGGAAGATCGTTAGGAACCTGATAATAAGCGGAAATGGTGATTCTACTGAAATTGATATTGTGTTTATTACAGAATGTGGTATTTATGTCATAGAATCCAAGAACTATAGCGGTTGGATTTTTGGTAATTTATCAGATAAATATTGGACTCAAACATTTCCAAATGCAACAAAAAATCAATTTTATAATCCGATACTACAAAATGTCGGTCACATTAATACTCTTAGACATATTCTAGATCAGCACTCAGATATGAACTTTATATCTGTAATTGTCTTTTCGGATAGTGCTAGCCTAAAAAAGGTTCCGGAAACAACGAATGATCTCTTAATACTTAATGAATCAGAAATCATAGAAAGAATTGAGGCTTCGATTGACTATTACAAGAAGGTTAAGAGAGTAGACCTTTTAACACCAGATCGAATCTATAGTATTTCGAGCAAGCTAAACCAATACAACATAGAATCATTCAGAAAAAGAGCTGGACATATTAATAGCGTTTTTAAGAAAACTGGAAAAAGCTAGGGGTTCTGCTAGAAATAATCGATTTAGATGATCCGCATCTGAACGTTGTGAAAGTCTCTAAGAGAGATTTTCGGCCTTGACAAACTTACCATGGGCCACGATTGCACCCGGCCCACAAGTAAGTTCTATTTGAGACTGAATGCTTCCCAAAGTGTCCTGGATTGACAGAGATAGTTATTATCAGTTTAAAGTTGATATGTATTGGAAACATCGTATTGTCCAGAAATTAGGTCTTCTAGAAAATACTTAATAAAATATCTAAAGTTGAGGCTATAATCTGACTAAAGGGGGAATAGAGCAAATGGGAAAAATCTATTTCTATTATGATAAGAATCCACTTCAGTGGTTGCTTTCGTCCAAGTTGAATGTAGTTCTTAATTACGAAGATGCGTTTGTTATTAGAGCCAAAGAAGTAACGTTCAAAGATGTGCCTGCTGGAAATACATCAGTTCAAATATCAGCTCCATATTTTGGGAGTGAAATTGGAAAAGTTAAAGAAGACTTTGTAGTTAATGAAAATGATGTAGTTCATATCACATATAGGTCTCCATTTTTAGTTTTTTCTTCAGGAACTATTTTTATAGAAAAAGGCGATAAGCGAAATAAAAAAGCATCCAATATTTTTGGATCATATTTTAAAATTGTAGCGTTCTTTTTAGTATTCACGATGATTATTGGTTTATTTTTTAGTCTCATTTCTTCAAACATTTTCAATAATTTTACCAATCTAAACCAAAATCCAGGATCAAAAGAAAATGAAACGCCAACAAACACGTTTACAGTAAATCAAAACAATGCAATTAAAAAAGCAGCAACTTATCTTAAAGTGATGCCGTTTTCTAGATCTAGCCTAATTAAACAACTTGAATATGAAGGATTTGAAACGGCCGATGCAGCAGTTGGCGTAGACAATGTCGATGCTAATTGGAGTATTCAGGCAAAGCTAAAGGCGAATCAATATTTAAAAATAATGGCTTACTCAAAAAGTGGCTTAATTCAACAGTTGGTATATGAGGGGTTTACCGATGCAGAAGCCGAAACAGGCGTCAACAATGTTGGAGCTGATTGGTTTATTCAAGCAGAGTTAAAGGCGGCTCAATATTTAAGAATAATGTCTTACTCAAAAAGTGGCTTAATACAGCAGTTGGAATATGAGGGGTTTACCAAAGAAGAGGCTGAACACGGAGTTAATAGCACAGGACTCAAATAGTTGAATTATACCCCTTAAGTTGAAGACATAAATGAGCGATCCATTCCAATCGCTTTTTATTTGTTAAAGTGAAAAAATGTAAATATGGAATAGGTTGACAATTAAGGAATTAAAGCGAAAAGGTCGTATGAATTCAGTTTGTATGCCCATTCGATACTTACGGGTGTAACAAAAGTGTAACGTTTCTATAAAATGTTTAAAAGAGAGCGAAAAATCAATAAATAAGTAAACTTACAGAAGATAAAAAGGGATAATAAATTTAATTTGCAAAGGAAAAATAAAGAATGTCGATGAAGTCATTTGTTGTACAGGCTTTTGTCTTTATTGGTTTATTCTATTGTGCTTATTTTCTTGCGGTTATATTACAACAAACGGATAGCCTATATGCAACCAATATTTTCCTTTTTGTGATTGCTCAACTGATTGCGATCGCGATGATAGAACTCGGATTGATTATCAGAAAACTCAATAGATAATTTTAGTTTTAGGATTATTCAGATGAAGAATTGGGATAATGGGAATAACTTGGACGTGGAATGACTCGACTTTTGTGGGCCTATAATGTCTGCTTGACAGAAATACGGTTAAGAACTATATTTACATCATATCCAACACTGTGTGATTTTATTGCCATACTTTAATTGATTATAGGAAATTGCGACTAAACAATAACCGAAATAAAGGTGGAAAAGACGATGAATAAAACACACTTATTTCCAGACTCAGGATTAGTTCGTATCGGATTTGCCCTTGTTTTCGCAATGCTCGGGCTTCTAATTGTGGTCGTTTTCAGCCCATACAGACCGATTCTGCCGAGAACAGAAGATCTCTTCGGACGGATTATCTTACTGAGCACACTATTTATTACTTTTAAATTGGCGAAAAAGAGCAAATGGTATAAGGACTACTGGCAGACGATATTTGGTCTGTTTATATTAACAGCTGTCGTTTCGCTGGATTGGATAATGGCCAGATACTTGCTCGATGATTTAGGACTCTCTATTGATCAGCCTATTGGGTTTTCACTTCTAAAACTCAGTGAATGTGTCCTTGCTGTCATCATAGTAATACTCTTTACGAAAATTTCCGGTTTTGATTTGACCACACTATATATTCAAAAAGGAAACTTAAAAAAGGGTCTCACTACTGGCTTGATTTCCTTTGTCATCGCCGCGGTTGGGTCATTTTTAATTTCACCGCTTTTCTTTGGTGCCCATGACCTAAGCTTATCGAAAATAGTCGCTTGGCTACCCTGGATCCTAGTTTTTGTCTTTTCAAATTCAATAAACGAAGAACTTTTATATCGTGGGTTGTTTCTTAAGAAACTAGAGCCTTTGTATGGCAAGCTGCTTTCTAATGGCATCATCGTCCTTGTTTTTACTGCTCTTCATGTCGGGGTTACCTACTCTGCTGATCAATTGATGTTGTTGTTTATATTGATCCCGCTCGCATTCACCTGGGGTTATATTACTCAGAAAACTGAAAGTCTAATCGCTTCGGTTCTATTTCATGCAGGAATGGACATCGCCATAATCCTTGGTATCTTTTCAAATCTATCATAGTTCGGTTTTGAGAAAACACAGTCTCGTTGTTGTGTGTAATAGTGGTATACAAGACTACTTTAGGCTGCATTACAAGCTCCAATCATTTGTGATACAATAAACTAAAGAAGACAGTAATCATAAGTTACCTTTTATCACAAAGCAAAGGGGACAGTACAATTCATGGATAATGGTTTAGTCATCGAGAAAGCCAGTAAGTATGCTTTTGCCATAACATCACTGACACCCAGCGGTTCATCCAGACTCAATGAACTATTTGAAGAGATTAAGAAGTGGTTTGACGACCTGCCAAGTGAGCTTGCTGGCGAAAGCGTGCTCATAAGAAAATATGCCTGTTACAGCCACTACTATCGATGGACCGAACAGTATGTCGAAGTTTTTCGTTGCGTTGCTGCAATCAGCGATTTCACTCCAAACAGTACCGATACCCTTTATTGCTCGTGGATCTATCGTAATGCATCTAGGGTTGCCAATTTCCTGGGCTTAGTCAATGAGTCCATCGATTATGGCTATAAATCGATCGATATGGTTGAGAAGTCGCAAGATAAATCAGAGATATGCAAGTGCTATAACCAGATTGGAGGCTGTTTCAATCCGCTGGAGCTGTATGAAATATCCTTTGACTTTTATAGGAAAGCGTATAAGCTCGCAGTTGAAATCAATGATTACAGATCGAAACTGATCAGTCTCAACAACATGGGTTATAACAGGATCCTTGTTAAGGATTATGTTCAGGCTGAGAAAATTCTATCCAAAGGCATCAAGATGATTCAGTCTGAACAAAGTCGGCCGGATCTGCATATTCAGTTCAATAACAATCTGGCCATGGTGGCACTCCATAAGAATCGCTTTGAGGAAGCACACAATTACATCGCAGATGCAAAGCGTTTCAATGCAATGAACATGGTCACATCGGATGCCATCAGTATCCTTCAAGTTGAAAGTGAGATCTATCTTAAAGAAAACAAAGCTCAGGAGGCCATCGATGCCCTCAAAACAGCCATAGCGTTGGCTACTGAGAAGAAACTAGAACGATATGCCCTGAAGGTTGAGAAGACGCTTGCGGATGTTTTGGTGAATGAAAAAAGATTTGAAGAAGCAATTGGGCATTTACTCAACGGATTATCTTTGCAGGAAAAACTCACCTTTGACCTTGCTCAATCACAGATGCAAGTCATCCATTATGAACAAGAAATCAGGGAAAGCAGAGCCATCCTGGAAAAAAGACTGCAGCAATCCATCAATACTATTTCCAGAATTGGGGAACTGCGGGATGTGTATACCGCCGGACACCAAAGAAGAGTCAAAGATTTGGCTTGTGCCATTGCCCGTGAGCTTGGTTTTTCTGAATCCGCAATTATGAATTTATCTTATGGTGCTCTTATCCACGATATCGGCAAAATCTATATTGCATCAGATATCTTGAATAAACCAGGCAAGATATCCAATCTTGAATACCAGATCTTGCAGACCCATTCTGAGCAGGGACACAATATTGTCAAAGGGGTAGACTTTCCGGATGTGATCCCAACGATGATTTATCAGCATCATGAACGACTGGACGGTTCAGGATATCCGAATGGCTTGTCAGGTGATCAGATCATTCCGGAAAGCAGGATATTGGCTGTGGCCGACGTTGTTGAAGCAATGTCTTCGCATCGTCCATACAGACCTGCTTTGGGAATTGATGCTGCTTTGAAAGAAATAGAAACCATTAAAGGATTGAAATTCGATTCTAGAGTTGTTGAAGTTTGTGTTCAGTTATTCAAAGAAAAAGGGTTCAAATTTGAAGAGTAGCAGTCTATACATCCTTCGACCTTACTCAATATTAAACATTTGTTTATCCTCGTGAATTAGAAAATGATGATTATGGTTATGCCCTGAATTCTAAATGCCATGATACTTTTCATTTGGGGATTGGATAGGTCGACAGTTATAAAATCACAGAGCCAATGTTTTGAAATTCAATTTAAATTTCTTTCCAAGTTCTCAAGTAAAACAAAAGTCGAACGTTTTGAGCATTAAGTACCGAAAAGCAGAAGGAATCACACTCATAGTAGGTAGATAGAGCAACACTGTACTGGTATAATTTAGCCAACTTAAGGCGGACTTTATGAAAAAAAATGTTTTGCTGTTGATCTCCTGGATTCTGACTGTCTCATACTTTATTCTGCTTATTTCAACATTAACGAATATTGGGAAGCAATCCAATGATGCTTCCGGCATCATCGCATTTGGTATATTAGGTATTCTGGTCTTTCCTCATATGATCTTGGTCTTTCTAGGAGGATTGTTCAATATTCTGGGTTGGGCACTCAATAAAAGAGGTTTTGCGCTCACTGGGGCAATTCTGTATTCAGTGGCTATGGTATTCATGATTCCGCTGTTTTACTTCCTCGTCATTCAAACAGTGTTGTCTTATGTTGGGTATGCGACTATGAATAACCTTGCCAAATCAAATGATGAAATCAGAAGCCGAAATCTGGATGATTACAGATCGCTGTAATTTTATTCATTTGCGTTTACAGAACTATCTGCTGAATTGTATTCCATTGGAACTAACTCATTTAGATGTTAAGCATGGATTTGAAGTCATGGAGATCCGTTAAGGCAAAATCTACATACCCGAAGTTAGGGGAGTTATAGTGTGCCTTGCGAAATAGTGATTCCTAATCAATTTACGATCCTTTGAGTAGAAATGTTTATTCATGAGTATTACGAATGACATTCATAAACAGAGTGGTATATTGAAGATAGAGCCCACTGCGTCCCCCTTCGCAGCCGCGATAATACTGCGGTAGGGTTCTTTTTTATTGAGATTAATCAATTATAAAAGAGCTATAATTTAACTAAGCGATGAATAATTATGGCTGGAGATGAATCCCCCCAGAAAGAGGAACAAAATGAAATGGGTTACCCGAGAAAAAGTGCATGTTGACAGAGTGGCTTGTCCTTGGCTGATAAAGAATTTCGTAGACAAAGAGGCAGAGTTTGTTTTCGTTCCAAGAGACACCGATCCGGCAACCATAACCGATGGAACACCTTTTGACATGAAAGGGGTGGAATTGGGTCATCATGGAGAGGAATGTTCGTTTGACGCCATAATGCATAAATACAATTTGACCCATGATGTGGCCCTTGTTAAACTTCAAGAGATCGTTCGAATGGCAGATACCGATCGCGGCCATGAGAATCCATTAGCCTATGCGCTCGACGTTTTAGCAACCGGGTATCGGAAGAATTCCAAAGATGATTACGAAACACTCGAAAAAGAATTTCCGTTATATGATGCGCTATATACCTATTTCAAAGGCTGAGTGTTCTGAGAAAGATACATGATACAAACAGGGATCGGACAGTCTTGATGACTATCCGATCTTTTATTTAAGCAAACAGAGCCGTTTCGTTCTCAGCACAAGGATTGTGTTCTTTGTTGGGTGGAAAAATGACCAAAATCACCCAATCATAAATACCCCTTTTTCACGTAAAAAATCACCCGAAAAACAAGCATTTATCATTTGTTTTCATTTAACGAAACCGTTTTCACAAAACTCTCATTTTTATGGCTGTTTATTCCCTAAAACCCATTGCTCTTTTAAAAATGCCACTATATAATCGATAATAGTAGGGATATCAAGGAAATGAGAGAGGAATAACCATCATGAAACCATCTGATTTATTCTTTGGCAGTGCTTTGTTGAACGATGATCAAAAAAAAGTCGTTCTTGAAACGGTAACGATCAAAAACGAGTCCTATTTCAAGATAGAAAACTACGATCACATGGATCCGTTTTTCATGACCGTGGTCAGTGATGTTGACCACTGGATGTTTATTTCAAGTACCGGGGGACTCACTTGTGGGCGAAAAAACCCCGATTTTGCCCTATTTCCTTATTATACCGATGATAAGATCCATGACAGTGTTGAAAATACAGGATCCCATACGCTGATCATCGTTTCCAAAGACAAACACGATTCCTTATGGAAACCGTTTTCGCCTCATAATGGCAATGTCTATAAAATAACCCGTAATCTCTATAAAAACACGATCGGAAATAAGATCCTGTTTGAAGAAATCAACCATGATCTGCAGCTGGCCTTTACCTACACATGGAAAAACAGCGATTTGTACGGGTTCATCAAAGAATCCAAGATCGTCAACTTATCCAAGACTGCTGTCAGTGTCAAAGTAATGGATGGGATTCGTAACATCCTGCCTTATGGGGTCAACACTTCCTTACAAACCACGCTCAGTACGCTGCTTGACGGCTACAAACGTTGTGAACTCGTGGAAAGCGTTGGCTTAGGCTTGTTCACGCTCACCTCGATCTTGACCGATAAAGCCGAACCCAGTGAATCGCTCAAGGCAACCACCGTTTGGTCTAAGGGTTTGGATCATCCGGCATATCTTTTGTCTGAGCAGCAACTTGAAGCCTTCTCACTGAATCATGAGATCGAAACTGAAACGGATGTGAAGGGTAGACGGGGATCGTATTATGTCGTCGATACCGTTGCGCTGAAAGCAAATGAGTCGAAAGAGTGGGTCGTGGTGGCTGATCTGAATCAAAGCGCCGTCGATGTGGCCAAGCTCATGAAAGACTTGCTTGATAATGCCTCCATCCTGGATGAGCTCAACTCTGATGTCCGTAAAGGCGACGATAATTTGAAGAAGCTGGTGTTCAATGCCGACGGCATGCAATGCACAGCCAACGATAAAGCCAGTTACCGTCATTTCTCCAATACGCTGTATAACATCATGCGCGGCGGGGTCTATGCCGATGGGTACAACATTGAAAGCGCCGATTTTAAAGCGTTTGTCAAAGTCTGGAACAAAGAGATCGCTGCTCAGCAATCCGAGTTCTTGACCCAATTGCCCAAGACGATCAACTACAATGAACTGCTCTTTCAGGTCGAAGCCTTAAACAACAAAGACTTCGAACGTCTGGTGCTGGAATACTTACCGCTGACCTACAGTCGCCGTCACGGCGATCCAAGCCGACCCTGGAACCGGTTCAGCATCGAAGTCACTCAGGAAGACGGCAGTAAGAAACTTAACTTTGAAGGCAACTGGCGTGATATCTTCCAGAACTGGGAAGCTTTATCGATGTCCTATCCAGCTTTTACCGAAAGCATCATCGCAAAGTTTGTCAATGCGTCGACAGCAGACGGGTATAATCCGTATCGCATCACGAAAAACGGATTGGATTGGGAAGTCCTGAATCCGGATGAACCTTGGTCGAATATCGGTTATTGGGGCGATCATCAGATCATCTATCTGCTCAAACTGATGGAATTGTCCAAAGCCTATAACCCTCAGAAACTGAAAGATGATCTGCATAATGAAGTCTTTGTGTATGCCAATGTCCCTTATCGGATCAAAGGCTTTGATGCCTTGGTACAAGATCCGAGAAACAGCATCGATTATGATTTTGATTTGGAAAAACAGATTCACGCCAAAGTGGCGAAACTTGGCTCTGATGGGAAACTGATCACCACGCATGATCAGATCTACAAAGTCAATCTGATGGAGAAACTGCTGGTCACCTTGTTGGCGAAGTTGTCAAACTATGTGCCGGAAGGCGGCATTTGGATGAATACCCAGCGCCCTGAATGGAACGATGCGAACAACGCGTTGGTCGGCAATGGCTTATCGATGGTAACCTTGTATTATCTGCATCGCTTTCAAACCTTCCTCAATCAGCTGGTCAATGATGTGGAATGGGATCATGTGGCTATCTCGGTGGAAGTATCGCGGATGTTTCATGACACGGCAGAAGTGCTTAAACAGAATCAACATCATCTTGGATCACCGATCTCGGATAAAGTCCGCTTTGATATCATGAAAGCCTTAGGCAAGATCGGTGAAACCTATCGGCAATCCATTTATACTGACGGTTTTAGCGGGGAGAAGTCCGGCGTTATGATTGCTGATCTCAAAACGTTCATAGAACTGACACTGATTCATTTAAAGGATTCCATTAAAAAGAACCGACGCGAAGACGGGCTTTATCATTCCTACAATCTCATTCGATTTGAGCCAGAAAGCTGCAGTATTGCTCATCTGTATGAAATGTTGGAAGGCCAAGTGTCCGTGTTGAGTTCAAAGGCTTTGGATGCGACGGAAAGCAGTGCCGTCTTGAAAGCCCTCAAACACAGTTCGATTTATCGCAAAGACCAAGACAGTTATATGCTGTATCCCAATCGTGAACTGCCAAAATTCCTGCAAAAAAACGTGATCCCTGAAGCTCAAGTGCTGTCCTCCGTTGTGTTGACAGAAGAACTGAAACACCACCGGTCCCGCTTTATCGAAAAAGACGTGCTCGGGAAATATCACTTTAACGGTCAATTCAGAAACGGCTATGACATCGAGAAAGCGTTAAGAGCCACCAAAGAATATAAGGAACAAGACATCAGTCAAGTCAAAGAGATTTTTTCAGAACTGTTCAATCACCGCGCCTTCACAGGCCGTTCCGGGACTTTCTATAAGTATGAAGGTTTAGGATCCATCTACTGGCATATGGTCTCTAAGTTGGTCTTGGCGACCCAGGAAAACTTTGAAGACGTGTATGAGCAAAAAGGTTTGAATGAAGAAGCACTGGCCTTGCTTAATGGTTACAGAGACTCTAAAAAAGGTCTGGGCGTAGAAAAGACACCGGATCTTTACGGGGCTTTCCCAACCGATGCCTATTCGCATACCCCATCCTTTGCCGGGGTTCAGCAACCCGGTTTGACGGGACAGGTCAAAGAAGACTTTATTTCACGCTTTGGAGAATTGGGCGTCAAAGTCAAGGATGGCCGACTCCATTTCGATCCGGTCCTCTTGGAAATATCAGAGTTCTTAAGCGAAAAACGAGCCTGGATCTTACCGAGAAACACTCATGGCACACAAACAGAAACCATTAGCCTGGATAAGCATTCCTTAGGGTTTACCTTCTGTACCGTCCCGGTGATCTATACCCTTTCAAACCAAAAGAAAATCGTGGTCACCTTTACCGATGGCTCAACAAGAACGTTTGAAGCGGCTCTGGATTTTGAAACCAGCCACAGCGTGTTTAACCGTGAAGGCAAAATAGACAGAATTGATGTTTTCCTGAAGGCATAGATTGGGATGAACCGTGCTCAACAGGCACAGGTTCCAACCCATCCTGTTCTTTCAAAACACGCGGTTTTTCTCAATAAAGTATCGACAACCCTGCATTAATAAGGGTTGTCTTTCTTTTATTTATAACTAGACTATAAGGGCTCAATAAAGTTGTTTTGATTTCGCTTTGTATTCCTGAAATAACGTCAGGGCTGCCTCTTTGTCTAGGGGATGCAGGTTGATGAGATCCGGACAAACCGCTGAATCTTTAAGGTAATCATACATGAAGCTATCCCTGAAGCCAGCCTCAGCGGCATCCTTGGCAGTGGCCCCATAATACACTTCCTTGATGTTGGCCCAGATGATGGCTGCACAGCACATCGGACAAGGATAAGCAGTACTCACTAGAGTACAGCCTTTTAAATCATGTGTCTTCATTTTTTGACCCGCAATCCGTAAGGCATTCATTTCGGCGTGGGCAGTTGGATCGTGATCACGAAGGACGGTGTTTGACGCAATGGCCAGGATCTTTCCTTTCGGATCGATCACGGCAGCCCCAAAAGGTCCTCCGATATCCGCATTCAGGGTAATTCTGGCTTGTTCAATCGCCAAATGTAAGGCCTCATCCAAACTGTTTTGTTTCATGTTGTTGACCTCTGTCTGTTGAAACAAGATCTGCTTGAGGATAACCCGTTCATCCATCCAGTGGATGATGTTACCCACAGTATAGCGCTGAACACTTGAATTTGGAAATCCCTCCAAACGCCACCATGAAAAATTAACTCGGTTACGCAAACGGCCTCCATACTAAGATGGGCGTATAATGAGGATGACACATCGAAACGGAGGATACTATGAATAAACAACAATTAGAACGAATGAGACATGATCGCGGCTTCATCGCAGCACTGGATCAAAGCGGCGGCAGTACGCCAAAAGCATTGGCACTTTACGGGATCCCCAAGGAAGCGTATTCCAATGATACCGAAATGGTTCAGATGGTTCATGCGATGAGAACTCGGATCATGAAAAGCCCGGCCTTCACCAAAGAAAGAATTCTGGCGGCCATCCTCTTTGAGAAAACCATGGATTTGACGGTCGACGGGAAATTCAGCGCAGACTATCTGTGGGAAAACAAAGGCATCGTTTCATTTCTGAAAGTAGACCAAGGTTTAATGGATGAAGTGAATGGGGTTCAACTCATGAAACCGATCCCTGGGCTCAGTGACTTGCTCGACAGAGCCAACAAACGCCACATCTTTGGTACCAAAATGCGTTCAGTCATCAAGTCAGTCAATGAAGCAGGCATCAAAGCCTTGGTTGATCAGCAATTTGAGATGGGCAAAATCATTTCAGCAGCGGGCTTGGTTCCCATCATCGAACCGGAAGTCGACATCAACACGGTCAATAAACCGATGGCAGAAGCCATCCTCAAACGTGAGTTGCTGAACCATCTGAAAGACTTGGACGAGAAAACCTTGATCATGCTGAAACTGACCATCCCGGATGTCGACAATTTCTATGAAGACCTCATGCTACATCCCAATGTCGTCAGAATCGTGGCCCTATCGGGCGGATACACCAGAGAAGTGGCCAATGAAAAACTCGCAAGAAATCACAATCTGATTGCCAGTTTCTCCCGTGCTTTATCGGAAGGCCTCAACGTGAACCAAACAGAAGCCGTGTTTGATAACACTTTGGATAAAGCCATCCAGTCGATCTACGACGCTTCGATTCAATAAACAAACGAAAAGCGCCTGTCCAAGAAGACCAAGGCACAGGAGTCTATAGAAGTGGTCACGTAAAGTAAATGAAAGTGTTTTGAACGATTCTGTCGATTACCTGAGAAATGCCTAATTATCAATCATTTTCACCAAAAGCGGTTTTGTCGTCTCAATTGTGTTATGATTAGCCATAATGCAGGAAAATCCTGCATAGAGAAAGGTATAGGATTTAAATGCAAGGCAAAGTTAAGAAGTTTAATAAGGAAAAAGGTTTTGGTTTTATTGTTAATAGCGATGGTAAGGAAGTATTCTTCCATTATTCACAATTGAAGATGGACGGATTCAAGAATATCGAAGAAAACGCTGATGTTGAATTCGAACAAGTCGAGACAGATCGCGGCTTACAAGCACAAAACGTCACCAAGATATAATTTCTTAAAGATTGGTTCTTAGACCAATCTTTTTATATGCCTGTGTGACTTTGGTCAGGCTGTGTTTTTTGAAGGTCACTGATGGGTTTATGAATGATATAAAAAAGTTGATTCAGTGAATGAATCAACTTTTTGTAGTTTGGATTGATCTGAGTTGTCAGTGAGTCCATCATCCAACCAGGCATTAATTACTGTGATTGGTTTGATCGGTTTGTTCGTTATGTTCAGGGGCAACCGGTGTAACAGGGGCGTGTTCAGGTTGAACAGGGGTCGCTGTGGTCTGTACCGGTTGAGGCGTCGATAAATCCGTATGTTTGATGGTGCTGCTGGTACGCTCGGACATCAACTTCATAACGCCCCAGGCAATCAAGGCGACAACGACGATGGCAATTAAGGTTGCCGGTTCAAAGATCGCTTCAGTTTCAGCCCCCGCCGTGGTTGCCTTTGAGAAGATCCCTTCGAAGATCCCGACAAAGAGCTGGGTGAAGGCATACAGCCCCTTCACAAACACATTGCTTGGATTGGCTCCCATCAATTTAAACACAAATCTGAAGCCAAGGATTACTTCTATGAAGCTGAATACAACAATGACGATTTTCTTAGCCATACCGCCTTCTAAGGTCGTATCGCGAGTTACTTGTTTGTTTTCCATAATATCCGCCTTTTGTACTGTGTGAAGTACTGGGTTAATTCTGTATGAGGGTTATAACGACGATAAGTCCGTTACTTTGTGTGCTTGTGGGTTACTTTATTAACGGATTCTTTGATGCTTCCGCTAGTTTCCTGAGCCTTACCGATGATGGTGTCAACCAATCCTTCCGCTTTTAAACTGTTGTTATCGGTCAAATTGCCAATCTTGGTTTTAATGGCTCCTTTGGCTTGGTTATACTTACCTTTGGTCTTGTCGTTCATGGCGTCTAGTTTTCCTTCCATTTTTTTAGTGTTACTTTTTATATCGTGGGCCAGCTTGTCTTAGGAATCCATGACAGTTTTTGTCGTATTCGACATGATGTCTTTGAGATCGATCATTGGCAACGCTCCTTGTTCTTTTTGAACTTGATAGGCATATCACTTCTAAGATAAAATACTGGTAAGGCATTCGCGCAGATCAATGATCCGCTTTGATTCAGGTACCAAACCCTTCCTGCCATACGTAAAAAGGAGAATGACAAGGAAGATGAAATTTGATTTCGTATTGTGTGGTACAGTCATAGTATACTCTTATTCTAATAATTATGCAAATAAAAGGTAAAATATAAATGGCAATATTATTTATAGTTATTTATTGAATATTAGACTTTGATCAGGAAGAGGGTCTTTTGCCTTATTAAGTAACTCACGCAAACAAGGTTAAAAGGCACTGTGTTTTCGACCGGGCTTTGATCATAACGACAAGCATACTAGATCAATTGTTTTTGGCTTTATCTTTACTCATATAATCTAGTGAACTTAAAAAAACCGGTTGAGGATGACCGGTTTAGCGGATTAAGTTTGGACAGCGCAGGATGAGTTCACTGAGAAAGTGTTCCCGATTCACCGGGGAGATGTAGGTTGTCCCGGTGATATAGCCTTTTGAGTGTTGCTTGATTTCGATGCGCTCTCTGGAAAGCGCCATGGAAGACATGAAATTCTCGCACAGTCTTAGTGATTTGATCTGGGCATAGGGTATTTTCTCACTGAAGGGACCGCTGCGACAAATCAGGACCGTATCGCCAAAGACATAATAGGTCCCGAAATAAAGCCAAGCCAGAAAGAACGAGACAGGAATCGACATCATCAGGATGATCCAGCGTTCCTCTTCAGGGACGATGATAACGCTCATGATTAAAATTGCCAGAATAAATCCTATTCCTAAAGTAATCCAAAGATCTCGTTTGGCTTGAATTTTGTCGTGTTGCGATGGAACCATTGGGTTTTTACGTTATTGAGCCTGTGTCAATTTGAGAGCGGTCAGTCTGTCGAATTCAGCTTGTTGCTGCGGGGTCAGGATGACTGGGTGATCGATGGCGTACTGGACTTCCGCTTCTTTGACTTTGATCATGATGTCGCTGTCGCTCAAACCTTCAATGTTGACGTTTAATTTCTTGGCCGTTTCAATGAAGTAGGGATTAAGAGGCTCATCAACCGGGGTGTAATTCGCCATGGCTTCGGCCTTTAAAGCCAATTCTTTATCGAGCTGAGCTTGCTGCTGTGGTGTGATTGCGGGCGTGTTTTGGGCTTCCAGCAGTTTTTGTTCCAGTGGGGAAAGTGTTGAACCGGAGTCTGCCAAAACGGAAAGTGAACTGCCGATGAGCAGTAACAGGGTAAGTGAGAGTAAGATTCTGGATGGTTTCATGGGTGTTCTCCTTTAGGGTCATCAACCCCATCTGTATTATAATCCTTTTATTAAAAATTGGCTGACAAGCAAAAAGAAGCTTACGCTTCTTTCTTTCTCATACCGGCCTGAATCAGGTTCTTATTGAAGAGCAATCCCAAGGTGATCAGCATCAAGGCGGCTCCTGAGAAGATGATGATGTGATCGATGTCCAGATAATCCGCCATCGGACCAAAGACCAGCATCCCAATGGGCATCATCGAACTGGATATCATACCCATGACACTGAAGACGCGTCCCAGGTACTCGGAATCAACTTTTTCCTGGATCATGACATAAGAGGGAGAATTGAAATAAGGAAGGCCCAGTCCCACCACAAACATGGCGGCCAGATAGAATCTGAAATCCAAGGTCAGGGAAAGCAGGATCGAGGCAAAGCCCATGATGGCCAAAGCGAGCGCCATCGTATGAAGCCGATTTTTAAACCCTTCCCATAGGGCCACACCGAAACCGCCCAGCATCATGCCTAAGGCAAAGGCCACTTCGATCAGCGACAAGCGCCATTCATCCGGTCCAAAATTGAACACGGTCTGTAATGGGGTCAAAAAGGCCATCGGTGCCACAAAAAACAACACCAAGGCCGTAAAGATAAAGAAAGGCGTTAAGAAGGCATGCTGACGGATATAATCCAAACCCAGTTTGATGTCATTGAAGTATTCGACTTTACCGACATGAGGGGCTTTCAGCGGGACATGCTGAACAAACATCAATAAAGTGGATATGCCCAGTATCGCCGTGACCACATCGATGAAAAACAGGGTAAAAAGCGGAAACTGAGCCAATAAGGCAGCACTAAGTACCGGGGCGATGATCATCATCGAAGACTGGATCCCGCTGTTGATCCCTTGGATCTTCATCAGCTTATCCTGAGGTATCAGTTCAGGAATAAAGGACTGGACAGCCGGTGAATGAACCGCATTGCCTAAGGATCTGAAGGCAGAAAGAATCAAAAGGATAGCCACGGAACCATAGCCTAAGTAGAAGGCCACTGCACCGATCAAGGTCATCACGGCAATCGAACTGTCAGCCAAAACGATCAGGGTCTTGCGGTTAAAGCGGTCTGCCCAAACTCCCGCAAAGGGACTTAAAAACAGACTCGGTATAAATCCAGCCATGATCGACAAAGTCATGATCAAACCGGACTTGGTCGTCAAGGTGATGTGCCACATGATCGCATATTGAACCAGCATCGACCCAAAAAGCGAGATGCTTTGTCCTCCGATAAAAAATGCGATATTTTTCTTCCATTGTTTCATGGCGTTATTATACCCAAATCCGCTGTGACTTGCTTTAGTAATACCCGTGCTTCTTGAAGGACTTGCTCACCATGACCAAACCGATTCGAAAGAGCCACAAGGTCTTTAAACAATCCGGAGCAGAGAAGGTTACCTTGTCGATAAAACAAAAACGCCGCTTAAGAAAAATCCTCAAAACAAGTTATGATGATATAATAGAAAAGATGAAAAATAGGACCCCCAATTTCGGGTTCAAATTTTTTTGACGATAGTTCTCGGATCGTGACGTGTAGGGAATTGAACAGGTGAAAAAAGTTGGAGGCAATGCGATGAAGATCTGTCAGTTTGCGCATAAAGGAAAACTTCTTATTCGGGCCACTCTATGAAGAGACACGTTTACCATACAAAAACCATTCACCAAGGCTTAAAGTCCTTCAGGATACTCCTGGCGGTGCTTTTAATGTCTTTGACTACAGCGTGCAGCCAAACCAAACGAATCGGCATCATTGTTGCCGGATCGACATCCGTTCAGCCCTTTGCGGAAGCGTTGGCTGAAGAATTCACCCGGCTGAATCCGGGCATCCTGATCGACGTTCAAGGCGGCGGTTCTTCTGCCGGGGTCATGTCTGCCCAAACCGACACCGCCGACATCGGGATGTCTTCCCGTAACTTAAAAGATGAAGAAAAGACCCTGTGGTATGTGGAAATCGCCCGAGACGGCTTGGCTGTCATCGTCCATCCGGACAATCCGATCACAGACCTTACCCTTCAGCAAGTCCAAGACATTTATTCCGGAGCCATCACCAATTGGAGCCAATTGGGCGGAAAAAACGCCCAGATCCATGTCATTACCCGTGAAGAAGGATCAGGCACTCGTTCTGCTTTTGAAAGTCTGGTCATGGCCAAGATCGAAATCGATCCCCGTTCCATCGTTCAGGATTCTAACGGAACGGTCAGAATGCTGGTGGGGGATGATGCCAATGCCATCGGCTATATCTCACTGGGTTTGGTCAATACGAAAGTCAAAGCCCTCAAACTGGATGGCGTCAAAGCCTCCCATGATAATGTCATTAACGGCACTTATAACCTGTCTCGTCCTTTCTTATTCATCACACACAATGAGCCCACCGGAGACGTCAAGAAATTCATCGATTTCGTCTTATCCGATGCGGGCAAAGCACTGTTGGATCGTGAAGGTTTGGTGACCTTCAAAAACAAAGGGACGCCATGAAACTGAAAAAAGAAAAATTACTGAGCTTGGGCTTCTTCATCGTTGCCTTGTCGACCTTGTCTGTCCTGGCTGTCATCACGATCTTTATTTTTGTTGAAGGGGTTCCCCTCATCAACAAAGTCGGTCTTTTCAACTTCATCTTCGGGATGAAATGGGCACCCAGTCAAGGCGTCTACGGGATCTTTCCAATGATCGTCGGAACCGTCTCCGTGACCTTGGGCGCAGCGCTGATCGGGGTTCCGGTCGCCTTATGCGTCAGTATCTTTTTGACCGAGTATGCCCCCGCTAAAGTACGAGACATCATGAGACCGGCCATTCAGCTGTTGGCAGGGATCCCATCGGTCGTCTACGGCTTTTGGGGCTTGACCTTTGTCGTTCCGGCCATTCGCCAGTATCTGGGCGGTCCTGGCTTAAGCATCCTGGCCGGATCCATCATCTTGGCCATCATGATCCTGCCGACCATCATCAGTATTTCAGAAGTCTCGCTCATGGCTTTGCCGGGCTTATACAAACAAGGGTCTTTGGCGCTGGGCGCCACCCACTGGCAAACCATTTATGCCGTCTTGATTCCTTCGGCCAAATCGGGCATCATGGCTGCCATCATTTTAGGGATCGGTCGAGCCATCGGTGAAACCATGGCCGTCATCATGGTTTTGGGCAACGCGGTCGCCTTACCCAATTCGATCCTGGATCCGGCCAGAACGCTGACCACCAACATCGGGATTGAAATGGGTTATGCCTCAGGCGCCCATCAGCAAGCCTTGTTTGCGACCGGCATCGTGCTCTTTGTGATGATCATGATCATCAATGCCGTGGCGCAAGTCATCGTGAGGAAGAAGTAATCATGAAAATAAGCGCAAAACTCTCAGAACGGATCGCCAAGTTCATCATCTGGTCGGTCTCCATTCTTGTCGTTGTCCTCCTGTTGTTTATCGTGTCTTCGATCTTAATCAAAGGCATCCCGACTTTGACCTGGCAGTTTCTGACTGAAAATCCCAGCGATATGGGACGCTCAGGCGGGATCTTGTCGACCATAGTATCCACGATGATGGTGACTGCCGTCGCGGTCGTGGTCGCCACGCCTTTTGGGGTCGGAACCGCCTTCTATCTGACTGAATTTACCCGTGAGACCCGCATCACCCGCATCATCCGCTTCAGTGCCGAATCCTTGGCGGCGATCCCATCGATCGTCTATGGTCTTTTCGGCTTCATCTTCTTTGTCATCTATTTGAAACTGGGCTGGTCGGTTTTGTCGGGCGGTTTGACGATGGGCGTCATGATCTTGCCGACGATCATCCGTACATCGGAAGAAGCCATCCGTTCCGTTCCTCACGGATATCGTGAAGTCAGTTATTCCTTGGGCGGCAACAAGTGGCAAACCATCACCACGGCCGTTTTGCCTTCCGCTTTCCCCGGGATCGCGACCGGCGTCATATTGGGCATCGGACGTTGTGTGGCAGAAACCGCCGCCGTCATCCTGACTGCCGGATCCTCATTGCGTATGCCGGCCGATATTTTCTCGCCCGCCAGAACCATGGCCGTTCATTTCTATGTCTTGGCCCGTGAAGGGATCTCGATGGAAAGAGCCTATGGAACGGCGACCTTGCTGATCATCATTATCTTAGCCATCAACATCGGGGCCAACATGATCGTTAACCGATTCGTGGCCAAGAACAGATAGGGGCCCTATGAGTAAAAAAGCCAAGATCATCATCAAAAACCTGAATTTTTACTATAACGACAAACAAGTCTTGAAAAACGTCAACATGGAGATCTTTGAACATGAGATCTATGCGCTTTTCGGTCCGGCCAACAGCGGAACCACGACTTTGTTTAGAGCCATTACCCGGATGTGTGATATGGATCCGGAAGCCAGAATGGAAGGCGAGATCCTGCTGGATGGCAAAGACATCCGCGCAGCGGAAGTCAGTGTCAATGAACTCAGACGCCGTATCGGAATGGTCTTTGAAGAACCGATCGCTTTACCGATGTCGATCTTCGACAATGTGGCTTATGGCCCTCGCTTAAGCGGGATCACCGACAAAGCCATCCTTCAACAAAAAGTAGAGAACGCTTTACGCTTAACCGTCTTATGGGATGAAGTCAAAGATCGGCTCCATACCTCCGCCTTAAGGCTTTCCGGGGGTCAACAGCAACGCTTATGCATTGCCCGCGTTTTAGCCCTAGGCCCTGAAGTCATCGTCCTGGATCGCCCCTGTGCAGCCCTGGACCCCATCTCGACCCTCAAGATCGAAGAATCCTTACAGGAACTCAAAAAAGACTATACGATCATCATCATTCCCCACAGTATCCAACAGGCTGGCCGTATTTCGGATCAAGCCGGATTCCTGATGATGGGAGACATGGTTGAACAAGGTCCCACCAAATCCATGTTTACCAATCCCAAAGAAAAAAGCACGTCTGATTATATTACCGGAAGATTCGGCTGATCCTGAATCACGCAAACAAAAAAGTCCTGAGGGACTTTTTTAGTTTGGCATTGTGATCAGAAGGAATAATACTCACCGGTTTGTGTTTCTTTCTGGGCTTCTTTTTTGAGGCTTAGTCCGCGTTCTCTGGACTCGATGAACCATTCCATCATCGGATCACCCAAGGCTTTCAGATGTTGGACATTGTTCATGAAACTCACGGCCGCATCCGCATCCGTTTCAGCCAGCCTGATTGCGATCTGATTCGCCCTTAGGATCAAAGCCTCGACTTTCGTGACTTGGTCACTGACCTTGATTGGCTTTGGCAATACCGGACATCCGTTTTCCATATCCTACCTCACGGCCTACAGTCTACGCTTGATGAGTACTCCTGAGTTTGAGCAGGGGAAAGGAGTGGACAGCTTGAGATATTTTGTCACTTTCACATTTGACTTGAGTTTTCTATGAACTATAATTAAATCTTGAGAAAGCGGTGACAACGATGAAATGTGACTATCACTTACACTCGGATCACAGTTGTGATTCCAAGGTACCCATGGAGGTGTATGCGCAAGCAGCCTTGGTTCAAGGTCTCAATGAACTGTGCTTTACCGAACATGTCGATTATGACGTGGTCAACGAATACACTTACCTCAATACCTTCACCTACGACACTTACTTTAAAGCCATAGAAGAGATACGATCACGCTATCAAGGACGCTTGATTATCAAGGCCGGGATCGAATTCGGGATCCAGCTTCATACGATCGATCGTTATCGTGACGATGCGAGAAAATATCCTTTTGATTTCATCATGCTGTCCAGTCATGAGATCGACAATCAGGAGTTCTGGCTATATGCCTATCAAAAAGGCAAGACCCAGCTGGAAATCAACCGGGGCTATTATGCGAATCTGCTTGAACTGGTTAAGAATACGACCGATTACAGTGTGTTGGCCCACATGGATGTGATCAAACGCTATGACCAAGACGGCATCCTGGATGATGAAGTCTGTATTGATCTGATCGAAGCGATCCTGATTGAAGTCATCAAACAAGGCAAAGGCTTGGAAGTCAATACTTCTTCTTTCCGGTATGGCATGCAGGATCTGACCCCCTCAAAGCGGATCTTGAGTCTGTATCGCGCCTTGGGCGGGACCATTTTGACCTTAGGATCAGACTCTCACAAGATCGATCAACTGGGTCAACACATGGATCATGTCCGTCAAGAATTAAAAAGCCTCGGCTTTACTCAGTTTTGTACCTTTGATCGCATGAAACCGATCCAGCATTCACTATAAGCCACAAGGAGGCACCCTCATGGATTTCTTGACCCTCAGTAAAAAACGGTATGCGGTAAGACGGTTTGCGGATACGCCAATAAGCGATGAACAGCTCGAGATCTTACTGAAAGCAGCACAGAATGCGCCGACGGCCCACAACAACCAGCCTCAAAAGATCTTTGTCTTTCGCTCTAAAGAAAGCCTGGAGATCGTCGATGCGGCAACCCGCGGACGATTCAATGCCCCGGTCGTCTTCTTGGTCTGTTATGACCTGAGTCAAAGCTGGAAAGCCAAAGATGGCCGAGCCAGCGGAGCTTGGGACGGCAGTATCGTAGCGACGCATCTTTTGCTTCAAGCCACCGATCTGGGACTGGGTTCGATCTGGGTCGCCATGTTTAAACCGGAAGTCTTCAAAGAAAAACTCAACTTAAGCGACACGATCATCCCGTTGGCAGTGATCCCGGTCGGCTTTGCGGCTGAAGACAGTGTTCCTTTTGAAATGCATGACCTCAGAAAGCCGATTTCAGAGACAGTCACGATTCTGTAGCTGAGCGTCGGTCTGGCCTTTTTGATGACGATGAGTGCGCTTATCACTCATTTTTTAAACTCTGACATAGTCAACCGGGTTTAACCTTGTTATAATGGGTCTAGACTTTGATGCAGACCTCATTCACAATCTTTGTCTGATCCCGCGGCTTTTAATCAAAATCGCACTTGTTTATTTTTTGGCCCGTTGGAGAAACGGTTAACTCACATGCCCCTCACGCATGCATTTACGGGTTCGAACCCCGTACGGGTCACCATCGTCACCTTAAGATCGCTGATCTTTCTATACTTTCTAGAGTCTAAAAACGCTTTTCCGACACACTGGAAAAGCGTTTCATTATGGTCTATACTACCTTTGTCGGATTTGAAGCAATCCTTATAGAACAAGGAGACCCTATGGATAAAATAATGCCGATCTTACCTTTTTTGATTCCCGTCATCATCATAGAACTGAGTTTGACCATCTATGCCTTGGTTCACGTCTTGACCCACAAGACCTATAAAACCGGAACCAGGACACTGTGGATCATTGTCAGTTTCATTCAGATCATCGGACCCATCATTTATTTGATTTTCGGGAAAAGTGACGAATGATGAGCATCGTAGAGATCCAGCATCTGTCCAAGCGTTTCGGATCGACCCTGGCGATCGATGATCTGTCTTTCAGTGTGCCTGAAGGATCCATATTCGGATTCATCGGACAAAACGGAGCCGGCAAGACCACGACCATGAAGTTGGTCCTGGGCTTACTGAAAGCCGATGAGGGGACGGTTTTGATCAACGGGGAGAAAGTCAGTTTCGGAGAAACCAAAACCAACCGGCTCATCGGGTATTTGCCGGATGTCCCGGAATTTTACAATTACCTGCGGGCCAAAGAATACCTGCGCCTGTGCGGGGAGATCACCGGACTGACATCGGCTCAAATCGAGTCCCGCAGCACCCACCTGTTGGCTTTGGTCGGCTTGGATCAGGTCAAGAAGAAAATCGGAGCCTATTCCCGAGGCATGAAACAACGCCTGGGAATCGCTCAAGCCTTACTGAATGAACCCAAGTTGCTGATCTGTGATGAACCGACCAGTGCACTTGATCCGATCGGACGAAAGGAAATCCTGGACATCTTGTTGAAAGTCAAAGGCAAGACCACCGTGATCTTTTCGACCCACATTCTTTCCGATGTCGAACGCATCTGTGATCATATCGCCGTTTTGCATCAAGGCAAACTGATGCTTAGCGGAACCTTGGCAGAAGTCAAAGCCAAGGGAAGGGCAGACGGGTTGACCATCGAATTTGCCACTGAAGCCACGTTGCGCCAATTTGTCGATTTGCCTGAAATCAGAAACGCAGTCAGTTCACTCACTGAAACACAGCTCAGCGTCATTTGCCATACTACGGATCTCGCTCAGACCCAGCTCGTCATGATGAAGGCGTTGGTCGATCATAAACTATTGCCTGTCCGTTTTGAAATCAATGAACCGACCATTGAAAGTCTGTTCATGGAGGCTGTCCGATGAAGGCATTCTGGGCATTCACAAAAAAAGAAATCACGGAATATGTCCGTACTTCAAAGATCATCATCTTGGGAACCGTTTTCCTGTTGTTTGGGATGATGAACCCGGTTTTAGCGAAGTTTACGCCTGAAATCATCAAAGCTGCCGGCTTGGACATCAACTTGCCTGAACCGACGGCCCTGGATTCCTGGGCTCAGTTCTTTAAGAACGTAGGTCAAATGGGCCTGGTGGTCGTGGTGATCGTATTCAGCGGGATCATGGCCAATGAATTTTCCAAAGGGACCTTGATCAACATCCTGACCAAGGGACTAAAACGTAAAACGGTCATCTTATCCAAGTTTGCCGTGGCCAGTGTATTATGGACCCTGTCTTATCTGTTTTGTCTTTTGGTGACGGCGCTCTATACGGCGTATTTTTGGAAAATGACCGGTATGCACCAGCTTTTCCTGGTTTTTGTCGGACCCTGGATTTATGGAGAATTCCTGATCATCCTGCTCATCTTGGGCGGGATCCTGTTTAAGACGAGCATCGGCAGTTTGCTTTTGGTCGGAGGCTTGACCCTTGTCATGACCATTCTCAGTATCTTTCCCAAACTGCAGAAATTCAATCCCATGACCTTGACCAGCGACAACATGGCCTTGCTGAGCGGCGTCAAAGGCGTAACGGATTTCAGCTTAGCCTTGGTGATTTGTGTTGTCTTGATCAGTGTTGGTTTGGTGGCTTCGATCCGGCTTTTTGATCGAAGTTCCGTTTAGCGGTTTGACATCCGCCGTGAACTCAAACAGAGAATCATAACAAATGTTCATTTTTATCCAAAACCATCGAAATCACACTCATAGTGTGTAGACTTATCCCTTTGTAACCCATACAATAGTCATAGATGATGCTCATGGGGGGCTGATCATTCGAGATATTGGGCTTTATTCATAAAATCCGATGTCTGTGGAAGAGCCAAAGCAGATCGTAATGAAACCGTAGAAAAGTTCCTACAAACACATGACGAATGGAAATGCATCGAAAGATGCATTTCCTTTTTTATTGAGTGAAACCGCAAAGAGAAATCATGATTAGTGGACATCGAAGCCAAGACAGGCGATAATGATACCGGATAACGCAAAGGAGAACCATGGATAAACTGGACAGTTTTGAGACGACCCTGAAATGTCTGAAACAAGGAGAGATCCTTAAGATACACAAACCGCAACTGGTTTATTTTGCGATCAAAGGGGACCTGATCCAAGCCAAAAACGATCATGCCCAATACCTATTGACTCTGGAATCATTTACCGAGTTATTCCATACCGCGGAATTTTTCAGATATGAGAAGAAACAAGAAGCGACGATCGATAAAGCCAAAGATGATGAATATTATCAATGGAAACACAAATAAGACCCATTTGATATATCGCTTAATCCAACACCGGATTCGGATCCGCTTTCGCCTTAGCTTTCAGTTTTTTGACATCTTTATAGGCAAAATAACCCAAGATCAGTATGGATAGCGGAACCAGCATGTAAATCGGATAACGTATGCAAATCAAGACATGGGTTCCTAAAAGAATCAACCCGTACAGGATATAGTCAGTTCGGTTTTTATTGTATGCGATCCAGGCCAGGATCATTCCGATGATCCCGACCACCAGCGAGTAGCCAATCACCACCAACACATAAAAAACCCAGCCATAATCAACTCCGTCAAGCTTAGAGGTAAACGGTCTGCCAGATTCCCTTATCAAAACAAACATCAAAGCCGGATACGCACTGATCAGCATCGCATAGGTCAGGGCCAACAATGATTTTTTCATAAGGACTCCTTTGACTTCATTATAACGCGACTTCAACATGACAACACTCCAAACAAGCACTAAGGATAGGCTTCTTTTTTTACGTTTATGCCCGTTTTAATCCCCCAAGCGCGTTTCAATGTTTTAGAATAAGAAGGACGAGTTGTGCGTTTAAGGAGAAACCATGATCAAAGCAGTGATATTGGATATGGATGGGACCATGATCGATACGGAAAGACAGGCGGCCTTGGATTGGCCGGCAGTCGGAGAAAAATACGGATTTCATGTGGATACGGCCTTTATCCATGCCTTTCTGGGCCTGACCGGCAAAAACAAAGTGTTGTTGCTGAAGGAACGTTTACCTCATTTGGATTCAGAAGAAGTCATGACATTCTATCGGACTTTGACGAAAACCCGCTTTGACCGAGACGGGATCTTGATGAAACCGGGACTGGAAGCCCTGCTTCAGTCCGTTAAAGATAAGGGACTGCTTCTGGCTGTTGCTTCAGCAGCACCTTTGATCCGGATCGAAACGATCCTGACTGATCTGAACTTACGATCTTATTTTGATGTCTTGGTTGGGGGAGACATGATCACCCATCAAAAGCCCCACCCGGAAATTTATCAAGTGACTGCCTCGCGTTTACAAGTCGAGTGTGAATCCTGTATCGTCATTGAAGACAGCCGGGTCGGTATCGAAAGTGCCTATCGGGCCAAGACCCATCCGATCCTGGTTCCGGATGTGGAAACCCCCAGTGCTAAAATGCTGAGTCATTGTGCAGCGTGCGTGCCCACTTTGTTTGACGCCATCAGCATCATCGAGACCGTGCTTACGGAATCGATACATAAAGGAGAATGAATCATGTTTAGTCCCTTTCAAATCCTGGCTTTGACCTTGTTTACCGCGGTGGTATCGTATGATACGATGCATACCCAATTGATGAATTACGGAAGACTGGTCTTTTGCGGTCTGATTTCCGGCATGATCATGGGCAACATCACCGAAGGTCTGTTGATCGGCGGTACGATGGAACTGATGTCTTTGGGTGTCGGGGGTTTTGGCGGAGCGGCCATTCCCAACTACATCCTGGGATCCATCATCGGGATCGCTTTTGCTTCCGTGACCGGGGGCGGGATGGAAGCCGGCTTAGCGGTCGGGATCCCCGTGGCAGCCCTAGGCGTTCAGCTGGATGTCTTTTCCAGAATGATCAGTTCCTATTTTCTTCACCAAGCTCAAAACAGCTTGGATAAAATGAACCTGAAATCGATGTATCGCTGGATCCTGACCGGTATGTTTCCACGCATCTTCTTTTTGATGGCCATCGTCTTTCTGACCTTGACCGCCGGTTCTTCCTTCATCATCCAGCTGTTGAAACTGATGCCTTCTTGGCTCAGTATCGGACTCAATGCGGCAGGCGGCTTATTACCGGCAGTCGGTTTTGCGATCCTTCTGAAATATCTGCCTTTGACGAAATACTTCATCTATGCGATCTTGGGTTTTCTCTTGTCGTCTTATTTCAATCTGCCGATCATCGGGGTGGCCTCTTTTGGCTTCATCGTCGCGTATGTGATCTATGGCCAAAATGAAAAAGAAGCCAAACTGACCCCGTCAACGACGGGACCCGGTTTTGAAGTCAATCATGATCGCGTCGTCTTGACCCGCAAACAAGTCAGAGCGGCCAGACGTCGCTGGTTCTTGGCGTCTCAGGTCTGTTTCAACTATGAATCGATGCAGGCAGCCAGTGTCGTCTATGCCTTAGGACCCAGCCTGGAAATCATTCATAAAGACAAACCCGAGAGTTTAAAAACTTCGCTTAAGACGCATTTTCGGTTTTTCAACACGCAGCCCTGGATGGCCAATCTGATTTTGAGCTCAGCCTTGGCTGTGGAAGAAAACGGTCAGGATCAAGCCATTGAAGCGGCTTCTTCGATTCGGACCTCACTGATGGGACCTTTTGCCGGATTGGGAGATTCGATCCTGACAGTCTTGCCTAAAACGATCTTTGGGGCCATTGCGGCCTACATGGCCTTAGAAGGCAATGCGACCGGTGTCGCTTTGTGTTTGGTCATTGGATTGGTCATGTTGGTCTTGCGTTTTAAATTGTGGGATCTGGGATACAACCAAGGCGTCCGCTTCGTATCAGCCAGCCAAAGCCGTCTCAAAAGCATCACCGATGCGGCCTCCGTCATGGGTCTGACCGTGGTTGGTGCGCTGATTGCTTCCAATGTCAAAGTCAATGTCCCGGTGACCTTTACGATCGGGGAATCGATCACCAAGGTCCAAGACATCTTCAATAAGATCTTACCCAATTTACTGCCTTTGCTTTTTGTGGTGCTATGCTATTGGATGCTGGGACGTAAAAAAATGACCTCAGCCAAGATGGTCTGGATTATCATCGCCATTGCGATCGTCGGGGCTTACCTAAAGATCCTGGCGTAATCGCCTGTTTCATTTATAAATCTAAGAGCCTGATACGTATCAGGCTCTTTTTTGTTTTATTTTCGTAGGCCGTTTCGGTCTTCTTAGAAGATAAACAACCAATCCGGTCAAGATCAGCGCTGCGCCAACCAGTCCGGCTACCAAAGTTTGCACCTGCGTACTGTCCAGAATGGAATTCGAAGATGTCGGAATGACAGGCGGTTTGGGCTTGATTGGATCGATTCTGATGAGTTTAGCAGGGACATGCTCAAAGAGATCGTTTGTCGTATCGGCCGGTAAAGTCGTATAATACAACCCGAATTTCCGGACATCACCGACGGTAGAAGTAATGACACTCAAAGGCCAGATGTGTTGAGAAACATGCTTCTCATAGGCTGCCCTGGCGACTTGTAAAGGACTCAGATTTCCAAAACCGGGCAAGGGCGTATAAACATCCAGTAAGATCGGGTTTTCCTGATACAAATGAATGTAGACTTTCAGCGGGCTGAAGGTGCCATAGACGACGGCTGAAGCCGGATCTACTGTAAAGTCTGAACTTAAGGTTATGGCTTCTTTCAACACATCGGAAAGGATCATATGGGCTCCATGGCCGTATTCTCCCGCAAAATCATGAGACAGGATGACTTCCGGTTTGAAACGCCGAATCAGAGTGATCTCATAGTTTAGGACCTGTTCTTTGGGAAAGATCGTATAGGCATGGTTCAGGGAAGTGGATTGTTTGTCTGGAAACGGTCCAAAAATCGGATAGGAGTGAACCCCCAAGACCCAAAGGCTGTCTAAGGTCTCATGCGGTCTTACCCGGGTTGCGAAATGATGGGTCAGATAAGCCACTTGTACGATTTTACCGGCTTCGATGCTTTTGGCGATGGCCGGTCCAAAATACAAGGCCTCATCATCGCTATGAGCCGCAAAAACCAACAGATCCGCATCCAAAGCGGGTCTTTCCCAGACTTGGACATCCTTGGGCAAACTGCCTTCAGAATAGACCATGATCGAAGCGATCTTGCCGGGATTCAGATTCAAGGATACCGTGGTGCTGGATTCACGCAACGTGATCAGTTCATGCAGAAAACCGTTGAGGCCGACCCGTTGGGTTTCAGTAGGGGTCGTCATCGTATACGCTTGAGGCGCTTGATCAAACAGAACATAGACGTATTTGATTTTGGTGGCTGAGCTGATGGTCAAGGTCGAATTCGCAGTAAGGTTATAGGCGGTAGTGATCGCTGTGTCTGTCAGGGATGATGGAGCAGCCGATCCATTGATCAGCCAGGTGCTGTTTTTGTTGAGCAATACGGCACTTTGATCCGGTGTTAAGGCAAGCGCACTAAAACTGCTTCCCAATAACAGAAACAGAGTCAAGAAGATCGATATCGTCAGTGTTTTTTTGATTTGCATGGGTTATCTTTCCAAGGTCTCTTCTATTATAACAGAGTGCTTTATCGATTTCTCGCTTGTGTCTGGGCAGAAATGACGGCTGCCGACCCAAAAACGGGTTACGTGTTGTATGATAAAGATAACCAATTTGGAGAAGAGATCATGAAAAGAAAAGCGTCATCATCAACAGTCCGCTGTCCGTCGAACTGATCGAAGAAGAGCTCAGTGAAGCCGCTTTGAAAGCCGATGAAGTCCTCATCGAAAGCATCGTATCCGTCATCTCTCCGGGAACAGAATTGTCTCGGGTCTACGGACTGAAAAAAGGGGCTTCTTATCCTGCCCGGCCAGGGTATTGCTGCGTCGGCAAAGTTCTAAACAAAGGCTCGGAAGTGAGCTCTGTCAATCAAGGAGACCTGGTTTTGTTTTTGGGAACCCATGCTTCGGCTCATCGAATCAGCCTTCATTCAGAAGAAGGCAAGATCCTGTATCGGTTTGATCCTCGCTTGTCGCCCAAAGAAGGGGCCATGATCATGATGTGCTGGATCGCACTCAACGGGATCTTACCGGTCGACGTGAAACTGTTTGATACGGTCGCCGTCCTTTGGAATGGGCAATCTGGGTCTCTTTTTATCGATCTATTATAAATCGATGGGCATCAAGGTCATCGGAATCGATCCGGTCATGCATCGCTGTGACGTAGCCAGATCGATCGGATT